>NZ_LUKD01000001.1:1257292-1868843 GCF_001592745.1 Bdellovibrio bacteriovorus
ACCCAAATTTCTCTCTATGGCACAACGAGTTATCGAATGTAATGAACCCGTCCGTGAGTTACACCTGCCCATGGCCGGGTCCCATACAATAGCACCCTTGACGAACCCCGCTAGGTCCGGAAGGAAGCAACGGCACTCGAGGGACTATGTGATATGGGGTGCTCGGCCACTTTTGTTTTCGCGAAAGTTTTCTTGAGGGGTGTGTTTTGTCTTATCAGGTGATTGCACGCAAATGGCGTCCACAATCTTTCACTGACGTTGTCGGGCAAAACCATATTACCCAAACTCTGACGAATGCTCTGAAAAATGGCCGTCTGCCTCACGCACTTTTATTCACAGGTCCTCGCGGTACGGGAAAAACTTCTTCCGCGCGTATTTTAGCGAAAGCTTTACGCTGCCCGAATGCCGTGGGTTTTGTTCCTTGTAACAACTGTGATTCGTGTAAAGAAATCGCTTCCGGTTCCAGCGTTGACGTTATGGAAATCGACGGAGCTTCGAACAACGGTGTCGATGCCATCCGTGAACTTCGCGACACTGTGGCTTTCATGCCTTCCAGTGGAAAATACAAAATCTACATCATCGACGAAGTGCACATGCTTTCCACAAGTGCCTTCAACGCCCTTCTAAAAACTTTGGAAGAGCCGCCTTCACACGTGATCTTCATCATGGCGACAACCGAAGTTCACAAAATCCCACAAACGATTTTGTCTCGCTGCCAACGCTTTGATTTTAGAAGAATCAGCACTCGTCAAATCACAGAAAGATTGAAAATGATCTGTGATGCAGATGGAGTTTCGGCTGAAGAGGAAGCTCTGTGGGTGATTGCTCGTCAGGGTGATGGCTCCATGCGTGACTCACAAAGTTTGCTGGATCAAGTGATCACGTTTGCTAACGGTCCTTTGACTCGCGCTAATGTGGTGGAAATTTTAGGTTTAACCGATCGCACATTGTTGTTTGAAGCTGTGAACGCTTTGATCGACAGAAACTCTCAAGCCATTTTAAGTGTGTTAGAGAAAATTTCTGCTGCTGGATTTGAACCGCATTTATTCTCTCAAGACTTACTGGAAACAATCCGCAACTTGCTTTTGGTGAAAGTCTCCCAAGCGCAAGCCGCGCAAATGTTAGAAATGCCTGAGTCAGAAATCCAAACTTTGAACGAAATGTCGCAACGACTTTCTGAAGAAGACATTCACATGCTCTTCGACATGGCGTTAAAGGGTGGCAATGATATTCCTCGCGCTCAGGATCCAAGAATTGTTTTAGAAGTTACTTTGTTAAGAATGGCGTCTGCGCCGAAGTTGGTGGACCTGAAGACTCTGTTGCAAAATGGTGTTCCCACCTCTCACAGCGCAGGTGGGGCCAGGCCCTACACTCCGCCGGTAACTCCCCCTGCAAAAGGTCACGATCGTTTAGCTGAAGCGCAAAAAGTTGCTGAAGTTCCAAAAGGCATCGATGCAATGAAAGCCGCTTTGGAGAAAGCTAAGACGACGCACGTGAAAGCGGAAGCGGCGACGAAACCTGCGACCCCGGTAACGAAAAGTGCAGAACCTGTTAAGAAAATGGCTGCGGGAAATACACCTGCAGATAAGTGGGTCGATTTTGTCGATCTGATTCGTCAGGATGATGCCCTGTTTGCAGCGAAGGTGGAAAACCTGCTTTTCTCGAAGGAAGAGGGCAAGCTTTTAACCTTGGGAGTTCCTCCGAAGCTTACGTTCTTGAAAGAGCAAATGGCTGACACTCAGGTGCGTAAAAAACTGCAAGGATTTATTGATTCGTACTGGGGTGCTGGGTATTCTTTTGAAGTTATTATGGGTCGTGATCAAACCGGAGAATCCGCTTCGTCTTTGCAGCAGAAAAAGCAGCAAATGGCCGAAGAAGATCTTCGCAATAAGATCGCAGAAAATCCGATGGTGAAAGCCGCCCAGGATGTTTTCAAAGGGCAGATTAAATCCATCGTAGACACGAAGCGCGACGGCGCAGGGAGATAGTATGAAAGGCATGCAAGGCGGAATGGCTCAGCTCATGAAGCAAGCCAATCAAATGCAAATGAAAATGAAAAAAGCCCAAGAAGAGCTTGCGAAAAAAGAATACGAAGCAACTTCTGGCGGTGGCGCAGTTAAAGTAAAAGTAAACGGCGACCACATGATCACTGCATTGACTATCGATGCTGAAGTTCTAAAAGCCGGCGACGTAGAAATGCTTCAAGACATGATCTTGTCTGCAACTAACGAAGCTATCAAAACTGCGAAAGATACATCTTCAAAAGAGATGGAAAAAATCACTGGCGGTTTGAATATCCCAGGAATGTTTTAATTAATGCTACACATTGGTGCTTTAGAAAAATTAGTCCATGAATTGAGCCGTCTTCCCGGTATCGGGCCGAAGACTGCTCAGCGCTTGGCTTATTTTATTCTAAAGACCAATAATGACTTCCCCGAGCGTTTAAGCGAAGCGCTTTTGCGCGTGAAAGCGGAAGTTCATGAATGCCCTCGCTGCTTCAACTACACGGACACGGATCTTTGCCGTTTTTGCGAAGATCCTCACCGCTCTGATGAATCTATCTGCGTGGTTGAAGAACCTGCTGACATTGTTCGTATCGAATCTTCCGGTGCTTTCCGTGGCCGCTACCATGTTTTGCATGGAGCGATTTCTCCGCTGGAAGGTATCGGACCTCAAGATTTGAAAATCAAAGAGTTGGTTGAACGTGTCGAAGCGGGCTTGAGTGGCCAAGGCCCCGTCATCAAGGAAATCATCCTCGCATTGGATGCCGATCTTGAGGGCGACACGACGATTTTGTACCTAGCTAAGCACCTTCAGGGCAAAGGATTGAAACTTTCTCGCATTGCCCATGGAGTTCCTATTGGCAGCGACATCGATTTCATAGATGATAGAACTATGGGTCGTGCCCTGCAAAATAGAGTGGAGCTGTAATGTCCTTTATTAACTACAATGCTAAAGAAATTCACTGCAAGGTGGTCTATTACGGTCCTTCATTGGGCGGTAAGACGACGAATATTCAGTGGGTTTATCAAAAAACGGCGGAGGATCAAAAGTCCAAGCTCGTGGCATTGAATACGGACATTGAGCGCACTCTGTTCTTCGACTTCTTGCCTTTGAACGTTGGTGATATTCGTGGCTTTAAGACGCGTTTTCATCTTTACACCGTTCCTGGCCAAGTGGTGTACGATGCTTCTCGTAAATTGATCCTAAAAGGTTTGGATGGCGTTATTTTCGTCGCCGACTCGCAAATCGAGCGTATGGACGAAAACTTGGAATCTCTTCGCAATTTAGAGCGAAACTTGGAACAACAAGGCTACGACATCCGCGAAATCCCTTTGATCATGCAATATAACAAGCGTGATCTTCCTAATGTGGCCTCTTTGGCTGAACTTCGAAGTGCTTTGAATCCTTATAATGCGCCAGAAATCGAAGGCTGCGCATCTGAGGGAAAAGGCGTTTTTGAGTCTTTGAAGACGGTTTCTAAGTCTATTATCAACGTCCTTAAGGGCGGAACTACTTTATAACGATCGACCGGCTTCTGGGAGGGAGGGGANNTCCCCTCCCTCCCAGAAGCCTCAATCGTTTTAAATTTGTCGCGTTTGGTAGTTAATTTCGCTTTGGAACGGCTCCAAATCGGTTTGCCTTTTCCCTGTCAGGTTACGGTGTGTTTGGGCTGGTCAAAAGGGTTGGATGGCAGTATATGAGGGCTGTTGTTGATCAATTGGGTTACAATTGGGGCCCGAGGTTTTTTTATGTCTTATGATATCGTGGCTGATATTCAGCGTTTAAAAAAAGAGAAGAATGCCGTTATCTTGGCTCACTATTATGAAGATGGTGATATCCAGGATGTGGCTGACTATGTTGGTGATAGTTTTTATTTGGCTAAGATGGGGCAGCAGGTTCAGCAGGATGTGATTCTTTTGGCTGGTGTTGTTTTCATGGCTGAAAGTGTGAAGATTTTAAATCCTACGAAGACGGTTTTGGTTCCTGATATGGAAGCCAGTTGTTCTTTGGTGAAGGGGGCTCCTTACGATAAGTACTTGGCTTGGCGTCGTCAGCATCCGGATGGGATTGCGGTTACTTACATCAACTCTTCCGCTGAAGTGAAATCTATTTCTGATGTGATTATCACTTCTTCAAATGCTCAGCAGATTGTTGAGTCGATTCCTCAAGATCGCAAAATTCTTTTTGGACCTGATCAACACTTGGGTCGTTGGTTGTCTAAGAAATTGAATCGTCAGTTCGAATACTGGAATGGCGCTTGTGAAGTGCATGTTCTTTTCAATGCGAAAAGATTGGTCGAGCTTATTGCTCAACATCCAGATGCGGTTGTTATCGCGCACCCTGAGTGTGATGAGTCTGTTCTGCAGTATGCTTCGGTGATTGGTTCGACTTCCCGCTTGCTTGAAGAAGTTGAAAAAAATCCGGCGAAGAAATTTATCGTTGCAACAGAGACTGGCATTTTCCATCAGATGCAGAAGAAGCGTCCTGACGTTGAATTAATCCAGGCTCCGGTTCTGGATTCTGGATGTTCATGCAACAACTGCCCTTACATGAAAATGAACTCGATGGAGAAAATCAAGTACGCGCTTGAGACCTTCAAACCACAGGTTCACCTGAATGAGGAGTTGCGTTTGAAAGCTAAGACGTCTTTGGATCGCATGATGGATATCACTAGCGGTAAAGAAGTTTCTTGGCCGAAAGAATTTACGGTTTAATTTATTAAAAAGGACTCGAAGTCATGACACTTTCTGCAAGCGTTATCGAGTCCTTAAAAAAGCACCTACCCTGCTCTGAGCTTGAAGTGCTTATGCACACTGAGTGGGGAAGTAAAAATCCTGACAATCGTCCCTTAATTAACAGTGAACTTATGAAGGCCTTAAACGGCCGCACTCTTTATACCTCTATCTCTCATTGCCCTGATCTTGGAGTCGCTGTGATTGCGCCTTCCTCCGTCGGTGTCGACGTAGAAATCCGCGAGCGCGTTACGGCTCCTGTAATGGCGCGCATTTCTAAAGAGGAAGAGATGCTGGTCGCACCCAGTCTTTCTTCTTTGTGGTGCGCGAAAGAAGCTGCGTTTAAAGCACTTCGCCCCTATGAACAGCCCTCGGTCCTTTCGAAAATTTCTATAGGGGACTGGCAAAATATTGATTCTCAGATTGAGACATATCGACTCATAAATGCTCGTGAGTTTAATTCTCCCTCTGAAAACAGGGGTGTTACTATTCACTCCGCAACACACACGTTCAGCTTTTTTCTTTTTTACTCTTAACTTTGGTCTGGTCCTGCCGAAGAGTTTATTACAGATGTTAATGTACTCGTTCGAAGGCAGGTAAATATGGGAACAGCAAAATACAATCGTAGAGTGGCTCCAAGGAAAGAAGTCTCTCCCATTCACATTTCGTATCTGACATCACTGGATGATTTCGCAAAGATCGCGAAAAATTGCGAGATCGTAGAAGCTTCTTCAACGGGACTTCTGTTGTTGATTAAGCGTGACGATTTGATTCCAACGGCTCTTCGCAAGAATTTGACCTTGGATGTTCTTATTGGTGACCGCGTTTTCATGCACCTTGAAGAAATGAACTTGGAAATTTCTGGTGTGATCACTCGCACGCAGCTTCTAGGTAAAAAAGGTTTCTATGTGGCTGTTGATTACAGCGAAGAAGCTCCAGAATACTGGAGAGAATGCTTGATGGATCTATTGCCTAAGCCAGGTGAATTGGACTAATCGCTTTTTAAATTCTTTCGTTAATAAAAAAGCCTGCGGTAAAAACGCAGGCTTTTTTATTTTCAACCAAAAGTCCCCTGGCACCTTTTGGTCTTGATGCACCGTAGACCCAAAAAAGAAGCAGGCACCTTAAAGATCGGTGAATGGTGGGAGGCCGATTTCTGAGACTAGCACTACGGAATAGTGTGGTGGCAGGAACCAGCTGATGGCTTCGGCGATGCCTTGGTGTTCTTTGGTTGGTGGGTTTCCTAGGGATTCTAGAGAGAATGCTAGGTCGTAGTGTTTGCGGTCTGTGCTCATTACGAGGATGCGCGGGCGCAGCACGGCTTGGTCGCGGAAGAAGTCTTTTAAGATGTTGCGCACGTATTGTGGAAGGTATTGCGGACTTGGTGGGCCAGCGTGCAGCTTTTGACCTGTTGGCATTTCTACGGTGCCGACGATGGATTCGTCAGCGGATTGGTAGAACAAACCTGTCTCTTTGAAATTCCACAGCATGCCGTAGGTGAAAACGTAGTCAGGATAGTTTTTGCGAGGGTTCACGGCGATACCGACACCCTTCATCGCGGACCATTGCATGACTTTGTTCGCATTTTCTGTCGCATCTTCGCCTGTTTCGACCAAAAGATACGGCCAACCATCGGGACCTTTTTGAGGAGCTTCATGCAGAAGCTTTACGTTTCCTTGAGTGATCGCCATGAAAAAATCGATTTCCCATTTATGATCGCGTTGCTCATCTGGGACATTTACCAACTCAAGAAGACTCATTTTAAACTCCTAAAACCCGGGGCCTAAAAATAAAAAAGGCCGGGTGAACCAGCCTTTTTTATGACCATTTAATGTAAGGGTCAAGACGAGGACCGTCGGATTAGTATTCCTCTACGATCACAATAGTTTTATAACCACGCTCGTATCTGACTTCGCCGTATTTATCCACCAAGGGACGGCCAGAACGTGTATCAAGAACTGGAACTTGGCCTTTATCTGCTGCCAAAACTGAAGAATAGATCGTGTAGATGTGGTTTTTATGAACGCGCACGCAACCCGAAGAGGCACGTTTACCTAACATCGCCTCGCCTGCAGCTTCGCCGCCAGAAAGATCTGGTGGGACTTGGTGAACAGCCAAACCACGTTTTTCATTGAAGAACATCGCGTAAGGCATTTTGAATTTGCTTTCGCCAGAACGGTAGTTGGCGTTTTCAACACGTTTAATAGTGTAGAAACCACGAGTTGTGTGTCTCCAGTGAGACTCTGTAGAACCTTTGAAGATTTTATTGATCACGCCACGGATCGGAGTGATGTACTCTAGATCTTCGCGACCTGTAGATACTTTTGTTTTCAGCATCAACTGACGGTTTGTGTAAAGGCGAAGAGATTGCGCCATCGGGCCGCTAGCCGCTTTGTTGATGACGATCACGTTTGTGTATTGGTTTAAATAAGTCTCGCCACGGAAGTAAGCTTCTTCGTCGAAAAGTTGACCACGAGGAGCTTCGTAGCTGTCTTCAACCATCAAACGGCGTTCGGCTTCGTTGCGAGATTGTGCGAACGAGTTTACAGAAAATAGAGTCGCAAGTAACAACAACGAGAAAATCGTCAATAAGCCCTTCATGAATTCTCCCCATCAAGGTTGGCAAAGATTAAGATTTGTTAAAATCAATACCCCCGTGGTCTAACAAAAATTTTTCCAAGCGCGTACAAATTTTGGTCATCTTGTAACAAATCAGAGATTAGGAAAATAATTCCACATTTGACATAAGCCCTTCGTCAGCTCGTTTTAAATGACATCTGAATCAAATTTGCGCGCGCATCAAAGACTTCCTAAAATTTCATCAATATCTACGCGATCCCAAAAATGGAGTGTGAAATGAAGTTCGTTATGAAATTTCTTCCTGCCCTATTCGCAATCGTATCAATTGGATGTTCTGGTGGTGGAGGCGGAGGCTCTGATACTCCCGGCCAAAACTACAACAAACTGAATCTAGGCGACGGCCAACTTGCCTCTCGCGTGATTGGACAAGCCAACCTCACTTCGGACTCTTCGGGAACCACGCAAACAAAGTTGAAAACTCCCTATGGATTGGACTTGGATCCCTATGGAGTCCTACGGGTCACAGAGTTTTTAAATAATCGCATCACTACTTTTGCGACGATTCACGCAAGCTCAGGCTCGGGAGCCGAAGCCGTGTTGGGACAATCTAGCTTCACGAGTGGCGGAGCTAACGGGGGCGCGGGTGCCGGTCGACCTGCGGCGAATACTCTGTACCGCCCCACTTCGGCAAAAACCTTCGGAAATAAATTGATCGTCGCGGACTCCTTTAATCACCGCGTGCTCATTTACAACTCCATTCCAACCACGGGAAATCCGAATGCAGATGTGGTGATTGGTTCACTTGATTTTGTCACTCCAATGCCCGGTGTTTGTGCGGCAAACACTCTGCACTTTCCTTCTCACGTGACGGTCGTGAACGGAAAATTAATTATCACGGACACAGGCAATCATCGCATTTTGATTTTTGATTCCGTTCCTACAGGCAATCTCCCTTCACCGTCGTTAGTTCTTGGTCAACCTGATTTCACGACGTGTGACTCTACGACGATCAATGGGGCTACAGCTTCAAGACTTTATGGTCCAACGAGTGTCTGGTCTGACGGAAAGAAGTTCGTAGTTGCTGACAGAGAAAATCATCGCGTGCTTATTTGGAACTCATTCCCTACACAGAATGGCCAACCTGCGGATCTAGTTTTAGGTCAGCCTGACTTTGCTTCTAATACTGCGAACGTCGGCGGAATTTCTGGAAGCAGCATGAATCTTCCATTCTCGGTCAGTGCGAATCCCGCAGGGCAAATGTTTTTATCTGAACAGGGAAATAACCGCGTTCTTATCTGGGATCGGTTTCCAACAAGCACTCAACAACCTGCCGATCGCGTGTTAGGGCAAAATAGCATGACGACGAACTCGGCACCCAACCCGCCGAATGCAGGATCTATGGCGACTCCCGGAGAAGTGATCTTTGCGGAAAACAGTTTGATCGTCGCTGATTCGATGAACAACCGTGTTTTGATTTTTGATAGTAAATAATGAAATCAGAGAGGCCGTCGTGGGGCAGACAGTGTCCACTAACTAAAAGGGCCTGCCCCCGTTTAACTGGATGACTTGATCGGTGCCACTGACGTTGATGTATTTACCATACATCATATTATTCCAAGAATAGCTACAGTAGGTGCCGCCGGAAGAAGAATTCGGGTAAGTAGAAATAGATCCCTGAATAGCGCCGCGATCTTCGTTCACTGTCACTTTCAACGTCCCACTCAACGTAATAGAAGTTGCAAATGTTTTTGCCGGACCTAATGTTGCAGAATAAGTTCCTTCTCCCATAGCTACGATACTCACCACAGTTGAGCTATTAGGCGCTAACGACCACTTTCCTTCGCCAGCATAATTCGTAATGGAATTAGTGCTGCTGGTTTTCGTTCCACTGACGTTACCACACACAACCAAGGTTGTATTCATGCTGTAAGCCGGACAACACATGTTGTTGCCAAACGCCCCTGAACTGTTATTGAAGGAAATCGTTCCCGTCTGAGGAAGTTTTGAAAGATTTGAAAGCGTCACTTTGACGACAAATCCTGAAATAATAGGAGTTCCTTCTGAAAGATGCATTGGCTCCTCCCAAACAGTTTTTTTAAAGTCGTGGTAAGACATTAAGTCCAATGGTGGGGAAATCAAAGTTCTCGCGGCGAAAGCTTGTGAGCCAGCGAAAATTAGCAGTATTCCTAATATGGTATTTAAACCGTTCATAATGACTCCCCTTTAAAATATATAATATGGTCTGCTGATTTGCTTTCCACGAGTCAACCCCAGCGTTCGACTGTTTTCGATATCTTGCTCATAGGTGTCTGGAAAGCCCACACAAATAAATCTTCGACCGCTAGTATGCGTGATCAAAAACTCGGGCTCTAATCCGGAAAGCTCTCCCGAGTCCGCGATCGATTTCACCAAAACGTAAAGAATTTTTCCAGAATCCGTTTTCAGTAAAAACGTCGAAACGCTAGCGGAGCTGCTTGATGGATCGAATATTAAACTGTGATTGCCGGTCGTTCCCGCAATGCCGGAAATTCCATGAGACCATCCCATCTGTCCCAATTTACATATAGGCACCAGAGTCTTCGTCGAGGTTTCTAAATAGCTGATGACTGTACTTTCACCGCCGCCGTGAACCGAAATGATTTGATCCTCGCCTTGGTCTTCACCGACAACTTCAATATCGTCTATGTTAGTTAAAGCTTCTTTATCATAAGGCGGAAAGACTTTGTGCCCAGCCAAACTACCGTTTTCAGCAACCATGTAAGAGCCACTATTTAGATTTCGAAAATTAACAATTTGTCCATCATTAGCTCTTAAACCAAAAAAGTCGCCGCGATAGTAAGCGACTCCCGTGCCTCCCCCGAGGTTTGCGATGTCATCGCACGAAACTCCGGTGTACTGACGATACTTGGACCACATTTGATTGCGACAAGGGTCGTTAGCAATGGGATATTGCTGAACTATTTTCAGATCCCCCGAATCAAGATGCATTCGATTGGGCGAATCCGACGTAAATAAAGAGAAGCGATTGTTAGCAGTTCTCTCTCCATTGACATAAAGAACGGCGTTAAACTCCGCACGGTCCTTCGTTGTGAAGGTGTTATTATAAAAGAAATCAACATGGATGCGTTCCATATTGATGGTAATCACTTTGCGAGTCAGCGGTCCATCGGCCGGCGAGTCTTCATTGATTTGCCATCCATTTGCATAAGAAAAAAGAGCGCGCTCTTCCGGCGAAAGCCCCGCAAGGTCTGACATCGTAAATACAGAAATTTTTTTGGCTCCCAGCTTCGTGCAGCGATGGCCTTCTGCTAAAGCACGTAGAAAAAGCCGCGCATCATCGCAATGGCGTGCCTCGATCATATACTTCGCTTCCGCAAAGCGCACGGCCAACATAAATGTTTCGATAGCGGAACTTAACGTCAGTCGGTGTTGAGAGCTTTGTCGTTGTCTTTTGGCTTCGTGAATTTGATCGTTGATGATGGCGAGCACAGCACCAACAATCAGTCCTAAAACTCCCATCAGCATTAAGCTCATCACAATATTCCCGCGCTGATTAGAACGAGCTGACATGATAAGCCTCGTTAAAAAGTTCGGGATTTGTCTTCTTCGCTTTGTAATCACGGTTCACTTGCAAATAGAAACTGATGGTGTGGATGAATTCTTGTTTAATCAATGAAAAGGAAGTTTTTATAATCTGCCCATCAATCTCGCCATTTAACGAAACAGGCAATGGCGAGGGAATGGTTAGCACTTCACAGCCGGACCCATCGCAATAGTTTTTCGAAAACGCCGAGGCTCGAATGACTTTTTCCCCGGCAAAGGGCTTATTGAAAATCTGCTGCGCACGTAGGCTAACGACGCCTTCGGTTCTAAGAAAAACTTTTGTGCAGGAAATTTTGCTTGTCGAATCTAAAGCGCAGTCATTCACGACCATGTTCATTTCGCCGTCAACCTGCCCCATCCCTACACTCATGAGCCTCAAAGGAGACAGCTTCACTGGCGGCCGCCCCATCGCATTTAAAACTGTCTGACTGTCCGGAGCACTTACACCAGAGTCAGGAATGAGGAATGGTTTTATCGGAAGAGTATAAAGCTGATTTCTATTTTTTGTGTATTTAATGCAGTCAGAGTTACCAGCATAGCGAGGTTCTGCAAATGTGCCTGTATCTGCGTTGTATTGAGGATCAAATTTTTGCAAATTTCCGCTGACAGAAAATAGAACTGAATTTGGTTCATCCGTTAAGGCGATAACAGTATTTTGCGAAAGATCGATTTCACCTGTCGGCATTTGCGTTCCGTTAGCTCCGACCTCTACAGAGTTTCCCGACACACTTAAATTCCCAAAGTCATCGACGGAGGCATCGATTAAGAGAGTCTTTTCATCCAAGGGGCAAATAACTGGAAGAGACGGACTCTTCACATCAGAGTAAACCCACAAGTAAGATGTCGAGTTTTCGCAGGATTCAGTAAGATTCGCACATCGATCTTCATAGGGAATTACAACTCTTCCTAACGGCAAACCCGAAGTTTGTGCAGCAAAACCATAGAAATGAATGTCGGACCTTAGCATATTTCTTTGCAAGAATCCCATCAGCAGATTGGCTTCGGTCTTAATCGACCTATTTAAAAAGACTTTATTAAAATCTTTAGAGATATCTGAAAACGCCGTGGTAATCGCAAAGATACCGATAAGGGTCACACTCAGCGCGACTAAAATTTCAATCAAAGAAAAGCCGCGCTGATTCACTACCAAGGGCCTCTCCGAATTGTGACGGTTTTATTTTCAAGCTTATGCGTTTTCGCCGAGAAGTAATAATAGTTAAACGAAAGCTCCAAAAGCTGGTTTGCCACAATATGTCTGCAGTACATTAAGTCGATGCAGCTGGGGGACGCGTAGTGGGGCCCGATAAAGAGCGCTAAATTTTTTCCTAGAAGCTCACCCATCGCGGGGATGTCTTCGATATTATCCGCATTAATGGGTACTCCCACCTTTTCACTATCTAAGGTGATGCTTTCGCAACTACTGCTGGTTTTTTGGGTCCAGGCATTTCTGTCGCTACAAAGATTTCTGATTTTATAAAGTGGGGATTTAAAAATATCCGTGAAGATCGTCACCGAAAGATCGTTGGACTTTCCTTCTCGAGAAAGATCCGAGGAAACCGCCCAATAATTATTGAAAACCACCGCGGCCGCCATCGTAGCTATAGACACGACGAGTATGCCAACAAGGCTTTCGATAATAGTGAGCCCAGCGTCTGTTCCGGAAACGTACATATAGAGACAGCCTATATTTCGAACAAATCGAAGTAAAGGAACCTACCTCATGTTCTGGCCTATAAACCGGGTTCGCTGATTTACTGTAATGCTTGTGACAAATAAAAAAACCACCTTGGTCGGTGGTTTTTAGTGCGAGATAAATTTTGAAGAAAAATGGTAGGGAATGCCGGATTCGAACCGACGACATCCACCTTGTAAGGGTGGCGCTCTACCAACTGAGCTAATTCCCTATCGTCTCGAAGGACCATTTTGTAACAATGGTCCTTCTTAATAGCAATATCTTTTTTAACGTTTCTTACTTTTTTATATCTTCAAGGCAGACTTTTTGAGTCAAATGGGCAGAGATCTTCATAATTTGCATATGAACCATGCCTTCGATGCCTTTATTATCAAGCGCACCCATTGAAAGAACCATAACCGCCTCTGTCGGCATATCGCCTTTAAGAGGTGGGATCGTAAGATCCTGCAAGTCCTTCTCACTAAATGCTGACAATTGAACTCTGTAAGTCGCGCCCAATTTGCTTGTCATTTGAGCAAGCACTTTGTTACTTCTTTCGATACCAACACCCGTCGCAAGGACACGGCAAGTATCGCCGTCGAATTGCTTCACTTGAAGCTGACGGATGCCCGTTGATTTTTGACGAACGACTTTCAAAGCAAAGTAAGAAGTAAAGTCCCCTTGCTCTACTTTCCATAAACCTTGAATATCAGACCATGGGAAAGGTTGAACCATTGCCCAAGGCCATGGAACCCAACGGTCATCGCCAGCCGGCATGATGTGTTCTTCTTCAGTCGTAGTCTCAGAGTAATTTGCAGCCGAAGCTGTAAATCCCATGAGTCCGATCATTGTTGCTAACAATAAGCTGCGTAACATGAATCCCCCCTAGTGCTCGAAATGAACTCGAGCCGCTTTATTCATGTAATATCCATTTTTGGCTCTAAAAATATATTTTGGTTTCTCGTAATCCGGTTCAATTAATTTACGCAGACGTTTGATCGTGACGTAAATTTTATTGTCATGGATTGCAGGATCGTACGGTTGCTTCCATACGTTTTCAACCAAGAATTCTTTTGAATAAATGTGACCTTGATTCTGAACAAACAGACGCAAAAGATCCAAAAGAATGAATTGGTTTTTGAAATCGATGCGTCCCAACTTTTTCTCAATAACTGAGTGGTTTGGTTCATCGAAAATAAGATCGAAGTTAGTTTGTGTCTCACCGCCGATTTTTTCCGCCAAAGCTTTCACCATACGGCCCAAGCGACGGTGATTTTCGGCATCGACGGATTTCTGAGCAAGAGTGATATATGTTCTTGCCATATCCTTATCGCCGATCTCGAAGTACGCATCAGCCAAACCACCCATGAGGTAGTTCGACATCACGACATTGCGAGTTTCCTTAACGATGTCATAAGCTTTCCAAAGTACTTCGATAGCTTCGTCGTACTTTTTCATTTGCTTTAAGATGTCCGCGTTCAAGAAAAGTGAAGACGCCTGAAGATCCGGCATTTGATACACTTGGAAGAACACTTGAAGATTGTAGATTTCTTTAAGCGCATCAGAGTGACGAGCGGTCGCCGGATGAGAATAAACCATCGCAAGACCGAAGATCGCGTGACAGATGTCTTCTTTATTGTCGGAAGCAAGACCGATAGCTAATGCTTTTTGCAAATAGTCCATCGCTGTCTCTAGTTGACCCTTATAAGAAGCGCACACTGCGAGTGTGTAGTATGTTTTGGAGTTAAGTTCGAAGCCTTCTTTAAGAACTAGATCTTGAAGTTTTTCTTTTGTTGAATTGATTTCTTCAAATTGCTCGCGCTCAGCGAAGATACGCAAAAGCAAATTAAGGCACTTTAAGTATTGAGAGAAATTTTTCTCAGCAAAGTATCCTTTGGAAGCCTCTTGAAGATGCTCCACCGCCGGAGAAAACTCTCCGCGATCACAGTATAACTTGCCGAGCTCAAAGGCACGATCTAGTTGGTTCATAAGTTCCTAAAACTCCAAAACAAATTTCGAATTACTCGCAGGGATACAGGTTTTTACAGATTGTCAGGATTTCGTCAATGTAAGACGCAGACAGTTGCTCATTAAATGAGCAGGTTGAGAATTGATTTCAGGAATGTAATAGAACCCGCTTCCAGCGCGGGAGTTAACGCGCTGGGCTTGTGTCAGATTTGGTGATTTTTTCTTTGCCAAGATCGGAATCTTACTTTTGTTAGCCTCGATCATTGTCCAAACACACTGTTCCGAAAGTCCGAATTTTGCGAGGGAACACAAGAGAAATTCGTAAGCACGTCAAAAATCAGTGAAGATATTTTTAACTCCTAACAAAGGCTGATGAATGAAGACGGCTCGCTTGTGTCTGCTTGCGCTCACGCTAACAACTTTTCTTTCGGCGTGTTCGTCTTCTTCAGATGATAACACTTCTCCCACGGATAATTCTTCAACGGTGAAACCTCCAGTGACTTCACCTTCACCTTCGCCGTCGCCTTCTCCTTCTCCGAATCCTTCGCCAACGGATCCGAGCACTCCAACGCCGGAAGAGCCAACACCTATTCCAAGCCCAGCTCCAAGGCCGACTCCAGAAGAACCGACACCGACACCTGCACCACAGCCGGTGCCAAGGCCTGTACCAGCGCCAGAGCCAGAACCAAATCCTGCGCCGAACCCTTCGCCGTTGCCATCACCATCTCCAGCGCCAGAGCCTACACCTGCTCCGTCACCAGAACCTAGCCCAGGGCCGGTTCCAACGCCTCAGCCTTCGCCAGAGCCGGCTCCAGAACCGACGCCCACTCCGTCGCCAAGCCCTTCTCCGCAACCAGCACCGGAGCCGAGTCCTGCGCCATCACCAACACCAGTTCCGGAACCAAGTCCTGCTCCACAACCAGAGCCAACTCCAGCACCTCCGGTGGGAACGACCTGTCCTGTGAATTATGAGTACGTCAATGCGAACGCCATCGTTGGAACAAGTGCTTTCTGTCTAGCGAAGTTTGAAATGAAAAATGTGAACTCGATCGCGAAGACTCAAGCTGCGGGCAAACCTTGGCTTGCTGGAAAAGCGACGGCGACCGCGGCTTGTGCTGCTTTGGGATCCCAATATCGTTTGCCGACAAATGCAGAATGGAATGCGGCGGCCTTAGAAATTTATAACAACGCTGCCAACTGGTCGGGAAATGCGCACAAGACAGGAAGACTTTATACCGGATTTTATTCAGGCTGGACTGAGCCGATCGAAATTTCTGATATAACAAATCCATATTCGGGCACTGGAAAAAACAGCGGCTCGGAAAGAAGAACTTTTGTTCTTGCGAGTGGAAATGTGATTTGGGATTTTGCAGGGAATGCGTGGGAGTGGGTCAGCGATACAATCTATGGCAACGCGTACACGCCGGACCTTTCTAGTCCTTACGGACGCAGTTATCGCAATAATAACTGGGACGTAAAACCTGGCTCAAAACAACTCTTCGACTTTACAGGAATGACATCGGTGCCGAAACAAGATGTTTACCTCGGTAATCTTTTTGGTGGAAGCAACGGAAAGGTCATTCGCGGAGGAGCTGTGTGTATTCATTCTCCGGGAACAACGGGCATCTTTACAGCGAATATCGGTGATATCACTGCCGATGACTTGCAAGCACCCGCTTCATGGAATCTACGCATGAATAACGTAGGCTTCCGCTGCGTGACCACCCCTCAATAATTTTTAGCGGGGGAAGATATCGTGGAACTTTTTAGTAAGATATCTTCCCCTCACCATTTCTTCAGATAAAAAAGAAAAGCAGGTACCAAAAAAAAGGGCCGGTATTTCTACCGACCCTTTTTAGTTAAATTGTTCTTTGATCTTAGTGATGATGGTGAACTGATTGGCCCGTGTATTGAGCTTTGATACCGAACTCAGTCTCTTTTTGAACTTTGAAAAGTTCTTTTGGAGTCTTGATGTCCAAAGCGTTGATCAATACTTGGTCCACGTGGTCTACCAAGATGACTTTCAAGTCTTTCATCACTTCCTTAGGGATGTCCTTAAGATCTTTTTCATTCTCTTTAGGACAGATGATGATCTTGATGCCACCGCGGTGAGCCGCAAGGATCTTTTCTTTCAAACCACCAATCGCCATCACGCGACCGCGAAGTGAAATCTCGCCCGTCATTGCCACGGTTCTTTTCACTGGAACTTTCATGATTGCCGAAACAATCGAAGTCGTCAGTGCGATACCTGCTGAAGGACCGTCTTTAGGAACAGCGCCTTCTGGCAAATGGATGTGCACGTCGATGTTAGAGAAGTACTCTTTATCCAAACCGAACAAAGGACCTCTTGAACGTACGTAGCTCATCGCTGCGGAACATGATTCTTTCATCACATCACCTAGCTGACCCGTGACTGTGAATTTACCTTTACCAGGAACCACACTCACTTCGACAGCTAGAAGGTCACCGCCCACCTCCGTCCAAGCCATACCGTTCGTCAAACCGATCTCGTTTTCTGTCTCGATCACGCCGAACTTGAACTTGTGCGGACCCAACAAGTCGACCAGTTTTTGTGGAGTTACCACGTAACCGCCATTCTTGTTGTTCGTAGCGGATTTTTCTGTCGTTTTCGAAGCTTTCTTTGCAGAGCCTTTTTTAGCGGCTTTCGCACCTTCAGCTTTGAAGTTTTCAACAGTTTCACCCATCACGATTTCTTTAGCGACTTTACGGCACACATTCGCCATCTGTCTTTCTAAGTTACGGACGCCGGCTTCTTTCGTGTAGTAACGAATGATGTCGCGGATCGTTTCGTCTTTGATCGTGACTTTATAATTTTTCAAACCATGGTTTTCCAATTGCTTAGGAACTAGGTAGTTCTTAGCGATGTGGAATTTTTCCTGCTCAATGTAACCTTCAAGATTGATGATCTCCATACGATCCAAAAGAGGTCTTGGGATTGTATGCAATGAGTTCGCTGTCGCGATAAACATCACTTTTGAAAGGTCGTATTCAAGCTCCAAGTAGTGATCTTGGAAGTTGTTGTTTTGCTCAGGATCCAAAACCTCAAGCATTGCGGCTGCTGGGTCACCACGGAAGTCATTCGCCATTTTGTCGATCTCATCGAGCAATACTAGCGGATTTCCTTTGTCCACTTTACGAAGCGCTTGAAGGATTTTACCTGGCATCGCACCTACGTAAGTTTTTCTGTGACCGCGGATCTCTGCTTCGTCACGCACGCCACCCAAAGAGATACGCGCAAATGGACGATTCAAAGACTCTGCAATCGATCTTGCAAGAGATGTCTTACCAACCCCTGGAGGACCTGCCAAACAAAGGATTGGACCCTTCATGTCTTTCGAAATCGAAAGAACGGCTAGGTATTCAAGGATACGGTCTTTAACTTTTTCCAAGCCCCAGTGATCGTCATCAAGGATGCGTTGAGCATTCTTAAGATCATGTTTCTCTTCATTGTAGTCATACCATGGAAGAGAAAGAACCCAGTCGATGTAGTTACGAACGACTGTGGCTTCCGCAGACATAGGCGACATCATTTTGAGCTTTTTAATCTCTTTCATGACCTTGTCTTTGGCTTCTTGAGACATTTTCTTAGCTTTAGTTTTTACTTCTAAATCCTGAAGCTCTGCTTGGTAATCGTCTTTTTCACCAAGTTCTTTTTGGATCGCCTGCATTTGTTCATTCAAATAGTACTCTTTTTGAGAGCGCTCCATTTGTTTCTTCACGCGAGTGCGGATCTTTTTCTCTACTTCAAGGATCTCGATTTCACCTGTCATTAGATTCAACAAGTGCTCAAGACGTTTTGAAGGATCAATGATCTCTAGAACGGCTTGCTTGTCTTCTAGTTTCAAGTTCAATTGAGCAACGATGATATCTGCCAACTCACCTGGATTCTCGATCGTTGATACACGCATCAAGATTTCTGGTGGGATGCGCTTATTCAGCTTCACGTAAGTTTCGAAAGTCGATTTTACGGAGCGAACAAGAGCTTGGGCTTCTACGATGTTCGTAGAATCTTCATCCAGGGCTTCACAAGAAACCATGAAGAAGTTGTCGTTGTTTACGAAATTCTTAATCTTTACACGACGTTTACCTTCAACAAGAACTTTTACAGTTCCATCTGGCAAACGAAGTAATTGGATGATTGTACCGACTGTACCGATTGCAAAGATATCTTTGGGCTCGGGATTGTTCGTCTTAGCATCTTTTTGTGCCGCTAGAACGATGTCAGTTTGTTTGCTCATCGCTTCTTCAAGAGCATTGATACTCTTTTCGCGACCGACAAACAAAGGCATCATCATATGCGGAAAAATGATGAGGTCTCTTAGGGGCAAAAGTGGTAGTTGTTGAACTTTTCCCTCGCTCATATATCTCCCTCCCTTGGGTTAACGAGCAGACTCGTTCTTCTCAGACTCGAGCCAAATCAACTTCGGTTAAAAATCCGTTTCAACCCAAGTTAGATTCCTGTACTCAGTCTAACTATGAGTACGATTACTGGGAAGTAAATATATTCGGAAAAAAAAGAGTTCTGGCCCTTGCCATATTTTTGTTTGCTTATTTATTGGGCATCATAAAAAAGGCTGATGTTAGCCGAAAAGTATTCTTATTTGTGTCGGATTTTGAGAATCTTTCCTAAATGTAATACCGTGCTATTCGATTTTCATGCCAATTTTCAATAAATTGTTCGATAAGTGCTCTGTGACACCCAGAGACTCCAGACGTTGGTTCCGCAGAAATTCTCTCTCTTTAAAGCTCCTCATTGCGACATGGGCCGTGAGCTCCTTTGCCACGTTGATTCTGACGGCTTTCCAGCTGATCATGGACTACCAACGAGACTTTGATAAACTACAAAACAACTTCGTGATCATCAAAAACTCCTACCTCGACTCGATGGCAGAACACTTGTGGTCCTATGACACAAGACTGTTAGAAATCCAGCTCGATGGACTTAGCCGTTTGCAGGGGGTTAGTTACCTTCGTCTTGTGGCAGACAACAAAACAATCTACGAGTCCGGAAAAACTGAGCCCACCGAAGAAAACCATAAACGGTTTGATATCTATCACAAAAACACCAATGAGATCCTGGGTACTCTTGATGTCGAGCTTGATGTCCGCAGCTTGCGTCAAAAATATTTTGAAGAAGCGTTTTTAATCTTCATCCGTCAGGCAGCTAAAACTCTGGTGGTCGTATTCTGCTTGTACTTCATCTTCAATCGGATTCTTGTGGTTCACATCCAGCACATCGCTGATTACCTGAAAGGCATTGGCTTACGGGATAAACGCAGCCTTGAACTCAAGCGCCGTTCGCACAAAGGCGAAGACGAACTGGATGTTCTTGTCGATTCGATCAACCAATTCAGGACTGAGCGGTTGGCCGCCAACGAAAAGTTAGAAACATTGAACGTGGCTCTTGAGCAAAAAGTGACTGATCGCACTCGCCAGCTAACAACGAAAAACGAAAGCCTTGAAAAGGCCATGCTGCAAATCAAGCGCATGCAAGCGACTTTGGTAGCGCAAGAGCGCTTAGCGTCTTTGGGAAGTCTGACTGCCAGCGTGGCGCACGAAATTCGCAATCCGCTCAACTTTGTTTTAAATTTCAGTGAGCTTTTAACGGACTCTGAAAATCTGGATGAGGTCAAAGAAGTTAGCCGTGTGATTCTAAAGCACAGTCAACGTATCGATCAGATCGTACGTTCTATGCAGATTCTTTCAGGTTACGACAGTGATGTGCTGGAAACCACGGACATCAACGAAGTGGTAAAGCGGGCTTACCAAGATACTGTTTCTAATCGCGCTCTGGGTTCGGCTTATGTGCCGTCAAAGGTGAACTATCGCCTTGCCGACAGTATCATGGTGCCGGTGTATGCGACGTCTTTACTGCGCGCTTTGACGAACGTGATTGATAATGCCATTCACGCCTTGGAAAAGAAGGCTTTAGCGAACAAAAATTTCGAGCCCGAACTCACATTGGCAACTGCCGTTCGTGGGGACATGGTGGAAATCATCATTCGTGACAATGGCGTCGGTATTCCTGCCATCTTAGGTGAAAAGATTTTTGACCCATTTTTGACAACGAAGTCCGCAGGCGAAGGCGCGGGCTTGGGTCTTACTGTTGCATTTAATATTGCTCAAAAACACGGAGGCACTCTAAGATATACGAGTGAGTTTGGCCAATGGACGGAGTTCGTTATGGCCATCCCACTTGTACATGAAAGATTGACCTAATGATTCATATCGTGATCGTGGATGATGAGGCGGATACGCACCTTCTCTACAAACTAAAATTCAAAAAACTCTTCGCGACATTAGGCGAATTGAATCTCGTGTCCTTCTTGGGTGCTCAAGAATGTTTGGAATATCTAAAGCGCAAAGACATTCCTCACGTCGACCTTGTTTTATCCGACATCAACATGCCGGGAATGGACGGTTTTGAACTGCTTCAGAAGATTCATGAAATGGATCGCTCTATTCCGGTCTATATGGTCAGCGCTTACGAGTCCCCTGAATACCGAATTAAAGCCGACAGCCTTGGAGCTTCTCGATTCTTAAGCAAACCGGTCGACTTTCATCTTCTGATTGAAATGCTTCGCAAAGACCTTGCGATTTTACCCTCTTAAATTTTCTAAAGTGGAAAACGGTGTGGAAAACGAGCGGAGAATCCGCCCGTCATTTTATGGCCACTGACTTTGTAAAAGATTTTTTCTGTTCTGAAGTGAATTATCGATACCCACTTTGCAGGCGTTCGATAGCTCTGTCGTATGATCACGCAGACACTTGATAATGCGACCGCCACCTGCACTCACGTTATCACAGAATTTCAAAAGGTCGTTGTTACACGCCCCTTGAAGCTCTATCACCATTTCGTGCAGTTTTTTATTTCTTGCACGACACTCAGGTGAAAGTTTGTCTTTGTTTTCGTCTAAACATGTTAAAAAAGCTCCCCCGCCCGGCTCCGCATTCTGGCAATACTTTTGAAGGTCCGATACACACGGATCCAAAAGTGTTCGATTGTTTTGTGCTAATACTTCGATGGAAAAAATAAATCCCAGAGCTAAGGACAGAGTGAGCATGCCAGCAATGACTTGCTCCTTCATTGATCCCCCTTTTCCGAAATTGATCTTAAAAAAGGGTTCTTAGAGTATAAATAAGAAAGCAGACGCCGTGTCTTTATACAAACAGACTCTTAAAAAGATTTCGGCGTCGCAATTTTCAGAGGAGAAATCAGCGTCTTTGACCGATTTTTCGTTAAAAATAATAATGCATCATTAAGTAGGCATAATCTTCGAAGTCGTCCCCGACAATTGAGATCTTCTTTTTTGTATACAAACCTTCAAACTCGAAATGCGGGCGCGGGTAAAATAAAAATCCGGGGCCGTAGCTTTCGAACTTCGATTTTTCGTTACTGAAATCACTTTGTGAATACTCCTGCACGAATTGCGCGTGAATTCCTTTGTAAAACTCGTATCCATACTTCGAAAATTGGTAAAGACCGTACTGTGTTTTTTGCGTCGTAGCTTGATGCCTGTTTTGATAATCAGCCTCTGCAAGAATATAGAGTTTTTCAGTGAATCCCAAAACGGCGTGAAGGCCCAGGATCTGTCTATTCTGAGTATCACTAGTGCCCAACCAATAGCTTGCGCCGACGCGATAGGAATCAGCGATCGTGTAATTCAGCTGAGCGGTCATCGCTGTTTCCACCTCACTTACGGAGGCGCTTCTTACGCTCTTAGAAACAGTAGAAACAAAATTCCATTTTTCACCACTCCACATGCCCTCTAAAGCATCGCGCTCAGTTCCCTGGTTAAATCCCAGGTTGGCTCTGGTCACCATAGTGTGTTGTGGGATGTTTAACCCAAAAACCGGAATAAAGCGGCCCGCACGCACTGTCAGCTCATCAAGTATTTGATACATTATGTAGTAGCGAGTTGCGATGGGTTCGACCTTCCAATCAGAATTCAGCTTTCCGTAAAAGAGATCGACGGTCCATTTACCCACTGTCACCGCAAGTTCTATCCCCGCTTGCATGGGGATAGTTCGACCTTCCTTGACGGTCGCGGATTCATGATGAAACTGCAAAGCACGTACGTTACCACCCACCTGCAACCATTGATTGAGCTTTTCATTATCTAAAGCGCCGTAGAAGGAACGCGCTTCCTTTTCCGTCCCCCATGTGGATAGAACTTCGCTAGAAATGGTTCGACCATAAGGCGTTAACAAGCCTCCCCCACTCGGAGAAAAGTGGCAGGCCGTACAGTTTACGTAATGATGACGAATCATTTCTGGAAAAGCATATGCCTTCGTCGTCAGAGAAATCGCAATTAAAAGTATTAATTTCATTTACTCCTCACGCGTGATGAATTCATTGATGAGGACCTGCACTTTCACGACGTCCGCCACTTTGATTCCCAGGTAAGACGGGATATCAATCTTGAAATCAGAAATTTTAATTTCAAATCGAGCTTCGGTTTTAAGTTTTTCCGAAATGCTTAAAGTTCCTTCCACTTCTTTTTCCACACCATGCAGGTGAAGGAGTCCTTTGAACGGATGATCTTGAAGTTTTGCATTTTGCGGATTCCACGAAGAGGGCAAAGAAAGATCTTTGATGATGAGCTTCGCTTGAGGATACTTTTTAACCTCGAGATATTTTTCCTTCATGTGTTCATTGCGAAGATCGATACCAGTATCTAAAGTCTCTAACGCGAAGTTCATCTCTCCTTGGACTTTTGAATCTGCTAAAGTCAAAATTCCACTAGGACCCGCCGCCTGCCCTTTAATCTTCATCATGCTGGGCTTGCCAATGGCTTCAAACTGAACAGAGCCTTGAGAAGGCACAGACTTCATTTCGATAGCAGCCAGGGCTGGCAGATTGAAAAGTGCGATTATAATGATGATGATTGATTTCATAAATCCTCCTTAAGGTTTTCTTTGTGAAAATTCAGGAGCGCCCGCAGCGATCCAATCTAAAATAAGTTTCTTTTGCTCTGGAGTGAGAGTCGTACGTCGAGGCATTGAGCCGTCGCGTATCGTGGCGTCGACATCCGCGATATTAGAAAGAACATTTTGGTATGTTTCTAAATTTACACCTCCGCGATTCGTAGGCGCTGAATGGCAGTTCAAACACTTGGGTTCGATGACAAGCGTTCTGACTGTAAGCCAATCTAAAGAAGGTCCGACGACTTCTTCTGGAGGCACATCCGGTGGAGGAGTGGGAATCGCTTGCACGGGAGGATTTTCGGTCACAGTTTCTGGCGCGCCAGCTTCAATCCACTTATTGAGAAGCGCTTTTTGGCTCGCGCTAAGGGGTTGCCGATTGAGAGGCATAGAATTATCCGCCACTGTACTTTGAATCGCTGCGATTTCAGCTTTGACGTTGGCGTAAGTCTCTAGATTGACACCGCCACGATTGCCTCCCGCAGAAGAGTGGCATTCCAGGCATTTCGGCGCGACGACCTCGGACATGACAAGAGCAAAGTCCACTTGTCCTGCGCCAACGTTACCATTATCCGCCGCCCCCGAATCTTTACTGATCTTATAATGGCAGCCGGAAAAGACAGAAAACATGCTGATAATCAGCAGCAGATATGAAAATTTCATAGGACCCCCGATCCTTCAGGGTCAATCTAGAAGAAATCCTTTGAGTTTGAACTAAGGCCATCTTAAAACTATGATTGGATTTGATGGGATTAGGTATAAATGTCTGAAATTACTAAAAATAAGACATCAAAGCAGCGACTGTCAGAGCTCTTTTTTCTTGGGCACTACACTACTATTTTACAAATCTATAAAGACCACCCCCTAAGCCTCGCGGAAAAAGACATTCCGTTTCTGATCGGTGCCCTTTCGTTTCTGGGTAAGACCTTAGAGGCCGAAGAAATTTTTAAAACCCGACAAGCCAGCTTTTCAGAAAAAGAACAGGCAGCCTCATTGTTTTATTTAGGTGTGGGTGTCGCTCGTAAATCGAAATACAAAAAGGCGCGAAGATTCTTCCGTGAGAATCAAAAGCGTTTCGGCAACCACGATCAGGCAGAGATTTCTTTTTACACTTATCAAGGCATTGCGTTTTACTTGTATTTCACGGGCCAATTTTTCCGCAGCGAAAAGTTTGCCACCAAAGCCTTGCGTCTTGCCGTACGCGCACAGAATCCCCACATCAAAGTTCTAGCTCAAGATTTACTGGCGCACACTTTAGTGCAAACCGGTCGCGTTTATTCCGGTTTGGAGCTTTTGAAAGAAGCCCACGATATTGCGCTAAGACTTGGGAATGATGCTTTCGCCTCGGCCACGCAAGTTTCCATTTTACTTTATGAAGCGACATACGGCCATCGTCCCGAGTCTATAGTTCCAGATCTAGAAAAATGCCTCCACAACTTAAAACCTCAAGATAGCTATTCAAAGTCCAATGTCGTATTGGAATTAGCTCGCCAAAAAACCTTGCGAGGCCTCTGGAAAGACGCCGAAACTTTATTGAACTTGCAAGCTCCCGTTATTTTTTCGAGTGAAAACCGTCGCCAAGAAATCGCTTTAAACTTGCGCTGGGCAGAGCTGGCTTATCTTCGCGGTCAAACCGTTTTAGCCTGGCAATATTTGCGAGGAGCCAATCTTCGTTTAGATCAAGAGGCCGATAAAAATTTTGCTATTCAGATTCTAGGCCTGGAACACAAAATTCTGACAGAACAAAATAATCCTTTGGCATTGGAAAAGAAAAAGCTATTGCTTGAACTGAGCCGCTCTTTTTCAAGTAAAATAAATCGCAACATGATTTCACGCCGACAATGGATTCAGGAAAAAGATTTTTCTGAAGATGACCATATTCACACGCTTCTTTCGCAAATTGGTGATAACTCGGGCATAGAACTGGTTCACAAGTCGGGCTACTATTCGTGGTACTACAAGTGCCTTCCTTTGCAAAAAGGCGTGAACTACTTGGTTTTAGGTCTTTCTAAGAATCGTGCCGTTACGTTCTCTATAGACGGTATTGAAGTCATAAAGCTTGCGGATTTTTCTGCGCGAATACTTGAAGTTTTAAGGCAAGGTCCGCTTGATAAGGCGACGCTCGTCGAAAAAGTCTGGGGTTATGAATATCACCCTTTACGTCACGATAGTTTGGTTTACGCGGCCATGAGCACGCTTCGCCGAAACTTAGGAAGCAAACACACCTGGATTCAAACTTTGGATTCAGGCTACCAACTAGAAAAGAACGTCCACATTCTGCAAGCCCGAGGCTCGATAAATGAGTCTAAAAATTCGGGAAGCATACTTTTAAAAAGCTCTTCTTTGCGTCCTGTTGATGCAGAATTGAACTACCGCCAGCTTCAGGCTTTGGATTATTTGCAAGAAAACAGGTTCCTAAGCACGCGTCAGTACAAGGATTTATTTAAAACTACAGAAATCACGGCCTGTCGCGACCTTGCCGCTTTAAATAAAAAAGGCCATGTGGTAAGAATCGGGTTCGGTAGAGCCACCCAATACACCTTGGCTCAGGGAGATCGAAAATGAAATCTTTCGTTCTTATAGTTTCCTTCTTTATATCGTCCATTTGTAGTGCGGCTTCACCCAGCGCCGTTTATGAAATCCCTGGCGTTGAAGATCCCGACCTTGCTCACTATGAAATCGAATCGTTGAAGCTGGATATTAATGAGGATGATATTCGCATTGATTACGTTCTGCCTTTAGATTTGACCGGGGCAAAGAATCGCATCCGCGCCGAAGGCGTGATTGGACCTGATAGTAAGGCGAACCTGCGCGGCCCCCACAGTGATTTTGTTTGCGATTTAATCCAAGAAAAGTGCGACGTTCGCTACAACGATTTAACAATTGATGAATCTTTGGTGCGCGCGCGTTTGGAAGGAAAAAAACTTTCCTCTACGCAAATAGAACAGCGATTGCAGGTCACCCGCCGCTTCTCTGGCGACCCCATCGGAATCATTCACCTGAAATAGGCGTGAAATAAAAAACCCAAGGTCGAAACCTTGGGTTTTTTGTTTTTAAGACAGACCAGTTGGCAAAGTCCCCTGGCATCTTTTGCCTAAGCGGAACTTTTCTTTTTTGCTTCTTCTTCAGCTTGGATTTCTTCATCGGTTTTGTAAACCAACATTGGCTGTGCGCCGTCGTTGATTACGTTATCGTCGATGACAACTTCCTTCACATTATTTTTAGAAGGAATGTCGTACATAATATCCAACATCGCTGTTTCAAGAACGCCGCGCAGACCGCGGGCCCCTGTTTTACGCTTCAACGCAAGTTGAGCGACAGCGCGAAGAGCTTTATCTGTAAACTTCAGTTCAACGCCTTCGAAGCTGAAAAGTCTTTGATACTGTTTTGTGATCGCATTCTTAGGACGAACCAAAATGTCCATCAAAGCTTCTTCGTCTAGAGGAGCCAGAACCGCGATCGCTGGAAGACGACCGATGAACTCTGGGATCAAACCGAACTTAGACAAGTCATCGGGTTCTACTTTCGCAAGTAGGTTTGAAGACTTCTCTACTTCTTCAGAAGTACGGATGTCCGCGGCGATACCCATTGTCTTGTTTGAAGTTCTGTTTTCGATGATCTTATCCAGACCCACGAAAGCTCCACCCACGATGAACAAGATATTTGTCGTATCCACTTGGATGAACTCTTGTTGAGGATGCTTACGACCGCCTTTTGGAGGCAAGTTCGCCACAGTACCTTCTAGAATTTTTAGAAGGGCTTGTTGCACACCCTCACCGCTCACGTCACGCGTGATCGATGGGTTTTCAGACTTACGAGAGATCTTATCAATCTCGTCCACGTAGATAACGCCACGTTGAGCTTTTTCTACATCATAGTCTGAAGCTTGAAGTAAGTTTAATACCACGTTTTCAACGTCCTCACCGACGTAACCCGCTTCAGTCAATGTCGTTGCATCCGCCATGGCGAATGGAACGTTTAAGATCTTAGCGATAGTTTGCGCCAACAATGTCTTACCAGAACCTGTCGGGCCGATAAGAAGGATGTTGGATTTTTGCATTTCCACATCTGTCGTTTTTTTACCGTTCGACATTGCGTTGACACGTTTGTAGTGGTTGTGAACCGCTACAGCCAATGTCTTCTTCGCTTGAACTTGCCCGATCACGTAATCATCAAGGTAAGTTTTGATGTCAGAAGGTTTTGGAACTTTGAAAGTTCCTTTGACCGCGGTCTCGCGCTCTTTTTCCTCGTCAATGATGTCATTGCAAAGGTCAATACACTCATCACAAATGTAAACGCCAGGGCCGGCAATTAGCTTTTTAACTTCTTTTTGGCCTTTGCCGCAGAAGCTGCATCTCAATGCGCCGTTCGTGTCTTTCGTGGTCATCTGCTCTTATCCTTTTTTCACTTTACGAGATTCAACGACATGATCAATCAAGCCGAATTCTTTCGCTTGGTAAGGGTCCATAAAGTTATCCCTTTCCATTTGCTCTCTCAAGAATTCATAGCCTTTGCCCGTGTGCGTTTCATAAATACGAGTGAGCTTCTCTTTAGTTTTGATCAGCTCGCGCGCATGAATTTCAATATCAGTCACTTGTCCTGACAACCCGCCTCCAGCAAGAAGAGGTTGATGGATCATGATACGAGTGTTCGGAAGGCTGTAACGCATTCCCTTCGTACCTGCCGTTAGCAATAGCGAGCCCATACTTGCCGCCATGCCCATGCAATATGTCGCCACATCGCACTTTACGAATTGCATAATGTCGTAGATTGCCAAACCCGCTGACACGCTTCCACCCGGAGAGTTGATGTAAAGGTGGATAGGCTTTTCTGGGTTATCTACCTCAAGGAACAGGAATTGCGCAATGATTGCGTTAGCGATTTCGTCCGTCACTTGGGTGCCGAGAATCACGATACGGTCTTTCAATAAACGGGAGTAAATATCGTAAGATCTTTCACCCTTTGATGTCTGCTCTATGACGTATGGAATGAGTGCCACTCTGCTGTCTCCTGTGGTTGTGATTGAGGTGTCATACTGTGCTACCTATCGGAATACTTAGACAAGACTTTATCAAAAAGCCTTTGACCCGTAAAACTGCTGTGCTACATCTAGTTGATCAGCATAAAACCGAATCATTTTAAGGGGTTCATATGGCTTTCAACTTGTTAAATAAAGACATCGAGACTTTGACTTGCCCGGCTTTGGTCGTGTTTTCAAAGGCGTCTTCTCAAAAAGATAAACCACCAAAGGTGACTCATTCTGAGCTTCACAAAAAACTGGCCGCATCTTTAGAAGATAAAGCGATCACAGGCAAACACCAAGAGGTGGTTCTTTTCCGTGAAATGAACTACAAGGGTTTCCGTCACGTGGTTGTTGTTGGTCTAGGAAAAGACAATCAACAAACTCACGAAAATGTTCGCCAATCTATGGCGGCGGCTTTTGAATCCATTAAAGCTTTAGGCGTTAAAGAAGCTGCGATTCACTTCGATGGCGTAGCAACAGGCAAAAAAGACGCGGCTGATTTCGCGAAAGCCACAGCTGAAGGCTTGATGCTGACTTCTTACGTTTTCAACGAATTGATGTCTGGTAAAAAAGAAGAAAAAGAAATCGACGTTCACGTAGTTACGAAAGTGAACGACAAAGCCATGAAAGCGGCTTTTGCTGAAGGTATTATCCTTGGCTCTTGCGTAAACTTCTCTCGTCGCTTGGGTGATATGCCAGGCAACTTGATGACTCCAGCGATCTTAGCTGACACGACAGTGGAAGCAGCTAAAGGCACAGGCGTTAAAGTCACTGTATGGGACAAAGCTCGTATTAAAAAAGAAAGAATGGGCGGTCTTCTTGGCGTTTCTAACGGATCTGCACAAGAGCCTCGCTTCATCATCATGGAATACCGTGGCGCTGCTGCTTCTAAAAAGCCAGTGTGCTTCGTAGGTAAAGGTCTGACATTCGACTGCGGTGGTATCTCTATTAAGCCATCTGCGGGAATGGAAGAAATGAAATTTGATATGTGTGGTGGCGCAAACGTGATCGGAACAATGCTTGCGATCGCTAAGTTGAAACTAAAAATCAACGCAGTTGGTTTGGTTGCTTCTACAGAGAATCTTGTAGGTCCTGCAGCGACAAAACCAGGCGATGTGCACACAGCTCGTAACGGTAAAACTTTCGAAGTGAACAATACAGACGCTGAAGGTCGTTTGATTCTTGCAGATGCTCTTTCTTACGCGACTGAACTTGAGCCGCAAGTTATTATTGATGCTGCCACTTTGACTGGTGCGATGGTTGTTGCTTTGGGTAACACGCACACAGGTTACTTCACTCGCAACGGTGGATTGAAAGGCAAAATTGAAAAAGCTGCTGTTCAATCTGGTGAGTGGGTTTGGAATATGCCTTTGACGGACTTCCACGTGAAAGACATGAAGGGCACTTACGCGGATCTTTCTAATATCTCTGCAGGTAAAGGCGCAGGCTCTGCGACAGCTGCAGCGTTTCTAGAGCAGTTCGTGGGTGAAGGTATTCCTTGGGCTCACTTTGATATCGCCGGCACTGGCTGGGCGGTAGGCAACCGTCTTCCATACTGCCCTAAAAAAGGTGCCTCTGGCGTGATGGTTCGTACTTTCGTTGAAATTGCGAAAGCACATATCTAAGAATTAGTATTTCACAAAAAGAAAAACCCCTCTTGAGATTTCAAGAGGGGTTTTTTATTTTTCAAAACTATTTAAAACTACCAGGCAAACACCATTGGATGACCTAGGTATTTTGCCACTTCATCGCTTTCAATCACCAAAGCCTCTGAATCTCTTTCATTCACAAGCTTCACTGATTTCAAAAGCCATGTGCGGGGCCATTCTTCAGGAAGATTGGTAAAACGAACTGTGATCATCGAACCTTCGTTGAATTGAAACTCGCCATCACCGGGGCGCTCTCCAATAATTTTTGCTACTGGCACATTCAGCGGGTTAATCTTAGACATATCAGGCGAAAACTCACAGCGACCTTCAACTTCCATCAAAGGTTTATCACCTGCGACAGAAACGCCTTCGGCTTCAAAGCTGATCGACACTTTTCCGAATTCCTGACACGCTAATCTTTTTTCGCCGCTGTCGTTTAAGAAAACGAAATGGCCTAAACCAATACCAGCACCGTTTTGCGTTTTGCGAAACTCAAGACCGGTCAACAAGCGTTGCTTAACCGCTTCTTGAAGTTTGTCGCCACGAAGATGTGAAAAGTCGAAATTATTTCTGATAGCGGCGGGATCTCTATGGATTTGTGATTCATCTGTATGGAACTGCATGTGCCCGTAACCGAATGCGAAGCAAAGCACGAACAACGCAAAAACACCGTAAAACTTTCTCATAATTTTGCTATCCCTCTTCCCTGTAGGATAACATGCGAACCCTTGAGGTCCTCTGAATTTTTCCTCTCTGGTCTATAGTCCTGCATGTCCGCAACACCATAAAAACAATGAAAAATTTTCTTTCATCCCACTTTGAGAGGATGAAAAAATCTTAAAACACGGTAATTACCAACGCGATAAAGGCTCTGTTTTCCCAGGCTTATTTCACCTTTGACTGACTATAAACTATTGGTATTTAACCTTCCCCATGAACAAGACCTCAGAATTTTTATTGAACGAATACCAACGCCGAAGATCCAGTTCGCCGGAGCTAACCAATGCTCAATTCGCAAGAATCCTGGGCATTCCTTCCAGCCGTTTGAGTGACTATATCAATGGTCGCCGCATCATGACCCAAGCCGTGGGCCGTCAAGTTATCAAGGGCCTAGGCATGGCGGACACTGATTTTGAGCATCTAAAAAATCTGATCGAATTTGATAAGCGCAAAGTTAAAACACTTCTTCCTGAAGGCCAGTTGAAAGAAGATGAATTTGGAGTGATCTGTGATTGGTATCACTTCGCTATTCTTGCATTGGTTCCTGTTAAAACATTCCAACCCAACGCAAACTGGATCGCCGATCGCCTGAACATTCCTTTGGAAGTCGCTAGTGCGGCAATTGATCGCCTGTGCCGACTTGGTCTTCTGATTGTTGAAGATGGAAAATTCACGGTCACCAAGAAACAGCTTGAGACAACACATAACATTCCTTCTGAATCTTTGCGCCGTTCGCATAAACAATCCATCACGCAAGTTTTGGATAACATGGACCGCATTCCTTTGGATTTGCGTGACGTAACGTCCATCACCTTCCCGATGAATCGTAAAAAAATTCCGGAAGCAAAAAGATTGATTCGCAACTTCCGCCGTAAAATGGCGACCTTGATGACTCAAGGACCTAAAACGGATGTTTACAACTTGAATGTGCAACTATTCCCCGTCACGAAGGTGGGCAAATGAAACTTCTAAAACTACTAACACTTTCCTTGCTTATTACTTCGTCTGCGTGGGCTAACAATTGGTATGACCGCGGGAATGCCGGATTTGCGCTATTCTGTAGCGACCGGACTCCGCAAGTTCTTGATCTTTACGAAGCTCAACAGCGTGACGGCTACACCATTGTATTTTCCAAACAGTTTGGCGTGATCGAAAAAGTTTATGACTTGATTTCTCGCTTTGAAAAGTTGGATCCAAAGAGAGCGAACATGTACCGCGCGTGGGCGCAAGAGTTCTTTTCTGAATCCACAGCTTTAAGTCCTTCTACAGAAATCGTACAAACTCCGGACCTGGGTTATGTATCTCTTCCGCAGGCTTGTCGCTTGGAGCAAGTGGTTTTCCAAAGAAACCCATCGGTTCTTAATAAGTATCGCTACATCATTAACACCGATCTTTGGAACAAACTCGACACCAATCAACTTGCGGCTTTAGTGCTTCACGAGATTGTCTATCGTGAATTCATGAATTCCCGCACGAATGAAATGACGTCCGAACGAATTCGCATGTTTAACGGACTTGTTCATGCGAATAAATTTGCGAGCCTGACGATTCCGGAATACGTGTCAATCCTTCAAGAGCTTCACTTCACAACTTACAGCTATAATGGTGTTCTGTTGTCTTTGGGTTCTGCCAATACAGTGGGAGCATGGACGACGAACTCGATCCAGTTCCATGCTGACTCGGTTCTAGAAAAAGCGGTCCTTGCGGGCGAACAGGCCTTTGAACTAAATGGTGTTAAATTCGTGTGCTTCCAATCCGACATGGATTTGGGTGAAGCGACTTTCCAAGGCTCTGGAAAATTGAAATCTCTTCGTGTCGCGACGGATTTCGCAGCTCAAACGGAATGCGCTCTTCCATTCATGGAGTACAGCTCCGAGAAGGGACGCTTCACTGTTTCAGGTACTGAATGGACTTTCCATGACAATGGCGCTCCGCTTGTGGTGAAGGGAAGTTTAAGACTGACGGAGCAATTGCAAATCAATTACGCCGGCGTGACATATTCATCCTTCTGGAATCCATTCATGCAAAAATCTGTGGAAAGCTTTTTTGAGTTTGATACAGACTTGAATTTGCGTGCCTTGGGCCTAGGTGGCGCGGCCTGCAGAAATCCTTTGAACAACTCCGTACAATTTAATCCTAAACCGTACGGCACAGATACGATCGTAAGCTTAACAGCTGCGGGTCAATTGGAAATTGAACCGCCCGCTTGTTTCTAATCTTACGTTTTATCGCACATACTTGAGGGCTGATATCCTTTGAAAACGGCATTCAGCTCTTGAGCCTCGTGAGCAATCGCTAACAACCCTAACTTCGCTGTCCAACCATAAACGTTTTCTTGCGGGCATCCCGGCGTATTGATCGCTAAATCCGAAACGCAGAGGCGTTTGTAAACCGCTCCTGGGCTATTTAAGCTGTCTGTAGAGCTTTTTTCTGCATGCGTTCTTAAGAAGCCTCCGGCAAGCTCGCTACCGATCATATAGATCACAGGCTCCGCACTGGCGCCGTCGGCTTGAACCACAGAAGGAATGCCTTCTTGGATGATCACTTCTTCAACGTCGCGCCCACCTTTTGCCGCTTTCATTTTCTTGCGAGATTTGTAAGACCACTCTTTAACTTCCGCACCCGAACCCACACGAATCACCGCTAAGCCATAAGTGCCAGCATTGTTTTTTACGAACACAAAAGGTTCTTGAGTGATTCCACGCTTTTGATATTCCGCTTTTAAGTGTGCAAGCATCGCGTCCACTCTGGCGGCAAGCTCTTCACGGCTTTTTTCATCACCGATATCAAAGTGCTCGAAAAGTTCAGTTTCCACACGAAGTAAGAACGGATCAATCTTAGTGATTGCTGCGAATTCATTTACAAGTTCGTTGTAATACTTAAAGTAAGTGCTTTTCTTACGCTGATACCACCCTAGCTCTCGCGGTGGATTCATTGGGAAGTCCGTGACGGTTTTTGCCCATTCTTCATAAGCTTCAGAGAAGTCGTTGTTGCTGATGATAAGATCGGGCTTGAAAGTTTTTAATAGCTCCCCGTCCTTCAAAGCAGAGTGCACGATTACTTCGTTACCTGCGGAACTTGTCAGCTTCAACGGCTCCGGCAATTCGCGAGGAATTGCAACCTTCACGGTGCGACCACCTGCTTCGATGAGATTACGGATCGTGTGTACGTTTTCCCAATAGAAAGCGTTATTCGTGTGCTCTTCTGTCACAAGCATGATGCTTTTCACATCGGCACCATAGTGCTTCACAATGTACTTATTCATCAACGCAATCGAAGTCTCTTTGTCCGTTGGGCAGATGTTGTTAAACCCCGCTGGAAAGATATTCGCATCAACGTTAGACACTTTGTATCCAGAATCGCGGATGTCGTAACTTGAATAAATAGGATATGAAAGATTCGCCGTCTTTGAAGAAAACCAAGCGCAAATTTCATTCATGTTGGCGAGAGTTTGTTTATGTAGCGTGAGTTTCGCCATGGAATTTCTCCTTCGATCTTTTCCTACAGATTAGGATCTTCTTCAGGAACAACTTTGGGAGGAAGAGGTATAGGCGACTTCTGTTCCTCTGGCAAGAGAGAGTCGGGTTTGACTCGCCCTGCTCGTTTGATGCTGTTCAATCGTTGTGATTCTTCAGTGAGCGACATCGTTTCGCCACTGCCGTATAAAACATTATCTAATTTCTTTCTAACTTCAGCTAGATAGCCGAAAAAGTTTTTCTCGTACGTCGTTTCTTTCTGGCCAAGAATAGGCTTATAAAGCTCCGCTTGATCCATCAAGTCTAAAAGATCCCCACCCAAGCGACTTTGTACGTCACGATTTTTTGAGGACTCTACTAATGTAAATAAATCGCGATACACGTTTTGAAGCTCTTCTTGCGCACGCAGCGACCAAGTTTCATCGTTTTGCTTCATAGCCTTAAATAAATACACCTGAATCCATCTTTGACCTTGTGCGAACTCCGAAAAGTTTTCTTCAGAAATCTGGTTTGTCGAGACAAGGCCCATCTGGAAATAAGTTTTCGCCAACCATCCTGGTTGAAGTTGCGGACGCTGTTCTTGAAGTACCTTCGCAATTCCCTTATCGGCCTGTCCAAGATAATCCACGGTCTCTTGTTCACGTCCCTGACGACCATAGATCGCTGCCAAGCGCGCGGGAATTTCAGCTTCGGCCACTTCCAAAGGTAAATGCTCGCTGAGCTTTCTTGCATCCAGCAGCGCCGCGATTGTTTTTTCATCATCGCCCAAGGCTTCGTAGGTGAAAGACATTTTGTACAAAGCTAAAGCAGCTATTTGTGGCTGACTTTGAATTGTGCGCAAGTAAACGTCGCGGTAAAGAGAAGCCGCTTGTTGATATTCTTCCATGCCGTCCAATGCTTCTGCTTCACCCAAGCGTGCCGCTTGATAAAAAGAAGATTGTTGGTGACGACCATAGAAGTCCTTAAAAAGAATCTGCGCCTCTTTGAATCTTCCTTTTTCAAGAACTCTTTCCGCATTTTTAAGTTCGGCTTCTTCAGCCGCTCTTTTGGCAAGGATGACGGCTTGTTCGTCTTCGGTGGCAGAGCGTTTACCTAAAATAGTTGCACACCCCGCAAGCATGAACGGTAAAAGGATCAAATATTTTTTCATGCTCTCTTTTCCCCTTCGACGATCAACGCACTTAATTCTTCAAGTCCTTTTAAGTCAGAAATATCTTTTACCAAATCAGGAATACGAAAGACCCGCGCGTCTTTCTTTATGCTGGATTCAAACTTTGAATAAAGGACTTCCTTCTGATTGTAGTAGCTTCGCATTTGTGAGTACAAGCGAAGGAGTTCTTCATGCCCGTTTTGATCTTTCTGTGCCGAACGGAGGTCTAGCCAATAAGGAAAAACACGATTCAAAACCACCGTCGTCAGATGATAGCCGCCTTTTTTGATCTCTTTAGAGAAGTACTCCGCTTCTTTTAGTTTCGCTTGGTCAAACGCCGTCACCAGACAAAAATGAGTTGTCGGCGAAACGAGCATACGATGCACATCGACCGTTCTTTTTAAAAGCTGACTTTGCCATTGTTCGATATTGAGGAAGAAATCTCCAAGTTCACGAATAAAGTTAGAACCCGTCAGTGTTTCAAGAATTTTTAGAACTTGGCGTGTTCCTGTCTGTAAAAGCTGTCCAAAGAAGCCGGACTTTTTTCCCTCAGGATCACGGAACCATTTCGCGACACCTTCGTTGAACAAAGCGGACAACTTTTGCGGCGCTTGCAGGAAATCAATCGCATGTTTCGTCGGTGGCGTATCCAAAATAATCAAATCAAATTGTTTTGATTCATAGACGGAATAAAGTTTTTCAAGGGCCGTGAATTCTTGAGAGCCGCTGAGGTTTGTTGAAAGCTGTTGGTAAAGACGATTCTGATAAATTTTCTGAACGGCTTCACTTTTCTTAGCTGCTCTGGCCACAAAATCATCAAATGTCTTTTTATGATCTATGACCGAGGCGTAAATTTCGCCTTTGAAATTTTGGTTGGGAACTTTGGTGATGTCTTTGGTTCCTTCGATACCCAAAGTTTGCGCCAGGCGCTTAGCCGGATCAATGGTGAGAACCAAGACTTTCTTTCCTTCTTTTGCCGCAATCACGGCCAATGAAGCCGCAACGGTAGTTTTCCCCACTCCCCCGCTGCCAACACAAATGAGCACTTGGGTGTTTTTAAATATCTCTAGACTCATAAGGTGTCCCCCACTTTTTCTACGAGGGTCCACGGATCGGTTTCAAAAAAAAGTGGTACTGCTTTCATCGCAGCGGCTTTGGCTTGTGCTTTGTTCCACATTTCTTTTTGATGGGTGATCTGATGCTCAAGGTATTCGGCAAATTTTCCTAAATCGGAATTTTCGTTCTGGGTGTTTTTGAGCTCTGCTTCGGAAATAGAGGTTTGCACCATCTTATTCACAATCAGGCTTGCTTCAATTGAAAACTCTGCCTTCAGTCTTTGCAAAAGTTCCGTTGCTTCTTTGACCGGAAGCTCTTCAGGCAAAGTGACAATATGGTATTTAGAAAGATCTGAGTTTCGAAGACATGCATCGATACTACGACTTTGCTCTCCCATCGGACCAAACTGCACGGCTTGCGCCATGCCTTTCGGCGCCTCCAAAAGCGCAATAAAGTGACCCGTTGCAAATGCATCAACGACAAGAACATCAAACGGCAACGGAGGTCCGTGCTGTCGAGGCCCACTGGTTACTTTACCTAGGATCGCAAGTTCGGGAAGACCCGGGGCCACGTTGATGAACGCGCGCATAACGGCGTTTTCAAAAAAGAGTTTTGCCAGACTTTCCACCTTGATCAGATGGCGTGCGTATTCCTGCAAACAGGCTTCCCCGGTCCACAAGGCGACGGATAGATTCTTTTTGATTTCAGTAGGCTTAAAGCCAATGTCCGGAAGATCAAAAAAGTCTTTATAGAAACTTTGATCCCCTAGTTCGACTAAAAGGACCTTTTTTCCCTCTCGACTTTTCTTGAGAGCCAGGGCCGCCGCGACAACCGACTTTCCCACGCCCCCTTTTCCGGTCACAAAGTGAATCTCTTGCTTCATACGTTCTAAGAGTGTCGCTGACCTCCGAAATATAGGCATTACGCGGTGCGATAGCGTTGCCTTCAGTCAGGGACTCTTCTAATATCCATCGGTTTTTATATTAGGAGAAAAAGACATGAAATCGAATGTAGAAAAAGTCTCTAATCTTTCCCGCAAATTGAGCATCGAAGTTCCTGCGGCTGCCGTGGCATCAGCTTTCAATAAAATCTACTCTGGCATCCAAAGAGACGTAACAATCAAAGGGTTCCGCAAAGGTAAAGCGCCTTTGGCAACAATCAAAAGCATTTACGGTGACCGCGTAAAACAAGACGTTGTCCAAGAACTTGTTCAAAAACACTACGCGATGGCATTGAGCGAACACAAACTTGAGCCCATCAGCTATCCAGAATTTGAATTCGCTGATCCAACAGAGAACAAAGACTTCTCTTTCTCTGCAAACTTTGACGTGCGCCCTGAAATCACTTTGAAAAAGTACGAAGGTTTGGAAGTAGAAAAAGAAAAGTTCGAACTTGATAATGCAAAAGTAGATCAAGTTTTGGAAAACATCCGTTCTTCACGTGCTACTTTCGAGACAGTGACTGAAGGTCGCGCTGTTAAAATGGGTGATATCGCAGTTATCGATTTCGAAGGCTTCATGGGTGGCGCGCCACTTGAAAACGGTTCTGGCAAAAACCACCACCTTGAATTGGGCGCAAAACAATTCATCGAAGGTTTTGAAGAAGGCATCGTAGGAATGAAAGCGGGAGAGACTAAAACTCTTTCTTTGAAATTCCCAGATCCATACCACTCTGCAGACCTTGCAGGTAAACCGGTAGAATTCAAAGTTACTTTGAACGAAATCAAAGCAAAAGTATTGCCTGAGTTGAACGACGAGTTCATCAAAACTTTGGGCGGTCCCAGCGATCTAGAAGCTTTGAAAAAGACGATCAAAGAAGATCTTGAACAAACTGAACAAAAACGTATCGACGACGCTTTCAAAAACCGTCTGTTGAAAGTTTTGGTTAAAGAAAACCCAGTTGAAGTTCCTCCATCTTTGTTGAAAGAACAAAAAGCTTCTTTGGTTGAAGACTTCAAAAAACGCATGACTGAACAAGGCATGGGTCCGAATGATTTCGCTTCTTACGTTGATAAATGGGACAGTGATTTCGAAAAAACTGCGGCGGAAATGATTCAATCTTCTTTCTTAGTTGATACTATTGCGAAGAAACACGATTTGTTCGCGAAGAAAGAAGATCTTGATGCTAAATTTCAAGAGTATGCTCAACAAACGAACATCGAAGAAGCACGCATCCGTGAATTCTATGGTCGTCCAGAGCAAGCAAGCCGTTTGACTTACATGATCACAGAAGAAAAAGTGATCGATTTCTTGAAAAAATCAGTAAAGGTTAAAGAAGTACCGGCTGGTTCTTTGAAAGAAGAAGGCAACTAAGCTGACCCTCAAATCTGAAATAAAAAAGGCTCCCCCTGGGAGCCTTTTTTATTTTTCGGGCAAGACTTCCAAAAATGCGTCAGCCTGACGGGATAGCTGATGCGCTCCTTTATGAACGACGTACATTTTGTAACGAATCTTTTTGCCTAACTCCTCAAGCTGCGGGATCACTTTGACCTTAGAATGATAATCCAAAATGAACTCGGGGATAAAGCCTACGCCTAAACCCATTTGTGCCATTGAAACAATCGCTTCCCAGCTTTCGACCTCTACGCCAATGGCAGGCTCGCTGTGGAACCTCTTTTTGTAAACCTGGCGTAACTCTTCAACACCGGGGCTTTCGCGCGTGACCAGGAACTCTGGCTTTTTAAAAGACGCTTTGATTTCTGCACTGGTAATGCAGGCAAAACTTCCTTCCCTCAGGAGCTTTCTTTCTAGTCCCGCAAAGTGACCATCATCAATGACGATACCCAGTTCCGCGCGACCGCTTTTTACTTCACCTACGATAAATGCGACGTCCCCGATCGTCACGTGCAGTTGAATCTTCGGGTAACGTGTTTTTAAATCCTTCAATAGGGAGGGCAGAAGAAATTGCGCCACCGTGGAAGAAGTGGCAAGCGTGACTCTTCCCGCGACTTCACTATTGAGGCTTTGAATCTGATCTTTAAGAAAATCGATTTGCTTAAAAATGCTTTCTGAATTTTCTACAAGGTATTCGCCTTCTTTTGTGAGTTTGAAAGAATTGCGGCTGTGGATGAGAAGATCGCACCCCAAGGACTCTTCAAGCTTGCGAATTGCCTGGCTAATTGCGGACTGGCTGACATTATGAGCTTTCGCTGAAGCGCCCAAGCCGCCAGCTTTTGCCGCTGATATAAAGTATTTTAAATGGTTTAAATTCAATTCCATAGATTAAGTATTACTTAATATTATATTGAATTTAATGAATTTTACTTATTAGTCTAGTCGCGTTAGCTTCCGCGCCAACAGGAGATCTTATGAAATCTTTGATGGCTGTAATCACTCTTTTTTCAGTAAATGCTTTTGCTTCTTATCCCCAATGTTCAATCAATGGCACGATCGTAGACCTTCTTCCAGAAGTTCATCCGCGTGCCGACATCGCCAGCTATGTGTTTGAAGGCGCGGTTTCTGGTGGCCACGTTCGTATTGCTGAAGTTGATGGAAATTATTTTCTATCTATTAGAAAAGACGGACAGTCCGTATTGGTTCAAGGCGAAAATATTAACAACTCATTTGTAATTGCTAATACCGAATTCGCTATTCAGTGCCCATAATCAGGTGATCCCGTGGCTACCGAATCCTTTTCGCTCTGTCATGATACTCTCAACAGTCTCTTTCGAGAAAAAGGTCTGTCGCAAACAGCGGTAGCCGAAAAACTGCATATCTCCACAAAGACGGTTCAGCGCTGGTCAAACCGCACTGCTCGAAGAATTCGCTCTGAGCTGCTGACCAATCTTGCCGCGCTCCTCGAAGTTCCTACTGAACAGCTTATTAAAAATAGCGAAAGCTTTAAGATGCGCCCTCACAACCCTTTGCTTGAGGAGCTTTTACAAGATTCGTATTTGCAATTCGTTCGGGTTACCGACAGCTGGAGCAGCTACTTAAGAATGTTACGTTCATTTCAAAGTGAAGAACTTCCCAGCTCGCAAGCTTTAGGTCTTTTTTTGCAGATGGGTGCCGCAACTCTTCATGTCGGACAAATGCGGGCTAGCCGCTTCTATTTACAAAAAGCCCACGACCTTGCGGTGACTTTGAATGACCCACGGGCTCTGACAAAATGCTATATTTTGTCTGCCTTCCGAGAAGAACAGGCGGGCAGCTTAAGTGTCGCACTTTTACATCTCGAAAAAGCTCAAGGTTTTTTAAAATCCACGAATTCATTGTCTTTAGAGGCCGACTTTCATTTTTGTTATGGCCGGATCCATGCCCATCTTCGCAACTTTCACATGGCTAAAACGGCTTTTCGCAAATGCCTCTTGATCGCTGTAAAAAATAAATTCATGGCTCGCGCAGCCGTGACGTATTTAGAGCTGGCTCATTTGCAGTTTAAATTTGGCTTTTATAAACAATCTTACCTGTCATTTCAGCGTACGTTGAAATATGCACAGAAGAGCGGATGGGCGCACGGGATTTCCGTTGCAAAAGTCGGTTTGAATCTTGTTCAAAGTATTAAAACGAAGTCCCACTTTCCACAGCTCACAAAAAATTTGATGTTCGCCAATACGAAAGTTGACGTACGACTTGAAGACCTTTTGTTTCAAGGTGCCGTATTAAATGGTGACATGGAAAGTGCTAATAAGATGGCATTAGCACGTATTAAAAAATCCCGCACAACACCTTTGCATTTTGCTTACGCAATCTTAGATGCCCAAGTTCTTGCAGAAAAGAATCCATCGAATTATTCTTTCAGGGAAAGTCTGCTGTCTAAAGCCCGGGATACACTGAAAAGAAATGGGATCCCCGCTAATTAATCTTGAGGATAAAACGGTATATCGACAATGGCTCTCAGACCGTACTTGGAAGTGATAGCCGTGACGATGTTGCGAATGCTCGTAATAGTTTTTCCGTTTTTACCGATGAGTCGGGCCATATTCTGCTGACAGCAGTCCACTTTGAAAGTGGTGGTTCTATCACCGGGAATCACTGTCACTGTCATTTCTTCGGGAACATCGGCATTGAGTTTTAGTAAACCCTCTATAAGATCGCGGCATTGATTGATCACGCCTTCTTTCGAGGGGTTTTCGAGCCTCCAGGGATCGCGGCTTTGACGTTTGATAACAAGTGGTTTTTCTGATGAAGACATAGTTAAGCTCCTGATCCCATTCAAAAGTGAAATCTAGGGAGCAACAATCTTCAGTTCAAGAGACTGGCCTAAATAGTAATGCAGTCCTGTATGTCCGTTATTACTGACAGTTATTATATTCTTCGAAATATCTCTGGCAGATTGAGTATTGTGAATTGCAATCGTTAATATCCGAGGATGTGTACTGAGCTGTAGGACATTGGCGAGGAGCACCTCGTTTTACGTTCGCAACAAAAGTTCCTTCTGCCATTGGTTCGATGTTACGGCTGTAGATTCGGTAGCGAATCGTGTTCACTCCCGCTTCCAACAAAGGCTTTTGAAAGATCGTTGAAATCCAAAGATTGAAAGCCTCTTTGCTTTTGCCGCGGTATCCGTCGTACTCTGCAGTCTTTGAACGAGACGAGCCGTCAGCATGAGTCGCCACCAACTCAACACGATCCGTGCGAGAATCTTGAGGACCTACGAAATGATCATAAGCCGCTGGGTTTAAAGCCATGTCACGGCAAGTATAGATAGCAGAGCCGCTTCCGTTAAAACCACTGCAGATAACTTTGACTGTGCCAGAGATGGCCGTCGCCGATAATTCATTTCCGTGAGAAAAGCCCACGAATTCAGCCGACGCCATGGATGAGAATAATAGAATTGAAGCAATCACCTTCAACATGAAAGGCCCCCTCTGCCTGCCACATCTTGTAGTGGGCGTAGAGTAGGGCCTCTAATTTTCAGAAGCAATAACTAGCGCGTCAAGGCCTTCAGAGTACCCCATGCCTTAAGATAGCTAAATGCCTGATATGCCTGATAATCTCGCTTAAATAATGCTTCGCGCGGAGAAAGCTTTTCTTCCTTCTTAGAACCCACATCTTTCCACCAAGCAAGGGCGCCTTCTTCAGTTCCTTGTTTTGTGTCAAGTTTCTCTGCGGCTTTTTCGCGGTCGCCTTTTAAGTGCCCAGCGATGTCACCTTCGCGAGTTGTTTGCGATTTTACGACGGCTTTAGAGAATGCTTCGGGATCCACGTCATCAATCTCGATATCAGGATGGATTCCTTCTGCTTGGATCGAAACGCCACTTGGAGTGTAGTAACGAGCCACCGTTAATTTCAAACCACTGCCATCACCTAATTTAATAACAGACTGAACAGAGCCCTTTCCGAAAGTTCTTTGACCAACAATCAAGGCACGTTTGTTATCTTGAAGCGCGCCGGAAACGATTTCACTAGCACTTGCCGTGTACTCATTGACTAAAATCACAACGGGGAAGTTCGTGTACTGACCACGACGAGTCGCCACCGCAACTTCTTTGTCATTTTTGTTGCGACCAATGGTGCTTACGATAGTTCCTTCTTTTAAGAACATATCGCTGACTTTCACCGCTTGATCCAACAATCCACCCGGATTTCTACGTAAATCAATCAGAAGTCCCGCGGTATTACCGTTATTTTCTTTCATGTGTTTTTCAATCGCTTTTTGTAAATCCTTCGCCGTATTTTCTATAAAGCTTGTGATTTTCACGTAAGCAAATCCATCGCCCAAGTCCGTGTATTTCACAGATTTGATTTTTACACTTCCACGAGTCACCGTGATATCGCGAGGTTTTTCTTCACCTTCACGCACGACACGAAGAATGACTTTGCTACCACGTTTTCCACGCATCAATTGCGAGGCTTCAACTAAGCTGACACCTTTCGTGCTATGTCCATCGACTGCAATCACTTTATCTCCGGCTTTGATTCCGGCTTCCCACGCAGGCGCATCTTCAATTGGAGAGATGATAGTTAAGACACCATTTTGAATGGAAATTTCAATTCCCAGTCCGCCAAACTCGCCGCTTGTCTCAGTTTCAAAATCTTTAAAGATGTCAGGAGACATGAAGTTCGTGTGAGGATCAAGTTCACGCAACATCCCTTTAATAGCCCCATAGACTAATTTTTTAGTGTCTACCGGCTCTACGTAATATTGCTGAATAAGATTTAAAACTTTCGAAAAGTTTTGCAAATCCGCATAACGCTCTTGAGCGAATGCGCGAACCTGAAAACCCGTTTCAGCCATAATAAAAATTGTTAATAAAAGAACGAATCCGAGGATGTAGGTTTTCCAGTAACGTTTAATCGATTGCATAGTGTTTTAGAGTCCTTTCATCCACTGCTGCGGGTCGTAGGGTTCGGAAAAATGTCTAATTTCAAAATATAAACCAGGGTTGCTTTCGCGAGTCGGCTCACCCACCTGGGCAATGACCTGCGACTGGGTGATCTCATCACCGACGCCAACTTTTACTTCTTCAGCGTGAGAATAAACGGTGTAGTAGTGATCGCCGTGATCCACAATCAATGTCGTGCCAAATCCGGGCAGTTCACCGACATAAGAAATACGACCTTCAAAAACAGATTTGATCGGACTTCCTTTAGCTGCGGAAATGAAAATTCCCTTATGAGAAATAGTATAGGGATGATCCTCCCCTTTCATAAGTCCAAATTTCCGAGTAACTACACCTGGAAGTGGCTGAGGCAAGGCGCCTTTTTGATCTGCGAAAGAGGGTTTAAACAGAAGGTCAAAAAGTCCGGCGTCTTCAATATTGTACTGCAAAGATTTTTCACGAAGACCGTTGATCTTGTTGATCGCGAATAGTTTGCTTTTGCGAATGCCATCAAGAAGTTTGCCTTTAAGCTCTTGTTCTTTGCGAAATTGCTTTTCTTGCGCGACGATTTTGTTTTCAACAGACTTAAGGCTTTCCAAACGTTGCGCTAACATTTTCTTTTTATTTTGCAGTTCTTTAAGATCGCGTCCGTAGTTCTTTATAAGATCTAGATCGCGGGCCGCTACAATCCCTAAGATCTTAAGATTTCTTTCCAAAGATGCTGAACTATTTGATGAAAACAGAAAACGTGCGACCGAAGGGCCGCCTAGTTTATAGATCGCTCTTAACCTTTCGGCGAGGAGTGCTTTCTGCGATTTTGAGCGTTGATCCAACTCATCGACTTTTTGAGAGAGGTTTTTAATATTGACCTCTAAGAAAGCGCGCTGTTGAGACAGATCCCCTTTTTCGATAACGATCTTTTTGATTTTCTTATTGAGCTGATAAAGCGCGGAAAGGACTTGGCGCTGCTTAAGTTCTGCGTCCTCAAGTTTCTTTTTCTGAGTTTCAAAGTCTTTAGCAATAGAATCCGCCTCCGTCGACGCCACCGCCGTGGTTGCCATCGCCGCCGAAAGGATTATTGCTAAGAACAGTTGAAAGAGCTTCAAACCTACACCCGACTTCCTGCATATCCGTCGTTAAGGCGACGAACGCAAAGATAGGAAGCCAGCGCACCTAAGAAAGTGCCCCCGACGACAAAAAGGAAAAGGGCCGGGTAACTGATGAAGTGAATGTGTTCACCTAGCTGTAAGAAACTAAGTTTGGTAACCAAAAAGCCTTTAAGACCCGTGTATAATAAAAGACAGAAAACCAGGCCAAATATAGAGGAGCTAAATCCTAAGATAGCCCCTTCCACCATAAAAGGTTTGCGAATCATTCCCGCCGTTGCACCGATCATTTCTAAGACGACGATTTCATCTTTTCGACTTTGAATCGAAGCACGAATCGCATTGGAGATCACAAACAGAGCCGCAGCCAAAATCACGAACCCTAGTAAAGATAAAGTCGTTTCAATCGTTGTGACAAGAGACGCGTATTTTTCAACCCAATCTTGACCGTAGCTAACTTCATCAACTCCCTCTAGCCCTTTGACTTCGGCTGCGAGCGACTTGAGGACCTGCATCTGATCCGATGTACTGACGTTAGGTGCTAAACTGACTTGAAGACTTGCCGGAATCAATTTCAAAAGCTCTTCATCTTGAGAAATGTCCGGAGCGTAGCTTGCCATTTGCGCACGAAAATCATTCAAAGCTTTTTCTTGATTTACCAAGTGAATGGCACCGACTTTACCAGTCTCTTTGAGTTTGTTTTCGATAAACTGACGACCCTGATCCGAAAGGTCTTGTGAAAGATAAACCGTCATTTGCACGTCTTCCCCCCACAACGTCAGAATATTTCTGAAGTTTTGAGAGATAAGAAGACCTGACCCCATAACAGCGAAGCAGGCTGTCACAACAATCAGTGTAGAAATTTTTAGAGCCCAATTTTTTTGTGGAGATCTCATTTCTTGTCTCCCACAATCATTCCGTCGCGAAGTTCCAAGGTGCGTTTGTTGCGACGTTTTACCATTTCATGGTCGTGAGTAGCGACAAAGACTGTCGTGCCTTGAGCACAGACTCTCTCAAGAAGATCCATAATTTCTTCACTGAGTCTCGGATCTAAATTCCCTGTCGGCTCATCGGCGATAAGAACACCTGGCTGATGAATGATGGCGCGGGCGATCGCCGTGCGCTGCTGCTCACCACCTGAAACAAAATCCGGATACTGATCATGTTTGTGGGCTAATCCCACTTGCTCTAAAACTTCAGATACACGACGAGTAATGGCTGGGGTCTTGTCGCCACGGACCACTAAAGGAAGTGCTACGTTTTCAAAAATAGTTTTGTCTTTAAGAAGTTTAAAATCTTGAAAGACCACGCCGATCTTTCTTCGAAATAAAGGAATTTGACCTTCTTTGATTGAAACTAGGTCATGGCCCGCCACTTTAACATCACCGGATGTCGCAACATCGTATGCAGAAATCATTTTAAAAAGAGTTGTTTTACCCGCACCACTCGGACCGGTAAGAAAAACGAATTCACCTTTGTCGATGCGCAAATCGACATTCTTTAAAGCGTGAACCGGGCCGGGATAAGTCTTGTAAACATGAGAGAATTCAATCATCCCTCTATCTTATGAAAGAGTGACTGGGATGAATACTCGCCGGAAGTCGAGGTTTTGTACCTAATTGAAACTTTTCGCCGGATTAAGGCATTCCTCCAGCCATCAAAGTATCAATAATCGTCGAGTGTTGACGACGCAGAGCCAGTTTTATGGCCTCTTCACTTTGGTTGGAACCCGTACGCAGAACGGAATCATAAGGTGTTTTGATAGTTTTCATCACAGCGCCATTACAGAAAATACGGCTCACTAGAAAAGGATTCTGTAAACCCCAGTCTTCTGTTTGCACATGATATTTTTGTCCACGCACGGTGATGTCGGAATTAAAACCTTTTTGCACTTCAACAAACCTCGGCAAAGAAGCTATCAGAAATTCTTCGCGTACTCATCAAATTTTTCTTGGTGTCATTGTGAATTGAAACTAAAGTTAAGTCTAAATCGAAGGGAATTTACAATGAATGCAGTACGTTTCACGCTTACAAGTTTGGCATTTTTATTTTCTGTTTCTGTGATGGCACAAGAAAACCCGCCACCACCTTGGAAAGGCGAAGCAGAGGCTGGTGCGATTGTCGTCAGCGGTAACAACGATTCTGAAAGCTACAACGCGAAAGCAAAAACAGAATACACCGTAGATAAAAATCTTTATGCCGCTTTTGGTCGATACCTGAAAACAAATTCTTTAGGTGTTGAAAGCGCCCGCAACTGGGAAATCGGCGTTCGTTTTGAGCACCAATTGACGGACTACCTCAGTCTTTACGTGGGACAAAAATCAGAAAGTGATATCTTTAACGGTTACTTGCAAAGGGACTCAACAGACGCCGGTCTTAAATACTTCCTTATCAAAGCCGACGAGATGACTTGGACATTTGAGGCCGGTTATCGTTACCAAAAAACTCTTCCAACTGTTGGTGGAGTCACACATGATAACCTGGGCCGCGCCTACACTGAATTCAATAAAGCCTTGGATAAAACTTTATCCTTTAAGTACTGGGTAGAATATCTACCGAACTTCACTGATTCAGATGCTTACTTGGCAAACACAGAAGCTTCTTTGAACATTATGTTAAATTCCATCTTCTCTTTGAAGTTGGCTTACCTACTACAATATCAAAATATGCCGCCAGCAGGTGGAAAGTACACAACGACAACAACGACAATGAACCTTGTCGCAAAATTCTAACCAAGGACTCGACAGATGTTTAAAGAGTTTAAAGCCTTTATCATGAGAGGAAACGTTCTGGATCTGGCGGTCGGTATTATTATCGGCGCCGCTTTCGGAAAGATCGTTTCATCGTTTGTTTCAGACATTCTGACTCCGGTGATTAGTATCGGCGCAGGAAAAGTGGATTTTTCAAATCTGTTCTTGGCCTTGAATGGTCAACAGTACGGCACTTTGGAAGAAGCGAAGAAAGCCGGCGTTGCCACTATCAACTATGGCTTATTCATGAACGTCGTTTTGGACTTTTTAATTGTCGCCTTTGCAATCTTTTTGATTGTTCGCGTGGCAAATCGTCTGAAAAAGGAAGACGCTCCACCACCGCCGAATAGTAAGGAATGTCCTGAGTGCCTTTCCAATATTCCACTTAAAGCCCGTAAGTGCTCACAATGTGGAAGCGCTCAAGCCGTCTAATATATAAGATAAGTTCTTCGGTGCTTTGTCAGATCCAATCTAATAAAGCGCCGCTCTAGCATCTCAATTTGAGACGTAAACCTTTTGTTCATCCCTGCCGATAATTGGTACTGGTATTGCACCACCTATTTTCATCGGGGAGGAATCAAATGAATAAGATTTCAAGCACAACAGACAGAACAGTTGTCAAAATCTTTATCAACATCATTGCCACCGCATCTTTGCTTTCCTCTGTAGCTTCGGCTCAGAATACTGGCAATGGAAATAACAACAATCAAAATAATAACAACTCTCAGGGGCAGCAACAGCAGCAACAAGTTCAAACTACAGGTTATCCATTCACTGCGCCTACTTATAATGAATGTCGCGATGCTCGTGATAAAATGGATAGAGCTGAAGAAAAAATTGGTGAAGCTTGTAAAAAAGCCGGCTTAGGGTCTGCTAAAGACTGTATTTCTAAAGCGAAGTCTTGTGGCGCATCTTCGGGCGAGGACTCTTTCGACACGACGGCGGCATTTGCAACTGTATTGGGACTTTCCTCTACTGCAGCATCAGGACTGCAAAATATCAGCAAAGCCTGTCCGCAAATGAATGGTCGCGACTACTTCACTGAAAAAAATAACATCCAAAAAGAGATCAAAGACACAGAAAAAGAGCTGGCAGAACTCAACGACGATAAGGCTCAGATCCAAGAAGACTATCAAAAAGAGATGGATAAAATCCAAGAGACTTTAACTAAAGCTCAAGAAGACTATAAATCCAAATCACTTGAAATTGACTCTAAAGAGCGTGAGCGTATTGCGGAGTTTAATAACAGCCAAAACCAAGCTAAAGAAGAGATGCGCAAAAAGGGTGCGGATATTCTGAAGTTGCGTGGTCAGGTCACTCAATCACAACGCGACAAAGCTCTGAAACTCATCGCAATGACAGATGCTTCCGGCAAACGCGCGTGTATGAAGGCCGTGACTGAAGCTAAGAAATCCTATGAAAGTGTTTCTGCTAGCACGAGCTCAAACCACATCGCTCAGGCTAAAAAGAAACGTCAAGAGTTGATCAACATCTATAACGACTGTATGGATGCTTTTGATCAACAACGTATCGCTTTGAACGAGTCCAAGAAGCAAGAACAAGACGAATTGAATCGTCAGATCGCCGATCTTCAATCATCGTATGATGAAATTCAGAACAGCTTGAACCTGGCTTCTTCGCAACTTGAAGAAATGAAACAGTCTTCATTAAAAGAAAAATCAGACGCCCTACAAAGTGTGATTGATTTGGGTACTCGCTCTCAAACTCAAATGCAGACGGCTTATACAAAAATGCAAGAGAACCTAAAAACTCTCGCTTCGAAACAAGCCAGTCTGACTGCGGCACTGAATCGTGCAAATCAATCTTTGATGACATTAGGCCCTGCTCCTAAGCGTAGCGCCGAGGACACTGCGGATGAGGCATCAAGCGAGATTTCATCACAGATCAACATTATTTCGAGCATCCAAAGAAACTTCCCGTCCTGCACGAATGAAGTTGCGACCTCAAAAGAAAAGTTGAAAAGCTTGGGTGTGAAGTAACCCGTCTTCTGACTAGTCTAGTATCCCTAGACCCTTACGGGTCACACTGTTAGAATGGGGGCTTATTAAAGGAGCCCCCACTCGTGTTAAAAAAGATCGCCCTGTTTATTGTCGCGCTTGGCCTCATCGGAATTCTTAGCGCCTACCTTATTGTTAAATCCGTTCAATCCGGTCTTCCACAACTGATTACTGTCAAAGACTATCAACCTCTTTTGGTAAGCCAAGTTTATGATCGCCACGGAAAAAAGATTGGCGAGTTCTTTCGCGAAAGAAGAACACTTATCCCTTACGATAAGATTCCTAAACATGTCGTGAACTCCTTTCTGGCAGCGGAAGACGATCAATTCTTTGAACACAAAGGGATCAATCCTCAAGCCATCTTCCGTGCTGCTTTAGCCAATCTACGTGCAGGCCGTTCCGTTCAAGGGGGATCGACGATCACACAGCAGGTTGCTAAAACACTTCTTTTAACGGACGAGAAAACTTTAACTCGTAAAGTTCGTGACATCTTACTGGCGATCGAGATGGAAAAGAACTTAAGCAAAGAAGACATTCTGTTCCTTTATTTGAACCAAATTTATTTCGGGCAAGGTGCTTACGGAATTGAACAAGCAGCCCAGACATACTTCCATAAACCCGCGAGTAAACTGACTTTATCTGAAACTGCTATTCTTGCAGGCTTACCTAAAGCACCGAGTGCTTATAGCCCGGTTCGCAACCCGGTGCGCGCGAAAGAGCGTCAGATTTACGTGCTTCGCCGTATGGCTGAAGTGGGTTACGTGAAAAAAGAAGAATCTGAAGCGGCCATCAAAGAACCCGTGAAAGTTTTCGTTCGCGAAAACTACGAAGAATACGCGCCGTTCTTCTTAGAAACTGTTCGTCAGCTTTTAGTGGTTCAGCTAGGTGAAGACATGGTTCTTGATAAGGGCCTTCGTATTCACACAAGCTTAGATCTAGAAAAACAATTGGCAGCTCAAGAATCAGTTCTTGCGGGCCTAAAGGGTTTAGATAAACGCCAAGGTTACCGCGGACCGATTAAAAACATCACTGATGCTGAAGATGTTGAAGAGTTCTTAAAAGAAACTCAGAAAAAATTAATTTCCGACTTCACTCCTGAAAGAACTATTCTGCCGGACGGAAAATTTGCAGACATCGTTCCACCTAAAGATACGAAAGAAGGAATTCTTCCAGCGTACATCAAAGTGAAAGACACTGTGCAAGGTGTAGTTCAAGAAGTAAATGATGACACCGGTTTGGTGACGGTGAAGCTGCCTGAAGGCCAGGGTCTTATTGATATTGACTCGATGACTTGGGCTCGTAAGCCTGACACGGAAGTTCGCTATGATTTAGGCGCAATTAAAAAGCCGTCACAGGCTTTGAATAAAGGTGACGTGATCTTGGTCAAAGTTGTTGCCGAAAAATTCTCTTCAAACCGTTTAGCGAATGCGAAGAAAAAACCAACAGCAGCCCTTCCTGATTTCAATAAGTTTGTTGCGTTAGAGTTAGATCAAGAGCCCCTAGTAGAAGGCGCATTGATTTCTTTTGACCAGGATTCACAAGATGTGGTCGCGATGGTCGGCGGCTCTAGTTTTGCAAAAAGTGAATTCAACCGTGCAATTCAAGCTCCTCGTCAGACAGGCTCGGCGTTTAAAGCCATCGTCTATGCCTCGGCTTTAGAAAAAGGCTACACACCTGCAACTCCGATCATGGATGCGCCAATCGTTTATGAAGAAGGTGGCGCGGCGGATGATTCAGAGGGACAAGGTGATCCAAAAGTCTGGAAACCTTCCAACCACTCGAAAAGTTTCGGTGGCGATATCATGTTCCGCAATGCCTTGGTGAAATCATTGAACATCCCGACGGTGAAAATCATTGAAGACGTTGGTGTTCCCTGGGCCATGGATTATGCCAAACGCTTGGGAATCTATTCTCCACTGAATCCAGACTTCACGTTGGCACTGGGTTCAAGCAGCGTGACTTTATATGAAATGACAAAAGTATTTGCTGAGTTCGGTCGCCTTGGAAAAAGAATTTCTCCGCTGTTGATTCACAAGGTGGAAGACGCTCAAGGTAAATCATTGTTAAACACAATGAGCCTGGACACTCGTTTCGAAAAAGAAATCAAAGCAATCAACGACGAATTTGAAACTCGTCGCAAGGCTTATATGGAGATCGTGAACGATCCAGCCAAAGTCGAAGAGCTTAAAAAGAAAGATCCTAAGCACGCGAAACTAGATGAAAGTATCTTCTTCCAAGATGCAGATCAGCTAATTCGCCCCACAACTGCTTACGTGATGACGACACTTTTGAAGGGTGTCGTTGAAGATGCTGGTGGTACAGGTGGAAGAGCTCGCGCTGTCGGTCGTGAGGTTGCGGGAAAAACGGGATCGACAAACAACTACTATGACGCGTGGTTTATCGGCTACAGCCCACAAATCGCAACAGGGGTTTGGGTGGGTTTTGACAAAGAAAAGAGTATTGGTAAAGGCGAGGTCGGTGGACGTGCGGCGTTACCTATATGGGTAGATTACATGAAAGCCGCTCATGAGGGACTTCCTCAGATGACTTTCCCGGTTCCTGAAGGTATCGTATTTGCTAATATCGATGCTGATACTGGAAAACTGGCTTCAGCTTCTACTAAAAAAATTATTCGTCAGGCGTTTGTTGAAGGAACCGAACCAACTCTTTCTTCCAGCAAAGCAGAAGAAGCAACAGACTTTTACAAACAGGATCTCTCTGAATGAAAGATATTCACCTCTGGGGGGTGAAACAAAACAATCTAAAAAACATTGAGGTTAAAATTCCTGTCGGATCTATGACAGTGATTTGTGGACCCAGTGGTTCAGGAAAGTCTTCGCTTGCCTTCGAGACTCTTTTTGCCGAAGGCCAGCGCCGCTTCATCGAAAGTATGTCGAATTATGCTCGACAGTTTTTGAATAAAGCCCCAAAGCCTGACATCGAAGGCATTAGCAATATTCCGCCAGCTATTTCGATTGAACAAAAAAACACGGTGAAGAGTTCGCGATCTACTGTAGGTACAACAACAGAGATCATCGACTATCTGCGCCTGCTTTATGAAAAAATCGGAAAATCTTACTGCCCGACTCATCACTGCCCGACTGAAAAAGAAAGTGTGACAGAAGCCACGGCGAAAACGATCAAAGAGTTTTCCGGCAAGCGCGGTTACATTTTAGTCGAGATCAGTGAAGATGGACGTGTTGCTGAAGGCAAGAAGCTTCATTCTCTTCTTTTGCAAGATGGTTACTTGCGTATCTATATTCCGAAAGGAACAGATACAAAACCCGCTCCTGAAAAAGCGGCGACAAAAAAATCTGCCAAAAAAGCTTCTAAACGCGCGACACCTGAATTCGTGCCGGCGGCTCCCGTTGTTCCCAGTGGGTTGACTCACGAAGAAATGGGCACGGTCGTCGAAATTGGTGATGCGGCGGCCATAAAAAAAGGTCTGCCGAAAGAAACTTTCTATCTTGTTATTGATCGTATGAGCTTTAACGAAGATGAACGTGGGCGTATCGCGGACTCTTTAACTCAAGCTTACGAAGCAAGTATTAAGTACAATACGACAAACATCACTCGTCGTGCGACAATCTTGACCACTGAAGGTCAACGCTTGCAAGTGAGCGAAGAATCTTCTTGTCCTGTTTGTGGATACACTCCACCGCCGTTAAGCTCTCGTCTTTTTAGTTTTAATTCGCCGATTGGGGCGTGCCCGACTTGTAAAGGTTTTGGGAACACGCTGGATATCGATGAAGGCAAAGTCATTCCGAACCCCAATATGAGTTTGGCACAAGGGGCTTTGAGTCCTTTCTGGATGCCTAGTGCCGCGCATGAAAAGAAACAGCTTCTTAGCTACTGTAAAAAAGCGAAGATCGATGTTCACACTCCGTGGAAGGATCTTCCCAAAGCGCAACGCGATACTATCTGGAATGGGAATAAAGAATTCTTCGGCGTGCGTGGACTTTTTGAGTACTTAGATCAGATTAAATATAAAATGCATGTGCGCGTTTTCATTTCGCGCTTCCGCAGTCCTTTCTTGTGTCCTACATGCAAAGGGGCACGCCTTCGTCCTGAAGCGAATAACGTTTTAGTGGCGAATGCAAATATCAACGATCTTTCAACAATGACGATTGAAGACCTTCATCAGTTTTTCCAAAAACTGGAAGTGTCGGCTCATCATCAGGAGCTTGCGGGCGAAGTCTTAAAACAAATTCGCTCCCGTCTTGAATTCCTGATGCGAGTGGGAGTTCACTATCTTTCGTTAAGTCGTGAAACTAGAACTCTTTCTGGTGGTGAATACCAACGTTTGATTTTAGCGAATCAATTAGGCATGGGATTGTCGCAAGCCTTGTATGTCCTGGATGAACCGACTGTAGGCCTTCACCCTAGAGATAACGATCGTTTGATTTCTATTCTTAAAGATCTGAAAGAACTTGGTAATACATTGGTGATCGTTGAACACGATCACGATGTTATTAAATCCAGCGAGCATATTATTGAAATGGGACCTGGCTCTGGTTACCTTGGTGGCGAAGTCGTTTACTCTGGGGCGACAGAAGCCTTCTATGACTTTGATAAGTCGGTCACCGTTCCTTATCTAAAACCGGATAAAAATAAAGCTCCACTTCGCGTGTCTCGACCTGTGGATGTTGATTCCTACAAAGTGAAGCTCGAACTAAAAGGGGCCAAAGGTCACAACCTAAAAAATCTAGATGTGACGATTCCGCTCAATCGTCTGGTCACAGTCACTGGCGTCAGTGGATCTGGTAAATCGACCTTAGTAACGAAGACACTTTACCCTGCATTGGCGCGCGCTTTGGATTTAGAATATCTTCCGGCGCAAGAGTACGCAGGTCTTGAGGGCACAGAGCATATTAAGAACGTGCTTTTGATTGATCAATCTCCGATTGGTAAATCAGCGCGCAGCTCGCCGATCACTTATCTTAAAGCTTTTGATGCCATTCGTACAATCATGGCTGGCACGCAAGAAGCGCAAGCTCGTGGATACACTCCTGGAACATTCAGTTTGAACGTTGATGGAGGACGCTGTCCTGCTTGTAAAGGCACGGGTTATGAAGAGATCGATATGATGTTCATGGATAACGTTGTTATTCCGTGCGATGTCTGCGATAGCAAAAAATACCGCCCTGAAATTCTAGAAATTCAGTACAAAAATAAGAATATTCACGAAATCCTTTCAATGACTGTGAGTGAAGCTATGAATTTCTTCGTGGCTCACCCGAACATTCGTAAGCCTTTGAGTGTCCTTAAGGAAGTGGGCTTGGATTACCTTCAATTGGGCCAGCCAGCGAACTCATTAAGTGGTGGGGAATCTCAGCGCTTGAAAGTTGCTAAAGAGCTTTCTCAGGTGAATCAGAAGGCAACGCTCTACATTCTAGATGAGCCGACAACAGGGCTGCATTTCCGTGAAGTCGACCTTTTGATGAAGGTTCTAAGCAAACTCATTGAAACTGGCGGCAGTGTCGTCGTGGTTGAGCATAATTTGGATGTTATTCGTGGTTCTGATTATGTCATTGACCTGGGGCCTGAAGCGGGTAAAAAAGGCGGAAACATAGTGGCTGTGGGGTCTCCTGAGGACATCATGAAGACCAAAAAAAGTCTGACCGGCCAGTATTTAAAGCGCTATTTAGAAGACCAAAAAGGTCCTTAAAGTTGGAATAAGATGTTACCTGAGATTAAGAAGTTAGTTGCCGAGCTGAAACCGTACAAAAAAACAATCGCCATCGTGGCCATCACAGGGATTGCGTACGCATTAGCGGCTGCTAAGTTTGCCTTCCTCACAAAGTCTTTGTTCGATGCTCTTTCTGGCTCAAAACATGATGAGATCATGAACTTAGTTCCCCTAGCGTTGGGACTTGCCTTAGTCATGGCCGTGGGTCGTTACTATCATATTTACCTTATGAATTACGTTGCTGAGTGCGTGGTGCAAAACATCCGTCAAAAGCTTCAGCAAAAATTCATGAGCTTAAATCTATCTTTCCATAATAACTATCATGCTGGTTCTGGTGGCTTGATCAGCCGTATATTGAATGACATCCGCACTATTCAGGATGGCTTGCGTGTTGTTGCCGATATCTTCTTGCATCCTCTTTTATTGATCGCACTTATTACGAATCTTTTCCGCATCGACTGGAAGCTGACGTTGGGAACGATGATAGCGGTCCCTTTCATTGCGGCGATTTTGAAATCGATCTCTCGCAGTATGAGAAAATATATTCCACAGGAAAGAGACGCTTTGGAATATATGACTTCGACAATCAAGGAAAGCTTGGATGGAGTTCGCATCATTCAATCTTTCAACCTTGAAAAAGATATGGCCAAACGCCTTATCGATGATTCCAATAAGTACTTGGACATTCGCAAGACTATTTACAAACGCCAGGAAGCTGCGGGTCCAGCAACTGAATTTATCGCGACGATTATTCTTTTAAGCGTTCTGCTTTACACAAGCTTTGAAGTAGCCGCAGGAAGAGCAACGCCGGGTACATTCATCGGATTCTTAACTTCATTGTTGATGATCAATCAGCCGATCAAGCGTGTGCAAGAGGCTTACGTTCGTATTCAAGAGGTTACAATCTCTGTACAGCGTATCTTCTCTATTATCGAAGATCCTTCTGAAGTTCCACAAAGCCCGTTGAATAAGCCTTTTCCGAAGAACTGGAAAAAAATCACTTACCGCAATGTCAGCTTCTCTTACGGTAAAGATATGATTCTTAAGAACATCAATCTTGAGATCAATCGCGGTGAAGTTGTCGCTCTGGTTGGCGCTAGCGGAAGCGGTAAATCCACGATCGTGAACTTGCTTGAACGCTTCTTTGATGCGACTTCAGGTGAAATTCTGATCGACGATATTAATATCTTGGATTTGAACCTAAAAGACTTGCGTCGTAACGTGGCCCTTGTCACTCAAGATGTATTTCTATTCAGTGACACGATCGAAAAGAATATCTGGGCGGGTGATTACAATAGAAACCGCGCCGATGTTCTAGCGATGGCAAAATTGGCTAACGCCCACGACTTCATTATGAAGATGCCTCAAGGTTATGAAAGCCGTGTTGGCGATCGAGGCAACCTTCTTTCTGGCGGCGAAAAGCAGCGTATTAGTATTGCTCGTGCCATGTTTAAAGATGCTCCGTTGCTGATCTTGGATGAAGCTACCAGTGCTCTAGACACTGCAAGCGAGATCGAAGTGCAAAAAGGTTTAGATCATTTGATGGAAGGCCGTACAGCCCTTGTGATCGCTCACCGTCTATCGACTATCCAAAAAGCTGACAAGATCGTCGTTTTGAAGAACGGTGAGATCGTCGAAGTTGGAAATCATACTCATCTTCTAGGCCAGCAGGGCGAATACTTCCGTTTTCACAGCCTTCAACACACCTAAATCTCACTCTGAGACACGCAATCTGGCCTTTTGCCAGATTCGCACTCATTTTAGACAGTCCCACCTAAAGTTCGTCTACTTTCTTGACGATAAAAGATTTGACACTTTTTTCGTCACTGAACTGAAAGGAACGGATTTATGATTAATTGGGATGAGTTTGAACATATACATGTGATCAACAAGCTCAAACAGATTCTCAGCGCATGGTGGAACATTGACGTTGTCTTCACTGACGAGCGCGGTGCTTTGAAAGGTTATGACTCTGATAAAGTCACTTTCAACAATCCTGCTATCACAGCTCTTGTTAAGAAAGAAGCGGGTCAAGCTAGCATTGCTGAGCTAGTAACAAAATCTTTGGATGATCTTCGCACTTCACAAAATCGCTACAGCCTTCGCAAGTGGGACATGGTGGGTTTCGACACGGGTGTATTCCCGATCATGATCGACAATGACTGTGTAGGTACGGTTGTTGCGATGGGCTTCTTCCGCGACTCTAACTACACGGCTCGTTTGTCTGAGATTCGTGACCGCTTAGCGGCTTTCGGCTTGTCCGGCGAAGTTATCGAAAAATGTTTGGGCAAATTGAAATTCTTGGACGATCAAGAACGCGCACACTTCAGCGAGCTCTGTGAACTGGTGGCTCAAGAGATCGTGACTCTTCACTTAGAGATTTCTTCTCGTGAAGATCGCATCAAAGAATTGAATAAAGAACTTGGCAATCGCTTTAAATACGACAACATGATTGGTAAATCGAAACCAATGCAATCACTGTATGCTCTTTTGGATAAAATCAAAGGCGCAGATTCTACAGTGCTAGTACAAGGTGAAAACGGTACGGGTAAAGAGTTGATTGCAAAATCAATCCACTACAACTCAAACCGCAAAGACAAACCTTTCATCATCCAAAACTGTTCTGCATTCAATGACAACCTTTTAGAATCCGAACTTTTCGGTCACGTTAAAGGATCGTTCACGGGCGCTCTTAAAGATAAAAAAGGTCTTTTCGAGATGGCTGACAAAGGAACATTCTTCCTGGACGAGATCGGTGATACGTCTCCACAAATGCAAGTGAAGCTTCTTCGCGTATTGCAAGAAGGTACATTCACTCCGGTGGGTGCGACTGAACAAAGAAAAGTCGACGTGCGTATCGTTGCGGCGACAAACCGTAACTTAAAAGAGATGGTTGAACAAGGCACTTTCCGTGAAGACTTGTACTATCGCTTGAACGTTATCAACATCCGCGTTCCGCCTCTTCGTGAAAGAAAAGAAGACATTCCATTCCTAGTGGACTTCTTCTTGGGTAAGATCCACGATCAACAAGGTGGACCAAAACGTCAGATCACGAAACGTGCTTTGGAAAAATTGTATGATTATCCATGGCCAGGTAACGTGCGTGAATTGCAAAATGAAATCGAAAGACTTTGTGTTCTTTCCGGCGACGAAACAAAATTGATGGCAGAATTGCTTTCTCCAAAAGTTTTGGAAGCTGGCGAAAAGAACAAAGTTCAAGGTTCTCGTCTGCAAGGTAAATTGAAGGATGCGTTGGAAGATCTAGAGCGCGAAATGATCCGTGAAGGTCTTCGCCGCACAGGTTGGAATAAATCCAAACTTGCCAAAGAATTGGGTATCAGCCGCGCGGGTCTTATCATGAAAGTTGAAAAATACGGTCTTGATAAACGTAAGCTTGCTCGCTAATTCTTGAAATTCTAAATGAATCAAAAAGGGCTCTACTAAAAACAGAGCCCTTTTTCTTTTCTGAAACAACAGTGACACTCCCCGCACCCACCCTAAATATTTTACTGGTATGATCGAAACTTAGCGGGTTTTAAGACCTCTTTTTGCCGCCATTTTTTTAATCAGCTTTATAGCTTAAGTCCATGAAATTACGGGTAAATCACCTAAGCGCCAAAACTTGGCACTAGTCTTGTATTAATGGGTTTTGAGTGTAAGGGGTACGTGGGTATGCAGAACTCAACATTGGATAGCTCATTCGTAAATCGATTGAAGCAAATTCTCGCCAGCCGCTATGGGAAGGGTTTACAGGTTCGTCAGTTGATGGATCTGGCAGAGCTTAGTGCGGAAGATGTGTTCACGCGGGGGCGTGATCTTCACATTCCGATTCGTGTGAACGGATCTATCTTAGGAACGGCCGTTGTTCCTTCCGCCGATGATCTCAACGCAGAAAAACGCCAAGGGGTGGCGCAATTAGTGCGTATGGTTTTAGAGCCAGCCATGTACAAATGGTACCTCGATCAAAAAGAGTCGAATCTTTTAGAGCTGAGCAAAGCCAACCTGACTTTGGATAACGTGGCTTTGTTTGGCGAAGATCCTTTACCATCTATTGATGAAATCTTAAGTGATACTGAATTGGACCTCAACGAAGGTCTAGCTACGGAACTGATTTCTCAGCTTATCCATCTTGAAGGTCGTTCTGAAAACACCAATAAGAAAGTCGCTCTTCAACTTCACGAAATCACGGGCCGCTGGGCCTTTGTTCCTTTCAACGATATCAAGGGGCAGCTGCACTCTGCGCAAGACATTGCGAAAATGGGTGCGATGACAATCTTTGTGGAGAATGTTGAGAAGCTAAATGCGGCTGAACAAGAACTCTTGATGGATTACATCGCCGAAGAGCGCTCTTCAGAAGAGCCTCTAATAATTACGAGTTCCGCTGTAAGTTTGGACGAGCTGACTCGCTCTGATTTGGCCTCAGATCTTGTCGATGAACTTTCTGTGAACTGTTTTGAAGTGGACCGTGCTCCTCTGACGACTCAGGGTCTTAAGGAAGTCCTGGAACTCTTTTTTATGAAAGATTCCACGATCGACGCCTAAAAGTTTAGTTCTTGATAATCATCTGAGTGTCTGTGAGAATTTTTCTTATGGTCACTCATGATGAATACTTAGTTCCATTTCTTTCTCGCTCGCTGCAAAGCGATTCCTATAAAGTCTTCTCTTTAGCTGGAGATGCTTCCAACCGTCGCTATTACCGCGTGGTCTTGGACAATCAATCATGGGTTCTGATGCGCTGGGAACCTTTTCAGCCCGACAACTATCCGTTCTTAAGCGTTTTAAATCACTTTGCTAAAAACGGAGTTCACGTACCCCAGGTGGTTTCCATGTCCCCGGAAGAGGGGTTGGTTCTTCTGGAAGACCTCGGTGATTTGACTTTGGAAAGAAAGTTCTGGGAAAGCCAGCATCAAGAAGCTTCGATGGATTTTTATCAGATGGCCGTTGATGAGATCGTAAAGATTCATCACCCAGCCACTTTGAATAAATCGGACTGCACGGCTTTTAAAATCGAATTCAATACTGAAAAGTTCTTGTGGGAAATGAACTATGGTAAGGACAACCTTATCCATGGTGTTCTGAAGTTTTCATTCAACGAAAAGCTGCAAAAAGAAATCTCTGACATCTTTTTAGATGTCTGCACCCGCTTGGATAAAGAGCCTAAACGCATTGCTCATCGCGATTACCATTCTCGCAACCTGATGATTAAGCTGGATCAAATGAGCGTGATTGATTTCCAAGATGCACGCCTAGGTCCGATTCAGTATGACCTTGTCAGCCTGATGCGCGATTCTTATGTCGATATGAATGACGACATGGCGAATAAGCTAATTAATTACTACTTGGATCAATCGAAGCAGTATCTGCCAAAAGATTTTTCGCGCGAACATTTTGATCGCATCTATGAACTTCAATCGATTCAGCGTTGCTTCAAAGCTTGCGGAAGTTTCGCTAGCTTCTTCCACTTGCGCCAAGACCGTCGTTACTTGAAATATCTTTCGGGGACACTTCGTCGCGTGATAAAAGCTATCAATGAGTTCCCAGAGTACAAAACATTTGCGGATGTTTTGATTGATTCTGGCGCCTTAGAAAGAAAGTACGAATCACTATGAACGTGATGTTGCTCGCGGCTGGCGAAGGCACCCGTCTTCGTCCCTATACCACTATTTTGCCCAAGCCCGCGATTCCGTTTTTGACCATTCCCTTGGCGGCTCACTCGTTGGGTTTCCTACGAGAAATTAGTATTAATAAGCTCGTGGTGAATACTTACCACCTGCCAAAGAAAATCCACGAACTTTTCCACAGACTTCCACACAAAGCAGAAAGCCTGCATTTTTCGAACGAAGTCGGAGCCATTCTTGGCAGTGGTGGCGGATTGGGTAAAGCTCGCGATCACTTCAAAGGCGGCGGCGACTTTATTATGATGAATGCGGATGAAGTGATTCTTCCTCAAGATTCGGCCGTTCTTAATAAAGCCATTTCTTTGCATACACAATCGAAAGCCATCGCGACATTGATGGTGATGGACCATCCAGGGGTTGGAACACAGTTTGGTGGCGTCTGGACAGATGCTAACAACAACGTGTTAGGTTTTGGAAAACAACCTATTCCGGGAAGCGTGAAGGCTTGGCACTTTGTAGGTGTTCAAATTCTTTCTGAAGAAGTATTTTCGTTTATTCCATTAGAGGGTGAATCCAACATTCTTTATGATGCTTTGACCGTCGCTATTCAAAAGGGTCACGTCGTCAAAGCCTTTCCGTTTCAATGCAGTTGGTTTGAAACCGGAAATCCCGGGGACTTTCTGGAAGCCAGCCGAAAATGTTTTTCCTATTTGGCGGCGGCAGAAGATTCTTTTCAGAAAAAGGCGTTAACCGCAAACATTCAAGACTATGCTCCAAAACCGGTTCATGTGACTTCTGAATTTGGCGGACAAAGAGTCATTTCTGAAGGTGCAAAGATTGATATCTCTTCAAAGATTCAAGGTCTCTTCTGTATTGGCAGTGGAAGTTCCGTCGCTTCGGGTTGCCAGTTAGAGAACGTGATTGTAGGGGATGGTGTTCAGGTCAGCGCGGGAACTCAGATCGCAAATACTTTGTTGCTGGAAAGTATTTAAAATAAAAAAACGGTGCTTGTTCAGAGCACCGTTTTCTATTTTCGATTTTTTAATTACTTTTGCAGTGCCAATTCCGCATCCGTGAAGAAAGACTCTTGGCTTTCTTTCACTTTATATCTTCGAGTCATCATCAAGAAGATACTGTCAGCAGCGACACCGATCGGTTCACCGTTATAATTTTTCTGCATACCTGCAAGGCTTGATGGATCACGATCTAAAGCACCCCGGCCTGCACCATCATTACTCGCGTAAGCACCACCAGCCGTGCTGTCGTCTGTAGAATCTGAAGGACCGGAACCAGAGATACCTCCGCCGCCGCCTTCTTCAAACCCGTTCGCTGCTGTCTTTGAACCAAGTTTTAGTTTTTCCATTTTTTCTGCGGCTTTTTTCTCGATGGCTCCTGCGAGCGACATCAAACCATCAATCGCGCCTGGAGGAATCCCCGCGGCCGCCATTGATTCTTTGGAAGCGAAGTCAGAAAGTTTGTACGTCTTTCCGTTTACGGTCGCAGTTCCTTTTTTAGCATCTAAGACGCCCATGCTTTCAAGTTTCTTGATGTTATTTGCAACTGCAGCGGTGTGTGGGTCTTTAGCAGTTTCACCTAGATCACTTGGATCGTAAGTTCCACCGCCAGTATTTAGATCTCCGAGACCATCAGTATCAAAACCGGTTAAGCCTGCCATATTTGATGACTTACCGTGGGCTCCCCCTTGCTTCATAGAAAGAAGGCCCAACATCACTTCCATCACACCTTTTGCGACTAGGCCCCAACCCACTGGAGAAGAGCTATATCCCGCAGAAATATCCGCAGTTCCCATCGCGATAAACATCCCGCCTGTGAGGAAGGACATGGCCTTACCATCGCTATTTGAATCCTTTGTTTTATCGGCAGAATCATTGACGGAGGGCTGCCCGCCACCCGTTGTTTCAATACCGTTCGATGCTCCAGAGCCGGTTTTAGTTCCCGTTCCTGGTCCCTTTTGTGTTGCTGCCGACGGAGTTACAGTTGCTGCACCCCCGAATGCCACATTCGAAGAGAGCCCGACACTTAGTGCACAGATGTATTTTAAGAATGTTTTAGTCATTCGTGCCCCCTAGTTATTCAACAGAGTGTTTTTATTATCACGGTAGCGCTCTTTGACTTTTTCCCAGTTGGATTTACCACCCTGGCCCGTCACTTCGTTTTTCCAAGCTTGCTGTTGACCGGCAACGCCTTTGCTTGGATCTTTCGCCCCACCTGGAAGATAGGCGCGATATTTATCTCCGCTGCCACCACCGAAGCTGCCGAAGCCACCGCCTCCGCCGCCACCACCGGTGCCGCCAAGAATATTTGCATCAAGACCTTTTGCTGCAGCTTCAGAAGGTTTGTCGCCGCTGGCACTGATACCACCGCCGCCACCTAAACCTGCGCCACCGCCTGAAGGTGCGCCGGGCATACCACCACTGTCACCGCCGCTACCGCTTGCTCCACCTGTTGGTGAATCAAGCCCTGGAATGCTTCCGCCGCCAAGACCGGCAACACTGCGGTCACCTGAGATATTTGATTTATCAGTCGAACCTGTTCCTACGCCACCAACGACAGAACTTTCACCTGGTTTTTCATAGTTGTTAGAACAGCCCGGAGTTCTAGGATTTGCCAAACAAATACACTCTGGCAAATTTGCATTGGCAGCGACTTTACATTTTTCTTCAGTGGATGCTGTTGTGGTTGGATTTGTGCTACCACTTGTATCTTCGTCACACTTCTGACCTTGCTTCATTGAATTTGCAAGAGACATAATACCCGCTCCTGCTGAAGCTAAAAGCTGAGCGTACTTGCCAGTGCAAAGACTGACTTTTCCAGAGATCGAGCGTTTGTCACCCTTCTCTTGCTCTTGTTTCACATATTGCATGATATTTTTTAGGTCATTATGATAAGAGGCTTTATACGACTCACATAATTGAGTTTGTCCAGGGTTAGGATTTGGCGCACACTGCGCACTTTTTTCTGCAGCCGCCGCATACTTTTGCATATCCTCTAAGCCTGAACGGGCTTTTACACACGAAACACCGCAACCCGCTTTCATCACACCACAAGCAGATGTATAAGCAGTTAAACCCGCTTTTGCGATATCCATGGCTTTAGCAAAACCACTACAAGCATCGTTAACTGCCATCCCACCTAAAGTTGAAAGCAGAATGTTAATATTAGATGCGGTAGATGCAAGATCAGGACTGTATTCTTCAAGGCATACGGTTGAAGCACGAGAGTGATTGTTTAAACAGGATTGTCTCCATCCCGTGTACTGCTCAAAACCCTTTTTAATTTGCTCATATTGATCATTAACGAGGCCGCCCTGCTTGTAACCCTGAATATTGGCATTCAGGTTCTCCATCATACTTTTCATCTGATTGCAGGTTTCTTTTTTTCCTTTACCTGCTAAGTCTTTATCCGGAGTTGAACCTGTAACACCACCTGAGGTGACCCCAGATCCAGCCGGTGCCGCATTTGCTTTATCATCATCGGTATCAGCGCAAGGGTCACCACCGCCGCCACCTGCACTTGCTTCTGTGGGAGGACTTTTCGGAGCACCATCATTGGCAAAAGAATGAGGAGTATAGAGACTCATCGAGCCCAATAATATATAGGTGATAAATAGACTTTTCATGAGATTCCCCTATGTCTCACTTTTCGGACAAAGGTCTACCGTTCTTGAGTATTTTCTTGGCGTATCAGAATGAGACGCTCTAGATAAATTTATTTAGAATTCGTCGTCTGGAGGAGGAGGATTCAACAGCGGGCCCGCGCCAGAAGCTTCTCCACCCAATTTCAAATCAGCAGAGCGAAGATAATCTGACGACACCATCTTAACGGCGTATCCCGTAGTTCCACCCATCACACAGTTTCCTGGAGTTGGAGGATTGGGAGCATTGTTATCAGCGCCTTTAGGAAGATCGGTGCATTTTCCAAACTTATTTGTATCTAACGAATAGTTGTTCAAGCCGACGGGAGCCCATGATGTGAGAAGATGCTTCCAGTCACTCAAAGTAAATGTAAACTGCTCTTTCACTAAGCCTTTCGTGTTTACGAGATCCCCTGGATCGTTGATAACTTGAAACTGATCTTTGACGCCAAATTTTTCGTAGTCGTAAGCGCCTTGTCGGTACCCTCTGCGATAGCCAAGGTCAGGACGCAGATCTTGATTGCTGGTGAATGCAGATCCTGGCCCTGCAAAGAACCCATTCTTTAAGCGAAGAAAATAGTTGTGATAAAAATCGGGCTCGATCGAATAGTAAGCCGTATCGAAAGTATCAGGCAGAATCGCCGCCATCTCTAAGATCCGCATTGGTGACGGGCGATTTGCCGCTCTATCAAATGCCATGACATCGCCGGAGCCGCCTCGATTGATAAAATCAAAGGGGAGGTCATCCCAGTGTGCAAAGTTCGGAGCGTCTACTCCTTCGTAAGGTGAGTTACCACTGGAATCATCACTTGGCGCCGTACCGTTTCTCCATCCCGAATCCAATTCGTAGATAGCTTTACCGTAGTAGCCAAGCATCTTATAAGTTTTGAGACCAAATTTATCACCAATAAAACGACTGTAGTTCGCAGCTCGATTTTCGGTGCCTTCGGCACTTTCACTGATAGTTGAAAGTGCGGAGGTGTCCGTCACACGAGGAGCCATGTTTGGATCAGTTTTGTCATTGGGATTACCTTCAGACCAACGTGAGCCCCGATTCCAATTTTTATAATACCACGGACCAACTCGCCCACCGAAAGGTTTATAGAAAGCGCGCGCTTTAAGCGTAATCGCACCTAGTGGAGAAAAAGGAATCTTGGGTTGTGTGGTTGCAGACACCCCAGTGTAAGCCATACACCAAGGATTTTTTTCCACACCAATAGAAAAGTTGAAATTATCATTCAAGTCAGTTCGGTAGCCAATCCACTGGGCCATCTTATCGATGGAGGAACTCATTTCAGTTTCACTTTTGTGATGTGGGAAACTATACGGGTTATTAGAGTGCTCTTTCGCTATAATGTTAATCGCATTATTATTCCCACACTGTGTATCAATATAGCGAAAGCCAGGGTAAATGCGAATAGGCGTGAGCCATTTCGCTGGAGCACCGTCTGCCAAGCCCTCAGCATTACAATCGCCAGTTCCTAAAGAATTGAACATGTCCATACGAACAGTAGAACGATTCGCCGCCGTTAGATTATTGGCTAAGGTTTTTTCAACTCCGGTCTTCACACTTTGACCGTCAATGTCGTAGAAATCTGACTTCGTACCACTCGTGGCTCTGGAAAGATGTTTGATGGCTTCCATGCGGTTATTTTGATCCAGGTTGTAGCCAACCACGAATTTTGCGAGCATCAAATAGTTGTACGAGCCGAAATACTTACAACGCTCGATCGCATTTCTTTTTAGAACGTCACTGGCCCTGTCGATTTGCCTTGAAAACGCCTGGTGAAACGCAATGACTCCAGGGGCGTCCCAAAGTCTTGTGGCTCTTCCCGTGGCCATATTACGACATGTATTCTCTCCAGGCGGCATCGGTTTAAAAGGAATATAGGTAATGCAAAAAGCAGGAGCTATTTGATAATTTTGAGCAATAGAGTTCGTCGTATTAACAATATCATCAAGCATTCCGGATTTTAGCTGTCGGGTTGTTTTATCGTAAGGGTGATAATTCCACTCCCCCGCACTTCCCAACATACGATAGCGCCAAGCCAAAAGTTTCCAGCTTTGACGAATTTGATAATTCATGTGCGCGATCGCATTCATATTCTCTGCTTGTCTCGAGGCCGCGTAGTAAGCCGCTAAATCCACAGAGTTTTGCAGATTGATTTTGTGATGAACTAAAAGACCCACGTTGATGACCATTGCGAAAAACAAAAACAGAATTTGAAAGATCAACGCGACGAAAAGTGCGACCTGACCTTTACGGTTTTTTAGATTCTGATTAAAAGTGCTTCGTCTGTTCAACATTGTGTTTAAACATTGTCTCTTAGTCGGCGTCTCGAAGCAATAACTCGACCTCTAAAACTTTGACTTGTTCTATAGTGAGATGACAGACTTTTGGACATAGTTCTATGGAGGGAACTCGACGATGGTCCGATCCATTCTCCTTGCTGTTGCCGTGTCCATGTTGTCTTTGTCGGCACGAGCAGAAATTCTGTTTGAAGGTTACTCGAAAATTCTTTCGAACGATCAGCATATTGGATATGTGATCAGCCGTTATGAGTTCGACGCTAAAAAGAAGCACTTCATATCCACTTATTTCTTAAAAACAGGCAAAGGCCCGACGGAAGTGACTGAAAGTTTGAAGGCCGTAGCGGATTCGGAACTGGCACCTGTTTCTTACGAGTACACAAATCTTGCTGGCAAAGAAAGCAAGACTATTGATGCCAAATTTAAAAACGGCACAATGAGCGGCGTGATTCTTTCAGGAGGAAAAACTCAAAGAATTGAGAAAAAGATCCCTAAAGGAACTTTTCTTTCCACGTTCCTGGTTTATCTGATGTTAAAAAGTAAAGAAGGGCTTCGCTCTGAAACAAACTACGAATATCAGGCGATTGCGGAAGAAGATGGTGCCATCACGAAAGGACAAGCCTTAGTTGGCAAAGAAGAAACTTTCAACGGGTTTAAGGTCTTTAAGATTCTTAATACGTTTAAAGACATGAAGTTTCTAAGCTACGTCAACGACCGTGGCGAAGTTCTAGGAACGAACGCCATGGGACAAGGGATCACTACTGAATTAGTCGCCAGTCCTTCGGAGGCTACCGCAAATCTTCCTTACAGCGCGACATTACTAAAAACTTTGTTTGGCAATGTACCTATAGGTCAAGCTAATGTAGTTTATAGATCCTTGAAGCTCAAGGAAGCCGAAGCAAATGCGCCGGCTCCTTCCAAACAAATGGGTGTTCCTCAGGGACAAGGAATTATTATTAAGGCTCAGCCCGAGAAAGCGGAAAATAAAGGAAACTAGTTCATGAGCAGCATCAGTCATATCATTGGTCAGCACTTTTTTATTGGAATCTCCGGACATGCTCTGACTGCAGAAGAAAAAAAGTTTATCGTAGAGAACAATATCGGCGGTGTCTGTCTATTCGGCCGAAATGTGGCCGAACCCAAACAAGTTCGCGAACTCTGTGCTGAAATTCAATCTCTTCGCCACCAACAAACTGAAAAAGCACCGCTATTCATCGGTATTGATATGGAAGGTGGGCGAGTTCATCGTCTTAAGTCTCCTTTCACAGTTTGGCCTCCCCTTCGTAAACTAGGTGATCTTGATGCGCCTACCGTATCTTTTCATTTCGCAAACCGCATGGGTCAAGAAATGAAGGCTGTCGGTATTAATTTAGATTTTGCCCCTTGCGTAGACATCTTTACGAACCAAGCAAACACTGTCATCGGAGACCGCTCGATCGGAAGTGATCCTGAATTGGTCGCAAAACATGCTTCCGCCTTGGTGCGGGGTTATATCAAATCTGAAATCATCACTTGCGCAAAACACTTTCCTGGTCACGGCAACACGATTGTGGATAGTCATGAAGATCTTCCCGTTGAAAACTTGGATCTTGAAAGACTTGAAGCTTGTGAACTTATTCCTTTCAGAAAAAGTTTTAAAGCTCGCGTAGATATGGTGATGACTTCACATATTAAGTTCCCAAAAATTGATCCTGATTGGCCGGTGACGTTGTCTGAAACTTTTATTCAAAAAATCATTCGTGATGAATGCCGCTACAAAGGATTGATCGTCACTGATGACTTAGGAATGAAGGCGATGACGAAGCACTATGGAATTACAGAGGTTCCAGTGCGCGCGCTCAAAGCCGGTGTCGACTTACTTCTTTACTGTAACGATCCTGAAGTTCCTCCACAAGCCTACGAAGCAGTATTGGAGGCAACAGCTCAGGGTTCTTTATCCAAAGAACGTCTTGAAGACAGCTATCGCCGCATCATGGATTTGAAAAAAACAAAAATTCCTAATCCCGAGCCTTTGCCACTTAACGAAGTGGTGAATATCGTAGGACACCCAGACCATCTAAAAATTGCGAAAGCCATTGCAAATGGTCAAGTTCCCGACGGACTTCTTCCCGAATAGTTATCGCTGCCAAAACACAGGCGTCCTTTCATAGGACGTTTTCTTTCGCGGTGTTACGCTTAATAAATGGATCTTATTCGCGTAACACCCGAGGGACTTTATTGTGATTTAGGCGAGTTCTATATAGACCCGTGGCGCCCTGTTCGCCATGCGCTGATTACGCACGCACATTCCGATCATGCCCGCTGGGGATCCAAAATCTATTATGCTCCCGAACGAGGTTTGGCATTGCTCAAATCAAGATTGGGCGAAGGCCTGCACGTCGAAGGTAAGAAGTGGGGAGAAAAATTTCGGATGGGTTCTGTTTGGGTGAGTTTCCATCCTGCGGGACACATTCTGGGCTCGTCTCAAGTGCGTATAGAATACAAAGATCAGGTTTGGGTCGCATCAGGTGATTACAAAAGAACGCCGGATCCATCTTGCGACGCTTTTGAGGTTCAACAATGTGACACTTTTATTTCTGAAGCAACATTTGCCTTGCCGGTTTATAAATGGGATCAAGGCGAGGTCACAGCAAAAAAAATCTTCGATTGGTGGCAATCGGATCTGGATAGACCGACCTTAATTTTCTGCTATGCCTTAGGAAAAGCGCAAAGAATTCTGGCAGAACTTAAAAGATTCACCGATCAACCCGTTTATCTTCATGGAGCGGTGGAAGGCCTTACACAAATCTATCGCGATGCAGGGATTGAAATGCTTCCGACCGTGTCCGTTATGTCCAAGGAAAAAGGATATAACTTTAAGGGTGATCTTATCATTGCTCCCCCTTCAGCACACCGTTCTCCATGGATGAAAAGATTTAAAGAGCCACAAACAGCTTTTCTATCCGGATGGATGCAAGTTCGGGGAACGCGCAGAAGGAAGGGTTATGAAAAGGGTTTTGCACTTTCTGATCACGCGGATTGGAACGAGCTCAATCAGACCATCCAAGAAACAGGAGCCTCAGATATTTTTTTGACTCATGGAAGAACCGACGTCCTTGCCCGCTTCCTAGAAGAGCAAGGCAAAAGTGTTCGCTTCTTTGAGACACAGTTCACCGCCGAAGAGGAGGCTTCATGAGAGCCTTCGCACAACTTTACGATGAATTGGATTCCACGACATCGACTAATGAAAAAGTCTCTGCTCTTAAAAAGTACTTCGAAAGAGCCAAAGCAGACGATGCAATGTGGGCAATTTTAGTTCTTACCGGAAAAATATCGAAACGCATTCTTACATCGCGGGATTTAAGAAAATTATTTTTAGAGGCCACGAAGTATCCAGAATGGCTGTACGATGAAAGTTATCATCACGTGGGTGATACCGCAGAAACATTGAGTTTGCTTGCGCACTCACTCAACCTCTGCCGAGAAGAATCTTCTTCCAAACAGAAATCACTCACGAAGTGGCTTGAAAAGGAAATTCCCAATTTAGCCTCACTGAAAGACGATCCCGCACAAACCGAAAAGCTTCTGGAATGGTGGAAAGACCTGACTTACCAAGAGGTCTTTATTCTCAATAAACTTATAACAGGCGCCTTCCGGGTGGGAGTGAGTGATAAACTCGTGATTAGGTCCATCGCGGAAGTATACTCTCTTCCCACTGATCAAGTGGCGCACCGACTGACCGGAGATATTAAACCCGGTAAAGAAACTTTTGAGCAGCTAATCTCTGCAGAACCAACAGAGCTCAACTTTTCTCAGCCTTATCCATTTTGCCTAGCCCATGCTTGGAGCGATCGCAGCGAAAGCTCCTTCAACTCGGAGGACTGGTGTTTAGAATGGAAATATGACGGGATTCGAGCTCAAGTCATTCGCCGCGAAGACAAGCTCTGGATCTGGTCGCGGGGTGAAGAGCAAATTACTCACACTTTTCCCGAAGTCGCTTCGGAATTACAAAAGCTTGAACCGGGAACCGTCTTAGATGGAGAGATCCTAGTTTTTGCAGAAGGTCGCATTAGACCCTTTCAAGACCTACAAAAAAGATTGGGACGAAAGAAGGTGAGCGCCGCTCTTCTGAAAGAAAAACCGGCGGGCTATATTGTCTATGACTGTCTTGAATATGAAGGTGTCGATCTTAGAAATCGTTCCTTACGTGAAAGAAAAGAGTTTATTAAAAAGGCCTTAGCGAAAATTAAGCATCCGAATATTCGCATTTCCTCAATTCTGCACGCAGAAAACGTTGCAGCATTAGATCAGTTGCGCGCTAATGCGAGAGAAAATGATGCCGAAGGATTGATGATTAAGCACTGGAATGGCGCCTACACGGTCGGACGAAAAACGGGTAACTGGTGGAAGTACAAAGTGGAGCCATTAACTTTAGATGCCGTGTTGCTTTATGCCCAGGCCGGCACAGGCCGCAGATCCAATCTTTACACGGACTATACTTTCGCACTCTGGAATGAACAACACGAGCTTACACCGTTTGCAAAAGCCTATTCTGGATTAGACCAGACTGAGATTGATGAGCTTGATAATTGGATTCGCCGTAACACCGTTGAAAAATTCGGACCTGTTAGATCGGTTCAGCCATTTCATGTTTTTGAAATCGCTTTCGAAGGTATATCAGAATCCACAAGACACAAATCGGGACTGGCGGTGCGCTTCCCCCGGATCTTGAGATGGCGTAAAGATAAGAAGCCCGATGACGCCGACACTTTAAAAACAGCGCGAGAACTTTTAGACGCCGCAGGGAAATCATGAAGGAGTTAAAGCCCATCCATGATTTTTTCAAGAACCGCAAATGGAAGCCTTTTCCGTTTCAGGTTCAAGCTTGGGAAGCCTTCCTAAGAGGCGAATCGGGCCTGTTACACATTCCCACTGGTTCCGGAAAAACTTATGCCGCCACTATGGGCCCTTTTGCAAAGTTTCTGAATAAACCGCGCAAAGGCTTAAAGGCTCTCTACATCACTCCCCTTCGCGCCCTCACGCGCGATTTGGAGCTTGCTCTGTTAGAACCCATTCAACAGGAAAAATGGCCGCTTAAAATCGCTTCCCGAACCGGAGATACGGCTTTGTCGGCAAAGAAAAAGCAATTAAAGGAACCCGCCGACTTAATGCTGACGACCCCAGAATCCTTAGCCGTACTCACTTCACAGTTAGATGCCGAAGACATTCTAAAAAACATTGAAGTCGTTATTCTCGATGAGTGGCATGAGTTGATGTCCAGTAAACGAGGCAGTCTTATTGAGCTGTCTCTTTCTTATCTAAGAAGTCTCAACCCCGAGGTTCAAACCTGGGCGATGTCGGCTTCGATCTCAAACCTTAATGAAGCCGCTCAAGTTGCCGTCGGTCGCGCGCAAGAGCCGGTGATAATTTCGGGAGGCTCGGACCGAAATTTGGATTTGGATACGCTTCTTCCGAAAAAAATCGACCGCTTTCCCTGGGCCGGACACTTAGGTTTAAGCCTGAAAGAATCTCTTTTAGAAGAACTTGATCCCGATGTCTCGACTTTGATTTTCACGAACACGCGTTCACAAGCAGAAAAATGGTTCGAAACAATTCTTTCGATGAAACCCGAGATGGAACCCCTCATGGCTTTGCATCACAGCTCTTTAGAAAGAGAAGAGCGCGAGGCCGTGGAAGAGGGAATCAAAGAAGGTCTTCTTAAATGGGTGATCTGCACTTCTTCATTGGATTTAGGTGTCGACTTTCAACCTGTCGAACGTGTTGTACAAATCGGAAGTCCAAAGATGGTCGCGCGCATGATTCAAAGGGCAGGTCGTTCCGCCCATCGCCCGGGTGGTAAAAGCCGGTTGCTATTTGTACCTACAAACTCTTGGGAAATTTTAGAGTTAGAAGCCGTAAAGAAAGCCTTAAAAGACAAGCGCATCGAACCCCGACGACCCTTAAAGAAACCCATCGACGTGCTATTGCAGCACATGATGACGTTGGCCTGCGGACCGGGACTGCGCTTAGATGAACTGTGGCTGTCACTGAAAGAGACCTATTCTTTTTCAGACATCACACCCGAAGAACTGAACTGGTGCCGCCAGTTTTTAACTAAAGGCGGGGAAACACTGCAGTCCTACCCGCAATTTCACAAACTCACGTATGACGAAGAGACCGGTAAATATCGACCTGCAAATTCTCGTGTCGCCAGCCACCATCGGATGAGTATTGGCACTATTGTCTCTAGAGAATCCGTTCACGTGTCTTATACGAACAGATCCCGTATTGGCTCCGTCGAAGAAAATTTTATTTCTAAGCTCAAAAAAGGCGACGTTTTTCAATTCGCCGGCAAGAAACTCGAGTTCGTTTTACTCAAAGACATGACGGCTTACGTAAAGGCCAGCAAAGCCACTACAAATGTGATTCCTTCGTGGGACGGCGGCCGCTTTCCTATTTCAGAAACACTAGGGCAAGCTCTTCGTGAAGTTCTCACCATGAAGCATCCAGGACTTGATAAGCTCCTTCGGCCTTTATTAGGAACTCAAAAAGAGCTGTCTATACTTCCCGACGAAAATACTTTTCTGATAGAGAATTGGCATTCTAAAGAAGGAGAACATCTTTTCGTCTATCCTTTCGAGGGAAAATCCGTGCACGAAGGACTGGCGCAACTTTGGGGATATAGATTCGCTCAAAGAAAACCCACGACCTTTTCTTTTTCAGTGAACGACTATGGATTCGAGATCGTCGGCCCCGTTAATTACGGATTTCAAGACTTATTCGACGATGATTTCTACAGCGAAGATCAACTGATTGAAGAAATAGGTCAGTCTTTGCAGATTGGACAACTTTCACAGCGCCAATTCCGCGAAATCGCTCAGATTGCGGGGCTGGTTTTCACCGGATTTCCCGGATCTCCAAAGACTGGAAGACAATTGCAGATAAGCTCCTCACTCCTATATGACGTGTTTAAAAAGCATGAACCCAACAATTTACTAATAAAGCAAAGTCTGGACGAGGTGCTTTCGAATTCTTTAGAAAGCAGTCGAATCAAAAAAACTTTGCGCCGATTGCAAACCATGAAGACAGAATGGGTGCGTTTAGACTCACCTTCACCTTTGGCCTTTCCTCTTATTGTTGAAAATCTGGCCATCGGTAAATTGTCTAATGAAAGTCTTGAATCGAAAATCGCCCGACTAAAAAAATCCTGGGAAAAGAAAAATGAAGATTCAACTCGCGAGCGAAGAAATTGAACTTCTTCCAGAAAAAGCTTTTCATTGGCATAAAGAAAGATTGTTAGGTCTTTCAGATATCCATATTGGGAAAGCGGAAAGCTATCAACATGCCGGAGTTCCATTGCCATCGGGAGCCCACCGCGAAGATTTAGACAAAATGAGCTTTCTGATTGAAAGGCATCATATTGAAAAAGTCGTCATCCTCGGTGATTGGATTCACACTCAACACAGCATCAGCGAACTCGTCTTCCGCGATCTGCACAGGTTTTTCCACAGGCACAGCAACGTTCATTGGACTCTGCTTCTGGGGAACCACGAAAGAAACGCCTTCGAGCTATTACAGGATTTCCCGTTCCACATGGTCAGCCAAGATTTGGAATATCCGCCGTTTCTTTTCACCCACGGACACAAGTATCGCAGCTCGCCTTTCTTTCAGATTCAAGGGCATACTCATCCGTTAGTCTCTATTCACGAAGGACCTTTAAGAATGAAACTTCCGTGTTTTCATCTCGAAAAAGATTGTCTGACGCTTCCAGCGTTTGGAAGTCTTACGGGCGGTTATGTCATTCGTCCTAAAAGAACAGATCAAGTTTTTGCCGTCGCTGAAAATGAAATTTTTGAAGTACGGACCAGACCTTAGAAAGAATCCGCATTGCTTGTCGGTAAGATTCTTCATCATCCGATCTCTCACTTTTTTAAAGGAGTATTCTCGAGAGATGAGGGGGTGTTTCATGAAACTCAAAGATTTCAAACCAAAACCAATCGAACAACAAACTATCGTCATTACTGGTGCAACCAGCGGTATCGGGCTTGCTACTGCAGAAATGGCAGCAAAGCGTGGTGCTCGCGTCGCACTATCATCGCGCAACACAGATGACTTAGAAAAGATCTGCCGACGCTTGCAAGAGCAGGGCTACAATGTGATCGGTGTTAAAGCTGACGTCAGAAAAATAGAAGAGCTTGAAGAGCTTTGCGAGCAGACTAAGATGGCATTTGGCTCTATCGACACCTGGATTAACAATGCCGGCGGTTCCATTTATGGTCCGATCTTAGAGATACCCGAACGAGAAGAGCGTGAGCTTTTTGAGATGAACTTTTGGGGGGTCCGTCACGGATGCCATGTGGCAGTGGAAGCACTCAAAGAAAAAGGCGGAGTTCTTATCAATATCGGGAGCGAGGTGTCTGCCAGAGCCATTCCTCTGCAGGGAATGTATTCCGCCAGCAAACACGCTGTAAAGGCTTACACTGATGCACTTCGCATGGAACTTGAGCATGAAGAATTACCGATACATGTTTGCTTGGTGAGACCTACAGCGATAGACACACCCTTCCCTGATCATGCAATCAATCACTTAAAATCCGGCGAACCTTCACTCCCTGATCCTGTCTATCACCCTGACTATGCGGCGGAAGCCATTCTAAAATGTTGCGAAAAACCAGAAAGAGACGCCTGGGTAGGAGCTCCTTCTAAGATGAGAGCTATCATGGAGTTTCTGGCCCCAGAAATGGCGGACAAGATGATGGAAAAATCCGCGTTTGAAGATCAATCTCAAGGTACCAGCGTCCCTCATCGAGTTGAGAACGAAGGTCTTTTCGCTGCTCCTGTCCAAGAAGGCGAAATCCAAGGCCATCATAAAAAGAAAATCAAAGCGAAGGATGAAATGAAGAAACCACACGTCTCGGATCCTCGTCCTTCTCATCACTAACTAGGATGTCAGGCTCTCTTTGCCGAGGGCCTGACAATCGCCCGTACAGCCCTGAAAAATATTCCTGATCTTTCTGTCCCAGGTGGCCCTGGATAGTTCTGGGGTGGCCTAGGAATTGATAGTGCACTCCTTGATAGGACAGGAGTTTTTATGGGTTTTAACTTTGATAATGATAAGTCAAATAAAGCTGATGATCAGCTAAGTCTTTTTGACTTTCAAATGCCGAAGGCCGATTTCACAAACGAAACTCCGAAACAATCTCGTAGTGAAAACACCGCTGTTGATTTCGATATGTGGATGATGGCGCACAAAGAACCTGAGGTTAGCAAGACACCAAAGTTCGTGACTTTATCTGCCGCTGTTCACGCCGCCGCGATCTTAGCTATCGCCGTGATGACAGTGCCACTGGTTGAGACTGCAAAAACAGAGACGATCACGATTGAAATTGAAGACGTTCCCGCTCCTATTATGAAAGCTCCTCGTGGAGCTCGCGTTCCTCCAACTCAAGGCGGAACTCCCGTGGATCAAAGCACTCCCCTCGTGGAGAAAATGGAAGAGGCTGGCAGCCCCGGTGATATCGTCGTTGCAAAACCTTCAGCGCCGACGAAAACGAAAGCAAAAGCCGCTGCTAAATCTGTTGCCAAGGCTTTACCTGCGAAAGCTCCCAAAGCTTCATCACAGGCGGTGGCAGGAAAAGCCGCACGCAGTATCGCCCCTAAGACGACATTCAAAGCCGTTCCAATGACAATTGATGATATTGAAGCTCCTGAATTAGATCAGGGAGAACTTTCGAAAGCCGCTGTGGCTTCAAACTTAAACGAAGACTTCAACGACGATTTTGAAAACATCGATCGTTCGCAAAGATCCGCTATTGAAGGTGAAAAGCGCTCTATGGAGGCTATGGCAGCGGCCCTCGCCGCTGAACAAGATGAAGATCTAAATGCTTTAGCGGATGCAAACCAAGAAGAAGCCGATCGCTTGGCAGCGGCTCAGAGTTCTTTGCGTGAACGAAACGCTAAGTCTATCGCTTCAGCACTTGCCGCAGAAAGAGCGGCCGCCGCAGCTGCCTCAGCAAGACAGGCCGCGGCTCGCGAAGCAGCCGCTAAAAAAGGCGGCCTTGGCGGTAACGGCAATGGTCTTGGAATGAAAGATGGCGAAGGTGCCGGAAACTCTGGCTCAAAAGGGCCTGGGACCCAACTTTCAGGAATGCCCTCAGGCGTTCGCAGCCTTGATCAACTTCGTCAAATGCCAGGCAACCCAAGACCGCAATACGATCGTGAAGAACGTCGTCGCGGCGACCAAGGTGAAATTGCTTTCGTCGCTTATATCAATAAGCAAGGTTATGTGTCTCAATTCAAAATGTTGAAATCGACAGGATTCAGAAACCTGGATTCAAAAACCTTGGCGGCACTGAAAAAGTGGCGCTTTTATCCCGGCCAAGAAGGTTGGGTGGAGCTTCCATTCCGCTGGGACCTTAAAGGTGGAGTTCAGGAAGACGGTGGTCTGCTTCGTCGAAGCGTGAGCCGCAGATAAGATTTAATTCTTAGAACGAAAAAAGGGCCTTCAATGGGCCCTTTTTCTTTTCCGCAGTCGACAGAAAAACGAAAAGCCCTTTGGAGTTCCCGCAGGGCTTAAATCTAACTACTTGAAATAACTAAGCAACTAGTCTTTGAAAAGAGCTTTAGCTGATTTTGTCGTACCTTTAGTGCGAACAGAAGCTTTACGCTTTTTGCCGCTTGTCGTTTTTTTCTTTTCGCGAATGTACTCAGTACGTTTTGTTTTAGAAGCCATGGTATCTCCTGCGTTTTTAACGGAACGAGTTAATTATCAAAACGGAATCTCCAAGTCAACCGAATGGCGATAATCTCCCGAGAATTTCTGATTTCCTTGATAAGCATAGCTTAAAGCGAATCTAGGGCCTTTAAAGCCAAATCCGGCCGTTAAAAGCTCTCGTTCATCGTCGGTATCGTTGGAATAACCGATGCGGGTAATTAGAAAGCGGTTCACGTAAGTCTCAAGGCCGGCGCCGAAAACAGACTCTGAGGTCGCATCCACGCGGAACCTCATGGCTTCTTTATAGATATAGTTAAAGCCTCCACCCACCGAAGTTTTTTGGCGGATATTTTCTGGAGCGTCTTTGTTTTCACCAAACACATTGTAAACGACCAAACCCCAACCAATATAAGACTTCGGAGTGTACATGATACCGATGTCGGCGTTGGGTTGACGGTATGATGAGTCCGGAAGTTTTTGTTCGATGTAATGGCCAGTAATTCCAAAAGCCCATTTGTCGACGATGAATTCCGCCAGCGACAACATGATATCACTTTGTTTCAGTTCTCCTTGTGCAACGTCAGTCGTTCTTTGCACGTAACCTAAAGTTGCTGGGAACATGCTCTCTTCAGTATTGTCACTTAACGTGATTGCAAATTCGTCTTCGGCACCCGAAGCAAAGAAGTAATGTCCTCTAAGATGCACTTGGGATGCGGGATTCAAGAAGGTGGAGTCGCCTGCTTCTACCGTCGCACGTCCAGTTCCTCCCGTTGCTGCAGAAATTGATGAATTATAAACTTGGGCTGCGGCCAGGTTCGCGATAAGCTGGACAAGCAAGAAAACAGAAAGTTTTTTTAAGCTCAAAGGATGGGGCAACATGATTTTTCACCTCGCAAGCATCGTGAGTGCGTTCGTTTTAGCATTCACATCCTATCAATCGGTCCAGGCTGCCGCCAACACATTTACTGCAAAACCTGTTCGTCTTGGCGACAACTTACTTTCAATTCTTCGTCAAAATGGATTTTCTGAAAAAGAGCGCGAGCAAGTTCTTGCTTCACACAAAGGACTACGCCACCTCTTTCTGACTTTAGATACGAAATACTTAGTGCGCCGTACAGCGGGGGAAACAGAACTGCGCATGTTTGATTCCCAGACGTCGGAGGCCTTTCGTATTCTAAAATCCGGCAAGAAGGTGACGGCCCTCCCCTACAATCCAGAATATAAAACTTCTTTAATTCGTATTGATGGTCGGGTCTACGGCTCGCTGTTGGGAAGTATTCTTGCGAAAATCAATTCCAATTGGGTCGCAACGCGCTTTATGGATGCCTATGTTTTCGATATGGAAAGTTCGCGTGACGTCGCTCGCGGTGCGCGCTTTTGGTTCACGGTCGAAAAGAAGTTCGAAGCTGGACAGTTTGTAAAATACGGAGAAGTTCTGCAGACTTCGCTAGAGATTGACGGCTCTCCAGTTCAAAAAAGGTTTGTTCGTTATAAAGATGGAGGCGTGTTCTTTAATGCCCAGGATCTTTTGGAAGATCGCCCCTTTTATGCCCCCGTTGAGTACATTAAAGTCGCAAGCCGCTTTAAACCCAATCGCCTGCACCCAATCACAAAACGTCTGCAACCTCACTTAGGAATTGATTTTGAACTTCCGGTAGGTGAACCAATCTTTGCGCCACGCAAAGGTATCGTGGTTCGCTATGGTCACAATCGCGCAGCAGGAAATTTTATTATTCTTCTGCACTCGAATGGCATGGAGACAGCTTACAATCATCTTCACCGCATTGATAAACGCATTCGTCGTGGTTTGTCTGTGAAAGCAGGAGAGCGCATTGGTGAGGTCGGTTGCACGGGATATTGCACTCGTGCGCATTTGCATTTCGCGGTAAAGAAAAAGGGTCGAATGGTCGACCCTGTGAAATACATTAAACCTTTTCCGCCCCAAATGGAGCAGTTGTTAGAAGCACGCGTTGCTAGCAACTAGTCGCGCGTACACACAGTTACGTAGTGCATGCACTTACTGCTGGGAATAGCACCACTGTAAGTGCCGTTTGTTCTGAAGCACTCTTTTGTCGTATCGTACTCAACTTCCGCAAAACCTTTAGCCGCCATGTTTTCTTCTTTATAGCAAGACGTGGCTCCCTTAGGAACTACACAACGGTAAGAGACATTCACATCCCATTGATCCGCGCGAAGATGACGGCGCATAACCGCTAGTTCTTGACGAATTGAACTGTTGGATAGGTCTGCAAATGTATGCTCTGGGCAATAAGAAGCACGGTCTTCCTTGCGAACCACGCGATAGGCACGGTTGCAATTCCAGTTTTTAGCGCCAACACCGGAACCTGAAAGATCTGTTTCCAAAACCGAAGCTAGTACGCGGTTGGGATTTCCCGAATGAACACCCGCAGCTGAAGAGCCTGGCACGAATGCCAATGAATAACCCTTACCGTAAGCCGATTTTACTGGATAAGCATCTGTCGCTGCACGCACTTTATAAATTTCAGCATTATCAGCCATGTAAGTTAAAGCCAACACGCCCGAAGACATGAAGATATTGCGATACTCCTCTGCCAATTCCTCACTCGTGTTGAAATTTAAAGACGCTTCGATGACACGAGATTCTGGAGAGAATGGGAAGTAATTCGCCGTCACACCCTTCGTGCCATAAGCATCCATCACTAAACTGTCAGTTAAGTTTCCCACTAGAGGAACGATGTCAGTCCACAAAACAACGTTGTTCGTGGCTGTGTAAACATCCGTCAGACTGTTTTTCACACGGATTGCCATATTCGCTACAGCACCGTTATTCGCCGGAGAATCGGCCAAGTATTCTTTGTATTGATTTTCAGTTAAAGTCGGTTCTGGATAAACTGGTTTGAAGTTTTGATCAGCGTAAGTAAAGAACTCATCTTTAATTTTAATACCGCCGGAAGTAAACGCACCGACCTTGAGGGAAGAAAAAGCCGTATTATTGCGTAAACTCGTATCAGCACAGGAGTTATAGGTGATTGTGTCGATCGTCGATTCGAAAGCAAAAGGAATTGCCTGAACCTTCGCCGCTGTGGATTCACCATACTTCGCAGCCAAAGCTGCATCTGACATTCCAGAATCCAGAGTGCTATCTAGATCTGCATCAAAGCCCGCTTTACCGCAGTTTTGAAACGACACTACGAGCACAAACGAGGCAAGAATGCCACCTGCTGCACGCCACGCCGTTTTATTAAAACGTACTTTCATGGATTGCTCCCCCAAATACAAGGCTATCACACAACTTTTCGGCAGATTTACTAAAATTAACAAGGATTCTCACTCTGAAACGGACATTGTTTTAATGAAGCCGGGCCCCGTTAAGACTTGTCTTAAATTGAAACGTTTGAGATCAATGAAGCATGTCTAAAATTAAAAAAGCCATTATACCTGCTGCCGGACTTGGAACACGTTTTCTTCCCGCAACGAAAACAGTTCCCAAAGAGATGCTCACTATCGTAGACGCTCCTATTATTTTATATGTCGTCGAAGAGGCTGTGCAGGCAGGCATTGAAGACATCGTACTGATCGCGGGTCGCTACAAGTATGCGATCGAGGATTTCTTCGACACATCTTATGAACTTGAAGACAAACTTCACAAAGATGGTAAAGAAAAACTTCTTGAGCGTGTGATTAAAATCCGCGACAAGGCAAACATTATCAGCATTCGTCAAAAGCATGCGCTGGGTTTAGGTCACGCGGTTCACTGCGGCTTACCCATTATCGGCAAAGAACCTTTTGCCGTCTTACTGGGTGATGAAATCACAATGGGATTCCACGGACAGCCCAACGTAACATCACAGCTTGTAAAATCTTTTGAAGACACTGGCACATCGACGATCTCAGTCATGAAAGTTTCGGACAAAGATGTTTCTAAGTACGGCATCGCCGAAGTTGAAGATACGAATAAAGGTTATTTCCACGTCACTTCTTTGATGGAAAAACCCAAGCCAACGGAAACGAAAAGCCGCTGGGCTTTGCCGGGTCGCTATGTTTTTGATAATCACATCATGGATATTCTTCACAATGCGAAGCCTTCATTAAATGGCGAAATTCAGCTGACTGACAGCATGAAAGTTCTTTGCAATGACAAAGGCCTAAATGCCATGACATTCACAGCAGAACGCTACGACGCAGGTGATAAGCTGGGCTATCTTCAGGCAAATATTGAGCTTGCCTTACAAAACCCGGAGCTTGGGCCTGAGATGAAGCACTATATTTTGCAACTCGCGCAAAAATTGAATTAGGATCAAGACATGAAGAAGTTCATCCTTTTATTGTCCGTTGTAGTTTCAGCTCAAGCTTGGGCGTACATCCCCCCTACCCGCACTATTTTGCAAAAAACTGTGGAAAACGCGGGGTCAGGCATTTACGCCATCGAGCAAGAAGTTCAATTCTCAAATGGTGACGATACTTTGTCCGTTAAAGAAACCTGGCTGATTGATAGCGACCGTACGATGCGCCTGACGGTGACTGGTGGAAAAGACCTTCAGAACAACTTCCGACTTCAGTTCCTTTATAATGGCGGTCAAAAATGGAGCATGACAGGCAATAATCGCAAAAGCGAAAAAGCCCCGGATGATTTTCTTGAAAAGTATTTAAATTTCCGCAACGCCGAGATTTTCGCAAACACTTTGGCGCATTTCAAAATCATTCCGACAACGGCTTACAACAAAAAGGCCTTGCCTCGCACAGGTGCAGAGATCAAATACGAGCCCGAAACTTGGGTTCGCTACTCTCGCACCGGCGGTGTCGTGAACTATGCTTTGGGAATTCCTACTCCCGTAGAAAAAGAAATCAACTATCCAGGTTTGTGGATCGAGCAGGACCAGTTCGTGGTTCGTAAGCTGCGCCTACCTAGTCAGGTTGAGATGAGTGCGGATAACTATAATCAATTTGCAAAAAATCTATCTTATCCTCGTTCTCGCACCATCCGTTGGGGCAACAACACTGTAACAATTCGTTTGATCAGCGCTTCGGCTCGCCCACAAACGGCGGTCAGCCTTTTTCAACCTTCCTCATTAGATTCAAACCTGAAGTGGGACGGCATTAGCGGTCTTCCTGCAAAAGATGTCGTTACGGAGTTCTACACGAGGTTTAGATGAGTGATGTCCAACTGTGGAGAGTGGCCGTCGACGCTCCTCTCCCAGAGGCTTTGACGTACAGCTTTGCACATCCTTTAAAACGCGGCCAGCTAGTAAATGTTCCTCTTGGTCGCCGCAAAGTTAAAGGCCTTGTTCTAGGTCCGACGGATAAAGTTCCTGACTTTGAAATCAAAAGTATAGACTCGATTGACGAAGAGTACTCTCCCCTTCCTGAATCCTTCATGAAGTGGCTCGAGTGGCTTGCGCAGTACTATATCCATCCCATTGGACAAGTCGCGCAGTCTGCTTTTCCTCCGCTGAAGAAAACAGATAAACAGCGTCAATCAAAGCGACCGCCCGTTATTCCAAAGTTGGAAAGTGATACCAATTTAAACTTAACGGAAGAGCAAAGCGCTTGCTTCGAAAGCATTTCACAACATCATAATTTTTCCACGCACCTTTTATTCGGTGTAACAGGCTCGGGTAAAACGGAAGTCTACTTGCGCTTGCTTGAAAAAGTACTCAGCGAAGGAAAGCGCGGTCTTGTACTGGTACCCGAGATTTCGTTAACGCCACAATTGATTCAACGTTTTGCCCGACGCTTTGGCGATAAGATTGCCGCACTTCACTCTCAACTGACGGATCGTGAACGTACGAATCAATGGTGGGATATTGTTGAAGGCAGAAAATCCATTCTGATTGGCGCTCGGTCGGCCCTGTTCTGTCCGATTGAGGACTTGGGACTTATCATTGTTGACGAAGAGCATGAGCCCAGCTTTAAACAAGATGAAAAATTAAAATACAATGGCCGTGATGCTGCGGTGATGATGGGCAAAATGATGAATTGCCCGGTCGTACTCGGTTCCGCAACACCGAGTCTGGAGACTTGGAAAAACGCAGTGGATGGAAAATACCATCTGCACACTCTCCGTCATCGCGTTGCTAATCGTGCCCTCCCAGAAATCGAAGTCATTGATCTTCGTAAGCAAAAAGACGACAGCGAAGAACAGAAAAAAATCGTCGAAAAGTATTCGCACCTTCCCTTCTGGCTCAGCCCAAAACTTTATGACCGAATGCATGAAGTTTTAGATCGCGGCGATCAAGCTGCTCTTTTCCTCAATCGTCGGGGAATTGCGCAAATGGTGGTCTGCCCGGCTTGTGGTCACACACGGGAATGCCCCAACTGTGATATTTCACTGACATTGCATGCGCATTCTCATTTGATCTGTCACTATTGTGACTATCACGAAAATTTTAAAACCAAATGTCCTGACTGCAAAGAAGGACAACTGGAAGCTATCGGCCTGGGCACCGAACTTGTTGAGACGGATCTAGCTCGTCTATTCCCGGGCAAAACGATCGCTCGCGCGGACCGAGACGAAATTCAAAGCCGCGCGGACCTGGAAGATTTAGTTCAAAAAATGGAAAGTGGCGAGATCGACATTTTAGTCGGAACGCAAATGATTGCCAAAGGCTTAGACTTCCCAAAGCTGAAACTCGTGGGACTTGTCTTAGCTGATGTGGGATTTAATCTTCCCGATTTTCGTGCGACGGAAAGAAGTTTTCAGTTGATTACGCAAATGAGTGGTCGCGCTGGTCGCCACGTTCAGGAGGGCGAAGCTCCGGGAATGGTCATCATTCAAACATTCAATGCAGAACACGACAGCATCACTTTCGCCCGAAATCACGACTTTGAGGGCTTCGCCAAACATGAACTCGAAATTCGTGGCCAGCTTAGCTATCCACCTGTTGGACGTTTGGTGAGTTTCAGAATTCAAGGGACGCACTTAGGAAAAGTCGAAGACACAGCCGGACTTTTAGCGAGACGAGCGCATGCTTTGAAAGCTCAGTTTCCTCAGTACAACTCCATTGAGATTTTAGGCCCTGCAGAGGCTCCACTTTCGAAGTTAAGAGGACAATTCCGATTTCATCTCCTCATAAAGACGACTCAGGTTGCAGCTGCCAATCCCTTTTCAAGACAACTTCTGGGTGATCAAGAGTGGATTCCGTCGGGTATAAAAATTTTGATCGATATCGACCCAATGAGTTTGCTTTAATTCCCTTACTTTCCTAAAATGGGAAGTTAAGGAAACCTTGATTCATGATCCAATGTCCCCGCTGTGGAATACAAGTTACTGAACTTCATCCCGTAGATGCTGACCTCATCACGAAGTTGCAATCTATTGGTGAATCTAATTTACCTCCACAAGTCTGCGCGGGATGTATTTCCGATTTACGCCGCACAGTCGCTTCAAGCAGTGGTGGTGTTCTTATGGCGCAAGAGCGCGCCAAAGAACAACATCGTCTGCAGCTTTGGAAAAGTCGCGTGATGCTAATCAAAAAAGCGCGCCTGTGCATGACTCAAAAGCTTTATTCCGAAGCCGCGATGTCGTATGAAAAGTACTTAAAAATTCTCGACATCGTTTTCGATATTAAAAAAGGCGAACGTCTTAAGCCAGAAGCTTTCAAGGACAGTGCTCGTACGACAGAATTGACCGTAGTGGCCTCTGTGTACTGGGACTTGATGCGTATTTATGATACTCACGAAAAATACGCGGATCGCATGATGAATGCCGCAAAACAACTGGCGATGTTTATTCAATTCACGCCTATTTATCCGGACATTATTCGTAAGGCAGAGTCTTTTCAAAAAACCGCACGCAACCCGCATATCGTGAAACAGTTTTTGAAGATGTCCGACAAAGAACGTCCTCGCTGTTTCATCGCGACGGCCGCCTTCGAAAACCCTCAGGCACCCGAGGTGATGAGCTTACGCGCTTTCCGTGACTTCACTCTTCGTCGGTCAGCATGGGGGCGTAAATTTATTGCCATTTACTATAAGTTTTCGCCTCACATTGCTTGCTTACTCGATAAGCAACCACGCATGAAACCCGCAGTCAGAGCACTTCTCCGTCTTTTGATTAAATGCGTTAGCTAAGTTTCTCACGCTTTGATGCTTGCAAAGCAGCTACGTTTTAAGGGAATGTATTTGCATGGCTCATATCTACGACTATGCAATTATTGGTAGCGGTTTAACTGGTCTCAGTATCGCAGCGGCTCTTAGCCGTGAAACTAAAAACATCGCCCTTATCGAAGGCGCCGATGTTCCGTTCGGAGTGAACAAGAAAGTCAACTTTCCTACAGGCCCTATGAACAACGGCCTTCGTTTTGTTCCTGATTCTGTGCTTTCCGAAAAAGCTTTGCGCTTTTTAGAAAATCTTCTGAATACAAAAGTTGTCGACACAGTTTCTGAAGAAGCTCCTATCACCTATGAATCTGGTGGCTTCAAAACTTTCTTGGGTTTTGGTGACACTCCACCAGCGTTCTATGAAGAACTTGCTTACTTCACTTCTAGCAAGCGCTTGGATTTGGCGATGGAGCCCTACGAGTGGACCCAAGCTTTGTTTGAAAAATTCCAAGGCGAGTTCATGCAGCGCTCTTACGTGACTAAGTTTCACCAAGAAGGTGAGAAAGTAACTCACGTAACTATCAATGGTTCTAAAACATTGCATGCTCACAACTTTATTTTTGCGGGCACTGTGAAGGATTTAGCGATTCTTCTTCCTGATGACGCTATTTCTATCCGCGCACGTTCAAAGCTTTCTAAAAATACTTACTGGACGGCTTTGTGCTTAGATATCTGCCACGCGAAACCGGTGACAGACTCGACAGCTATGCACATCTTGAATGGAACGACTCAAGACGAAATCGGTCCTTGTGCGGGGCGCTTCCTTCCGGCAGTGGAAACTGAAAATGGTCCTCTTCAAACTTCTCAATGGATGACTTTCATTGAGCAAGAAGTGACTGAAGATTCAGAGGTCGTTGGCATGGCTTTGAAAAAAATCAAACGCCAAATCAAACGCGCTTACCCTGAAGCTTTGGACAACTTGAAACTGGAAAGAATTTTTGTTGCTCCAATCATCGCTGGCAACGGCGATATTAAATTGAGCGCGAATATGACAATTCCAGAACTTGAAAATCTTTGGATTGCTTCATCAACTGTGAATGAACAAAAGAACCTTGTAGGCTCTTTGCTACAAGCTGAAATGATCATTGCGTCTTTAGGATTTAAAGTCGAAGCTTCAGAAGAAGCTCCAGGGGCGGAAGCTACAATCTAAAAATAAAAGGGTGCGCCAAGCACCCTTTTTCTTTCTCTGTCTTCTTCTAAATTGCCAATAATTTTCGCTGCCACGCTAGCAGCACCAGTTCCTCGGATATTTTCTTGCACTTTTACTTAAAAATTAAATCTCTTCTAATGGAAGTGAAAAAGAGAACGTAGTTCCTTCACCGAAGTTGCTAGTGACAGAGATCTGTCCACCCATAATCTCTACCAAGTTCTTTGAGATCATTAGGCCTAAGCCTGTGCCGCCATATTGGCGCGCGATGGAAGGATCTTCCTGATAAAAACTGCGGAAAAGTTTTTTAATATTTTCGCGCTTAATGCCACGACCCGTATCAATGATGTGCCACGAATAAGTGTTCGCAATAGAATCTTTTTTCACTTCAATGCGCACTTTGCCTTTTTCTGTAAACTTCACTGCATTTCCGACCAGATTCATCAACACTTGGCGCAGACGATGCGAATCGCCTTTAGCTCGTGCCGGAATACCCTCATCCATGTGCAGCTCTAGCGAAAGACCTTTTTCCTGACATTTGATCGAAAACATTTTTTGAATGTCATTGTGAAGCTCTTTAATATCAAACGGATGACTGTCCACCTGAAGAAGTCCATTTTCGATCTTTGAAACATCCAAAATGTCATTCACAAGATGCAGTAGAGAATCAGAACAACGATGAATGGTGTTCACGTACTCTTGCTGTTCTTCATCGAGTTTTGTATCACGAAGGATATCTGAAAATCCCATGATACTATTTAGAGGCGTACGAATTTCATGACTGACATTGCTTAAGAAGCTGGATTTCACCGAAGCCAGGCGCAAAGCCTCTTCCCGCGCATGCATCATTTGTACTTTAGAGCTAGCCACTTCCCGCAGCTCGACACGGTGGCGTTGAATTCCTAAAATAAGTACGAAGTTTTCAAAGATAACCCAAGCGGTGTGTTCAACCCATCGCCACTCAACATCCGCATTAACTCCATAAATGGACATCGGAATGAAAAAACCGCGCAGAAGGTGGTCAATAATAACGATCGAGGCCCCCACCCATAGAACGGAAATATCCATATAAAATGCCAACGCTGCTAACGAGACGAAGATATGGAAATGCGATTCGATTCTGCCACCGGTAAGATAGATGATCAGGGTCGAAAACAGCATCTGCCCAAGAGCCACCAGACAGCGAGTGACTTTTTCGCCCGGGAACATCCATGCCGCATAAATGGGAGGAATCGCAAAAAGGGCCCCAAAAATAAGGCCGATCAAGGCGTTTTCTTTGGAGCCGCTCATCTGCCCCAACCAAGTCGATGGAGTAACAAAAGCCCCCAGCAACACGCAGCCAACCCATTGAAATAACATAAGATATGCAAAACCGCGATCTACCCGAACGCAGATGTCATTGGCCTGATTTTTAAAGATCTTCTCCACCTCATGATGGAGTCTTGGGTCGTCCTGTACTGTCATTCCCTCTCGCTTACGTTCATAAATATTGGGATTGGTTAGACTATTTATCGGAGTCAATCCGTCGCGTCTAAACATTTCTCAATACGCGAGGTTTCTAATGTAATCCTGATGTATCAAAGGGGGAGTCCACGAAAGACTACTTGCGTGCTATGCCACCCTGTGATATCCCCAAACTCCAAACAATAAGCACTCGTAGGCACTAACTGGTCCCCCAAGTACTGAAAAAGGGGGTCTTCCGGCGAATCAAAAAAAGCTGGCTCTACCTGCGGGGACGATTAACCAGAAAGGAAGTACTACCATGGCACAAGTGACCATGAAAGAAATGTTAGACGCTGGCGTCCACTTCGGACATCAAACTCAGCGTTGGAACCCAAAAATGAAACCTTATGTTTACACAGCTCGCGGAGGCATTCATATCATTGACCTTCAAAAGACTGTTGTACGCGCTAACAAAGCTGCTGATTTCGTAAAAGAAGTTGCTGCTAACGGTGGTCGTTTGATCTTCGTTGGAACGAAAAAGCAAGCTATTGAGCCTATCCAAGAAGCGGCTCAAAAATGCGGTCAGTACTACGTAACTAAGCGTTGGTTGGGTGGTATGATGACGAATTTCGAAACGATCAAATCTTCTATCGATCGTCTTCGCAAAATCGACACAATGAAAGAAAAAGGCGAATTCAACTACTTGACTAAGAAAGAGCGCGCGAAGCTTGAAAAAGAATACCTTCGTTTGACTGAGTTCTTGTCTGGTATCCGTGAAATGAAGGAAATGCCATCTGCTATGTTCGTAGTAGACCTTCCCAAAGAACACATTGCTGTTGCTGAAGCTAAACGCTTGGGCATCCCAGTTGTTGCTATCGCTGATACAAACTCTGATCCAGAGTCTGTTGAATACGCGATCCCAGGTAACGACGATGCGATCCGTTCTATCAAATTGTTCGCAAACCTAGTTGCTGAAGCTTACCTTGAAGGTGCTAAAACTTGGGAACAAAAACTTCGCACAATGACAGACAAACAATCTGACGTTGCTAAAGAAGCTTCTGAAGGTAAAGAAGAAGCTCCTAAGCGTCGTGGCGCAGGCCCTCGTGGTGGCGCGAAAGATGCTCCTAAGAAATCAGCAGGTCCTGCAGTTGTTAAAGCAACTAAAGGTCGTAAACTTGTTGCTGCTGGTACAGCAGAAGAAGTTGAAATCCAAGCTGAGCTTGAGAACAAAGAAGACGATTCAGCGGAGTAATTCCTCTGTAATTGAAATGAAAAAGGTGGCCTAGCCACCTTTTTCATAAGTAGCCGCCCTCGCTTTTCCGCAACGGCGGTTTCTTCGTGTCTGATCGAATTCGTTTTTAAAATCTATTGTAAGGAGACTTCCTAATGTCTATTTCCGCTACTCTTGTTAAAGAGCTAAGAGAAAAAACAAACGCAGGTATGATGGATTGCAAAAAGGCGCTTGAGGCGACTTCTGGCGATTTCAATGCTGCTGTTGAATGGTTGCGCGTAAAAGGTCTTGGCGCTGCTGCAAAGAAAGCTGACCGTATTGCTGCTGAAGGTACAGTATTCGCGCAAGTTGTTGGTAACACGGGCGTGGTTGTTGAAATCAACTCTGAAACTGACTTCGTTGCACGTAACGATGGCTTCAAAGCTCTAGTTGCTGACGTTGCTGAACACTTGGTTAAAACGACGGCTACTGGCGACGTTTTGGAACAAGCATTCACTAAAGATCCTTCTAAAAAAATGGCAGACCTTTTCACTGAAGCTACTGCTACTATCGGTGAAAAAATCGTTCTTCGCCGTTCAGAGAAGTACACTGCTTCTGCTAACACTTTGGTTCACACTTATATCCACGGTGAAGGTAAAATCGGCGTATTGATCGAAGTTGCTGCTTCTAAACCAGAAGCTGTAGCGAACCCAGCTTTGAAAACTTTCGCTCAAGACGTTTCATTGCACATTGCTGCTATGAACCCAATGGCTATTTCTTCAGATCAAATCCCTGCGGATGTTGTTTCTAAAGAAAAAGAAATTTTGACTGCTAAAAACCTTGAATCAGGAAAAAAACCAGAAATGATCGAGAAGATCGTTGAAGGTCAAATCCGTAAATTCTTGGCTGAAAACTGCTTGATGGACCAAGCTTTCGTTAAAAATCCGGACATGAAAGTGTCTGATTTGGCGAAAACTGTTGGTAAAGAGATCGGCGCTGACGTTACAATCAAACGTTTCGTACGTTATGAATTGGGTGCTGGTATCGAGAAGAAGTCTAATGACTTCGCAGCTGAAGTTGCAGCTCAAATGAAAGGACACTAATTTGAAAGAGCCTGTCTATAAACGCATTTTGCTAAAGTTAAGTGGTGAAGCTCTTGCGGGCAAGCAAGGGACTGGTATCAATACAGCGACGATTAAACAAATCGCGCAAGACGTAGCAGAGGCTTATAAAGCAGGCGTTCAAATGGGTATCGTCATCGGTGGCGGTAACATCTATCGTGGTGTTGCCGCTTCTGCTGAAGGCATGGATCGCGCAAGTGCTGACTACATGGGTATGCTTGCGACTTGTATCAATGCTTTGGCCCTTCAAGACGCTCTTGAAAAAGAAGGCGTCCCTACTCGCGTACAAACGGCTATTGAAATGGCTGAAATCGCAGAACCTTATATCCGTCGCAGAGCCATCCGCCATTTAGAAAAAGATCGTATTGTGATTTTCGGTGCAGGAACAGGAAATCCATTCTTCACGACAGACACGGCCGCTTCTCTTCGCGCCATGGAGATCAATGCACAGGTCATCATGAAAGCGACAAAGGTCGACGGAATCTACGATAAAGATCCTGCAAAACATACGGATGCAAAAAAATTCGATAAGATCAGCTACATTGACGTTCTAAACCGCGGCTTGCAGGTGATGGACTCTACAGCGATCAGCATGTGTATGGACAACAAACTTCCAATCATCACTTTCGACCTTACTCAGCCAGGAAACATCCTTAAAGCTGTTCAGGGCGAAAATATCGGCACATTGGTTCACTAGAACCACGATAGAGCAAAAAAGGAGACAACATGTCAGTCGCAGATGTAAAAAAGAATGCTCAAGCAAAAATGGAAAAGACTTTGGCGGCTTTAGGCGAAGAGCTTAAAAAAATCCGTACGGGTCGTGCTCAAGTATCTATGCTTGATAATATCCGCGTAAACTACTACGGCACTCCATCTCCTCTTTCTCAAGTGGCATCTATCTCTACTCCGGATGCAAAGTCATTCCTGATCGCTCCTTGGGAAGTTTCAATTCTTAAAGATATCGAACAAGCTATCATCAAGTCTGAATTGGGCATGGCCCCAATGAACGACGGTAAAGTGATCCGCTTGAAAGTTCCAGATTTGACTGAAGAACGTCGTAAAGACCTCGCAAAACAAGTTAAGAAAATCGCTGAAGAAGCACGCGTGGCTGTTCGTATGGCTCGTCGTGATGCCAATGACGAAGTTAAAAAACTTCAGAAAGATAAAGCTATCAGCGAAGACGAAGGCAAAAAAGCCGAAGCAGACGTTCAAAAAGTGACTGACGATTTCATCAAAAAAGTAGACCAAGTTGCTGATGAAAAAGAAAAGTCCATTTTGACTATCTAATTAAGCTTTGAATTGGTTGCGATGACTCTACCGAAGCACATAGCTATTATTATGGATGGCAACGGTCGTTGGGCTCAGCTCAAACGTCGTCCTCGCACGTTCGGACATATCAAAGGAACTCGTGTCGCGAAAAAAATCATCACCGATTGTTCGCGACGCGGAATCAAGAACCTCACGTTGTATGCATTCAGCACGGAAAACTGGTTTCGCCCTCAGGCCGAAGTCAGTTTGCTGATGCAAATTCTTCGTCGTTATCTTAAGCGCGAAACTGAAAACCTGGTTAAAGAAAACATTCGCTTCTCTGTCATCGGTGACATGTCCCGCATTCCGGCAGATGTTGCGGAAGCTATTGGTAAATCCATCGAAGCTACAGCTCAATGCACAGGTCTTAACCTGGTCTTTGCTTTGAGCTATGGTTCTCGACAAGAGATCACAGAAGCCGTTCGCGATATTGCTGCACGTGTGGCGGCCGGTGAAATCAACCCTGAAGACATTGATGAGTCGGTTATCAATTCAGCGTTAAGCACGTATCCTACTCCGGATCCGGATTTGATCATTCGCACAAGTGGCGAACAAAGACTGTCAAATTTCTTGTTGTGGCAAGCGGCCTATTCAGAGTTTTATTTTACTGATGTGTTATGGCCCAACTTCACTGAGTCCCATTTAGAGGAAGCGTTGAACGCTTTTTCGATGAGACAACGCCGCTTTGGCAAGGTTACAGCGAATGACAACGTGGAAAAGCTTTCAAACTAGAGCTGTCTCGGCTGCAGTGGCCCTCGCACTGATTATCGGCCTTTATATTACTTTAAATGTTCAAGGACTGAAAATCGCGATCGCGTTCGTGGTTGCTGTGGGCACTTGGGAATTGATCACGATTCTTTTTAAGAACGAAAAATCAATTCTATTAAAAGGCCTTTTTTATTTTCTGACGCTTGCGATTTTCGGTGCGACTTTAACTTCTTTAAGCACCGGTGGAATTATTTATTCAATTGCATTGATCCTTATGATTATTGCCGTTCTTTTGTCAGCGCACAAAGAAGGTAATCTGAGTTACATGGCCGATGCTCAAGCCAAAGCCGCTTTGGGATTCTTCTACATGGGACTTTTGCCAGCGTTCGCGTTCCGTATTTTAGATCAGGCGCACGGCATTTCTTGGTTTGTTTATTTGTTAGCGGTTGTTTTTGCTGGCGACACAATGGCTTACGTTTTTGGTGTCTTGATCGGAAAACATAAAGTCATGCCGTCGGTTTCACCGAAAAAAACCTGGCAAGGTTCTGTGGGTGGCATCATCGGCTCGATGATTGCGGGATATATTTGCTGGCAATTTCTCTTTTCAGAACAGCCCTTGGGTCTCTTTTTGATACTTGCAGGTCTTTCTGGATTCGTGGGACAGTTTGGGGATTTCTTTGAATCTCTCTTAAAACGAGTCGCTGATGTTAAGGACTCCGGGAAAATTATGCCGGGTCACGGCGGTGTCCTCGATCGTATTGATGGCGTCCTATTCGCAAGTCCTGTTGTTCTTGCGGGAATTTTGATTTTGTCTCATCTTTTGTCGTAATCGGAAGGTCGAGCCCCCGAGCATTAACATTTTTATTTCCTAGCTCGCGACTCATCGAAACTCTAGAATATTCGAATGAATATCTTTTCTTATCTTCAATCAGGTTTATCAGCAATCATCCCCTTTGTTATTTTGCTCGGAATTTTGATTTTCGTGCATGAGCTTGGACACTTCCTTGTCGCTCGTTGGTGTGGCGTTCGTGTTGAAGTTTTCAGTTTGGGATTTGGCAAAAAGCTTTTGAAATATAAAAAAGGCGACACGACTTATGCGCTTTCACTGATCCCATTAGGCGGTTACGTGAAAATGTTTGGCGAGCAGCCGGGCGATAATATTTCTGAGGAAGATAAGAAACATTCGTTCACGCACAAAAATGTGTGGCAAAGAATCGCGGTCGTTATCGCGGGTCCTTTGATGAACTTCTTCTTTGCGGTATTGATTTTCTTTGCAGTCGCTTTGATTGGTGAAGACGCTAAGACGCCGGTTGTTGGTGACGTAGCTCAGAATACTCCTGCCTATGCGGCAGGTTTCCGTTCTGGTGATAAAATCGTGTCTATCAATGAAGCTCAAGTGAACACTTGGGAAGATTTGCAACGTGCTTTGAGCTTAAAAGAAAACCACAATCTTCATATCGACGTTGTCGTTCAACGCGAAGGTTCTGGCGAGACAGCTAAAATTGCAACAGACGCAAAAGCAGAACCAAATCCAAATGTTCTAAGTTCCTATGAATATGTCGCAAATGTTGATGGTTTAAGTCCTTACTCTGCGGGAACAACTATTGGGGTGCTTCAAGGTTCTCCACTAGCTGCTTTAGGAGTTCAAACCGGCGATTCAATCACCGCCATCAATGGCCAAAAAGTCGCTTACTGGCGTCAGCTTGAAGACACTTTGGCGAAACAGAATTCCAAGGAAGCGTTGACGTTAGAAGTTCTTGGAATGCGCGAAGGCGATAAGGAAGCAAAGCCAATCACGGTGACTTTGGCTCCGACGGAATCTATTAAAACTTATTCAATGGCAAGCCTGGGGTTTGAAAGCTCTGAACTTTATTTGAGCAAAGTGATGGACAATTCTCCGGCGAAAGCAGCAGGTCTTCATGCGATGGACCGTTTGGTCTCTATCAATAATGTGACGCTGAAAAAGTGGGAAGATGTCATCAACAACATCAAATCTTTTGATGGCAAAAACCCGGTAGCGTTGACAGTTTTGCGTGATGGTCAGAATTTAAATTTAAACATCACTCCTAAGATGACGACTCAAATGCTGCCAACAGGCACTGAAGAAAAGCGTTATACGATCGGTATTGCGCCGATAGCGAATATCGCAGCTCCCGAGTTGATGGTGGTTCGTTCCGAAAATCTGGGACAAGCCTTCGTGCGTGGCGTGGAAAAAACTTGGGACGTGTCAGTAATGACCGTGATGAGTTTCGTTCGTTTGTTCCAAGCGAAGATTTCTCCTAAAAATATCGGTGGTGTGATTTCTATCGGTCAGGCCGCTAGCGAAACGTTCAAGATTGGTTTGACTCAGTTCTTGCAAATGATGGCGATTATTTCCGTCAATCTTTTCATCCTGAACTTGTTGCCAATTCCAGTTTTGGATGGTGGACACTTGGTGTTCTATGCCATCGAAGTTGTGAAAGGTGCGCCGCTGAGCATGCGTAAGATGGAGCTTGCTCAACAAGTGGGTCTTGCGTTACTGATGAGCCTCATGATTTTTGCTCTATTTAACGACTTCACTCGTATTCTCGGTCTATGAAAGTATTAGCTATGGAAACCAGCACTCTGCTTGGCGGAGTTGCTGTTGTCATCGATGGACAAGTGGTTGCAGAGGAATCTTCCTTGCGCCAGAAAACCCATAGCGAAAACATCAGTCCTTTTGTTGATCATTGTTTAAAAAAAGCCCACTTAAAACTTGAAGATATCGACGTCTTTGCGGTGGGCCGGGGGCCTGGCAGCTTCACCGGAATTCGGGTCGCCGCCAATGCCGGAAAAACTTTTGCCTATAGCTTTAATAAACCCATGGTCACTATCGACACCTTGATGCTGTTAGCGGCTCAGGTGAAAGACAAAAGTAAACCGGCTCTTTCCATTATCAACGCTTATAAGAACATGGTGTACATGGGTCTTTTCGATATCACGGGTGCTGAGCCGATTTATATCAAAGGTCCAGACGCAGTTCCCGTCCGTGAACTTAAAAACCACATCCACTCAGATTGTTTGGTTGTTGGTGACGGTTGGGAAGCCTATAGCGAATACTTCCCTGAAGAATTAATGAAAAAGTTTTCTCGCGATCCGCAACTTCCCGATCACGCTTTGGCGTCAACACTCGGGCTGATGGCGGAACGCCGGGCTTTATCGGGCCGAACCTTGGACTGGAAATCTTTTGTTCCCCTTTATATCCGTGCCTCCGAAGCCGAAGAGACAAAAAAAGGAATTTTAATCTCGCCGCTTAAGTAGAGGATGCATCATGGAAAGAGATCTTCATAAGGCCTATTTGGAATCGTTGGAGTTTCAAAAAACTTCGAGTGAAAACACAGACACCAAATTATGGGTTGTTGCTTCTGGTAAAGGTGGCGTAGGTAAAACCTTTGTTTCTTCCAGTTTGGGAATCACTCTTTCAAAACTAGGTCACTCGGTTGTCATCGTAGATCTTGATCTGAGTGGCGCCAATATTCACACCTCTTTAGGACTTCCACCTTCACACATGAATGTTCGCCACTTTTTTGAGGGAGTTAAAACTCTTCAAGAGCTAGTGATCCCAACGCCATTCCCACATCTTTCTTATGTTCAAGGTTTTTGGGATTCTTGGACTCCGACTGATTTTTCTTACACTCAAGTTCAAAGTCTTTTGCCAGAGCTTAAGAAGCTACGTGCTGACTATGTGATCGTTGACATGGGTGCCGGCGCTTTAGAAGCGCACCTAGAACTTTTCAAAGCTGCTGACGAAAAATTTCTGATTACGACTCCTGAACCGACAAGCATCGAAAAGACATATCGCTTTATCGAAGCTTTCGTTTGCCATTCTTTGCGCCAGAATTCGACTCCGGATGCTTACGGCAATATGATTTCAACTTTAAGAAATCACCGCCAAAGAACTTTGGAAAAACCTTTTTCGTTTAGATCTTACTTGAAAGAGCAAACGGGATTTCAGTATGACTTCTTTGAAGCTCTTTCATCGACCCCAGTTCGCTTGATTGTGAACTCCGCTCGCAGCCAATCCAACGCCGATTTAGGTCATTCGATTAAGAGTGTCTGCAATAAATACTACGACTTAGGTATTGATTTTACGGGTGCGATCGATTTCGACAACGCTGTGTGGCAGTCGATTCGTTCACGTGAACATGTCTTGGTAGCTCAGCCTTTCACTGCTTTAGCGGGACAATTTTTAACGACCTGCAAACAACTTATTGATCCCGAGGAGCTTCGCGCCGTAGTATAATAGCTACGATGCAAGCGACGTCACGGTACAACTACTACGAGATTCTTGAACTGACAGCAAATGCACCTCAACACGAGGTGAGTGCTGCCTATGAACGCGCGCGCACAACGTATTCCGGCGAAAATCCTGCGATCTACACCATCTTTTCTGAACAAGAAGCTCGCGAGCTTTTGGTTCTGATCGAGGAAGCCTACCAAGTTCTTGGAAATAAGATTCTTAGAAATATCTATGATCAACGCTTGCTTAGCGGTCGCGCTTCATTGAACGATCTGACTTACGCTTCTATCATTGAGGCGAGTAAACAAGTCTTCCCAGAGCAAAAAGTTGAAAAGCCTATTCCGACTTTCAAAAAAGACGACGCTTTTGAAAAAGAGATCGCTGCAAAAGAAAACTGGGACGGAGCTTTCTTACAAAAAGTTCGTGAGTACAAACAGATCTCTGTACAACGCATGAGCGAGATCACAAAGATCAATTCTTACTACGTTACCGCTGTAGAAAGTATGGATCCATCGGGTCTTCCAGCCGTCGTGTTCGTTCGTGGTTACGTAGTTCAAATCGCTAAAGCCTTGGGTTTGGACGATAAAAAAGTCGCCGACTCGTACATGAAGAACTTCAAGAACGGTCTTGGAAAGTAAATCCACTTTGCAAAAAATCAATGTCACCGCGACTTCGGACATGCATGGGCTGCGCCTGGATAAGGCATTGGCGCTTATCGAGGATGTCGGCACACGTTCACGGGCATCGCACTTGATTGATGCTTCAGCCGTCTTGCTTAATGGAAAGATCGCCAAAGCTTCCGTTTCCGTAAAAGAAGGCGATCAGATTGAAATCACTTTGCCCGAGCCCGTCCCTACTGAGCTTCAGCCTTATGATCTTAAATTAGATATCCTTTTTGAAGACGATGATCTCATCGTCATCAACAAGCCCGCTGGCCTTGTGGTGCATCCAGCGGCGGGGCATGCACATGATACTTTGGTGAATGCATTAATTGCTCATACTGAAGATTTATCTATGAAGTTTGGCGAAGAACGCCCGGGGATCGTACATCGCCTTGATAAAGAAACCAGCGGGGTGATCGTTATCGCGAAAAACGATAAAGCGCACGAGTCTTTGACTGCTCAATTCAAAGAACGCAGCACCCATCGCATTTACTATGCAGTCGCAATCGGAACAGCGAGAACTTTGTCATCCGGAACAATCAAGAGCTTCTTAGCCCGTCATCCAACAGATCGAAAACGATATGCATCGGTATTGGATGATGAAAGAAGACCTTACGTAGATAAAGACGACCCTCCTTCGCTCGGAAAGTGGGCCGTCACGCATTACGAAGTTTTAAATCGCAAAAGTGGCCTCAGTTATCTAAAACTAAAACTAGAAACTGGAAGAACACACCAAATCCGCGTGCATCTTTCAGAAAATGGCCTACCGATTGCGGGTGATGTGCTTTACGGTGCGGATAAAAAAACGAAGAACATCGAAGCCCGAGAGACTCAAGAGTCGATCCGTGGATTGAATAGATTTTTGCTGCACGCTGCAGAGTTGGGATTCACTCATCCCCGCACGCAGGAAAGAATGTTCTTTCAGCAAGACTGGCCGGAAGACATTTTAACTTTAATAAAAAAATGGGGACTGAGATGAATCTAGAACAAACCGAACTTGGATATGAAATGCGCACCCCGCATTTCACGGTTTTTCTAGGTGGCATTAACGCCCAACTCACACAACTTAAAGCCGCTTACCCTGATTATTCATTCATGCGCGTAAAACAAATCCACAGCGACGCTGTTGTGGAAAGCAAAGATGCCCATCTTGACTATCAGACGATCGCGGATGCTCACTTCACTCGCGAAAAAAACTTGGCACTTTGTGTGATTACGGCCGATTGTGTTCCTGCCTTGATCTATGATCCAACGACGAATTTGATCGCAGGTATACATGCGGGCTGGCGCGGAGTTGCTTCGCGTATCATTCCTAAAACAATTGAAAAACTAGTCGCCGCTGGAGCAAGACCTCAGAATCTTCATGTTGTGGTCGGACCCCATATTCAGAAATCCAGCTTTGAAGTCGGTATAGATGTGCGCGATCAGATCCTCACCAGCTTGGGTCCTTTAAGTACTGAAGAACGAGCTCTGTATTTCGAGACTCTTCCCGATAACAAAGCACTTGTAGATTTAAATCAGGTCGTTCGAACACAGCTTCAGCAAGAGGGTGTCGCCGCCGACAACGTATTCCTTTTACACATTGATACGGTGACGGACTCTAGATTTCACTCGTATCGTCGCGATAAAGATAAGTCCGGAAGACAAATCAGTTTCATTTGCCGTACATCATGAAAATCCTGCCGCAAGATTTTTATATGGAAGACACCTCGACGGTAGCCAAAGCTCTGTTAGGAAAAATCTTGCATGTGAAAAAAGGCAAAGAAGAATTTAAAGCACGCATAGTGGAAGTCGAAGCTTACTTAGGAATTAAAGATCCAGCCTGTCACACCTTTGGAGATCGAAGAACTCCCCGTACAAAATCAATGTATCTGGATGGAGGACATAGCTACGTTTACATGATCTATGGAATGTACTATTGCCTCAACTTTGTGACTCGCACCGAAGAGTTTCCCGAAGCGGTTTTGATTCGCGGCGTTCAGCCATTGAATGCCGACACACATGTTAAAAAGAAAGATATTAAAACAAATGGCCCAGGAAAACTCTGTAAGCATTATCAAATTAATAAAGAACACGACGGATTAAAGCTCTGGAAAAACACGTCTCCCCTTTTTGTTAGTGAAGACGATCATGTCGTTAAACCAAAGCAAATCATTGCTCGCCCCCGAATCGGCGTCGACTATGCAGGAGAAGCAGCGCAGTGGCCTCTTCGCTTTTATCTTAAAGATAATCTTTTTATTTCACGTCCCTAAATTCAGAACGACACTCGTCGCCTGCTTGTTTTCTCAATTCGAAGCAAATAGCAGGACCAATGTTTGAAAGCGTAGTGATAAGTGCGAGCCGAAAACAAAGTTTTCTTTGGTCCTCATTTTAGAACAGTGCTAACATTGTAAGCATGAAGGTCTTACCGCAAGTTCAGGATGGGGAACGTTTCAATACTTTTTCGCACGCTCTAGGTGCTTTTCTTGCGCTTCTTGGTTCTGTTCTTTTAATCGGACTTGCGGCTTCAAAACAAGATACGTGGCGACTGTTTTCTTTTTCTGTGTATGCCTTTACAACCGTAGGTCTTTACTGCATTTCCACGATGTATCACGGATCCCAAGGACAAAAGAAAAACTTCTATCGCAAGCTTGATTACATCGGCATTTACCTGAAGATCGCTGGCAACTACACTCCCTACGCCATTTTAGCACTGCGTGGAAACACCGGCTGGATTGTTCTAGGTGTCGTGTGGGCATTAGCCGTGCTCGGAATTATGTGGGAACTCGTTGCAACATCGAAGAATCGCAATTTTTCTTTCGCACTCTATGGGATCATGAGTGTCACCGTTTTACCTGCATTAAAACAATTGATGGACGCAATTCCTCCAATGGGTTTTGCGATGATCATGGCGGGTTTTATTTCTTATGCTATCGGAGTTTATTTCTTTTTCAACGACACCAAAATCAAGCACGGTCACGGCATGTGGCATCTGTGTGTGATGGCTGGAACGGCCTTTCAATATCTCTGCGTATTAATCTATCTGACCTAGCCCTTTTGTCTTTAATAAGTGACAGTTCCTTCGTATTCCATACAATTTAATCATACAACTGAATTCAGGTACATGTCTGGAAGGGTACGACGATGCAACTGAGATATTTCTTCGCTGTTTCCATTATTGGTTCTTTGCTGCTTTTAAATCTTTCCTGTGCAGAAAAAAGTCAGGCTCCAGAATCGATGAATTTGAAGCTTCTAAGAATGCAAGCAGAAGCAAACTATCAGACTGATATCGTGCAAAACCCTGCTTCAGTGAAGAACGTTCAAAGAGTTGCCTTGGTTTCAGGTATTGATCAATCTGCTGATCAAAGTTTTTGGAACTCCATTGCGTCTCACAAACCCGATTTGGTCATCGCAACAGGAAACACCGTTCATTCTACGAAAGCTTTCGAAAAACCTTTGCTTTCCCAATACAAAAAATTAGATGAAAGCGAAGATTACCGCAAAATCCGTCAAAGCATTCCATTCATTGCAACGTGGGATGAGCTTGATTTCGGACTACGGCATGGAGACTCTTCTTTTCAAAGTAAGAACGAAAGCCGTGATGCTTTTCTTAAGTACTGGAATTACATTCCGAAGCTTCAACCAAAATCTGCAAAAGGTGTAGAACACTCTATCATCTTAGGCCCTGCTGGAAAACGTGTGCAAATCATCGTGCTCGACACTCGTTACTATGCAACACCTTGGACCGAAAACGGTTCTGATGGAAAGTTCAAAAAGAATTGGTCTAAATCCGCAAGTTTGTTGGGTGCGCAACAATGGAGTTGGTTAGCGAACGAGCTTAGAAAAGATTCCGACTTCAAAGTGATTGTTTCATCCCTTCAACTTGCCGCAAACACCGATGAAGGAGAGCGCTGGGGACTTTATCCTCACGATCGCCAAAAACTTTTTGATACGATTCGCAATGCCGGAGCCAAAAAAGTCGTTGTCGTCAGCGGCAACCGCAACTTCGGTGCTTTAGGTAAAGTCGATATGGAAAACTACGGTCCTCTTTATGATTTAACTGTCGGGCCTTTCAATGAGTCAGTCATGAATGCAGAAAAAGATCGTCATTACATCGGTGAGCCCGTTGCTTCCGAAAATTTTGGAATGTTGGAATGGGATTGGAAACGTCAGACACTTTACCTAAAAATCTTCGACCGCAATAACAAGCTCGCTAAAGACCTTCGTATCAATATTTAACTAGAAAGAACCTGGTTCCTTTTCCCAACGATGGGAAGCAGGTACCTTTTAGGCAAAAAAAATCCCGCTGAAGAAGCGGGATTGAAGATTCGAAAGAAAAATGGTGGCTTGAGACGGAATTGAACCGCCGACACAAGGATTTTCAGTCCTCTGCTCTACCAACTGAGCTACCAAGCCACGGAAATCAAGAGACCAAATGTGTATCTTTTGGCCTCTTTGATGTCAACAACTAGGCTTTATCGAAGGCGTTTTTTAAGTCGTTTAGTAGATCGTTCAAGTCTTCCACCCCTACAGAGAGGCGAATCAACGAATCATCGATCCCTAAAGCCTTGCGGTTTTCCGCCGGAACGGAGGCATGCGTCATAATCGCTGGATGCTCGATAAGGCTTTCTACGCCTCCCAAGCTCTCTGCCAAAGAGAAAACATTCACATTTTCAAGGAATTTGCGGGCAGAATCCATGCCTCCCTTGATGTAGAAAGTTATCATTCCGCCAAAGCCGTGCATCTGCTCTTTAGCCAAAGCATGTTGAGGATGGCTCTCAAGACCTGGATAGATGACTTTGTCCACTTTTGGATGGCTTTCCAAAAACTTCGCGATCGCCATCGCATTTTCCTGGTGGGCCTTCATACGCAATGGCAAAGTTTTCAAACTTCTTAAGCACATGAACGAATCAAAAGGTCCTTGGATTGCGCCCATGCCGTTGCTTAAGAAAGCTAATTTTTCCGCCAGGTCATCACGAGAGGTCACCGCAATACCGCCAACCACGTCACTGTGGCCACCGATATACTTCGTTGCGGAGTGAACGACGATGTCAGCGCCCAACTCTAAAGGACGTTGGAAGTACGGGCTCATAAACGTGTTATCGACCGCAACGATGATACCTTTAGATTTCGCAATCGCAGAGATGCGTTTGATGTCGACAAGTTTCAAAGTCGGATTTGTCGGAGTCTCTAACCACACCATTTTCGTAGTGGCTTTGATCGCCTTTTCGAAATTTTCTACTTTCGTCAAATCCGTATAAGAAAAGTCGATGCCATCATGCTTAAGGACTTTGTCGAACAGACGGAAAGTACCGCCATACATATCATCCATAGCAATCACATGATCGCCGCCTTTAAGGATGTGCAGAATAGTTGTTGTCGCCGCACAACCTGAAGCAAAAGCAAATCCGTACTTACCGCTTTCAAGGCTTGCCATACAATTTTCATAAGCGCGACGAGTGGGGTTGTGAGTACGAGAATACTCCCATCCTTTATGTACGCCTGGAGATTCTTGTACATAAGTCGAGGTCAAATAAACAGGCGTCATGATGGCGCCAGTTGTTGGATCCGGTGATTGACCGGCATGAATAGCTCTAGTTGCAAAACCCAAATTCTCTGTTGTCTTCTTCATAGCGACACCTATTTTTTTAGATTCTTCAATGCCTCTTCAGCACTGATCACGCGATTAAATGCAGTTTTCACATCAGCTTCTTTAAGGAAACCGTTTTCAATCATCCATTTGTCGTTGAAGGCTTTGCTCAGATATTGGCGACCGCTATCCGGGAAGATCACGACGATGTTTGAAGGCTTTTCTAGCTTTTCAGAAGCTTTCAATGCGCCCACAAGAGCTGTTGCGCTGGATGGTCCAACCAACAAGCCTTCTTCCGACACCAAACGACGTGTCATATCAAAAGCTTCGGGGTCGCTGACACGAATAAAACCATCGTAAATATCCAAGTGAACGTTTCCTGGAAGCATATCTTCACCGATACCTTCCACTTTGTAAGAACCTGGAGGATCCACAATCTTTTTATGATAAAAAAGATCGTAAAGAATACTTCCGATCGGATCGGCGCAGATCACCTTTACGTCAGATTTCTTCTCTTTAAGAAATTTCGCGCAACCTGAAAGAGTCCCGCCGGTACCAGCTCCGCCTACCAGCATATCAATCTTTCCATCCATCTGTTCCCAGATTTCTGGACCCGTCGTTCTATAGTGACGAGTAGGATTGTCCGGATTAAAGAATTGATTCGCTAAAAATGCGCCCGGAGTCTGCTCCGCGATCTTTTTTGAGACAGAATAATGACTGAGTGGATCTTCCGGTTCCACCATCGGAGTGATAACGACTTGAGCTCCATAAGCACGCAATAAAGCACGCTTTTCTTCGCTCATCTTTTCAGGCATCACGAAAATACATTTATAACCTTTAACCGCGGCCGCCAAAGCCAAGCCTACGCCCGTGTTTCCGGAAGTTGCTTCGACAATAGTGCCACCAGGCTTTAAATCGCCGCGCTTTTCAGCCTCTTCGATCATGGCAACGGCCACGCGGTCCTTAATACTGCCACCCGGGTTAAAATATTCTACTTTAGCAAAGAATTTATGCTTTGAACCCTTTGTGACGTTGTGAAGAGCCACTATCGGCGTGTCGCCGACAGTATCCAAAATCGAATTATAGATTTGTGACATGATTTACTATCTTTCTAAGTCATTTCTTCTTCTGTTGGGACGAAGAAGGACTGAATTCATCGACTGCAAAACTGTATTCATTTGAGTCAAAGGATCTACGGAATAGTCCATGCCAAGCTCAGTCGTCAGTTGCTTCACAAGTTGACGGCTCGGTTGATCTTTCATCAATTCGTCCACCAATTTTTCTAAAGCAGCCTGTTTTTTGTCTGATTGTGCCATGGGCCTTCCTCCAACACGGCCACTCTATCACCCCCCTCCTAAAGAGTGAAAAAAATTTTGCAAAAGCGGTCCAAAAAGGAGCATCAAAAACGCGGGAAATTGGAAAATTAAGAGGGGTACGAGCATTATAAATGGCAATCGCGCAATTTTATTTGTTATTTCCTCGTGGCAGGCCTCAATAAGTTCTTCTTCCAGCCTGATAAGGACACCATGTATGGCCTCACCATGCAGTCCTCTTTCTAAAATTTGCAAAAGAGTGCGGCGATGAAGGGAGGAAATGGCCTGAACGCAGGCTTTTGGATCCTGCCCCTGCTGCAAAAGAGCCAGCCATTGCGTCACGATCAGCGGAAATTCGCCTTCATGCTTTTTAATATACTGCAAAACACCCTGTTTGACCGATTGGCCCTTTTCAATAGCGCGTTTTACGGAACTTAATAACTCCAATGGTGGTGCTAAACCTTCCATTTCAATCTCCTTCCCATCGAAAAAATCCAAATCAGTCCGCCTAAAAAGATTAATGACGACATTAAGATAAGTTTTTGGTGCTCTTTGAATCCAAATTGCATGATCACAAAGAAAAGTAGTGCGACATAAAGAGCGGTGACAATTATCGCCTGCATCTTCAATTGTTGACTCACTTGTCCAGACCTACGTCGAAAATCTTCGTGCATTTTTAATTCTCGTCGAAGCGCCTTTACTTGATCGATGCAACGACTTTGCGAACGATCAATTTCTAAAATCTCATCCCGGAAATCCTGTAGCAGAGCGGATTTCATGGCGATGACATTTTCCGACATCGCCAGTGATTGATAGAGTTCCATGAGCTGATGGCGCATCCAACCGGATTGATTTTCGATGGCTGCATACAAAGATGAGCGGAAAGATTTTCCCGTTTGCAGACCTAAAATCACCGCATCTAACAGCGGAATCAGCGCGCTTCGCATTCGTTTCATCAGGAAAAAACGCAAAATTCGCGGAAAAAACTTTAAAGTTATCAAAAGAATGCCGATGAAAAGCCACAGTGAAGGTGCGGTTGGCATGTTTGCGGTGAAAAAGCAGATCACAACAAGGTTCAAGATCGAAAGAGTTCGAACAAGTTGTTGAGAGAAAGCGAATTCACGCGCCATCGACGAAAGAATTCGATGAACGAGCACGTGTCCGATCAGCGAAATCATAAAAATGATGAGCAAAGGGCACCTCCACCGGATCTTGAAGTTCGCAAAAAATATGCAAGGTAAATTTTTTGTTGACGAGGCTGGTCTAATTGTTGAAGACTTAAGTTAAGAAAAGTTTTTATGTTAGAAACAACAACAACGTTTGCATCCTAGGAGGAGCACATGGCAAAGAAAGCAGCAAAAAAAGCTACAAAAAAAGCAGCTAAAAAAACTACTAAGAAAGCCGCTAAGAAAACTACAAAGAAAGCTACTAAAAAAGCTTCTAAGAAGTAATTCTTACGGAACTAGTTTAGTTCTTAACGGAAACCCCAGAGGAAACTCTGGGGTTTTTTTATACCCTGAAACCCGCTCTGGGTGCGCATTTCCGGTCGACGGACATTTTCTATAAATTCCAAAAATAGAAAATCCCGAAAGCTTTCACCTTCAGGATTTTTCTAAGAAACACATTTTAAATTTTTAAATTTCGCGGACTAGAAATAGTAGATGGCACCGACTGAACCGTTCGGCAAAATCATCGAACGTTTTACTTCCCACATCGCCGTCAATTCCCCAAAGAAAGACAATCCGGCGAATTCACCATTAAGTTGATTGTACTGAAGACCCGCTGACGCATTGACAAAATCCGTGCCAAAACGACCGGTTTTTTTCTCGCTTTCAGTCAAAACACGGTCCAGGATGTCAGAGTTTTCGTAATCGCTGGATCTTCCACGCGAGTTGTACCAGCGCGAATAACCCACTGTTGTGTAAGGCGCCAAGAAATCACCATCAAAAGCGTGTTTCCAAGCTACTTGGAAGGTGTTGTAACCAGGTCCTGTGCCAAATCCCGCAACAACTCCATCGGCTTCTTCAAAATTTAGTTCCATGTTAAAGCCGGCAACTCCCAAAGTTCCGCCTACCGCGACTCCCGCGCCCACTTTTCTTTCGGCGCGCATCTTTAGTGTCGTGTCGTAGGAATAACCGCTAGAGCCTGAGTAATAAGTGTTTGCAGCTCCTGGAATTGAATGGATCACGTCACTTGAAGTAGAACGCTGCGGAGGAGAATGAACCGTAGGAGAAGCCATTACAGGTGCTTCTTCCTCTTCCACATTTCCTTGATCAATAACCAAAGCACCTTGCTGAGGACGTTCTTCAAATGCATTTGATTGATGTTGCATGCGGATGTCGCGGGCGTATTCCGCTTCGATCGAGCGCGACTTCGATTTGATAGTTGCTGCATCAGAGCCAAGATTCAAAGGGGCCGCATGGGCCTGAACAAAGCTCAAGAAAAGGAGTGCTCCCAAGGAACACGCTGAAACTTTTAACATAGGACCTCCTTATAGGGAGATCTAAAAAATACGGGCTCTTACGCCTTCTTCCTGAAAGAACTTTTTAATCGCGGGACCATCTAATGGTTCCAATCTAAAAAGGAGCTTATGAACAAGGTCATAAGTTTCTTCCGCTTTCTTAGATCTCATATTGTGAGTAAAATATGCCATGTCATCGCTGATTTTGACCGCGTTATCAAGCAATCTTGCCACATCTTGATTCTTGGTGGTTTTATCCAAAAGAACCAGTGTTTTGTTGAAGTTTGTCGTCAGTCTATCCAACTGCTGAATCATATTGGTGACCGAGCCTTCATTTTTTTCAACGAGATCAATCAGTTTTCCCGCTAAACCATAGCTTTGTGAGATCAACTGATCGATACGCGGAGGATCTTCTCCCCGAACATAGTCACCCGAAGAAAATTCTGCGGCTTCCCCACTTCCCGGAGAGATTTCTAAAAACTTTTCCCCGATCACACCCGCTAGATTGATGAAAAATTTGGAATCTTTACGGACACTGGTCCAGGCTTTTTTATCTACGGTGATTGTTAGACGCAGTTTCACCTCTTCACCATTAGCCATTTTAAAAGAGGGATCGAAGTTAATTGATTTTACCTTGCCTACTTTAATACCCATAACGCGGACTGGAGATCCTTCTTCGATTCCACCAGCATAGTTGTACATGACATTAAGTTCTTTAGAGTTAGAAAAAGGAGAAATGAAACCCATAAAGTAAGCGAACACCACAATGAGCGCTACAGAGACAAGAGCCAGCAAACCTACCTTGGTTTCAACCTTCATACGTTCTCCTAATAAAGATAACTAAAAGTATAGGACAAAATAAAATCAATCACAATAATTGCAATCGAAGCCACGACCACGGTGTTCGTCGTTGCTCTGCCGACACCTTCGGCGCCTTGTTGACATCGAAAACCAAAGTAGCAAGCAACGATGGGAATGACTCCTCCGAAACAAGCACCTTTGATCGCGGCAAAAACCATATCTTGAAATTGCACAAAACGATCCATCGACGTGAGAAACATCGATGGTGTGTAGCCTAAGTAATGTTGGCTGACGATAATGGCAGAGAAAATACAGGTCATATTCGCGATGATCGTCAACATCATGCATCCCAAAACACAGGCCAGAAATCTTGGAACTACAAGGTAATTTACCGGATCAATACCGAGCATTTTAAATGCATCGACTTGCTCTGTGATTTGCATCGTCCCCACTTCGGAGGCGTAACCTGCTCCCACGCGAGAGGTCAGAAGAAGTGCGGTAAGAATGGCGCCAAGTTCTCGCAGAATGAGCAAAGCCGCAAACCCCGGAACCATCGAGTCGTTTTGGATAACCAGCTTCATATGGAATGACGATTCTAAGATCGTCACAATAGCGGCAAATGAAACGCAGAAAAGAATGATGATCAAACTTTTGTTCGCTACGAAATAAAGCTGCTGAAAGAACTCTTTTCTGCGGAATGGAGGACTGAACACTCCCGTCATTGTTTCGGCGATTAAAGAAATCATGAGCGGTAGCCTCGAATCATTTGTAAGATCACTTCGCCTAAAAAGCTTGTCATCCAGTCCACAACAACGATGCAAATCATAGTGCTCACGGATGTCGCAACCACCGCGCGCCCGACACCCTTGGCTCCGCCCGTCGTAGTGAAACCCTTGAAAGTACAGATGGTTGCTAAAACAAGCGCGAAAGCTCCGCATTTAATTACGCCACTTAAAATAGAGACCGGACTGACAATCATGGGAACATGGCGAAGGTATTCTTCAAAGTTCACCCCCGCAAACGCGTACCCCATCAACATTCCACCGAACACGGACATGATAAGTCCGCCACCCAGTAAGAAGAAACTAGAGATGATGATACCTAAAAACCGTGGCGCGATAATCTCTTGCATGGGATCCGCGCCCAAACAGCGAACGGCATCAATTTGTTCTGTCACCCGCATGGTTCCTAATTCCGCTGATGTGAAAGCGCCGACTTTTCCACTCAACATGAAAGCGATGAGTAAAGGTCCCACTTCACGGAAGGTACCACTGGTGGCAAGGCCTCCCAAATATCCTAAGGCACCGAATTCTTTCATTTGCAGAGCAAACTGCACTGTCATAATGGCGCCAACAAAAAAGCCGGCCATCGCTGTCGTGAAAAAACTGTCAGCCGTAACCTTCCAAATCTGTTCGAAAACTTCGTGGATTTTAATTTTTTTATAAAAAAGAGATCTTAGAATTTTCTGTAGAAAAAGCAGGGCTCCCCCCACCTCATCTAAAATTGATATGAAGAGGGTCATGCGCTTAAGACCTCTGACAGAAAGTCTTTCACCAGAGGGATTTCGGATTTTTTTAATTCATCCGGAGTACCTTGTGCAACGATCTGTCCTTTATCTAAAACGACAATTCTATCGGCAATGGAAAGCGCACAATTCATATCGTGACTGACCACCAAAGATGTCGTCTTCAAAGTTCTAGAAAGGTCTAAAATAAGTTGATTCACGGCAGTTGTTGTCACCGGATCAAGTCCCGTTGTCGGTTCATCAAAAAGAAGAATCCGCGGCTCTAGTGCCACCGTGCGAGCCAGGCTTACGCGCTTTTGCATTCCATAAGAAATTTGTGCCGGAGTTTTTTGCTCAATCCCCTGCAAATTGACCAGGCGTAAAGCTTTGGTTACTTTTTCTTTGATCGTCGCTTCGTCGAAGTTATAGTGACGACGAAGGCCAAAGGCCACGTTTTCAAAAACAGTCAGAGAGTCGAAAAGAGCGGGATGCTGAAAAACCATTCCGCATTTTTTGCGGATCGGCAGATATTGTTCCTCAGTAAATTTAGAAACTTCTTGATCGTCGATCCAGATTTCACCTTCGTCGGGAGTTAAAAGACCTACGAGATTTTTCAATAGAACCGATTTTCCTGTCCCGGATGTCCCCAGAATGAAGATGATCTCGCCCTCGCGGATTTTCAGACTTAATCCGTTGAGCACCGTTCTTGTTCCAAATCTCTTTACGAGGTTCTTAAATTCGATCACAACTCAATGTTAGTTGTCGGAAACTTAGCGGGTCAACCTGCAATTAGTATTGCGGCTTCTGCGGAGGAACTTTTAAATAAAGTCCAGCTATCACCGCGGCTCCTACTAAGTACATAACTATGAACACCCATGGTTCGAAATCTTGAAACAGTATTTTTGAAATCCATTCGGCGATAAAGCCTGAAGGATAAGTCACTTCACTTCCCGTTCCCTGTCGTAAATGTTCTTCCCATATAGTCAGCGGGCACGCGATTCCAAATACAGATTCGATGACGACAATTCCTATCATTGCCAGATGAAGGCGGCGCAACCAAAGATTTCTGACCCATTTCCAGTCCAACCAACCGCCTATCATGATCAACGGAATAGGAATAAGAACACCTAAAACATAGAGGAAATGGCAATAAAGAACGATGTCGGCACTGTATTCTTGATTCATGAATTTAGAATACGCACTCGCAGAAAACGCAAAAGATCCAGTGAATGAATACAGATTGTTACGAAAAAGAAAATCAGGTCATCGCAGTCAAAGGCCCGTCCAGCAAGCCTCTGACAAACTGATGAACACGGGGATCAGAATGCTTTTGTGTTTCTTCAGGATTTCCAGTGATAAGAAGCTCCTGGTCCACCACCACGCCAATTCTATCCGCCATTTGATAGGCACGGTTCATGTCGTTTGTGATCGCAACAACCGTCGAGTTTTTTTCTTTTTTTAATTTCAGAATCAGTTCGATGATTTTTTTGGAAGTGATGGGATCTAAGCCCGCGGTTGGGTCGTCATAGAAAATGATCTCAGGGTCTAGAGCGAGCGCTCTAGCAATTCCGAGGCGTTTTTGCATCCCGCCACTGATCTCGTCGGGGTACAAATCACGTGCATGCGGAATCCCCACCGCATCCAAGAAATACTCTGCTTTCTTTGTAATTTCCCAATCCGTGAGTTTCGTTGTTTCGCGCAAAGGAAAGCAGATGTTTTCCACGCAAGTTAAGGAATCAAAAAGAGCGTTCTTTTGAAACAAAATTCCCATGCGCTTCAGCAGCGGAAGCTTCTCCTTATTGCTTAGCGTTAACCAGTCCTTGTGTTCAATAAAAACTTTGCCATTCTGAGGGGTTACAAGCCCTGACATGGTTTTTAATAACGTGGTTTTCCCCTGCCCGCTGGGGCCCACAATAACGAAGCATTCACCGGCTGCAATATCCAGACTGACACTTTTTAGCACCACGTGATTTTCGAACGCGACCTTGATGTCTTGCAGGCGGATCATACTCATGCTTCGTCCAGTTCTTCTGCCAGCGCCTCTGCGCCGAGCGGTAAGTGTTGTCTCTAAATACGATTTGATATTGAATGTGTGATCGAACGCAAGTTTAAATTTTTTCCATTCGTTTTGAAGCCTTAAGGAGATTTACATGGCTCACAAAAGAAATAAAATTGCCGTTATCGGCGCGGGTTTCGTTGGTTCAACTACTGCTCACTGGGCAGCACAAAAAGAACTTGGCGATGTTGTTATCTTGGACATCAATGAAGGTGCAGCCATCGGTAAAGCTTTGGATCTAGCTCAAGCAGGTCCTATCGAAATGTTCGATACTAAAATCAAAGGCACGAACAAATACGAAGATATCGCAGACTCTGACGTTGTTATCATCACTGCAGGTATGCCACGTAAACCAGGCATGAGCCGCGATGAGCTTGTTGGTATCAACGCGAAAATCGTAAAAGACGTTTGTGAAGGTGTTAAAAAATACGCTCCGAATTCTTTCGTGATCGTAGTTTGTAATCCAATGGACGTTATGGCCGTTTACGCAAAACAAATCTTGGGCTTCCCTCGTGAGCGCGTTATCGGAATGGGCGGTTGCTTAGATTCAGCTCGCTTCCGTGAATTCATCGCTGAAGAGTTGAATGTGTCTGTAAAAGACGTGAACGGTATTGTTATCGGTAACCACGGCGATGCGATGATGCCTCTAGTTCGTCACGCTTCAGTTTCTGGTATTCCTCTTACAGAGCTTCTCCCTGCTGACAAAATCGCAGCTATCGTAGCTCGTACAAAACAAGCCGGCGCTGAAATCGGTGGCCACTTGAAAACAGGTTCTGCATACTACGCTCCTTCACGTGGCGCGATCGAAATGGCTGAAGCTATCTTGAAAGACCAAAAACGCGTTCTTCCAGTTGCTGTTGAGTTGACTGGTGAGTTCGGTGTTAACGAAGGTTTGATGGTCGGTGTTCTTGCTACTATCGGTGGCAAAGGTATCGAAAAAGTTCACAAGTTCGAAATGAACCCTGCTGAACAAGAAGAATTCAAAAAGTCAGTAGATGCAGTTCGCACACTAGTTTCTGCTCTTAAAAACGTTCAATAATCGGAGATAAAATGAATATTCATGAGTATCAGGCCAAAGAGATTCTCAGAAAATTTGGCGTAGCGACGTTAAAAGGTAAAGTCGCGCACTCACCTGAAGAGGCAGTGGCTGCTGCAAAAGAAATCGGTGGAAATATTTGGGTTGTAAAAGCTCAGATTCACGCTGGTGGCCGCGGTAAAGGCGGCGGTGTTAAGATTGCTAAGACTTTGCAAGAAGTTGAAGATCTAACGAAAAAAATGATCGGCATGACTTTGGTGACTCACCAAACAGGTCCTGAAGGGAAAGTAGTTCAAAAAGTTTTCATCGAGCAAGGTTGCAACATCGCTAAAGAATACTACGTTGCATGCTTGATCGACCGCGCTACAGGAAGAGCGGCAATGATGGCTTCTTCTGAAGGTGGTATGGATATCGAGGAAGTTGCTGAACACAATCCAGACGCGATCAAAAAAGTCGACATCGACCCTACTGTAGGTTTGATGCCTTTCCAAGCTCGCCAGTTGGCTTTCCAAATTGGTATGTCTCCAGAGATCGTAAATAAAGCGGTTAAGTTCTTCCAAGGCCTTTACAACGCATTCATCACAACAGATTGTTCGATCGCAGAGATCAACCCTCTGGTTGTGACGAAAGAAGGCGAAGTTCTTTGCTTGGATGCGAAAATGAACTTCGATTCTAACGCTCTTTTCAGACACCAAGACATCGTCGAACTTCGTGACTTGAACGAAGAAGAACCTTCTGAAATTGAAGCTTCTAAATTCGATCTCGCGTTCATCAAGCTTGATGGAAACATCGGATGCTTGGTTAACGGTGCGGGTCTTGCGATGGCAACTCTAGACATCATCAAACTTCACGGAGCTTCTCCGGCGAACTTCTTGGATGTTGGCGGTGGCGCTAATAAAGAAAAAGTAACTGCGGCATTCAAAATCATCCTTAAAGATCCAAACGTAAAAGGGATCTTGGTGAACATCTTCGGTGGTATCATGAAGTGTGACATCATCGCTGAAGGTGTGATCGCGGCTTCTAAAGAGTTGGGCTTAAAAGTTCCTCTTGTGTGCCGTCTTGAAGGTACAAACGTAGAGCTTGGTAAAAAAATGTTGAGAGAAAGCGGATTGAATATCACTCCTGCTGATGACCTCACAGATGCAGCTAAAAAGATCGTTGCTGCGGTAAAAGGATAATCGACATGGCAATTCTTATTAACAAAGACACTAAAGTTATCTGCCAAGGTTTCACTGGAGCTCAAGGTACTTTCCACTCTGAGCAAGCAGTTGCTTACGGAACTAAAATGGTTGGTGGTGTGACTCCGGGTAAAGGTGGCACAACTCATATCGGTCTTCCTGTGTTTAACACGGTGGCGGATGCGAAAGAAAAAACAGGCTGTAATGCATCTGTGATCTTCGTTCCACCTCCATTTGCCGCAGACTCTATCATGGAAGCTGTCGATGCAGAGTTGGATCTTGTGATCTGTATCACTGAAGGCATCCCCGTTCTAGACATGGTGAAAGTGAAAAAATTCATGCAAGGTAAGAAGACTCGCTTGGTGGGTCCTAACTGCCCGGGCGTGATCACTCCAGGTGAATGTAAAATCGGTATCATGCCTGGTCACATTCACAAGCCAGGTCGTATCGGTGTACTTTCACGTTCTGGCACATTGACTTACGAAGCTGTTGGTCAATTGACGGCGTTGGGCCTTGGCCAATCTACTTGCGTAGGTATCGGCGGTGACCCAGTGAATGGAACAAACTTCATCGACGTTCTAGAGATGTACAACAAAGACAAAGATACTGACGCCGTGATTATGATCGGTGAAATCGGTGGATCTGCAGAAGAAGAAGCTGCAGAGTACATCAAACGTGAATTCAAAAAGCCAGTAACAGCGTTCATCGCGGGTGCAGCAGCTCCAGCAGGTAAACGTATGGGTCACGCCGGCGCAATCATCAGCGGCGGCAAAGGCACAGCAGAAGCGAAGTTCGAAGCTTTGATGTCTGCAGGCTGTAAAATTTCTCGCTCTCCAGCAGAGATGGGAATCACTTTGAAATCTATGTTGAAGTAATTTCTTCGCGATTAGGTTTAAAAATCAAAACCCACGGTGGAAACATCGTGGGTTTTTTTCTTCCAAATAGAACCTACTTCTTAAGATGCCATCTTAACCAAATCTAAACCGAATCCAGCATGTAATATTAACAAGCTGCTCTTTCAATTTCCAGGAACTGTTGGTACACCCTTCCCGTCCAAATAACTAATTTAGACGGAGGTCTTTTGTGAAATCGGTGGCTTTCCTTTTCCTGTCAGTTTTGGTTTCTTTTTCTCAAGTTTCTTTGGCTGAACAGTTGGAGCTTCCTCTTGAGCCCAAACAGTGCATTAGCCTGCAAGAGGCGCAATCTTCTTTAACAAAGTATATGAATCCGCTTGTGGGTACTGTGCCTGTGGATGATTTTTATTGGTTGAATGAAGACGATGCTCCTCTAACGGCTAGAGACGTCGCTCACGCCGCAAAATCACTCGAGTGGGATGCCCGCGGTTTAGTCTATCAATCTTCCGCAGTCTATGACGGTTACTGCGCAGCGGGAGCTTCTTGCTGGGGTTGGTACGTTGTTGATTGCGCAGGTAAAATCGAAGCGCGTATGGACGGTGAAGAATAAATCCTTCATGGGATTTATTTTAATGTAGCACCGTATTTTTTAAAAATTGTCTGAAGAGTGCCGTCGGATTTTATTTTATCTACGGCGGCATTCACTTCTTTTTCTTTCACCCGCCCCTTGCGACTGACAGCACACGAGATCGGATATTCCTGCATAAAAAGGCGTTGGCGATTGCGATCAATTTTTGGATGCTTTAGCTTAAAATAATCCACAAAAATTTCATCGGTGACTATATAGTCGATACGCCCGTTAAGAAGCTTTTTTAAATTCGCCTCTTCACTGAGGCTGTCTTCTCGAACAAGTTGTTTAGACTGAAATAAAGGATCTAACTTCGGGTACACGTACTGAAGCATGGTCCCGATAGTTTTCCCTTTTAGATCCGAAACCTTTTTCGGCATAGTCTCAGGCCCAAGAATGATTTCTCTTTTTGAAAACAGAGTTTTAGAAAAATCCATTTGATCTTGATTGCTTGCCCACACTTTGCTTGTGTAGCACATCATATCCACTTGGCCCTTCAGCAAATAGCTGTCCAGACGATAACGCGTGATAATACTAAAGGTGGCGGTTCGCCCCATAGCTTGCGCCAGAGCGGCCGCATATTCGGCCACAAGTCCCTTTGTTTGGGGGGATTTTTCATCAAAAAGCAAAGGCGGTGCAAGTCCCGCGGGAATTCCAATTCGAACTTCCTGGACATCAAAGGCAAAGGCTATCGCCGTAGCAAAAAGAATAGTGGCCAATAAAAATAGACGCATTGGTTTCGAGCTTGCTGCAAAAAAGGAGCTTTATCAAAAGCATATTGCAGCTGGCGTTAAAATATTTCACTGTTCTTTAAGATTCCATCAACGGGCTGATTTTGATTAGGTCAGGTAGCACGGCCGTGATAGAAGCTCCTAAAATTAGGAGTCTTTCATGAAAAAATTGGTTTTTGCCATTCTTGTATCTCTTTTTTCAACCACAAGCTTCGCACAACAATTGGAGCTTCCTCTTCAACCTAAACAATGCATTTCAGTTCAAGAAGCCGCAGTTGCTTTGAATAATTACCTGACTCCCCTTATTGGTACGGTTCCTTCTGACGACTTCGAATGGGCAGATCAAGAGGTCACTCAAGAAGATGTCTCTCGCGCACTTCGTTCATTGAAATGGAATCAAAAAGCGTTCAACTATCAATCCACAGCGGTGACTGAAGGTTACTGTGCAGCGGGTGCAAGCTGCTGGGGTTACTATGAAGTGGATTGCGCAGGAAACGTGACTGCGAACTACGACGGCGAATAGGTCGTCCTCACCCTGAAGTATTTTCAAAAAATCGTCCGCTAATCTTTGTAAAAGCTCAGAATATTATTGTCTTGTAATGGTCCCCAAGGAATAAACTTGGGGCCATGAAGTTCATTACGATCTTGTTATTGATTCTTTCTTCCCATTCGTTCGCGTCTTCTCCAGATTGGTCCGCTGGTGTGGCCATCCCGACAAATGGACGCCACAATATCTATCAATGGTCCGACGAAGATTTCGTACAGATTAAAAATCGCGGGAAAATCCATACGCAGATTTATCCGGTCACGGTCACCGGTATGCTTCCGCCTTATTGGCCAACGGTGCGATTGATTGAAGAAGACAACAAAAATCCTTTTAAAAAATGGGTGCAGTCGATCCTTCACGGAGTCAGTGGCTTTGACTCTTTCAATGATGTTCTTAGGAATCTGGGTCTTCACCCTTACCCCAAAAAAACTGATGAAGGTGTTTACTCTGTACCCTATCCAGAGAATATCGGCCCTGATGATCTGATGGGTTTGGGACTAATTCAGCGAAATGGTGCCGAAGGGTTTACCTTTAGCTGTGCCGCCTGCCACTCGAGCAATCTCTTTGGCAAAACAGTTTTAGGAATGACCAACCGTTTTCCAAAAGCGAATGAGTTTTTCATCAAAGCTAAGAAATTGATGGCTGTGACAGATCCGTATCTTTTCCAAGCCTACACTGGAGCGACGAACGCTGAGCGCGAACTACTATCTGAAGCGCAAGATCATCTGCGTTTTGTTTCTTTAAAGCAGCCTATTGCGTTGGGGCTAGATACGTCTTTGGCGCAAGTGGCTCTATCTTTAAATCGTCGGTCAAAAGATGCTTATGCAAGCTACAGTGAGTGGTACGCCCGCTTTCCTCGTCATGATGCGATCTTAGACAATCACCCTGCGGATTCTAAACCCGCTGTGTGGTGGAATTTAAAATACAAAAATCGCTGGCTTTCCGACGGCAGTGTCTTAAGTGGAAATCCTATTTTCACTAATATCATCTGGAATGAGGTGGGCCGTGGTGCGGATCTCGTTCAACTAGAAAAATGGCTTGCAGAGAACAGCGCCGTTATCGAAGAACTGACAACGGCTGTGTTTTCTTCAGAAGCACCTTTGATTACTGATTTCATCCCTGCAGAGAAAATTGATCTTGGCCGTGCGAAATTGGGAGAACAAATCTTCAATACAAACTGTGCGAAATGCCACGGAAATTACGATAAAGCCTGGAGCCTTGCGGGTTCAGAAAATTTGCCTCTCAAAGAGCAGCTTAAAACGGTGCAAGTTCGCTACAAACAATCCACACCTGTTGTCGATGTGGGAACTGATCCTTATCGTCGTCTAGGAATGAAGTCTTTAGAGCAACTCAATGACCTTGAGATTTCAAAAAAGAACGGCATCGTGATTAAAGCCCAAGAAGGATATGTGCCGCCACCCCTTGTAGGTATTTGGGCTCGTTGGCCGTACTTGCATAACAACTCGGTTCCGAATCTTTGCGCTCTTCTGACTCCATCGGATCGTCGTCCCGTTGCCTACTATTCGGGTGATGCCTTGAATCCCACAACCGACTTCGATTTAGAGTGCAATGGCTATCCCTTGGGAGATAAAACTCCGAAGTCCTGGCAGACTCGTGACCATTATTTTGACACTCGCAAGAAGGGCATGAGCAACAAAGGCCATGACGAGCGCATTTTCATTAAAGACGGAAAAGAAATTCTGTCTAGTACGGATAAGCGCAATTTGATTCTTTTCTTGCAAACTCTCTAGTGGTTGCGAATTCCACCGGGTTATCCACATTCCAAGCTGTCGATACTTTCGACAGCTTCAGAATTCTTTTCTGAAAACATTTCGGGGCCCACATGAGCGAGTGGCTTATGTTAAAAAGACCTCATGAAAAGAACGTGCATTTTAATTTTTAGTGCTATCGTCCTTTGCGCCTTCAACTCATTTGCAAATTCTGAAGAGTCGTTTGCCCGAGGCTTCCTTATTGCTGTCGACACCCGTGATCACAAAGCGTGTGAACAAGCCTTCTTAAGAGTTTCTGGAGCCACCGGCCTGAAAATCTCAAGCTTGTGTGCTCAAGACGGCCGTAATCCTTTTGCCGTGGCCGTCATCACTGTTCCTATTGATGAATTCGAATTTCTTTCTGAAGTCACAAATAAACACGGCTCGAATGCGCGTGCATCTCGTGCTGACAGGTCTGTGATTATGACTCTTCCGCATGATCGCGATACTGAAACATACTTTCGCATCTCCGCACGTCGCGATCGCATGTCGATTACCGTATTCCGCGAAAGTGATTTTGGTGCGATGGATGAGCGTCGCGAACGCTTTCTAATCATGTCATTCGTGATGAAAAATACAGGCTCTCAGGGACTGCAGGACCAGCGCGTGGCATCTTCCATTGATCGTCGTTTGGTCTACAATCGTGGCGCAACGGAATTGACTCAGTCACAGTACAAATCTATCGCCACCAAAGCTTCAAACATTATTGATGCCATTAATGGTGCTGTTCAAAATATCACTTCGCCGCGTGTTTCCCTAGATGTCTTCGTTCCTCCAGATGCTTGCGATGCCAATCGCTTCTGTCCTAATGAAGATGTTATTCGCCTTGGTTTAAGCGTCGTAATTCGCTTTTAAAATCAAACAGAGGGCGGATTTATTTCCGCCCAATTTTCGTTTGACTATTTGCGGCAAAAATCCTAAGAAAAGCCCCAATCCTGGGAGCTAAAATGAAGAAACTATTAATTTTTATTCTATTGGCAGCAAGCCCTGCTTTGGCCGGCCGTATTGACGAAATCGTCATCATGACGACAGAAAGCGTGGAAGAGACTTTGGATCTTTGGAACACGGATAAAACCTACGAAATCACGTATCAGGATTTCACAACGCCGGACCAAGGATTTGATCTTGCGGTGAAAACCAAGCTCAACGTAAAGAATGTCCGCGAGAGCCAAAACCAAGAGTGGACATGTGTCACTCAATTCGTTAAAACTCCTAGGTTCTTTGACGTTTCTAAAACAGATTGTAAATAAACAAGGAGATACCATGGCTATCGAGCAAACATTCTCAATCATCAAGCCAAACGCAATGAAGAAAAACGCTATCGGCGACATCATCAGCATGTTTGAAGCAAACGGCTTGAAAATCGCTGCTGCGAAAATCACTATTCTTTCTAAAGCTAAAGCTGAAGAGTTCTATGCTGAACACAAAGAACGTCCTTTCTTCGGCGAACTAGTTTCTTTCATGACTTCAGGCCCAGTTTGCTTGATGTGCTTGCAAGGTGAAAACGCAGTTTTGAAAAACCGCGAAATCATGGGTGCTACTGATCCTAAAAAAGCTAACGCTGGAACAGTTCGCGCTAAATTCGGTGACAACGTTGGTGAAAACGCAGTTCACGGTTCTGACTCTGCAGCTTCTGCAGCTCGCGAACTTGCTTTGTTCTTCGAAAAGCACGAAATCTGCAACGTTTAATCATTTAAACTGAAATTGCGAATTTAAATGTCTGCAAAATCAAACAAGGGGGGAGCGCAAGCTCCCCTTCTTGGTTCAAAGATCAGATTGAATATTGAAAAGCTTGCCATTGGCGGTGCTGGAGTCGCTCGACACGAGGGCATGGTTGTCTTCGTTCCTCAAGCAGCGCCTAATGAAGAAGTTTTGGCCGAAGTCACTTTGGTCAAAAAGAATTTTGTCGAAGCAAAGATCCTGGAAGTTCTGAATCCGGGAGCTTCTCGCCGAACTCCACCTTGCCCGGTGGCCAACGTTTGTGGTGGCTGTAATTGGCAGCACATCACTGAAGAAGAACAGCTCGCACAAAAAGAGAACCTGGTTTTTGAAACTCTGAAGAAGTTCAATCCCTCTTTGGAATTTGAATATCTACCAATTCAAAAAAGTCCCCGTTCTTTGAGGTATCGCAACCGCATTCAACCGAAGTTCCAACACGGTCGCTTTGGTTTCTTTGCACGAAACTCTCACGATATTGTTGAAATCAATGACTGCCCGATTACGGAAGAGGCCTTGACCGAAAAGTTCGCGGAAGTAAAAGCTTGGGCTCAACAAAAGAATGCCAAAGAGCTCCTTCGTCTTGAAATGTACATCTCGGAGGAAGGTCTAGTTCGCTACGGCCTTATCACTGATGACGACGACGGCATTGGCTTTTCTCAAGTGAATCGCTTTCAGAACGAAGACCTGGTTCGCACCGCCCTAGACTGGGCTGGTGATTATGAATTCAAAAATGTTTTCGATCTTTATGCCGGCGCGGGAAATTTCACGTTTCCTTTGGCACAAAAGTATTCGTCTTCCACGATCACCGGCGTGGAGCTGAATCCTAAGCTTGTGGAACGTGCGAAAAGCAAAATCAAAGAAAAACGCATGAAGTACTTCCTTTCCGACGTGGAGACCTACATGCGCCGAGCACAAATCGGGACTGAAGACTTGGTTTTGCTAGATCCGCCTCGTGCAGGAGCCAGCGAATACATCATGCGCGCTCTGGCCTCAGCGGCCCCTAAAAGAATCATCTACATCAGCTGTCACCCGGTGTCCTTGGCTCGAGATCTTAACTGGTTCTTTGCTTGGGCGCAGAAGCTGGGCAAATCGGCAAAGCTCGCAAGGGTGCAAACCTTTGAAATGTTCCCTCAGACCGACCATGTTGAGACTATTGCAGAGCTCAGGGTTGACTCTTAGTCTTCAAATGATACCTTTTTAACATGCGTAAATGGATTCTCGCACTGACTCTTTTATCTGCACTTGGATGTGCCAGTCAGGACAAGCAAAAAGCTGATTTGTACTTGCGAATGGGTGCTGCTCAAATGGAAAGCGGCAACTATCCGTACGCGCTTCGCGACCTTCTTAAAGCAGAAGAACTTGATCCTAAAAATGCGGCGACTCAGAACAACCTGGGCCTCGTCTACTTTTTCCGTGAACGTTATGACTTAGCCGAAAAGCATTTACACCAAGCTTTAGAGCTTGAGCCTAAATACACTGAAGCCCGCAACAATCTTTCTCGCGTTTTAATTGAACAAGGAAAATATGCGGATGCTGAAAAAGAACTTCGCGTTGTTTTAGCAGACTTAACTTACCCTACACCAGAAAAAGCCTACATAAATTTGGGTCTGGCGAAGTTCAATCAAAAGGACTTCACGGGGTCGCGCAGTGCTTTCACCAAAGTACTCAACGTAAATCCCGATGACTGCATTGGGAACACTTACTTCGGCCGTACGTTCTTTGAAACTGAAGATTATGCGCGCGCAGCAGAAGCTTTGGATCGCGCGATCGGCTTCTGTCAAAAAAGCCTTTATGATGAACCTCACTACTACAGTGCTTTGGCTTACTACCGCCTTGGAGACAAATCCAAATCGGTGGCTCGTTTTGAAGAGCTTATAAAGTATTACCCTACCGGGAAATACCGTGAAAAAGCCAAAGGCATGCTCAGCTTGATTCGAAAGGGACATTAATGAAAAAAACCGGTGAAATTTTAAAGAAAGCCCGCGAGCAAAAAGGCCTGTCTCTGCATGAAATTGGTCTTTCTTTGAAAATTAACAGCAAGGTTTTAAAAGCCATCGAAGAGGGTGATGATTCTCAATTGCCTGCGAAAACTTTCTTGCGCGGTTTCGTACAAAGTTACGCAAATTTCCTGCAACTGGATTCAGACAAGGTTTTGGAAGTGTTCTATGAAGAGATGGGCTCAACAAAACCAAAACCTTATATCCGTGAAGTAGAAACGCCTAAATCTGAAGTTACCGAAACACGTCCAAGTTCAAGCGTTACAAGCACTGAGAAGCCGACCGAGACGGATGCCGAAGCCACGGTCACACCGATTCGTCGTGCAGCGCCCGCTTCATCGGGAAAATCGGATCTAAAATCCCTTCAAGAAAATAAATCCACTAAAACCATCGCGATTATTGGTGTAGGGGTCGTGCTTATTGGCCTTATTCTTTTCACAAAAAAGATGATCGATAAGTATTCTAAAGAAGCTGAAGTTCCAAGCGGTGAAGTTGCGCAAACAATGGAAGGTGCAACACCAGTGACGGCTGAAACACCAACGGTGACTGATGTTGACACCAATGGAGATGCAAGCCCGCTGACAAATTTAACGGCGAGCCCGACGCCAGCAGCTCCGTCGAGCCAGGCTTCTCCAACACCAACAGCCTCTCCGCTTGTGTCGACGCCAACTCCAACGCCTTCACCAACACCGGTTGCTGCGGCATCACCAACTCCAACCGCGACTCCGAAGGCAAGTCCTACGCCAAGCCCGACAGCTTCGCCGACGGCAACTCCAGTAGCAACAGCAAGTCCAACACCAAGTCCTACGCCGACTCCGTCGCCCACACCGAAAGAGACGAATAAACCCGTTGAACTTATCGTAGAGGCTTTGGATACAGTTGAAATTGAGTACTCTGCCCCGAACGGGAAGCCGCAAAAGATCCGTCTGTCTGCTGAACAAGTTCATACTTTCAAAAGCAAAAGTGGTCTTCGCATCAACTTCTCCAATGGTGGTGCCGTGAATCTGATCCACAATGGACGAGAAATCGGCATCCCTGGTGATTTGGGTAAGCCTATTAAGTTGAGCTACTAATCTTGAAAGATTTCCGCCGCATTTGGGCTATCAGCCTTATTGTAAAACTGATTCTTGCGGCACTTATTCCCTTAAGTGCCGACGAAGCCTATTACTGGGTTTGGTCGCAAAGACTTCAGCTCAGTTATTTCGATCATCCCCCGATGGTCGCTTGGTTGTTTTATCTAGGTCAAATTTTTGAACCTTTCATGCACGCCGTTCGATGGCCCGCCGTGATTTTAGGTCATGGAATGTTGGCGGTTTGGTATTACATACTGAAAGATCATGTTCCGTTTGAGAAGATCAAGGTGTGGGTTTATCTTGCTTTATTCTCTCCCCTTTTAGGATTTGGATCCTTGATCGTCACGCCTGACTTGCCGGTGATGTTCTTCTGGTCGCTATCGATTTTGTTGGCACTCAAAGCACTTCAAGAAAAATCACTGGGAATTTACGCCGCTTTAGGGGCAAGTTTAGGTTTAGGATTCTGTGCTAAATATCACATCGTCCTTTTTGTGCCCTGCCTTTTGGTTTATCTATTCGCCGAAAAAAAATGGAAAGAAGTGCGCATTTCGGGCGTACTACTTACGGTCATCACGGGTTTAATTTTCTGTGCGCCAGTGATCCTTTGGAACGTTCAAAACAACTTCGCCTCTTTTGAATTTCAATTAAAACACGGCTTAGAAAAAAGCAGCTATAATCCTGAATGGACGCTTTCTTACGTCCTTGGCCAAATACTGATTCTTTTCCCGTTAGTATTCTGGGCAGCTTTGCGTTCAAAGGTTCCTGCGAGTTTGCGTTGGCTTTATTACTTCGGTTGGGGACCTCTTTTGTTCTTCTTCCTGACTTCTTTCCGCGCCCTTGTGGAAGCCAATTGGCCAATCATCGCTTATCCTGCGGTTTTAGGCTTAGCTCTGTTTCACGAAAGAATTCAGAAGTGGCTTAAATATTACGTCATTTTTTGGGGAAGCATTATCGCTCTTGTGCTTGCGACACTTTTTACACCCGCACTTCGCAAGCTGAATGATAAAGTTAACGAACCTTACGAGTTTCAAGAACTCAGCACCGTGGCTCGCGAATACAGCCCGCTGTACGCAAGCTCCTATCAAATGGCGGCTTCGTTATGGTATTTCAGCAAAGTTCCGACATTTAAATTAAAAGACATCAGTCGTTTTGATTTTTTTGACACTCTTCCTGAGGCACAGCCTACTTCAGGCAGATTTTATTTAGTGAAGCGCGAGAGAAATGGTTTACCTTCTTGGATTTCCGAACAACAATGGCAGATGAAAGAGATTAAAAAGATATCTCCAGATTTTGTTTTGTTGGAATTCACAAAATGATCAAACTCTTTGGTGCTTTTTCATTCTTGCTTGTTACTTACTTCCTTTACGGATTTTATATAAATCAGTACGAGGTTTCCGTCGTTCCCCAACAGATCACGCGTGAACACGCTAAGAATTTAAATGACTACAAAGGTGTGATGAATGTTCACACAGATTTAAGCAGTGGTTCAGCCCCCGCAAGCTTTGTTATCGCCTCTGCAAAATTAGCGAATTTAGATTTTTTGATGTTCACCGACCTGAACATCTTCAATATGCCGACAACTTTTGAGTCTTATCACGGAAATCTTTTGGTTTTTTCTGCTGGTAAGTACAGCTATCTTGATTCGCGATTGATTTATTATTCGTTAAATCAAGAAAGCATCGGAAGTAATTTGGGCGAAGCTCAAGTAAAGCTTGCCGATCTGCTTTCACAAAAAACAGGCGCCAGCAAAGAGTCACTAACCATTCTAACTCATCCCTACAAAGCTGGATATTCTTGGAGTGGTGAAATTCCCGAAGGCCTTGATGGTTTTGAACTTCTTAATATGAAGAGCTTGGTGAACCGTGCCTGGGAAGAATCGAAAATTTCCACGATCTGGAGTTTATTGATTTATCCCTTTAATCCACGCCTGTCGTTCCTTCGACTTTACACTGAGCCCACAGATGAAATTGCTTTGTTAGATAAAATGAGTCAGCAACGTCGGATTATTGTCTATGGCGGAACCGAAGCTTCGGCCCGAGTTATTCCGTTAGCAAATTATTTCATTCGCTTTCCTAGCTACAAACGCTCTTTTGAATTTATGAGCAATCATGTTTTGATGAAGTCGGAACTCACTGGAAGCTTCAACAGTGATCGCACGAAAATTTTTAATGCTTTAAAAAGCGGGAATTTTTATATCGCTCTTGATATGCTCGGAGATCCCAAAGGATTTGTAGCTACCATCGAGAGCGAAAATAAATCTCACTTGATGGGTTCTGAAGTGAAGTTTTCTAAGAACATGTCTTTGAAGGTGGCTTTGCCGGTGAAGCCCAAAGACTTCTTTGAAATCATCATAATTAAAAACGGCGAAGTGGCGGCACGAATCAACGATCCCGAAACGGTTTATCAAATCCCCGAGCCGGGAGTTTATCGAGTGCAGGTGCGTGTCAGCCCAATGCTCCCACTTCCTGACGCTAAAAAATGGATCACGTGGATTTACACGAATCCGTTTTACGTTACTCCTTAAGTCTTATTTCAACTTCCAAACCTTGTATCGGTGGAGTTTGGCAGGCTAAGCGCTCTTCATCTAAAAACTTTCGGTCCTCAGCCATTTCGCTTTCAATTTCGTTGCGAGGGCCGATGTCTGAAAGTCCTTTTCGAACATGCACAAGGCAAGTTCCACAAGTTCCATTGCCGCCACAGGTATGGCTGATCTTAATTCCCGCGCGCAAAGCGACTTCCAGGACGGTTTCATCCTTATGACTCACCGGGACATCTGGGTGGTCTGGTAAAAAGGTTATATATATTCCAGACTTAGTGCCTTTCACGGCCAGGAACTCCTTCAAAGAATGACTCTTTTGTTGAAACCGCTCTCTCCATTTTGTATCAATAAATCCATGAGATTCATAGCTTTTGACTTAGAGACCACTGGAACTGTTCCTGGCGTAGACCAAATCGTTGAAATCGGGGCTGTTCGCTTCATTGACGGCCAACCTGAGGCGATCTTCGCAACACTTGTAGACCCACAACGTCCTATTCCTCCAGGCGCCTCTGCGGTGAATGGTATTAGTGACGACATGGTTAAAGGCAAGCCTTTCATTGAAAGCCTTCTGCCAATGTTTGCGGAATTCTGTGGTGACGATATTCTTGTCGCGCACAATGCGCCGTTTGACTCTCAGTTTTTAACTGCGGATATCAAAAAGTATGAAGCTGCTGCTCCTAAAGGTTTGATCCTGGATACACTTCCTATCGCAAGAAAAGTGTTCCCAGGTCTTCCAAACTACAAACTTGGAACTTTAGTTCAGCACTTGAAAATCCCGACAACGGATTTCCATAGAGCGGAAGAAGATGCCTCTTATTGCGGCCACTTGTTCCACCAAATGGTGAAAAGAATTTCTATCGGCGGACAACCTCCACAAGTTACAAACCTGGTGGCGTTGACCGGTAAGCCAGAACTTCGCTTCCCACAAATCGTACGCCAGCCAAAACAAATGGATTTCTTCGGCGTTTAATTTTCTTTGAAAATTTAAAACTAAAAAGCCCTGAGAGATCAGGGCTTTTTTTTTATTCTTTAGCTTTGTGAGCAATCGGATAGCGTCGGCCGCGACCGAAAGAATGTGGTGATACTTTCAATATTGGCGGAGCCTGCCAACGTTTAAACTCCGTACGCATCAAAACTGGCAATAACCATTTGTCGGTCTCAGTTTTTGCCGGCCCTGATCTTTCCACCAGGTAAGCCACAGATTTATCAAGATCTTCATACGGCGGCAGACTATCTTGGTCCTTTTGATTCGGACGAAGTTCTGCCGACGGCGCGCGCGTGATGATCTCTTCTGGAATCACTTCACCTTGTTGGTTGTAATAACGAGCCAAGGCATAGACTTGTTCTTTAGTTAAATCTCCCAGGGGAGCTAAGCCACCACACATGTCTCCGTACAATGTGGAATATCCAGCGGCATATTCGCTTTTATTCCCCGTCGTAAGAAGCATGCTGTTTTCTTTATTTGAAAATGCCATCAAAGTTAAGCCCCGCAAGCGAGCTTGCAGGTTTTCATGAACCAATCCGAAATCTTTAAGATCAATTCCTTTTTCAAGGCCTTTGACAACCTGATCATACATAGGGCCGATCTCGACAACTTTGAATTCGACACCCAGGTTTTTTGCTAAGTCTTTCGCCAAAGTCAGACTTTTTTCAGCGTTAAAAGGACCAGGCAGTCCAATCGTTGTTACATTCGACGGACCTAAAGCATCCACCGCCAATGCGGCAACAACCGCAGAGTCGATTCCTCCGCTAAGTCCAAGATGCACTTTTTTCATTCCCGTTTTTGCGCAGAAATCACGGATGCCTAATACCAGTGCGCGACGAAGTTCTTCTGTCACATCTATTTTCGGCGTTTTATTCCACACTTCCATCGTGTCGATATCAATAACGTTGATATCTTCTTCAAAGGACTGACACGTTAGAACTTTCTTTCCTTTTTTATCGATAACGAAGCTGGCCCCATCAAAGATAATTTCATCCTGAGCTCCTACAAGATTTACATACATCATCGGAGCCTTGAAATATTGAGCTGTCTTACTAACGACGTATTCCCTTTGCTTCATCTTACCGACGAAATAAGGCGATGCACTGAGGTTGATCACCATGTCGATCTTTTGTTTTTTAACCTTTGCTAAAGGATTCACCACATACGGCGAACGGCCTTCTTTGTCTGGCCAGCCCCAAATATCTTCACAAATTGTAAGAAAGAATTTTTTCCCCTTCCAAGTGAAGTAGTTCTTAGAAAGATCACCTGGTTGGATAAAACGAGCTTCATCAAAAACATCACCCGTCGGTAAAAGTTGTTTGTGAAAGAATCGAGGCTTTTGACCTTTTGCCGCAAAGACCGCGCTATTAAAATAAGGCCGTCCCATTTTTTTGGGATTTTTGGTGATCAATCCAAAAATAATACCGATGTCTTTAGGAATTTTTGAAAGCAGGGATTTTAATTCTTGTTCTTGTTTTGCAACGACCTTGGAACGTTCTAAAAGATCAAAGGGATGATAACCAAACAAGGCGCACTCGGGAAAAACGACAAGATCACACTTGCGTTGTTGTGCCTGGCGAATGAAGTCTAAAATTTTTTCTTTATTGAACTGGAAGTCAGCGAGTGTGGGATTTATTTGGGCAATAGCGATTCTCATTCAATCACTATACGCCCAGAAAACCCGTCTTGGTAGCCATGCCAGTGATTAATCTCGACTTCTGGAAACTTCCAGCAATAAAAGCCTTCGCCGTTGTCAAAGTCTGCCATCCAAAGGCCTTTCGGTTCGGCTCCCAACTTTTCGACTTTGACTTGCCAACGGTCAATTATGACATTGATTTCAGCTTCGATAGCTCCCACCGATGGATGCGACTTGTCGGAAAAAGCGTCAATACGATTAAGGTGAGTTTTGACTTGGCGGCTTGCCTCATCAGTCATGCGATAGATCAGCGGCAAAAGACGTCGCGCTTCCTGCAACGTGAATGTTTTTTTGCGATTGATTTCAACCACATTTTCCAAAGACGATCCCCCACCCTTATGTCGATGAAGGCTGTATCCATGAAAGATGGAAGTGTTTCAAGCAATTAAAGCAAAGACAGATAACTTAAGAATTTATATGAAGAATTTCTAAACGCGACGCAGATTATCCAGAATCGCTCTTAGACATTTGCAACGCTTGACCGCCAATAAAGATCACAAGAGCAATGACCAACGCCGCTATGAACAAATAGCGTATAAAATTTCCAATCGTCATCGGCTCGTCTTCTTGCGCCGTTGTTTTAATTTCGGGTTTTTTAACCAGAATTTTCTTGGGCGGAGGCTTTACGGACTCTCCGGCAACGATGCGCCCACCTGTTCCATCGGCTTTCTTCTCAAGCTTCTTTCTTTCCGCTTCAGTTAAGCCTGAAATACCCACGGACATTCTTTTTCTTTGAGGGGCGACGTAGCGGCCGCCATTACTCGCTCTAAAGAAGCCCCCATTGCCACCATTATCCAAGGCGATTTCTACAACCTTACCGCCGCCTTGCGAGTTCCCGCCGGTTTCGACACCGGAAGAGGGGCGACGTCCTCGGTTCATATAGGAACCGCCACGACGAGAGGATGATCCCGCATATGTTCCACCGGAACCGCCGCTGCCGCCATCAGAAGAACTGCTTGAGCCTGAATTATTCTTTGAGGATGAGCCGTCGCCGGAAGAACCATTGCCATTTCCACTGCCCGGTGGTCTTCCATTCGCCAAAGTTCCCGGCTGAAATTTTTTATCGCATTCAGAATCTTCATCAACAACCGATGGAGTGTCGCTGCCAAGAGTTGGAAGCTCGCCGTACTCAAGAAGACAGGCGACGTATTTTCCCATGTAGTTATCAACGAATTGCCCAAACGGTTTGAAGATCTGATTTGCCAACATCAAAATCAGAGAAACAGTAATAACCAACATCAGAACGTATTCGATGACGGCCTGACCTTGTTTATTCCCAAGTCTAGAAGTAAATTGAGATTTCTTCACTCGTACGAGCATTTAGGTCATAATACAACATATGATGACTGGACTGAATTTCAATCGCTCCTTATTTATCCTCTTCTTGGCTTTTGTCTCATATTCATACACTCCCCAGGCTTTAGGCCAGAGTAAGGATGAATTCTCTCTGTTCGAAAAAGAGCTCGATGCAAACTCTTCCGCAGAGGTAAAACCTTCGTCGGCGCCGAAGCCTACCGAGAAAAAGAGTTCGCCTCCGGCGAAAGCCGTTTCTGCTCCGGCCGCTAAGACCACGCCAGCTCCGTCACCTACACCAGCACCCTCAGCTAAGACCACCCCGTCCCCAACTAAAGAATCTCCAGCTCCAGCAAGTCCTGCGGCTCCAGCGCAAACTACACCCGCTCCGGTTGATGCGAAAGTCCCAGAAACAGTGGCGGCTACCGTATCTACAACTTCCGCCGAAGAAACTTCAGATCAAAAGATTGAACGCCTAAAAAAGGAAATCCGCAGCGGTCCTAAAAATGGCGCTTTGATCGTCCAACTAGCAGAAGAATTTTACAAAAAAGAAGACTATGAAAAAGCGACGCTGCTTCTGTGGAAACACGTCGATAAAATTGATCGCAAAGGCTTAGTGCTTTTGGCGAAGGCCCATGAAAAACGCAAAGAGCCCAACGAGATGTTGCGTGCTTTGAATGTGCTTATCGGAAAAGACGAAAAAGATTTTGAAGCTTATTCACTCATGGGTAACGCCTATGTCATGAGCCGCAAAACCAAAGACGCGATGGAAAGCTATAAAAAGGCCACCGAACTGAATCCGCAGTATGAGCCGGCTTACGATGGGTTGATCGACCTTTACGAAAAGCGAGAGCCGCCAAATCTTTATGAGTTGCGCATCCTTTATCAAGACATGGTCCAAAATATCGGACCACGTCCTCAGTATCTGCGTAAACTTTGCGAAATCAATACGATGGATGCCACCTATGAGCCGGCAGTTCATGCCTGCAATGAAGCCATTCGTAAAGACCCTAAAGTCGCTGATGGTTACGTTTACCTGGGTATTAGCCAGAAGGCCTTAGGTGAAGACGATGTGGCTTTAAAAACGCTCAAGAAAGCTTCTAAAGACTTCCCGAAGTCAGAGCTGGCGCAATATCAGTATGGAAAGCTCTTAGAAGATCAGAAGAACTATGTCGATGCGATGAAACAGTATAAAGCCGGCACAGAGGCAGATCCTCAGGCGGCCCGTTCTTGGTTGGGGCTTGCGACTTCGTCGTTTGAAATTCGCAAATTTGATTTAGCTTTGATCGCGTTTAAGAACGCCTGCAAGTATGACAAAAAAAATGCCGTGGCCTTTAGAAAAGCCACGACAATTTTAAGAAACCAGAAGAACTCTCAATGGATCGGAAAGTTTGAAGACGCTTCCGAAACTTGCACGTTCTAATTTTCGGTGACGATACCACCTAGAAGATCGTATTCCATACTATCGGTGATGTGAACTTTAACCATGTCACCGACTTGTGCTTCACCTTCATTGATAAGAACAACTCCATCGATGTCCGGAGCTTGACCCCAGAAACGGCCTTGCAATAACAAGTCAGTCTCTTCACTGAAGCCTTCTACGATCACGTCGATAGTTTTACCCACAAAATCCGCGTGTTTTTCGCGAGAAATATTTTGCTGAATTTCCATTAAAGCATCGTGACGGAACTGTTTTGTTTCTTCATCAATTTGATTTTCCATGCGGCCGCCCGGAGTGTTCTCTTCTGGAGAATACTTAAAGCAACCAACGCGGTCGAATTGTTGTTCAGCTACGAATTGCAAAAGTTCTTCGAACTGTTCTTGAGTTTCACCTGGGAAACCTACGATAAATTGCGTGCGGATCACAGCTTCTGGGATGTGCTCACGGATATTCATCAAAGCCGTTTCGACTTCATCACGAGTCATCTTACGGTTCATACTCTTAAGAACAGCGTCATTGATGTGCTGTAAAGGCATGTCGAAGTACTTCACGATCTTTTTGCTGTTTTTGATCACTTGAACCATCTCAGGAGTGATTCCATCTGGATACAAATACATCAAACGGATCCATTGAAGACCTTCAACTTGATCCAAAGCTTTCAGCAACTCGACCGGGCTTTCTTTGCGAGTTGGATCTTTACGGCGGATATCCCAACCGTAGTCTGTGAAGTCATGGCTGATAATGATGAGTTCTTTAACTCCACCTGCGACTAAAAGTTTTGCTTCAGCGACGATAGCATCAATCGAACGAGATTGAAGGTTTCCGCGAATCAAAGGAATCGCACAGAAAGCACAACGCTTCATGCAACCTTCAGAAATTTTCAAATAAGCACGGTGACCCGGTTGAGAGTTCACGCGCGGAGTTGCTTCTTCTTGAAGATAAGTGGGAAGATTAAAGAATGTTTTCTTCGTATCGCCCGCATCGGAATTTTTAAGAATCTTTGCGATGTTTTGGAATTCACCAGAACCTACGAAAAGGTCTGCTTCCGGCAAACCTTCAACAAGGTCGTCTTTATAACGCTGAGTTAAGCAACCTGCGACAACGACTTTTTTAATTTTGCCTTCTTGCTTAAGGTCACTCATATCCAAAATTCTTTGGATGGATTCTTTTTTTGAATCTTCGATGAAACCACAAGTGTTTACGATCACCGTGTCCGCTTCTTCAGCTTCGCCAACAACTTGGTAGCCGTCCTTCATCAAAGTACCGGCCATGATCTCACTGTCGACAAGATTCTTTGGACAACCTAAAGAGATAAAATGAACTTTGTTGTTTTGAGTTGTCTCTTGTTTCATAGATCCGTCACCTGTGCACCTTTAGGCGGTTGGTATTTAAATAAGCTTTTCTTTTCTTTTTTCTTAAACTCGATGTCCGAAAACTTCAGTGTCGTCAGATTTCCGATATCGTCTTTATAAGAAATCTCGTTCAGCGTGCTGTCTTTCGGGTTTATCACGACTTGCATCGACTTCACCGTCAGATCATCGTACAGCGGGGTTACATCGAGCTTCACAAGATCGCCCGCTTTTTCTTCCTTCTGAACTTTAAAGTTCTTTTCTAAATCCGTTCCCAGAAGCGAAGAAATCAAAATATGCGACCTAGTTTTTTTATCGACTTTACCTTTAGCTACTTGAACAGGTCCGCCGAATTCTTTTGGAGGAGTTTGCTCACTCCAAATCGTCGAACCATCGAAAACCAAAAGAGTTTGTTCTGGTTTTGTGTTTTCCCAGCGGAACTTGCCGTTCGCTAAAAAGATTTTTCCTTCGTGCTTTGTTTCTTTGCCCAAAAGTTCTGACTTCACAGACTTTTCCACGCTCATTTCCACAAGCTTGGCGTTACGATATTTCTTAGAAACTTTTTGAAGAGTCCCATTTCCCGTTGCCGCAAAAACACCCCAGGAAAAGGTCATTAGGAAAAACAAGATACTGATTCTTTTAAACATTCGCGATTTATAGCAGATGTCTGGACGCTCCGCAAGAGAGCCTCCTATGAGCTAGGACCCAAACCTCAAAATGAGCTGGGCAGCCTAGTGCTATGTGAGCCGCCCTCGCTGTAGCCCCTGTAGTTAAGACATCATCGGCAAAAACCCAGAGCGTCTCAGGCGCAAAGTCCACAGGGCTTGTAGAATTTTCACGAAGCTTCATCTCTATCAGGGCCCTCTCCGCCCGGTCCGCTCCGCGCTGGTGATGCTTTGAAGTCTTCTCTAGGCAGGGTTGAAAACCCGCCCCTAAGGCCTTCGAAATCCCTTGGGCCCAAGCGTACGAATGATCCTTTTGATCTCTGCGTTTGGCAGGGGCCGGGACGACTTGAACGGGTCGTCTAAGAGAGACTAGAGGTAACGTTTTCCGAACGAAATCTTGCGCATAATAGCTCCAAGCCTCTTCGTTGTTCGTTCCCTTTAGCGATAAAACAAGTTGGGAAAGAATGTCGCTTCTTCCGGGATCCCAGTTGTAATGAGCCCGCGCCTGAAAAGGTGGAAGTAGAATCGGGGTTGCTTGCTCCCACCGATCTAATTTTAGAGCACAATATCTACAAAACCGCCCCTTAGTAACCAAGAAGGATCCGCAATTCAGACAGCACGACAGGTGTCTCTTAAATAAATTAAATGTTGGATTCATCACAGTGCTTCTACTGCAAATTCTTTGACAGCTTTTGCGGCCAGGCCTAGAAAATGACTAGAGGGGAAATCATGAAACTTTTTGCTCTGATTCTTACTTTGGGTCTTTCACTTCAAACCTTCGCAGCTCACCGTGGTCTTTCGCCAGTTCGCAGGGCAGGTGAAACTTACCAACAAGCTCGTGACCGCCATTTCTTTAATTGGAATTTTAAAATCCCTTCTCCATTCCCATCGCCATTTGATGATCATCAAGAAGAGATGTCTTTTGGCTCACCAGTGGATAGATATAAAAAGCCCTTGAAGAATTTAGATCTTAGCGAAATTCCCGATGTGGGCTCTTACGCGGATCTAGAACGTGAATTCAAATATGTTCGCGACTCCCGTTTCATTCAAACAGACGATCCATCATTTCCTCGCCGCTTAACATGGATGTATCCAGATGATGGCTGTTACGCTCGTGCGGAAATGGCGAAGATTGAATTGGTTGAACACAATTTCCCTGCGCCTAAAAAGATTTTTGTGTTCGGAAATCTGCACGCAATCACGAAGAACTCCCCAACGGGAGATGTTATGTGGTGGTATCACGTGGCAGTGACTTACAGAGTGGGTAACGAAGCCTACGTTTTTGACCCAGCGATTGAACCAACACGTCCGTTGAAACTGACAGAATGGAATGACAAAGTCGGCGGCACTCGCTCGAACGTTCAATACTCCATTTGCCACAAAGATACGTTTGACCCTTCCCAAGACTGTGTGAAACCGCACGCATTGACTGAGCAGGAAGCGTTGAGCGAACAGGTTTCTTTCTTAGAATACGAATGGGACCGCGTGAAAGACTTGGGTCGTGATCCTTACAAGGAACTGGGTGAATTCCCACCTTGGTCTGTAGTTCACTAGATATTGTGGTACGGAATTTTTTTGATGATCGTAAAGGCGCGGTAGATTTGCTCTAAGCTCATCGCCTGCGCCATTAAGTGATTCATCACCATGGGCGACAGCGCCACCTTCAGATCGGCTCTTTTTCGGACGTCTTCGTTAACACCAAACGCCCCACCAATAATAAAAATAGAGCGCTTTTTGGAACTTCCCAGAATGTTTTCGATTTTTTTAGAAAACTGAATGGAGTCAAAGGCTGATCCGCGCTCATCAAAAAGAACGACGAAATCGTCGCTATTGATATTCTTAAGAATGAGTTCGGATTCTTCGTTGCGTTTAAAATCAGCATCTTCACGAGCGGATTTTTTTGCTTTCAGACTTTGAATTTCAAAGGGAATAAAGAAAGAGATCTTCTTTTTGTACAACTCGCTGACCTCATCAGCCCATGCCTCTTTGGCCGTCGCGAGATTGTACAAAATGAATTTCATAGATTACTGAGCCTCGCCCTTACCCAAGTAAGGATCTTTGAAGCCGAGGTCTTTGCCTTCTCTCCAAAGGTTTTCAAGGCTGTATTCCTGACGAACGAAATCATAGAAGATGTGAACGATCAAAGAACCGTAGTCCACAAGAACCCAGCGTCCTTCGTCGATACCTTCCACACTTTGTGGATGCACGTTGTATTCTTCTTTTACCGCCATCACGATGTTTTCAGCCATAGCCGCTGCGTGACGAGTGGAAGTACCTGACGCAATCAAAGTGTATTCGCTTGGAGCTGCAATTCCCGTTAAGTCAAAGCCACGGACGTTGATGCCTTTCTTAGCAAACAAGACGTTCGCGCAGAATTCAGAGAACTTTTTAAAGTCCCCGATACGGTCACCCAAGTTACGATAAAGCTTGTGATCTTTGATGTAAGATTCAACAGCTAGCGGAAGATATTTTTCAACCGGTTTACCCGTGCGCAACCACTTACGAAGCTCACTTGCAGAAATTTCGATATCACGCAAAGTGATGAACTGAATATTACGGCCGGTATTCAACTCGATAAAGTTGAAATCAAAATCTGAAACCATCGGCTTTAAGTAGCCTGGCATTTCATCTAAAGATTCTGGAGTTTCGTAACCAGGACGAGTCGTAACCACCAAATTCACTTCAGAAAGAAGCTTTTGATAGTCTTTCCATTGAGAAAGCTCTTCAAACTTATCCGCGCCAACAACCAAATAAAGATCGTTAGCGTCGTAAGTTTTACGAAGATTCAAAACTGTATCAATCGTGTAGCTCATGCCACCGCGTTTGATTTCTTGATCGTCTACGAAGTAAGTCTCGCCATATTGTTCAAAGGCTAGGCGAGTTAGTTCCAAACGTTGTTCTGCTGTTGGACCCTCAACCGGAGTTTTCAAAGGGTTTTGAGCCGCAGGAACGATGTGAACTTTTTGAAGGCCGACTTTTTTCGCTACTGTTTGAATAGCGTTGATGTGGCCCATATGCGGAGGATTAAAACTTCCACCAAAAATACCTATTTTCATTATTCTTCTTCCTCTTGCATGATTTGACGAGCAAGTTCTTGAATAAATTCTTTGATATTTTTGCCCGTCACTGCCGAGATTGCATAAGGCTCTTGGCCCGAAATATCTTTGAACTTATTCTTAAGTTTCATCAGTTGTGTTTCGCTTAATGTGTCGATCTTGTTGAGCACAACAAACTGAGGACGCGTGGCAAGAGGGAAGAATCCTTCTTTGTCTTCGTTGTTGGTGTCGTACATCTTAAGCTCGTTATTAATATCTAAATAATCTTCCACTGGATCACGCCCCGACATACCGGAAGCATCAATCAAGTGAATGAAAAGACGCGTGCGTTCGATGTGCTTTAGGAATTGAATTCCTAAACCAACGCCTTCGTGCGCGCCCTTCACTAATCCTGGGATATCCGCAACGACGAATGACGTGTAGTCACCGGCTTTGACGACACCCAAGTTCGGAGTCAAAGTTGTAAAAGGATAATCCGCAATCTTCGGACGAGCCGCAGAGATGCGCGATATCAAAGTGGACTTTCCAGCATTTGGAAAACCAATGATTCCCACGTCGGCGATCAATTTCAACTCAAGCTTAACTTCAATCTCTTCACCGTCTTCGCCAGGTTGTGCATAGTCCGGAGCTTGATTCACACTTGTTTTGAAAAACTCGTTACCCATTCCGCCACGTCCGCCTTTAAGCAAAACGTACTCAGAAATTCCCGTCATATCGACGATGATTTCGCCCTCAAGAGTGCGGATCACTGTTCCCTCTGGAACAATCATCACCAGATCTTCACCATTGTGACCGGATTTTTGTCGACCCATGCCCATCTGGCCATTTTGAGCCGCATATCTTTTGTTCTGACGAATATCGACAAGAGAATTGATATGTTTAGATGTACGGATAATGACGTCGCCGCCTTTTCCACCGTTACCACCATCAGGACCACCGCGTGGCATAAGCGACTCGCGGCGATAGCTGACGCAACCAGGGCCGCCTCGGCCTGACGCAAGAGATATTTTTACTTCATCGATAAACTTCATATAGCACCAACGGTCACGGCTGTATCACAGATTCACTGAGAAGGGCATGCCAGAGTAAGGACATTGAAAGCGTTATAGGGGGAAAAGACGAGGGGCGAGGCCCAAACAGAAAAAGGAGCCAGTTTGAAGTGGCTCCTTTTCAGTATGAAAAATTCTTGATGCTTATCCGAACTGGTTTAATCGAAACGATTAAACAGCTTTTGGATAAACGCTAATTTTGAAACGTTCTTTAGAGAAACGTTCAAACTTAACAAGACCTTCGATAACAGAATAGATCGTGTAGTCACGACCCATTTTAACATTGTTACCCAAGTGGAATTTTGTTCCACGTTGACGAACAATGATTGTTCCTGGAAGAACTTTTTCACCACCGAAGCGTTTTACACCTAAGCGTTTACTCTGTGAATCACGACCGTTCTTTGTACTACCACCGGCTTTTTTACTTGCCATGACTAACCTCTCTTAAGAATTAAAAATTATGCTTTCTTAGAAGTTTTCTTAGCTGCTTTTTTCTTAGCGCCAGTTGCTTTTTTTGCAGTCTTTTTAACTGCTTTCTTAGCAACTTTCTTTTTCGCTACTTTTTTAGCCGCTTTTTTAACAACTTCTGCAGTTCCTTTGTTCGCTGCACGCTCTTTACGAGCTGCTACGCGAGCTTGTGCTTTTTCTGCACGAACTGCTGCTACGTCTACTACTTTTGCAGATTCATCTGTTTTCGCAGTTTTACCGTCGAAAGAGATCGCCTTAACAAAAAGCTCTGTGAACTCTTGTTTGTGAGTTGCGAACTTTCTGTAACCTTGACGACGCTTCTTTTTGAAGACGATTTGTTTTCTTGTTTTAGCTTGTTTTGTAACTACAACAGTTACTTTCGCGCCTTTTACAAGAGGTTGACCAACAGCAGTGGACTCACCACCAACCATCAAAACTTCGTTGATTTCAAACTCTGCGCCAAGTGCTTGCTCAAGCTTATCTACTTGAAGAACGTCACCAGCTTGAACTTTATATTGCTTACCGCCTGTACGAATAATCGCGTACATGAAATACCTCCAGCTACCCGAATTAAGCCAATGGTAAATGCCACCTCGCACTAGGTTTTGTCAACCTAATACATGCTATTTTTTTCAGCTTTAAAAGGGAGAAAAAGAGAATAGCTTTCGCCCCCCTTAAATGCAAATCTTTGTTGCAGATTTTTAGAGGGGTCCAGGGTTAAAAGAAAAGCCTGTTTTTTCAGCAGCTTAGCTAAGATTAGGGCTTCAAAAGTTCACGCTTAATCGCGTCGCTTAGTTGAACCTTAGGGCTGTTTACAAGAGCTTTAATCATCTCCATGTGATCTTTATATGCCTTCTCAGTCCCCGCTGTACGAGTTCTGGCGGCAATAACGCGGAGCTCATCTTTTTCTCTGCGCAAAGACTCAAAGATCACTTCGGCCTTCTCGCTGCTGTTTCTGATGGCACTTTTGCTTTCCAGGAAATATTCCGCAGCTTTATCGTAACGGCCGGCATGAGCATTAATGCTTGAGCCTACCAAATAGTCCCTTTCGGACTTCTGCACTTTTGCATCTTTCAAATAGACTTCGTAGGAATCCGCCGACTCTTTATACTTCTTCGTCGCCTCTTCTACTTTGTTGGATGTGCGAAGCTTGTCGGCCTCAAGCCGTGTTTGGTTAAAGTACACACGTGCTTTATAACTATCTCCATACATCCCGGCGATTCCCTGGCGCATGAGCTGATTGCGTTCAACGTCGGAAAAGCCGGCCGCCTTTAAGAGATCTGCTTTCTGTTTTAAATCCGCCGCAGAATAAGTTCCGTATCCACGGCCGGTCTCTGAGGCTATTTCGTGCGCTTTTACCAAAGCCTCTTTTTGTTCGGCCGTCAGGGCGCGACCCAATGATTTTTCCGCTTCAGCAATGCGTTCCGCGTTTGTAAGCTTGGCCATTTTCGCGAGATCAACCGCCGCTTCTCCTGCTTTACTTGCGACCGCCGTTTCTTTAGCGGCCAATCCTCCCGCTTGCAGAAGTTTTGCTAGCTTGGGAGCTTTCGCTAATACGTTCACGGCCTTTCCGGGGCTTACGACAGAAAGAACACCGTAACAGAGCATCTCGGCTTGCGCTTCATTATTAAAGCACGCAAGCTTCACGCCTTGTTTTTCTAGGTACTGCTTTCCTTTTTCTAAAAGATTTAAAGAGACCTCAGACATTTTCTTTAGATCAGCGTCGCTCAGCGAACCGTCTCGACGCATTCTCCACAAGGCCAGTGGTGCTAAGATAGGGTTAGAGAACATGACAGCGTTTGAATATGTTTTGATTGATGAATCAAACGTGCTCGAACGGCACTCAGGGCTGTTCCAGCATTCACGAATATTGGAGGCTCCCTTGCCGGCTAAATCCGGAATCGACGAAAGAGCTTCCCAAAAATCTTTACCCACTTCGACCGCGCCGGAAAAACATCCTTTCAACTGATCAATGGGTCTCATTAATCCTGAATCACAAACCGCGCCCGGTGAGCAAGAACGAATAGAGGACGCGACTTCAGGATCCGACTTCGCCAGGTTTTCACAGCCCGCAAGCTTTTGCTCGGCCTTACACATTTCTGACGCTAGCTTTAAAGGCTCAGGAATTCGTTCGCAATCTCCTAAAAATTTTGAACATGACAAACTGATGTCGGCTGAAAACACCGACAATGGAAAAAGCAAAGTTAGAATAAGGAGTTGAATCGCCTTCATGAACATTACATCGGCATTTAATGGTGGTTCTAAACAGCTTTTATGGAATAACTAGGGGCCCTGGGTAACAGGGTCTAGGCTAGGAGGTACTGCTGCGCGTGATGCAATCTCTAAAAAGAAATTCTAGGGTTATTGAAAACAGAATGAGGTGTTCTCGATGAAGAAGGTTGGGGAATTTCTGAAAAAATCTCGCGAGGCTAGGAATCTTTCTCAGGGAGATGTTTCCACCCACCTCGGCTACAACACCCCTCAGTTCATCTCAAATTGGGAACGCGGTCTTTCTCTTCCCCCCGTCACCACTCTAAAAAGCCTCGCAAAACTTTACAAAATAAATGCTGACGAACTTTTTCAAATGATTTTGGAAGAGCATCTTGAACAGACAGCAGAATCTCTTCGCCAAAAATTTGAGGAAGAGAATCTAAAATATTCTAAACAAAGAAAATCTCGTACTGCTCTAAGTGGTAGTTAGGCTCGATCTTGAAGGCCACTGAGCGCCCGAGTTTTTTCTCGATGCTTTCAAGGCTTTCGCCTTCGACTTCATAAATCCAATCCACGACACCGCTGTGACAATGAATGACGACATTGGTTTTCTTATTGATAAGCATGTCGGCATCACGCTCTAGTTCGCGGAAGATTTCATTCGCTACTGTGGATTTACGTTTAATATAACCTTTTCCATCACAGTAAGAGCAAGGCTCACACAAGGTCTTAATAAGACTTGGACGAATGCGCTTACGAGTCATCTCTACAAGACCCAACTGAGACATAGAAACGATGTTTGTGCGTGCGCGATCGCGCCCTAATTCTTCGGCCAAAGCTTCTAAAACTTTTTCGCGGTGAGATTCTTTTTCCATATCGATGAAATCGATGATGATGATACCGCCGCAGTTACGAATGCGCAGTTGGTGCGCCGTCTCGCGAACCGCTTCCAGATTGGTTTTTAAGATGGTGTCTTCAAGATCTTTTTTCCCGACGAACTTACCCGTATTCACGTCAATGACTACGAGTGCTTCGGCTTCATCAATCACGATGTAACCGCCGGACTTTAACCAGATCTTTCTTTCCATCGAGCGAGAAATTTCAATATCAATGTCGTACAAATCAAAAAGAGGTTTTTGTTCTTCGTAAAGTACGATGTTTTGTTTGTACTTGGGCATGAACTGAGAAACGAACTTCACAACTTTTTTGTGAATTTCGATATTATCAACCCACACGCTGGTCACATCTTCAGACATCAAATCACGAAGCGCACGCAGCTCGACATCAAGTTCGGTGTGAACCATGCCCGGTGTTTTTTTCTTTTCATAGTTTTTGAAAATTTCTTTACTAAGACGATCTAAGTATTCGATGTCCGCTTTCAACATCTCTTCAGAGGCGCCCTCGCCTGCGGTACGTACGATCACACCCCCGGAAGGATTGATTTTTTGTACCAGCTTACGCAGGCGTTCACGTTCTGTCTCATCTTCAATACGGCGAGAAATTCCTAAGTGGCGTACAGTCGGCAAAAACACGACGAAACGACCTGGCAAAGACAGATGCGTCGTCAAGCGCGCACCTTTCGTTCCCAAGGGATCTTTAGCTACCTGAACTAAAATGGACTGACCTTCTTTTAATAAATCCTGAATAGGAGTTTTATTTTGATGTGAAGGAAGTTTGTCGTCATCCCCTTCCATTTCCAAGGGTTCCTCACGATCAACATCAGACAAGAAGTTGTCGTCCACGTCTTCACGGATATCGCCGACATAAAGAAAGGCCGCTTTTTCTAAGCCGATATCCACGAAGGCTGCCTGCATTCCAGGAAGAACTCTTAGTACGGTCCCGCGATGAATCGACCCGACCAAGGTCGGCGAAGTTTTACGTTCAATTTTTAAATCAGAAAGAATGCCGCCATCGACATAGGCCACACGAGTTTCTTGAGGTCTCACATTGATGAGAATTTCAGCTGACACAACAACCTCCTACCCTAGTTCATTAGTCCAGAAACAAGACCGAGAGCAAATAATATTTAATATTGAAACACATCTGACCGAAAAGATCATGGAAATAGAGCCTTTACCGGAGATTACGATGGCAACAATTGATGAACTGTTCAAACTCATGGTGGAACAAGGAGCCTCCGACTTGCACATTACAAGCGGCGCACCTCCGTATTTGCGTCTCCATGGAAACATGATTCCGTTGAACTATCGCGAATTGACGAACCAAGACGTACAAGGTTTGCTCTTCGAGATTCTTTCTGAGAAGCAGAAAAAAGCCTTCGTCGAAAAATGGGAACTGGATTTTGCCTACACCCTTTCAGGCATCGGACGTTTTCGTTGCAATATCTTTATGCAAAGAAAAGGTCTTGGCGCCGTTATGCGTATCATTCCAGAAAAAATCAAAACGGCACAAGAATTGGGTTTACCTCCAGCAGTGATGGACATGATCGATTGCGATCGTGGTTTGATTCTAGTTACCGGCCCCACGGGTTCGGGTAAATCAACAACGCTCGCTGCGATGATCCATCAGATCAACGCCACTCGTGAAGCGCATATCATCACGGTGGAAGACCCGATCGAGTTCGTACATCCCAACTTAAAAGCCTTGGTGAATCAACGTGAAGTTGGAAGTCACACGAAAAGTTTCGCGAACGCCTTGAAAGCGGCTCTGCGTGAAGACCCAGATATCTTGCTTGTCGGTGAGTTGCGTGACTTAGAAACTATTTCGTTAGCTTTGACGGCTGCAGAAACAGGTCACATCGTGTTTGGTACTCTTCACACGAACAGTGCTGCTAAAACTGTCGATCGTATCATTGACGTTTTCCCTGCGGGTCAACAACAACAAATCCGTACGATGCTTGCAGAAAGTTTGCGTGGAGTCGTCGCGCAAACACTTTTCTCGCGCGCCGATGGACAAGGTCGTGTGGCCGCTTACGAAATCATGCGTAATACAAAAGCCATCTCGAACTTGATTCGTGAAGGTAAAGTCCATCAAATCCCTTCAGCCATGCAAACGGGCTCAAGTCAGGGTATGGTGCTTTTCGAAAAATACATCGAAGACTTGGTTCGCAAAGGAAAAGTTTCTGCAGCCGATGCAAAAACTTTCTTGGGTCAAGCTGGCGGTGGCGATACAACGATTCAAGGAACTCTGGCGGGAGGCTCTGCCCCACGCACCAAAGTTGGCTAATTAGAAATCGTACGAAAATTGAACTATTGAGGGAGCCTTGGCAAGATTTGCCAGGGCTCTTCTGCTTTTGAGTTCTTGATCAAAGACATTGGAATAATCATAAGTTTTGGCAGCTGGGCGCGAGGAGTCATAAACAACATATCCCAAACCAGCCGCAAATCCGATCAAAGCTCCGGTCGTGATATTGTCGGTGTGCTCTTCGGGTTCACCATAAAATGAGAGAGTGCTTAGCCCCAGGATCGCTCCGCCCAGACTGGAAAACAAAACAGTTGCAATACTTCTTTTCACCGTTCTGTCTGCTTGCGCAAAAGAGGCAGAGGAAGTGAACAAAATCACGGCTGTTAGTAAAACTGAGGTCCACTTCTGTAGTGTCATGATTGCCTCCTGCAACGAACTAAGATAACTTTTCTTATTTAAACACTCTTGAGGTGCCCGGTGCAACTAAGTCGTTATATTGACCATACTCTTTTGAAACCTGAAGCGCAGTTAGCGCAAATCGAAAAGCTTTGTGCAGAAGCCAAAGAACACGGCTTTTTCAGTGTTTGTGTAAATACCTCTTACGTCCCTGCGTGTGCGGAACTTCTTAAAGGCTCCTCCGTCAAAGTTTGCTGCGTTGTCGGCTTTCCTTTGGGAACAATGGATACGGAAAGCAAAGCTTTTGAAACTTCAACGGCCATCAAAAACGGCGCAGGCGAAATCGATATGGTGATCCATGTTGGTGCTTTAAAAGACCGTCGCTTAGACTATGTGCGAGACGATATCAAAGCCGTTGTGAAAGCCGCGCAAGGTCGCACGGTGAAAGTGATCATCGAGACGTCTCTTTTAAATAACGACGATAAAGTGTTGGCATGCAAAGCCGCGATGGAAGCCGGGGCTCACTTCGTAAAAACATCCACAGGATTTGGTGGCGGTGGCGCGACGGTTGATGACGTCAAACTGATGAAATCAGTTGTTGGTGATGCACTGGAAGTGAAAGCCTCTGGCGGTATTAAGGATATCGCTCAAGCCAAAGCGATGATTGATGCCGGCGCAACTCGCCTAGGCACAAGCTCTGGAATCATTATTGTTCAGGGCGGAACCGTTCAAGGAGGTTACTAATGGCATTTCTTCCAGCAGAAATTATTAAAGCGAAACGCAACGGTCGCGAACTCTCCTACGATGAGATCAACGAATTTATTCTGGGATATGCGCGCGGTCAGATTCCTGATTATCAAATGTCGGCGCTTTTGATGGCGACATTTTTTAAAGGCATGACGACGGAAGAAACTCTGTCGCTTACGAAAGCCATGCTTCACTCTGGTGAAGTTGTGGATTTTTCTTCCGTGCCGGGATTTAAAGTCGATAAACACTCTACAGGTGGCGTGGGCGATAAGACCAGCTTGATTCTAGGTCCGATCGTTGCCGCTGCTGGCGTGCCCGTCCCGATGATTTCAGGTCGCGGCTTAGGCCATACCGGAGGAACGTTAGATAAGCTTGAATCTATTCCTGGATTCAATACACAAAAATCTTTGCCTGAATTCGTGGAGCTGGTTCGCAAACATGCGATTTGCTTTATCGGTCAAACAAAAGAAATCTGCCCTGCGGATAAAAAGATCTATGCACTTCGTGATGTGACAGCGACGGTGGAAAGTCTTCCGCTGATTTGTGCTTCGATCATGTCTAAGAAATTGGCCGAAGGCATTGATGGCCTGGTGCTGGACGTGAAGTTTGGTTCTGGCGCCTTCATGAAAACTCCCGCCTTAGCAGAAGAACTCGCTTTGAATTTAATGGCTATTGCTAAAGGCTACGGTAAGAAAGTAACTTCTTTACTGACAAACATGGATCAGCCTTTAGGTCGCTTTGCCGGCAATTCTTTGGAAGTCGAAGAATGCGTTGCGATTATGAAGAACGAAAAATTCATCGGGCCCGGCGGATACGATCTTTATGAGGATACGCGCGAACTCAGCCTTCAACTTTCAGCACACATGCTTCTTTTAGCAGGAGTTGGCCGCACGGCTGAAGAATCTTATAAGATCGCTTCTGACATGCTGACATCCGGTAAAGCGATGGCGAAGTTTGAAGAGCTCTGTGGAATACATGGTGGAAATCTTAAAGCCCTTCCGAAGCCCCAACACAAAATGATCATTACAGCTGAAAAAGATGGTTATGTTCACGGCTTCCATACAGAAAGCATTGGTATTGCGGGCATTATAATTAAAGCCGGTCGCGCGCAGACGACGGACGTAATTGCGCCTACAGCCGGGATAGAGTTTCACGTTAAAGTGGGTGACGAAGTCAAAGCGGGCGAAGCTGTCTTCACGTTGCATGGCGATGATAAGGATCTATTGCAGTCAGCAGTTCCTCTGTTGAAATCGGCGATTAATATTTCCTTGCCAAAAATTGCAAAGCCTAGTTTGATACTGAAGACTTTGAGCTAATACTCAAGGGACGCAGAGGAGAAAATTTTGGTATTAAATAAGCTTCAAGAAACCATCACCTATATCCGTACTAAAACTTCGGCAAAACCGAAGATCGGTGTTGTTTTAGGTTCAGGCCTTGGCGCTTTTGTGAAGGATGTGGAAGTTGAAATCACACTTCCTTATAAAGACATTCCTCACTTCTCTCCTCCAACAGTCGAAGGCCACTCTGGAAATTTAATTTTCGGTAAAGTAAATGGCCAGCAGATCGTGATTCTTCAAGGGCGCAATCATTATTACGAAGGACACAGCATGGAAAGTGTTGTGTTCCCTACTCGTACGCTAGCGATGTTGGGCATTGAAACTTTGATCCTGACAAACTCTGCCGGTGGTTTTGGTGAAAACATGCAAGCAGGTGACTTCATGATTATTGAAGATCACATCAACTTGATGGGCACGAATCCACTCATGGGACCGAACATTAAAGAACTGGGTCCTCGCTTTCCTGATATGACCGAAGCTTATGACAAGCGCTTGATCTCCATCATGGAGCAAGTTTTGTTAAAGCAAGGCACACGCTTTCACAAAGGCGTTTACTGCGGCGTAAGTGGTCCTACTTATGAAACACCTTCTGAAGTTCGTTACTTAAAACTGATTGGCGGTAAAGCTGTCGGTATGAGTACGGTTCCAGAAACAATTGCGGCGAATCACTTAGGTCTTCGTGTAGCGGCTTTAAGCTGCATCACGAATTTGGCAGCAGGAATTTCTTCGCAAAAACTTTCGCACGATGAAGTGACTGAGACTGCAAAACGTGTCGAAATTCAGTTTTTATCTTTCCTAAAAGAATTTATCGGACAGATCTAAATCAGGTCTTATTTCCCTTAAAAATATGAGGCTTCTTAATGTCATTATTGAGTGACTGTGGAGCCGTAATTTTTCCGCACTAGGCTTACCTTTAGATCCTTGGGTCCAGGTCCAGTTTAAACCGTTCTAGCCTCAAATTAAGACATATAATTACCGAAGAGCTAACCGATTGGGCCAACCGATTGCGTCTCACTAATAGGGACCAGGATGGCCCGCACAGGGAGTGAACATGGATGTTCAAAAAATTCTCTCGGCGGTTGTCTGCATCTTCGTATTAGCATCTTGTGGCAACAAATCGCCTAGCACCGTATTTCCAGAAAATGGAGCGATGGACTCGAGCGCATGCACGGGCCAAGCAATCCAGAATAAATTCATCGTCCAATGGGAAGATGGAAAATTTACGGTGGAACAGGCCGCAAACGCTGACGAATTTACGAAAAATTTTATCGAGCCACAGCTAGAGAAGATCCGCTATGTGGAGTTCGACCGTCAAATTCAAACATCTAAAACTGATGAAATTCAAGCCAATGCCTATTCCGATAGTTGGGGGCAGACAAAGATAGGTGCGCCTTCTTTGTGGGCTCAAGGTATTCAAGGACAAAATGTTAAAATCGCGGTTGTTGATGCGTTCGTCGACACAAGCCATCCGCAAATCAAACCGCGTATTGCTGTGAACACGGCAGAGATTCCAAATAATGGCAAAGACGATGACGGAAACGGTATTGTTGATGACTATTATGGAGCTTCGTTTGTCTCTATTCCAAATAACAATCCAACACCAAGCTCGCATGGAACTCATGTGGCAGGTATCATCGCTGCGGATGAGCGCTATGGCTCTGTTCAAGGCGTCGCTCCTCGGGCGCAATTGATTCCTGCGCAATTCATTGCCAATGATGGTGGTGGTTCGTTAGGTGATGCGGTTCTTGCTTTGCAATACTCTGCTTCGCGTGGAGCTAAAATCATCAATGCAAGTTGGGGTGGCGCTCCGTGTGTGGCTTCTCTAAGAAATGCTTTTGTTGAACTTCAAGGTAAAGGGATTTTGGTTATCGTTGCCGCTGGTAATGATGGACGCGATGTCGATGTTTACCCTGAGTTCCCGGCTTCATTCGGATTAGCGAATCAAATCACAGTGGCTGCTTCTTCCGTGTCAGATTTTATGACTTCATGGTCGAACAGTGGATTTAATCTTGTTCACGTGGCCGCTCCTGGTGAAAGAATTTTAAGCACGGTTCCAGGCAACTCGACAGCTTATATGGATGGTACAAGTATGGCGGCTCCAATGGTTTCGGGTGCAGCCGCCCTTTTATGGAGTGCTCGTCCGACCGCTTCCGCGCTGCAAATTAAAGAGTCTATTTTGCAGTCCGTCGACGTCGTTCCAGGACACGAATTTAAAGTAAAAACTCAAGGACGCATTAACGTACAAAAGGCGTTCGAAGTCTTAAAGCAGTTAGTTCCATAAATTCAATAACATAGCCTCAATCGCGCGTCGCATAAATAGTAGGCGGCGCGTCTCTAGTTTTAAGGTGATTCCTAACAACCTCATGATAGATTGGTCCCTTGTTTTTAAAGGGGTCATCCCTTCATAAAAAGGAATCATATGAGCACAGAAATTTCATCTGGCATTCAAGCTCGCCTGAACGATCTTGAAAAACGTAATGAAGCTGCAATGGCCGGTGGTGGCGCTGCACGTATTGCGAAACACAAACAAGGTGGACGTCTTACTGCCCGCGAAAGAATTGATGTTCTTGTCGATCCAGGCAGCTTTGTAGAGATGGACCGTTTTGTTACTCACCGTTGTACTAACTTCGGTATGGATAAAACTGTTGTTCCTGGTGACGGCGTTATCACGGGCTACGGTCGCATCAACGGCAAACTCGTTTATGTCTCTTCTCAAGATTTCACTGTTATCGGTGGATCTATGTCGCGCACTCAAGCCAATAAAATCTGTAAAGTGATGGATTTGGCGATGAAAAACGGCGCGCCTTTTATTTCTATCAATGACTCTGGTGGCGCTCGTATCCAAGAAGGTATTGAATCCTTGGGTGGTTACGCGGACATTTTCACTCGCAACACAATGGCTTCTGGATTGATCCCACAAATCACGGCGATCATGGGCCCATGTGCGGGTGGCGCAGTTTACTCCCCTTCTATTACCGACTTTGTCTTCATGGTGAAAAACACAAGCTACATGTTTGTGACAGGTCCTGATGTTATCAAGACCGTAACTCATGAAGAAGTGACGAAAGAAGATTTGGGTGGGGCAACAACTCACTCTGCAAAATCGGGTGTGGCTCATTTCGCTGCTGAAGATGACAAGCACTGCTTGTTGTTGATTCGTGAATTGATGAACTTCCTGCCTTCAAATAATTTGGATGATGCTCCGGTTCTTCCGACGAATGATCGTCCCGACCGTGTGACTGAATCTTTGAATACATTGATTCCAGAAAATCCAAAAAAACCTTACGACATGCTAGGCGTGATCACAGAGTGTGTGGATGAAGGTTACTTCCTTGAAGTTCATAAACATTTCGCGCAAAACGTGATCGTGGGTTTTGCACGTTTCAACGGACGCCCAGTGGGTATCGTTGCAAACCAACCGAACGTACTTGCAGGTTGCTTGAATATCGAAGCTTCTCGTAAAGCGGCTCGTTTTATCCGTTTCTGTGATGCTTTCAACATTCCAATCGTTTCTTTCGTCGACGTTCCGGGCTTCTTGCCAGGTAAAGACCAAGAATGGAATGGCATCATCACTCACGGTGCAAAGCTTCTTTACGCTTATGCAGAAGCGACTGTACCTAAGATCACTATCATCACTCGTAAAGCTTACGGTGGTGCTTACATCGTCATGGGTTCTAAACTTCTTCGTTCTGACGTGAATCTTGCTTACCCATCTGCGGAAATCGCGGTGATGGGTGCTGAAGGTGCTGTCAGCATCATCAGCCGCGAAGAGATCTCGAAAGCCAAAGATCCTGTCGCAGAAAAAGCTCGCCTGACCGCAGAGTACGAAGCGAAGTTCAGCAATCCATATGTTTCTGCAGAACTTGGATACACAGATGAGGTGATCGAGCCCGCAATGACTCGTAAACGCATCATTGATTCACTAGAGATGTTGAAACATAAACGCGACATCATGCCGGCTAAAAAGCACGGAAATATTCCTCTTTAATCAGAGGGTGAAGGAAGCTTTATATGGCATTATTTAAAAAAATCCTGATTGCGAACCGTGGGGAAATCGCCATCCGCATCACTCGCGCTTGTCGTGAGTTGGGTATCGGATCTGTGGCGGTCTTCTCTGATGCGGATCGTGACAGTCTTCATGTTTTCTTGGCGGATGAGGCTTATCACATTGGGCCTTCTCCTTCGAAAGAAAGCTATTTGAACTACAAAAAAATCATCGAAGTAGCAAAACAAGCTGGCGTGGACGCTATTCACCCGGGTTACGGTTTTCTTTCTGAAAACACCGTCTTTGCAAAAGCTTTGGAAGAAGCGGGCATCACTTTCATCGGACCTACGGTTTCTAATATTGAATCCATGGGTGATAAGCTTTCCGCAAAAGCCTTGATGAAAAAAGCCGGTGTTCCAACGGTTCCAGGCAGCGATGGTGGGGTTGAGACTGTCGAGCAGGCGCAAGCTATTGCTGAAAAAATCGGTCTACCTGTAATCATCAAAGCCTCTGCCGGCGGTGGTGGTAAAGGGATGCGTGTTGTTCGTAAGATGGATGAGCTTGAAAGCGCATTCCGCGCTTGCCGCTCTGAAGGTCAGAACTATTTCGCCGATCCAACAGTGTACATTGAAAAATTCATCAACGATCCAAAACACATTGAAATTCAAGTGTTCGGCGATAAACACGGAAACCATGTTCACTTGTTTGAACGTGAGTGCTCAGTTCAACGTCGTCACCAAAAGATCATTGAAGAATGTCCATCCCCTTCTGTGCCGAACGACGTTCGTTTGCGTATGGGTGATGCGGCTGTTCGTGCGGCTAAGCAAATCAATTACGTGGGTGCGGGAACTATCGAATTCATTTTCGATAATACGACCAAAGAATTCTACTTCATGGAGATGAACACTCGTCTTCAAGTGGAACATCCGATCACGGAAATCGTGACTGGCTTTGACTTGGTGAAAGAGCAGATCAATGTAGCGGCCGGCAGACCTCTTTCTTTCAAACAGGAAGATATCAAACAAAAAGGTCACGCGATCGAAGCGCGTATCTGTGCTGAAGATCCTATTACGTATAAACCTCACCCTGGTGTGATTCGCGCGTGTCGCCATCCACAGGGTCCGTTCATGCGTGTGGATTCTTACGCGTATCCTGGTTACGAAGTTCCTATCTTCTATGACCCGATGATCGCGAAAGTTATCACTTGGGGTGATAAACGTGACGAAGCTATCGATAGAATGCAGCGCGCGTTGTCTGAGTTTGTTCTAACGGGAATTAAGACCAACATCGTTCTTCATAAAACGATCTTGGATCATCCGAAATTCCGCGATGGATCTTATACGACTCAGTTTATTGAAAAGAACTTTGAAGTGATCGAACCGCAGCTCTTTAAAGAAGTTGAAGATCCTGTGTTTTTGATTGCGGCGGCTATCACTGCTTACAATGACCGTAAATCCAAAGATGTTCGTCAGTTGAACCTGACTTCAAACTGGAAACGCGTCGGTCGTAAACTTCAATTAAGGACGTAACATGTATTTTGAAGCAGAACTTAACGGCAAAAAATATAAAGTCGACGTGACCGAACAGCGCTCTACTTGGAAAGTTTCTTTACAAGAAGAAGGCAAAAACTGGCTTCACTACGACATTTCAAAACGTGACTTTAAAGAGGCCGAGCAATACATCAGCTTCCTTTTTGAAGGGAAATCTTACTTGATTGACGTGATCGGGCAAGACACTGAATACACTGTGTTTACTCGTAACTCATTCCGTACAATCAAAGTCTTCAATGATGAAATGCTTCTGCATGAATCTTTGAAAAAAGGCGGCAACTTCGGCGCAGATCAAGAGCTGAAATCCGGAATGCCTGGTAAGATCATCGAAATCTTTGCCAAAGAAGGCGAAATCGTGAAAGCCAATAAACCGCTTCTTATTATGGAAGCAATGAAAATGGAAAACGAAATGCGCGCCACTCGCGACGTGAAGATCAAAGAAATCAAAGTTAAACAAGGCGACTCGGTTGAATCCGGGGCCGTGTTGATTAAGTTTGAAGAGCCTTAGGGCTTAAAGAAAAAGGGGCTGATGAAGCCCCTTTTTTATTTCTACAATCGTGGCACTTATTTTGTGCCGCTAGATTTTTTCTCTTTCGGTGCAGGGCTTGTTGGACTCCCCATCATTCCACCGTTAGTCATACCGCCAGTAGCGCCCATTACAGCGCCCGTTCCGCCGATCATCATACCCATGCCACCACCATACATACCCATTCCCGGATACATTTGGCCACCCATAGCGCAGGCTGTGATAAAGCCAGATACATCTACATTTCCACCGATTTCTTGTTTGGGTTTTCCTGCCCATTCAAACGTGGCGAAAGATTTTCCTTCTTTAGCTAGTTCCTTTTTTCTTTGGTCAAAAGCCATTTGCGCTGAAGCAATCAAACCCACACACTGACTAGCGTTCTGGCTACCAATCTGTTTCATCATTGGTTCGATTTTTGCGCAGAAGTCTTTATCGTAAGTGACTTTCGCTTCTACTTTTTTATCATCCGGCATTTGATACATCAGACTTTGCTTGATGTCGCACTCTGAACCTTTACGCTCAAAAGCAGTTTCGGTGGCTTTTGTGATTGGAAAGTTCCATCCGTTTTTCTTAGCTTCTTCGCGGTATTTCTTTTGTTCGGTGATATCGAATTCTTTATTCACGGAAACGATTTTACCGTCCTGTCTTTTAACGTGAATCACGCGTTGAACGGTTTCAAACTCGGGCTTTCCCATACCTGTGCCCATTTTCATTTGTTTGGTTTTATAAACAATCGTTTCTACGCCGTCTTTGTTACTTCGAGAAACAACGTTTTCAGGACGCAGAACTTGCGTTGCCCCATTCGCATCGAAATAAAGTGAAGCGCCATCAGCATCCATTCCATAGGTGAAATCTTGTACGGCACCGTTGGCCGCCATCACACATTTATCGCCAAAGTAACCCACTGCAGTTGCTTGAGCCGAGCTCGCAAGCATGACAAGGCCAAAGACAGTTTTAAACATTGATCCTCCATGAAAGTTCCGGTGATTTTTATAAAAATACGAACTTATTTAGGATAATTCGAAACCTGCAGTTCCACAGTCCCGAACCCTAAAAACTGGACTCTAAAGTGTTTCGCTCAAAAAACTAGGGCTTAATGCGCGCGACAATTCGGCAACTCGAAAGCTCGACCACCTGTTTAACGGTTTTTTGTTGGCCACAAGCGAGTACATATCTTGGACACGCCTGGTTTTCTTCATAATAGCAAATCTGTCCCTGACGCTGTTTTGCGTGCCAGTTAATACGATAGCGGGGATCAGTGGATGTCGGGGCCTGACTTAACCACACCTTTCCATTCTCTTGAAAGACATATCCTTCTACCTTCGTGTTCTTAGCGAAAACAGAAGCCGAAAATAGCAATATCGAAGTAAGGATTAATGGCCTCATCGTACCCCCGACTTACTTTTTTCACGACTGGAGCTTTGTTCGTTTATTTTCTCAGACCCCATTTGCGCGATTTCTTCAAGTCGCGCCCAAGACTTTTCGGAAGCCCCCGCTGCGAACTTTTCTATACATCGAGCTTCTTCAGAATAAAAATCTTCGTGCGGTTTAATCATCTCGCAATAACTAGCAATGGGTTTTGAATTGCTTGTAAACGCCAGATAAGTATCAATCGCGTTTTTTCCTACATGTTGCTTGAAGCAATCCTGTCTTCTTTGTGACTCTTTAAATGTTTGTTCGGCGCTAGCTAACGCGGGAATGGGACGAGCACATTTATTTATGACATGTCTTGGATTTAGTGAAGTTTTCGACCAATCCATAAATACCGTTTCCATGTAGGCTGCTTTTCCTTGAGCACATGCCGACGGGATCGGTTTCTGATCGCAGGCCTTTAAGTCTTTAACTAAATCTTCAATTTTTCTTTTCTTATATTCTTCAAATCCCGCTTCATCGTTAATAGCGTAAAGGTCTTCTAAGCGACTGCGTATTTCTGCTTTACGTAACTCTGAAGCTTCGTCATCACTTTCGCGATAGAAATCCATTTCCCCTTGAAGATTTTCAATCATACGTGGGAGGTCAGTTTCCATATTTCCGTCTTGAATCAAGGCCTTCAGCTGTTCAATGGCGGCTGCTTCAAAAGTAGATCGGTTCTTTTTAAGCTCGTTCTTTTCGGTCTCTATCATTTCTTTTTTACTGCAACCCGTTTTATTTTTTAAATCATTGAGGTACTTGAAGGTCGAACTATTCTGAGACAAAAGGTTTTTAACAATCTTTGCTCGCTTCTCAATAATTTTAAGTGATGAATTTTCCCTCGAATCACGACACCAATTTTCGACAAACGCCTGAGCCTGACTGCGTGGCAATGAGAATACTGCCGGGCTAGTGAATGGAAATTGCGCCGGATGTCCCATCTGAATTTTTTTATAGTCTTCGCTAGCTTTTAAGAAAGCCTCTTCATAACTACTGCCTTGATCAAGCGCACGCTGAAAAAAAACTGGAAAGTCATGAGCCATGACTTCGTCTCCGGCTACTTTCATGGTCCAAGCTTTTAAGTCCGATCTTGTGGAGGCAAAGGCTTGTGTCTTAGGAAGGTCGGAAAGAGTTTCAGGTATCCTGCCACTATAGCAGTTCAGTGCATAGACCGTAGTTTCTGCTTGTGGGTTGTTTTTTTGAAAAGCTTGGAGAGAATTCTTAAGATCTTGGACTTCGATAGATTTTTTATAATCTGTATTAATGCCATCTGAAACTGCTAGGTAATACTTGTCATCCTTTACGATCCCATGGCCTAAAAATTCAACATGAAGTGAATCCACGTTCTTTAATTGTTTTAAGCTTTTTTCAAAATTAGATTTCTCGGCTTTGGTTTTCGCCGCCGGAGAAAGACGTACGATTTTATAGCCGTAGGTTTCATAGAATTTAATCGCGGATGCTTCTCGTTCTTTTAAAACTGGATGAGAATCTCCGACAAAAAGCACGGCCACCTTGTCGCCAGCAAATGAGGAAACGCACCAGAATATCAGCAGTATCGAAACAATAGATTTCATCCCTTTTAGAATATCGAAGGGCGATAGTGTAAGGAATAGGGCACCTCAAAGAACTGGTCTAGGTGCCTTCTTTTTATCTATGGGAGCTTGAGCTTCGGACAACGTTTTTGGATAAACGTCAGCATCGCTTTGTCATTGTACTTAAGATAGATGTCGCCGTCGCTGGTGTACTTAAAGAGTTCTGAGTTCTTCACGGAACATGACGTGTTGTTCACATCTCTAAAAACAGAACTCGCGTTTGAATTGGATGTTGGAGGAGAACCTAATTTAAATCCACCGTCCAGTATAATCCCTTGGAAGTTTGTGATTTCAATGCCACCGCGGTTGGAGGGCTCGACATAATCAGCGACTATAACATTTGCGCGCGTGATGCTTTTTAAACGAGCTTTCTTGGATTCAAACACGAATTTGTCGCCCGTCACGTGGGTGACGATCAACTCGCGCGTATCGTCTTTCCATTCGTAGGAAAACGCCTCTGTATTTCTTGGAAAAAGATAGAACTCACGAGCCCCCGTTGTTTGGGATTCGTCGCCTGGCCCAAATGAGTTAAAGACCATGAACATGCCTTCTGAAGTGAAAAGATGATCGCGATAGATTAAATCCTTCCAGGCATCGTCGGGCGTAACAGAAAAAAAGCACTCGCCATTTCCTGACAACATTTGTTGGATTTTTGTACCATCACGGCGTTCAGCGATATCTGGGCAGCTTGCCTGATCCGCAGCGTGGGCTATTCCTACAGATAAAATAAGACTTAACAAGAATGACATGGATCCCCCTGGAAATAGCTGACCTTATGGCGGAACACTTGTCAATTTAGCGGACGACGGGTCCTGGAAAAACTATTCGCGCTCGTTCACTCGCTCAGTGAACTCTCGCTTCTTTTCAAAGACGCCTACGATAATCACAGCGACTTCAAATAGCACCCACATAGGCGCCAGCATCATCACCATGCTTAATAAATCGGGAGGCGTAATAATGGCGGCGATCACGGCGATAGTCATTACCGCGTAACGACGGTTCTTACGTAGGAAAGACTGGGAGACGATTCCCAACATGCCAAGCACCACGATGACTAATGGCAACTCGAAGGCCACACCGAACATCAAACACATTTGCGTGAAGAAGCCCATGTACTGATCAATCGAGATCATCGGCTTATCGACGTCGCCTCCAAAGTGCATCAGGAACTCAAATGCCATCGGCAAAGCGATGTAGTAAGAAAAGGCGGCACCCAAAACAAAAAGGACAGTACCAGAGACGATAAATCCTAAAGTGTACTTACGCTCTTTCGAATAAAGACCAGGAGCCACAAAAAGCCAAACTTGATGAAGCCAGAAAGGACACGAAATCAAGATACCGCAGACAAACGCAAGCTTAAGGTGCGCGATGAATTTATCTAAAGGACCTGTGTAGATCAGACCGCCACCTGGAAGATACGGCGCAATCGGCGCACGGACAAAATTGAAAATCTGATCACTAAAACCGTAACAAATCCCGGTTGCGATAACCAAAATCAAAGCACAATTGATCAAGCGCTTACGCAAATCAGCCAAATGCTCATACAACGATTGCGCTCGTGAATCTAGTTCTTCGCTTCTCATGAGGGTTTGTGCTCTTTATCTTCGGTGTTTTTTTGTTCAGTTTGTTCAGTGAGTTCCATCTGTTGAGGATCTGAAGCTTCTTCACTGATAGCAGGATGATGATCGTAAGACGGTGGCTGAGATTGTTTCTTAGGCGCTTCGTTGAAATCAATGCGATCAAAACGCGCTTGCTGCTTAAGTTCCTCACCCAAAACATTTGTGCTGCGTTTAAGCTCGTTGATAAAACGACCCAGGGTGCGAGCTAACTCTGGAAGCTCTTTCGGCCCGATCACGATAAGGGCCAATACACCAAGGAAAATGAGTTCTGACATGCCTAAGCCAAACATGGCGTCAGCATAGTGGAATCAGCCTTGCTTGCCAAGCTTTACTTGGTCTTGCGGCAGAGTCAAAACACCCATTTCAACGAGTTTTTCACGTGCCAGTTCCGATCCGGTTCGCATATAGCGGTCGTAGAGGCGAAGAATACTTTCATCGCTCTTAATGAATGAGTGGTGGCTGATATATGTGAGTACGTCCACGAAATCCAAAAACTGTCGAGAGAACGTATTGTAAACTTTGGCCAAAGTGTCTTCTCGCGTGCAGTGAGCTAGCGAGGCATAAGCAGCTCCGCCGATTTCCGCATAGTAATCCACATCCACTATTTTTCGCGAAAGGGAGTCACCAAAAAAACCGCTGATATAAAGAGTTCGATCACCTAGTTTTCTAAGTAATTCGGTTTTGGTTACAGCATCAGAGTTTTGTGCTGTTAAATACATTTCAGCCAGTGTTGTGGGATTCTTCTGTCCGGCTTCGTTGGCGTATTCGCTTTCAAAAAGATTGCGAGCATCCAAGTAGTGCTGCAGAAGATTTACAAGATAGCTTTCCACCAAAGGAAAGGTTTGAATCTTTCTTTGGCTTAAACCCTTTTGGACCATTTCTTGGAAATAGCCCTCAGGACTTACAAAAAGTTCTACTGAGTCGGTCGAACGCTTTTCCCTCATACCTAAGAGTTTAACAAAACTGAGGGGGGATACGGTTAATTGTTTTTTTGTATTCTAGGCCTAGGTCTCAGAATGTCTCACTTTGAAACACCTTCTCGGCATGCCCCTTGAATTCTTAGTTTTAGAAGCCTTAATGAATTTGTATAAGGCAAGGAGCCCGCTTTGAAGCCCCTTCTTCTGGCTATAGTTTTGTCATCAATCGGCGCATTTTGTGCTGATCCTGCATTTGCGCAAAAATGCTCAAGCATTTTTTCTTCGCAATATGCTTTAGATGGCAAGGTGGAGGTGGACGCTCGCGCTCTTCATAGTACAAAAACAGCGGACGAATACGCACAAACTATCACGGAAATTAACTCCTTAATTGCGCCTTTAGAAATCCCACAGCAAGTAAAAGTGTCCGTAGGCATGGCCTTTAAGTTTTCACACTTCAACGCGGGGGATTTTTCCGTTTACATAGGCATACGCCCTGACTCTATGGGAAAGATGCATCCTAAAGTAAATCAAACGACGATGGCTCACGAATATGGGCACGCCATCTTTGAGCACAATCTTATAAAGGATTTGGAAAGCTATAAATCCCTTCGGCACAAGGCCATTCACTTAGAAGCCCAGGTCGAAGCCGCCGCTCGAGAGTCTAAGAATCTTGTATATCGTTCCGACGTCACTTTTGATAAAAAGAAAAAACAAGAGCTTCAGTGGCAGGCAATTGAAAAAATGCTGGAGTCAAAATCTTTAAAAAAAGAATTCAAAGCCTTTCAACGCTATTGGATTATCCGCACCGCTTTTCATGAACTCTTTGCCGATGCGGTGGCTTTGACATACACACGTGACCCCAAAAGTATAGCTAAGCTTTTAAAATCAAAAGAAGAAACCAATAAAGAATTTAGCTCTAATGAAATTATTCTGCGCGACTTCACCGATGGTCGCCATCACCGCAATGAACAGACGTGGAAGAAAGAACATCCTTTCTATACAGAGTTCGCAGCGGATGTTTACTACTCATTCTTACCGGCTCGATGGGAACTTTGGAATATAGCAAAAAATAAAATCGACAGTGAGAACTATCGAAAAGAACTTCCTTATAAGGTCTTTTCAATTCTTGAAAGAAACCTATCCGAGTCGTTAGCGCTCAGCCCGGAAACTGTAGGTCCCACGGGCCTTAAAGATATTCAGCGCATGAACGATCAAATCATCGAAGACTTCAGACGCGAACTATAGTTCAACGTCTGAAGGTCCTACAAGACTGATAACTGAAGGTTGAGAGAAGATCTTTTGTGCAAGCTTTTGCACATCTTCTGGCGTCACCGCGAAATACTTATCTGCAACATCCAATGTGTCTTTGTAATCAAGACCATAAATATCATCGAATAAAAGAGCATTACAGATAGTGCTCTTTCTTTGTAATTCGATATCGTGACGTCCGATCAAGTATCTTTGTGCACGTCCCAACTCTTCCTCGCTGATTTTAGTATCAGCCAGTTTTTGGAATTCGGCTTTCAACATCTGGATGGCTTTTTCTGATTTTTCTGGCGAGCATCCGATATATCCACCGAAATATCCACATTCTAAACCTTCCATGTGCATTGGCGAAACGGAATAGGCCAAAGAGTTTTTATCACGAAGTTCAATAAAGAGTCTTCCGCCTTGACCGCTCAGAATAGATTGAATGATTTCAAGTGTGAAGCGGTTCGGATCTTTCAATGTCAGACCACGATAGCCGACAATGATATGGCTTTGTTCTTTTTTTAGCTGCTGATAAAGCTTTTTTCCTTCTTTAAGTTCCGCAATCGGAAACTTGTTAGCAATTCTTTCGCCTTTCGGAAAAAGCTTCGTAATTTCCTCAAGCTTGTTCACCCATTTATCTTTATTCACATCACCCACCACACAGAAAGTCAGATTTTTTGCGTGGGCAATTTTCTTATAATACGCCATCAGGTGTTCAGAATTAATGGCATTGATAGAAGCTTCCGTTCCGATCATATCGCGTGCGTAAGGGTGTCCTTTAAAAATTTCCTGGAGGAAGCTAAGAACACAAAGCTGAGCGGGGTTGTCGTTGCGGGCCTTGATCTGATTTTTGATAACAACTTTTTCCCGCTCAAGAATATCTTGCGGGAAAAGCGGATGTAAAAGTGAGTCGGCATAGATCTCAAGCATTTTATCTTCAAATGGAGAAAGATAGTCCATCGAAAGACCGGCGGAGTTTCTGCCGCCGAAGGCGCCCAAGCCTGCGGCTAGCTCATCCACCTTTAAGTTAATATCATCTTCCGTAAAATTCTTGGATCCCGAAAGCCAGTTGCGAGAAAAAAGCTCCGTCAACCCGGTCTGGTTTTCGTTTTCAACACGCGTACCTCCCAAAAAGGCCGCTTTCATTGCCACATAAGGAGTGTCCTTTTGATCACGGATCAAAAGTGTCGCACCCGAAGACAACGTGATTTTTTCAGTTTCAGGAGTGTGCTTAACCGCTCCGACGTTGATGTTAAATTTCTTAGCCTTAAACTTCATGGTGTCTTTAGAAAGCTTCGCGCCCTGCAAAGCTTTCTTTAAATCCTTCGCAAAAGATTTAAGAATCTGCTCCGCCTCTTTCTTGTCCATGTTCGTCATCAGTGAAAGGCCGAAGTTTTCAGGCTTAAAATATTTTTTTGCGACTTTCTGAATGTCCTCAGGTTTTAGCGCGTAAATTTCCTTCATGTATTTACGGTAGTAGTCATGATCGTTGTAATAGAACTCATTACTACCCGCTTTTCTTGCAATATTATCCACAGTCTCCATCGAATAAACTTCGTGGCTCGCAAAATTCGTAATGGCCTTTTGCATTTCTGCGGATGTTGGCGGCTCTTCGATCAACTTCACCAGCTCTGGCGTGACTTTTGTTAAAGCCTTCGCCAGATTTTCTTTCTCAAGATTAAACGAAACCGCAAAAAGTCCATCATCTTGCATAGAATAACTGAAGGAACCGACAGAGTTTGTTAGTGGTTCACGAATACGCAAGCTTTGCATAAGGCGGCAAGAGTCCCCTTGCCCCAGAATCGCCGACAGAACTTCAAGCGCGGCGATATCTTTGTGTTTTACACTCGGAATACGCCACGTCAGATACCCGGTTGTTTGCTCAAATTTCGTCTGCTCAACTTTAATGCGAATGGCTTTTTGTACAGGTTCTTTCGTGCGCGCTACTTTTTTGAGTTTGTAAGGCGCAAAGGCCCCGAAAAGCTCTTCAACTTTTTTCTTCATCTCTTTGGACTCGAAATCACCTGCCACCACCAGGAACATATTCGAAGGAACGTAGCGGCTGTGGTAGTATTGAAGGATTTTTTTCGGTGAAACGCCGTTAACGACCTTGTCGTAACCAATCACGGGGCGGCCATAAGGATGTTTTTTAAAGACATTTGTGAATAACAATTGGCTGGCACGACGGCCCGGGCTGTCTTGCCCACGTTTGATCTCTTCAATAACCACTTCTCGTTCATTGTCGATTTCTTTGGGGTCGAAAGTGGGAAATCCCATCATTTCGCTGATCACGTCTAAAGCGACGTCAGAAAATTGCTTGGAAATGGTCACGTAGAAGACAGTTTGGTCAAACGAGGTGTAGGCGTTAAGCTCCCCGCCAGAGCCTTCCACGGTGGCGGCGATTTCACCGACATTGTACTTGCGAGTGCCTTTGAACACCAAATGCTCGATGAAATGTGAAAGACCCTCTTCACCCTTTTTTTCATCCGCAGAGCCCGTTTTCACCCACATTTGAACTGAGACCACAGGTGACTTATGACTCTCTAAGAAAAGGACTTTCATACCGTTTTTTAGTTGAAATTTTTTAGACATACTCTAGATAACTCCCATGGCATTTGGCGTCTACGTTCACATTCCTTACTGTATTCAGCGCTGCACTTATTGTGACTTCGCGACTTACGAGCAAAGTAAGATTTTGCCTCCGGATCAGTACGTCGAATTGCTATTTAAAGAAATTCGCCAGAAGCATCGTTATTACACCCCACAAAGTTTGGACACTCTTTACTTTGGTGGCGGAACACCGAGCTTGATCCCTGCTCCTCTCATTGTATCGATTATAAAAGAGCTGGGTAGATACGGATTTACAACTAGACCCGATACCGAAATCACGATTGAGATCAATCCGGCAACCATCAACGAAGATAAATTGAAAATGTATTTAGATCATGGGGTGAACCGATTCAGTGTCGGTGCTCAAACCTTTGATGATCGTTTGTTGAAAATGGTTCATCGCGAACACTCGGCGAAACAAACATTAGAAACCCTGGACCTTTTGCGAGCGCACAATCTGAACTTCAGCTTCGACATTCTTTTTGCGTTGCCGTCACAGACTGTCGCAGGTTTGAAAAACGATGTGAAAATCGCCATTGAACAAGGCGCAAAACATATCAGCCCCTACTGCCTGACTGTTCCTGATGGTCATCCTCTTTCTAAAGGTCGTCCTTTGGATGATGAGCAGGTAGAGATGTTTGACATTATCGCTGATGAGCTAACGGCAAAAGGTTTTAAGCAATACGAAATTTCCAACTTTGCCCTTCCCGGTTTTGAGTCACGACACAACATGCTTTATTGGGTGGACGAGCCTTATTGGGGCTTAGGACTCAGTGCGCATTCTTACAGTCTTGAGTCCGCGTGGGGCACACGCTACTGGAACATCAATTCTATCAACGAATACCAAAAGCAGATTTTAGCTTTTGATGGACAAGAGTTTGATTCCCCGGCAAAGCACTTGCCTGCCGCACAACATGAAATTCTGGAGATGCATCAAGCTCTCACAGACTTTTGTCATACTTCGATGCGTTTAATGCGCGGGCTCAGCCAAGAAAAGCTTTCTAAAAAATTCCCGCCTGAGATTTCAAACAAAGTACAAACTCTTTTAAACGGCCTGATCAAAAAGAACTGGGTTCAGTATGACAACGGGCACTGGTCTCTCACACGCGATGGCTTAGTTTTGAGCAACAAAGTCTTTCAAGAATTAACCTTCTTGCCAGAGGATATTTAAGGGCCTGCTAGGGCACCGGACATTGACAATCCTAAACGAATACACAATCTTAAGTATTGCGAAAGGAACCGTCATGTCAGAAGAAAATAACTCTCAAAATTCCAATTCTGCCAATCCAGAAACTGCGGCCGCGAACGGCTCTTCTGAAATTCAGAAACTTCAAGAACAAGCAGAGAAATTTAAAAACGATTTCCTTTATCTTCGTGCGGAGTTTGAGAATTACAAACGTAACGCTATTAAAGAACGCTCCGATCTTGTGAAATACGGTGGCGAAAGATTTATCCGTGACCTCTTGGAGGTTGTGGATAATTTTGAGCGCGCCTTGCAAACAAACGTCACAGCCGAAAACTATGCAACATTCCGTCAGGGTGTTGATATGACGGCACAAGAATTAAAGTCTTTGTTGCAGCGTCATTCAGTGCAAGAAATCCCCGCACAAGGTGTTCCTTTTGATCCAAATATTCATGAAGCGTTAAGCAGTGAGGCAACAGAACAGGTGGCGCCTGGTCACGTGGTTCGCGTGTTTAAAAAGCCTTACAAGCTTCATGATAAAGTGATTCGCACAGGTCAAGTGGTGGTTGCTAAGAAACCAGAATAAGAGGGTTGATTGTCTAAAAAAGACTTATACTCCACATTAGGTGTCTCTCGATCCGCCTCGGCGGACGAGATCAAAAAAGCTTATCGCAAGCTTGCGATGCAATATCATCCTGACAAAAATCCCGGCGATAAAAAAGCCGAAGAAAAATTCAAAGAGATCAGTCAGGCCTATGATGTTTTAAGCGACACGAAAAAACGCGAAATGTACGATCAGTTCGGTCACGCTGGAGCCCAAGGCTTCGGCGGCGGGCCCGGTGGATTTGGTGGCGGCGCGGGAGCTGGTGGATTCGGAGGCTTTGGTGGCTTCGGCAACCAAGGCGGCCAACAAACCGGCGGTGATCCGTTTCAAGATATCTTTGGTGATGTCTTCGGAGAGATTTTTGGTAACGCTCGCGGTGGCACGAACACTCGCGGACGTCGTCAACAAGCGAAAGGCACGGACCTTCGCTACACTTTGAATATTTCTTTTGAAGATTCAGCCTTAGGCGCTGAAAAAGTCATCAGCTTTGTTCGTCAAAAAGGCGGCAAAGAAGAAACCGCTAAACTTTCAGTAAATGTTCCTGCTGGTGTTAAGGAAGGCCAAAGATTGAAACTTGCGGGAGAGGGCGACTCCCCTGCTGGGGCATCTGCGGGTGACCTTTACGTCATTATCAACATTCAAGAGCATCCTCTTTTCAAACGAAATGAAAATGACGTGATCTTGGATCTTCCGATCGTTTACACCGATGCGATTTTGGGAACTAATATCGAAGTTCCAACACTCACGGGTAAAGCGATGATTCGCATTCCTCCAGGAACACACTCTGGACAGACCTTCCGCCTTAAAGGCAAAGGTTTTCCTAAATTGGGTGGATTTGGCTCTGGAGATATGCTGGTGAAGGTTCTTGTCGATACACCTCATCACATTTCATCACGACAAAAAGAACTTATTGAAGAACTTGCGAAGTCCACGGAGTCCTCGCCTCTAGTTAAAGCCTTCCAAGAAAAAGTCTCGCAAATTATGAGGAATAGAAAATGACATCTCGATTCGCACTTCTGTTAAGCGCATGCCTCTTAGCTTCCTGTACGACGGTCGCGACAAAAAAACGTCCTCCGTACAAACCGACTCCGGTGACGACGACGACAAAGAAACCTAAGTCGATGGCAGGTATGACAGCGGGCCGCCCTCCAGAGCAAATCCAAAGCGAAACTTTGACTTTGCCTGAGCCGCCTAAAACAGAAGATGCGTTGGAGTATCTGCGCGTTCTTGTAAATAAATCCGTTCAATCTCCGACAAAAGCCGAACAGGATGCCAATCGTCTTCATGCCATTGATATCGTCGAAAACAAATTAAACGAAGATCAACTTGAAGACGTTGCGGATAGTTCTGACTTCGGATTCCTGCGCGCTCACGCCATGTATCGCCTAGGTGAACTTGCTTTAGATAGAAAAGACACTTCAGCGGCTAAAAAGTATTTCGCAGCCGTTGAAGATTTCGTTCCCGGTACAGACCAAGCTATTCGCGCACAAGAAATGATCCAACAGTTGGACGCCTCTAAGAACGTGCACACAGAGACGGTCGGCGTTGTTCTGCCTTTAAGCGGAAGAAATGCTCCGGTCGGTCAGCGCGCGCTACGCGGACTAGAAATGGGCCTTGGGCTTCATATTCCTGGCTCTGGCTTTAAATTGGCGGTTATGGACAGCGAGGGAAATCCCGATTCAGCTCGCCGTGGCGTTGAACGATTAGTAAAGGAAGACAACGTCATTGCCATTGTCGGAAGTTTATTAAGTAAAACAGCTCCGGCGGTTGCGGCAAAATCAGATGAGCTAGGTGTTCCTACGGTCGCTCTTTCGCAAAGATCTGGTCTTACTGAAATCGGTCCTACAGTATTTAGAAATTCTTTGACTAGCGGAATGCAAGTACGCGCTCTGGTTCGCACGGCCATGGATGATCTGGGAATGAAGAAATTCGCAGTTCTTTATCCGAACGATGCCTATGGAGTCGAGTTCGCAAACATCTTCTGGGATGAAGTTTTGGCGCGTGGTGGACAAATCACGGCGGTTCAAAATTATTCGACGAAAGAAACCGACTTCCGTCTGGTCATTCAAAGACTTGTGGGAACCTATTTCGGCGAAGCTCGCCAAGACGAGTTCAATCTTCGCATGAAAGAGCTTCAACACAGCGATAAAAAAAGATCTGTGCGTCAGTCGAATCTTGAAAATATTCTTCCCCCCATCACTGACTTTGATGCGATCTTCATTCCCGACAGCGTGAAAGCTATGGGTCAGATTTCTGCGATGCTTTCGTATAATGACGTTAAAAACGTGAAATTGATGGGCACAAATCTGTGGAATACGAAAGACGTCGCTCGCCGAGCGGGGAACTTCTCGAACAATCTGCTTTTTGTGGACAGCTTAACTCCAACGGCTCAGGACAAATCGCGCTTCGTTGCGGAATACAAATCTTTGTATAATGAGGATCCTTCTTTGATTGAAGTTCAGGCTTACGATGCGGGCCTAATTTTGCGCCAGCTTATCGTTGCCGGAGCCGACAGTCGTGAGGAACTCACACAAAAGCTAAGCCAGCTCAGCCGCTTCCCTGGCGCTTTAGGGCCTCTTTCCATGAATGCAGAGCGTGAAATCGAGCGCCCTGTCACCGCCCTAACTATCGAAAAAGGCGAAGTAATTCCCTTTAAGTCCGGCGTTAAATAGATTCCATAAAATAAATTAATGACGATTTTTTAACCTCCCCCTGGGGTGTGCCTGTCTTAGGTACACCAGCGACGACGCAGTCGCAAAATCTAAAGAAGGGGGTTGTTATGACAAGTCGTATTTCTGAAAACTTAGTGATGGAGTGTAGAAAGAAACTTCTTATCGCAAAACAGGATGTTTTGAATAGATTCAGAACAGCCCAACGCGAACTCGCTCACACAGAGCGTGGCGGAGACGAAGCCGATCAATCTGTCGCTCATATAGCTGAGCATTCTTTTTTAGTAACTCAAGAACGCATGAGAAACCAACTTGTCGAGATCGAGATGGCCCTAGCGCGAATCGAACAAGGAACTTTCGGAGTCTGCGAAGAAACGGAAGAAATGATTGAGACGGATCGCTTGCTTGCGATTCCTTGGACACGCCTCAGTATCGAAGGTGCCGAGATGCGAGAAGCAGTAGGTCGTAGATTTGCTCGGTAGGCACCGCGCCAAGAGCCTGCTTACTAAAACGTCACGCAGCGCTTTTTTGATGACATGATCTCAAACCCCCGTAATAAGGAAGCCACATTCGGCCAGATCATCATATCGGGGGGTGAGATGAACGTAACCGAACTTACAGAACAAGAACTTCAAAATTTGCGTGAATCTTTGCTTTTCCAAAAGAGCTCGATTCTTAATAAAACGCATGAGTTTAAAGCCGAACAATCCAGCATCGGAAACGTTGCGGATGAAGCAGAAGCGGCTTCTCAAGATATCTCTAATAATATCTCTATCCATCTTCACGAAAGAGACCGTACGGCGCTTTATGCGATCGAAAGAGCTCTTTCAAAAATCGCTGACGGGACATACGGCCAGTGCGAATCTTGTGGTGAAATCATCGGAGCACGCCGACTTCAGGCCAGACCTTTTACAGCTCTTTGTATTGAATGTATGGAAGAACAAGAGAGCCATTCCAATCTATTCCAATAATTTCTGAATTCACTCATTGGACGAGGTCCGCTGACATGGATGTCAGTCCAAATTTTATTTTTTGATTCAAGCTCCCACTGTCTCATGCCGAGAAGTTTCATACTAGAAACATAAATGCCCGCATTACGCGGAGGAGCGGTATGAGTTTTGACGATAAAGTCCTAGAAATCCCACAGACACTTCCCATGTTACCTGTGAGAGACATCGTTGTATTTCCTTATATGATTATTCCGTTGTTCGTAGGCCGCGATGCCTCGATCCGCTCAGTGGAAGAAGCTTTGGCGAAGAATCGTTTGATCTTTTTAGCTTCCCAAAAAGACATTTCCGAAGAGAATCCGTCTCCTGACAATATCTACACAGTTGGTACTGTGGCGATGATCATGAGAATGAGAAAACTTTCTGACGGTCGCGTGAAAATCTTGATCCAAGGTGTAGCTAAGGGTCGTGTTAAGAATTTCACGAAAACATCTCCTTCTTTCGAAGTGGCTGTAGAAAAAATCGAAGAAATCCCAACACAAAAAACTGTTGTTGAAAATGAAGCCCTTATCAGAACAGCAAAAGAGCACATCGAGCGTATTATCGCTCTAGGTCGCCCTCTTTCTCCAGACATCTTGTTGGTGTTGGACGATGTTTCTGACCCAGGTCGTATCGCCGACCTTATCGCTTCTAACTTGGGTATCAAAGTTCAAGACGCTCAAAAAGTTCTTGAGACTTCTGATGCTACAGAAAGACTTAAACTTGTTAATGAGATTTTGGCTCAAGAACTTGAAGTCATGCAGACTCAGCAAAAAGGTCGCACGGGTGGCAAGGAAGATATGTCCAAGTCTCAACGCGAATACTTCTTGCGCGAGCAAATGAAGGCTATAAAGAATGAGCTTGGTGAAGGCGATTCTAAATCTGAAGAGATGGACGAACTGCGCGAAAAACTTGTTAACGCAGGAATGCCACCAAATGTAGAAGCGGAAGCTTTGAAACAGCTTGGACGTTTGGAGCGTATGCATCCAGATGCTTCTGAAGCGACAATGGTTCGCACATACCTAGACTGGATGGCGGATCTTCCTTGGAGCAAAAAATCTGACGACGTGATTGATCTTAAGCGTGCTAAAGAAATTTTGGACGAAGATCACTACGAACTAGAAAAAGCCAAAGACCGTATCATGGAATTCTTGGCGGTTAGAAAATTGAAACCGAACCTTAAAGGTCCAATCCTTTGCTTCGGTGGTCCTCCGGGCGTAGGTAAAACGTCTCTTGGTAAATCTATCGCTCGTGCGATGGGCCGTGAGTACTTCCGTATCGCTCTTGGCGGCGTGAAAGACGAAGCCGAGATCCGCGGTCACAGAAGAACTTATGTTGGTGCAATGCCTGGTAAAATCATCCAAGCACTTCGCCAAGCTAAGACAAACAACCCAGTTATCGTTCTAGATGAAGTTGATAAATTAGGTTCTGACTTCCGTGGTGACCCTTCTGCCGCAATGCTAGAGGTGTTGGATCCAGAACAAAATGCAACTTTCCGTGACAACTATTTGAACGTCGATTTCGATCTTTCAAATGTGTTGTTCATCGCAACAGCTAACGTGTTGGAGAATATCCCACCAGCTCTTCGCGATCGTATGGAAATCTTGAACATTCCTGGTTACACAGAGAATGACAAACTTTTGATCACGAAGAAACACTTGATCAGAAGACAAATTGAAGCCAACGGTATCACTGAAGAGAACATCAAGTTCACGGACGAAGGTATCAAGTACTTGATCGCGGGTTACACTCGTGAAGCGGGTCTTCGTAACTTAGAACGCGAAGTGGGTTCTGTCTGCCGTAAAGTGGCTAAGATGGTTGTGATGGGCGAAACTAACTTTGTAGAAATCACTCCAGCAGTGGTTCCAGAGTTACTAGGTCCTCCTCGCTTCCAACGTGACGACAAGTTTGCCGACTCTCAAGTAGGTGTTGTGCAAGGTCTTGCTTGGACACAAGCCGGTGGTGAAGTTCTTACTATCGAAGCTTTGAAAATGAAAGGTAAAGGACATCTTGCATTGACGGGCCAACTTGGCGACGTGATGAAAGAGTCGGCTCACGCAGCAATGTCATATGCTCGTGCTCACCAAGAAGAATTGGGTATCCCTGAAGACTTCTTTGAAAAGTACGATGTGCATGTTCACTTGCCAGCGGGTGCCATTCCTAAAGACGGTCCTTCTGCAGGTATCACTCTTACAACAGCGCTTGTAAGTTTGATGACAGGAACTCCAGTTCGTCACGATATCGCGATGACTGGTGAAGTGACTCTACAAGGTCGCGTACTTCCTGTCGGTGGTATCCGTGAGAAGTGTTTGGCAGCTTTGAACCTAGGTATTACAAATATCATCATCCCGATGGCTTGTAAGAAAGATATCGCTGATATCCCTAAGGTCTTCAAAGACAAGATCAACTTTATCTTCGCTGAAAACTTAGATGAAGTCTTCGCGGTTGCTTTCGATAAAGAAGCAAAGAGCCAAGACAAAAAGACGGCAACGAAAAAAGATCCAAAAAAATCGAAGAGCTTGGCTGCTTAATAGTAGCCCAAGCCCATCGCCCCTCCCAAAAATAAAAAAGGACCGAGAGATCGGTCCTTTTTTATTTGCTGAATCTAAATTCAAATATCTATTCGTGAACAGTGATCCAAGTTTTGTAGATACCGTGTTCGCGCACCAAACGGTTGAATTTGAAAGCATTGTCTGGATGAACGCGGATGCAGCCATGAGAAGCTCTTGTTCCTAGTTTCTTCCAGTTGCTAGTGCCCGTTCCATGAATCGCAAATCCACCCGAAATAAAGACCGCATAAGGCATGTTACCAAGACCGTTGTAATCGCCGCCTGGATATTTTGTCGAAGTGTATTTGTCATAAATACGACCGTTCGGATGAGTATCGAAATTAGGAGTTCCATGACCAGGAGTTCCCGTTGATACCGCCCATGTGTTCGTGTGTACACCATCGATATACAAATACATTTTTTGTTGTGATCTAGAAACTTGCGCCCACACTTTGCAAGAACTGCGATAACAAGTAGGACCCATGGGACCGATCAAGTTTTCAATGAACGGAGAAGAACCTGTTTCTTCGAAATAGATTTGATCCATTTGTTGAAGAGTTTCTTCGATATTCGCATCAAACGGATTAAGTTCATCCATCACGTTTTCGTTGTCCGCAACTTCCACCTCTTGTGCTTGTGCAGAGATTGCCAACGAAGAAACTAAGAAGAACGCTGTCATTAAAGATTTAAACATTTGACCCCCTTCAAGTCAGAGGTCGAAATATCGACTGTGTTACCGTTTGGCAATGAAGATGTTGTAAGGAACGCGCCGCTCTTTGATGACACGGATGCGATAACGCAAGTAGTTTAGAAAACATCCTCTTCATATCATTTCTGGGATAGTTTGAGTTTTGGTGGATAGACACAAACACGAAACTTCAGCAAAAGGTTTATGGGACGTCACCGGGATGGTTTCTCTCGGCGTGATTCTTGTTTTCTATTGCTATTATCTGACGGGAATTCTTCATTTTGAAACGTCGCAAACAAAAGAGTCTTCTTCGGGTCTCAGTGTCGTTGCTTCCTATCTGAGTTTTGCTACTGGATTTATATTTCGTCCATTGGGTGCGATATACTTTGGAGCACTTGCTGATACGGGAGGAAAAAAACGTGCACTGGTGAAATCCTTTAAGATGTTAGGGATCGTTTCTTTATGCATGGCTTTGCTTCATGACTCGTACATGCCAGCGGAAGTAGCTTCGATTTTCGTGATCATTGTTCGCCTACTGCAAGGATTTGCTACCGCCGGAACTGTTACTTGCGCGATTGCCTATATTTATGATCTAGCGCCGACTTTAGAAAAAGGACGCTTCACTTCCTGGCTGCAAATGGCCGCTCCGTCCGGCTATTTGATTGCGATGGCGATCGTGATTCTGTTTAAACTTTTTGTTTCCGCTCAAGATTTGGGATCTTGGGGTTGGAGAGTTTGTTTCCTCTTAAGCGGCCTTATTTATCCCTTGGCCGTTTACATAGACCGGAAATTTCCAGATGCTCCTTTGGTCTATGCAAATGAAACCTCATTGAAAACTCACCTAAAAAACCTTCTAAAAGATCGCACTTCATTAAAAAAGATTTTTACCTTTGCGCTTTCTATCGCCATTAATGTTGGAGTCCTGGCTTACTTTTTTAATCTTTACCGTCTCTATTTTTTAGGTCCCCTATTAAAGATACCTTCAGATGCTATCGGGTTTATTGTCGCGATTTCGAGTTTGTTTCTGCTTCCGCTTTATCCCCTTTTTGGAGTTATCTCCGACAAAGTGGGACGGGCAAAAATGTGCCTTCGCGGAGGCTTGCTAGGCATCTTGGTGTTATTTCCATATTTTTATTTCATGCAGAAGTTTGCGGGCACTGAAGGCGTTGGAGTTAACAAGGGAGCCTTAATTATCGTCATGATGCTGACGGGATTTATAATCACTCTTAGCTATGCCCCGATTGTTGCGCTTGTTTGTGATTCCGTGACTCCACGTTATCGAGCGGTCTCTTTCGGAGTCATTTATAACATTGGGTTTTCGTTCATACCCTCGCTACTACAAATAACAGGAAGCTATTTTTACGATCGAAATGCGTCGATTTATGCTGGGATTTATGCGGCTTTAGCGGTCTCTGCTGTGGCGAGCGGTATTAGTTATCTGATTCGCCCTAAGAATACTATTGCTTAAAACCTTTTAGACGATCATTTTCTGATTCTAATACACGAACCAAAGTTTTTAGGTCTGCCACTTCGTCTTTCAATTGAAGAATTGTTTCTTCTTTGTCTTGAAGGATCTGAGTGTAGGCTTTTTTAAGTTCGTTCAGAAGTTTATTGGCAGCAGTTAGGATCGGCTCATCTTTGTTGGCCTTCATTGATTTATCTTGAAGGTCCTGAGCTTTCAGAAGGTCGTCTTTTGAAGAAGCGGACATAGTGTCGTTACCTTTCATCATTCCATGATGAGCACCCACCAAGGCGTCGCTGTCTTGGGAGGGGCGATGTACTCGTTGATGGGTACCCATCGGTTCGTCCATGATGAAGTACTTGCCGTCTTCAAATCGGAATTTGATGTCGTCAGCTTTGATTCGACGGCGGAGTGTGCTCACACTAATTTTGTACTTAGTAGAGTAATCCGTTAGCGGTAACCATGAACCAGTAGCTTCTACGTTCATCAAATTTCCTTACTAGCCAAACTTTTCGGGGTGGTCGCCCTACTCAGCTTGCGTATCCAACATTAACACACGACTTCGGTCTGTCAAATTTTGTGTGAGTAGTTATCCAAATTCAACAAAATTCAGGACCTTGATCTGGCTATCCACACTTTTTTTAGCCTATCCAACTAGACCTTCGTCTGACTAAGCAACCCTAAGTCATGGATTTTCTTAAGTTCCAAAGAATCCTTTGCCCGAAAGTCCAAGAACTCTCATACTTAAAGATAACACTATGCGGATTAGAGATAAGAAAAAAGTGGCCCTAGTATTAAGTGGAGGCGGCATTAAAGCGGCGGCCTTTCACATTGGGGTTTGCTTAGCTTTACAAGAAAAAGGCTTTCGCTTTGCCGGAGGCACCAAAGAGATGGTGCGTCAGAACTTCGGCGAAGACGATCCATTTACCATCCGTCTTTACGTTGGCTCTAGCGCCGGCGCTTTCGTAGCTTCAATTCTTGCCGCCGGCTACCCGATTGAATCGTTGATCAACGCTTTTCAAATCGGTTCGGGCAGCCACCCTTCTTTTGATAAGTCTGATCTGCGATATTTAAAACCGATCAGTTACCGTGATATTTTCAATTTGAACTCCAGTGGTCTGTTGAAGTTTATTCCGCGAACTTTGATGGAAAAGGCATTAGTTACTGGTGGCCTTGAATCGCTTTTGAAGAACGGTCTTAAGTTAAATGGTCTTTTTTCAACCAAAGGGATCGAAGGTTATTTGCGCAAAGAGGTTTTGTTGGATAACGACTTCGCCCGTTTGGGTGTAGGTCTTTTCATTATCGGAACCCAGTTAAATCATACGCGAAAAGCCATCTTTGGTAATTTCCCGGAATCTTATAAAACCGAGAACACGAAATACATTAACTACGCCACGATCAGTGATGCAGTGGCTTGTTCGACGGCTTTACCGCCGGTTTTTGCTCCTTACGGAATTAAGCGTCCGGATGGAAAAGAGATGTATTACTATGACGGTGAAATCCGCGACACTCTGTCGACCCACGTCGCGGCAGATTACGGCGCAGATCTAGTGATCTCTTCTTTCTCGATTCAGCCTTATCACTACACAGAAGAGATGGGTTCGCTGCATGACTATGGAATTCCACTGATCGCGAATCAGGCTCTTTACCAAGTCGTTCAGCAAAAAATCATGCGTCATATTCAATATAAGAATGACATTCGCGGTATCTATAATGCCGTCGATGGTTACTTCAAACAGATGAACTTGCCGGCTGAACATCGCGACAAACTGCTTGAAATCATTCGCAATCGTGTGAACTATCGCCCGGAAGTAGATTACATCTATATTGCCCCACGCCCGAATAACTACGAAATGTTTTTCGTCGATCACTTCAGTTTAAATCCTGAGATTTTAGCGCGCATTGTTCGTATCGGATTTAAATCCGCGATCAACGTACTTCGCCATTACGACGTTTAGTGACTGCGAATTTCTTTCTTCCAGTTTGTTAAAAGCTCTTTGCCCGACGAAGCTGTTTTACCGGCGTAAGTTTGTTCGTCATAAAATGTTTCGATTTCTTGAAGAATCGTTTTCAAATAAGGAAACTGTGCCTGTAGCTTTTTTAGAAATTCCAGAGGAGGCTCTGAATTTTCGCGCTGGATATTCTTTTTTTCGGCCCACTTTTCCACGGTTTGTAATAGAACTTGCGCCTCATTGAGGTTTCTTTTCTGTTTGAAAAGACTGCGGAAAATTAAAACAAGTGCTGCAATGACAACGGCAAGTAAGAAAGTGGATTGAATTCTGTAATTCAACAAAGCACTCCAGAAACTTTGCTGAGACGTTTTATCAAAATCGATAAGGAAGTAAGTCCATCGATAGTTGATATCTTCCACCCAAAAACTGACTTCATCCCATAGCAGAAGATCTTCTTTCACCGGCGGACGCCAATCCACGGCGCGCGCAAAGGCCCGCTGATCTTCTTCCGAAAGTCCAAAAAATTCTTCGGCGCCAATCACCAAACGAAGAGGCGCAACCCATAAAGTTGGATCGATTCGCTGCCATTGTCCTTCACTAAAGATTTCAACCCACGCATGAGCGTCTTTTTGCGAAACTTTCCAAAAATTTCCCAAAGGATTAAAGCGGCCGCCCTGATATCCCACGATCACTCGCGCTGGAATTCCTAAAGATCTTGCGAGAGTCGCGTAAGCTCCCGCAAAGTGCTCACAGAATCCTCGTTTTCTTTCAAAAAGAAAAGTTTCTAGATCGTTGGGACCATAAACCCCGGGGGATAGCGTGTAAACGAAACCGTTATCTACAAAAAGTTTTTGCAGCTCTTCGACCTTTTCGGGAATAGAAAGATTTCTGCTTAAGACACCGTCGACCCATGCGCGAACACGTCCTTGCACGGGGGGAACCTGAAGATCTTCATCCTGCGGAGTCGTACTGTCCTTATAGTCAGGCTCATAGTATCCCCGATACATCGAAGATTTATTTAACGGTCGAATAGAACGATAGATGTTCTGAGGAAGCGCTAGAACTTGGTTCACGTCCAAGTCGACATGCTTTGTTCCATCTAAAACAAAAAGATAGAGCTGAGATGTGGGCTCAATTGCGACCTCATAAGTCGGCAAAGATTTATAGTCTTCTGTGGAAGGAGCCCTGAACCCCAAGCGTCGCGGACGCCAGCTCAATCCCCGCGATTGAGTCAAAGCCGACCCACGCCAATAGAGATCTACTGACTTATTTATCGGCAGATTTTCAATCTTGGCTCGAAATGCTGTTGCCGTGTTCGTTGCAAGTTCCGCTACCATTCCGGGATTTATTTCATCGGTAAAACCAATCTCTCCGAACTGAGCAGAACCGCGCGACATCGCCCACGGCAAAACAAAGCGTGGAAAGGCGAAGAATAAAATCACGGCCATCGGCACTGAAAGAATGAATATCTTTAGTAATACTTTCGCGCGAGCCGGCAGCGATTCAGGCAAGAGTGAATACCAAAGTCCGACAAAGGCCAAAACGGAAGGAATTATCCAATATATATCTAAACTAAAAAGCGCTTTCACTGAAATCAAAAGAAAGCCCAGAAGGATCACAAATTTATGATCGCGTTCGTTCTGATAGTCCATGATTCTTAATGAAGAAAGAGCTAACAAAAATGTGTACGCTGGTTCCTGGCCAATCAATGTGCGAAATTGAACAAGCACTTGAATCAACAGAAGGACACTCAAGATTCCCGTGGCCTTTCTAGATAAAGGTTTCCACTGAAGATTTTCTACGCCCCACTTCCAAAAGAGCATGATGAAGCTGAACACAGCTATCCATGCGGAAACCTCAAGCGCAACCATCGCCATGGCGATAATAAAAGAGACTGCGAGTGCCTTCTGAGAGTAGAACCTTTTCGTCATAAAAGGTCTTCCCTGCTAAGATGAGCAAGAACCTCTAGGCACATCTTACGATGAGCAGAGCTTTGATCTTTAGCGATATAGTGCTTTCCGACTTCCAGAGAAAAAGAATGGCCTAGCTTATGTGCTTCATCAATCCACAAACACAGTTGAGAAATTCTTTCTTCTTCACCGCTTAAATGAGCCGTTTGTTTCCAAGAAAAATGCAGCGAAGGCTTCTCGGACTCTTCAAAGTTCTTTACGAGCAGTTCCTGTCTGCGTGCTGTCGCTTTCCAATCTATTCGTCTTAAAGAATCCGTGCTTTGGTAAGTACGATGCTCTCTGAATAAGCCTGTATTTTCACTGTCCGTTTCAGCATAAGAGTTTTGTGGAAAAGCCTCTTCGCCTTTTCTTGCTGGATAAATCGTTATTTCTCGAGGGGTTTTAAAAACTCTCCATGCTCTCAATAAAGAAAATGGAAATGTACTTTGAACTGCTATTCTGGGAAGAAGCTGCCGCCCGCGTTTTTTAAAAACAAAAGGCACAAGAACCACGTCCTCTTCCTGTGGCTCAAGATCCGTGCGCGAAGAAGTTTCAGGATACTTTTCGAAATAGCTTTCGACCTGAAAACACGGCGACTTTGCATTATTTTTCAAGGTTACGCTTAATGCCGATGTCTCATCACAAAAAGCTTCGTCGATGTGAACATCAATCGCATCAACACCATCGACATTTTTATTGGTAATAAAAGTTCCTGTGAAAGCCACAGAGATTAAGAAAAAGAAGAAGATGTAGATCAAATTGTTCGAATATCCAACCGCCATAAAAAATAGAACTAGCGACATCAACCCAAAGGCGATGCCAAATCCCGTCGGCAGTATATAGGTTCGCGTTTTCTTTTTAGACAGGAACTGGCGTGCTTTTTTGTAAAGCCCCTGCCCACTCACGGCCGCGTTTGATGCCATGATTGCCTCCAAGACGATGTCCTAATACAGGAATCAAAACTTGTTGAACATCTTCAGGTCGTAAATAGTTTCTTCCATCCATGAAGGCCCACGCCTTCGCGGCTTTCGCTAAAGCCATTCCTGCGCGAGTTGAAAGTGGTGCCCCTTCAAATCCGGGGCGACGAGATCGCTCTAAAAGATCCGCGATGTACTGAGCGACATTAGCGGACACCTGCACTTTTGTAACTTCGATCAAAGCTTCTGCAATTTCAGTTTCACTAAATAGCGGCTGAATTTTTTGCAGCAAATGTCGAGGATCATCACCTTTTAAAATGCGCACTTCGGTTTCTTTAGAAGCCGGATGTAGTTCTAAACTCATTAGAAAACGATCTAGCTGACTTTCTGGAAGAGGAAATGTGCCGGTCTGCTGATGCGGATTCTGAGTTGCAATGACATAGAATGGATGAGGTAACGGCCAAGTCACTCCCTCAACAGAAACTTCGCCTTCCTCCATCGCCTGCAGCAAAGCACTTTGGGTGCGTGGACTAGCGCGATTTAATTCATCCGCCATCACCATTTGCGAAAACAAAGGACCTTGATGAAATACGAACTTATGTTCTTGAGGATGATAAATCTGTCCGCCAATTACGTCCGCTGGTAAAAGATCAATCGTGAATTGCACGCGACGAGTTTTTAATCCGGTGAGTTTACCCAGCACTTGAACAAGAGTGGTTTTACCGACTCCCGGCAAATCTTCGATAAGCAAATGGCCGCCAGCAAGAAGACAGGTGATAGCCAAACGAATTTCAACATTCTTATCCAGAACGACCTTCGAGGCCTGAGCAATGAGTTCGTGAAACTTCTGATTCATGCTCAATAAGGATATTAGGTCTTACTGCACGGGAGTAGCTATTCTCCGAAGTCCCGATGAAAGACTAGCGATTTACAAATAAAAAAGCCCTGGTAGTTGCCAGGGCTTAGTATGTTTTTTATCGAAATGCAGTCAGCTTAGAACAAGCTTTTTTCTACAGCCGAGAAGATCGGACCAGAGACGAAGCCCATGATCACAATCGCAAGAGCCATGATCACAGTCGTCACTGTTGTTGCATTCAATGAATGACTTGCAACTTCTGCGTTACCTTCTTTCATGTACATAACTACAACGGGGCGCAGGTAGTAGTAAACACCGATCACGGAGCTAATCATACCCCAGATCGCCAACCACAAAAGACCCTCACCGATAGCTGCGTTGAACAGATAGAATTTACCGAAGAAGCCAAGAGTCGGTGGAATACCGGCTAGTGACAACAAGAACACAGTTAAGCAAAGAGCTAACATCGGTCTTTGTTTCGCAAAGCCTGCAAGATCATCCACGTTTACAATGTGGTTCTCTGATTTTTCAAGCATGCTTGCAATCGCAAACGCACCCAAAGTCATCAAGGCATAGCTTAGAAGATAGAAGATAACCCCTGAAGCACCAAACGCACCGTTATCGCTAACGCCCGCTGTAATGATACCAATCAACAAGTAGCCTGAGTGAGCTACTGAAGAGTAAGCAATCATACGCTTGAAGTTGTTTTGGATGATCGCCGCTGTGTTACCCAAGATCATTGTGATCACGGCCAACCATTGCAAGATATCAAACAAGTGATCTGAACCGATCAAAGACTTCGTTGCAATCACGCGCAAGAAAGCGGCGAAAGAAACTGTCTTAACCGCTGTCGCCATGAACGCCGTGTGCGGAGTTGGAGCCCCTTGATACACATCCGGAGTCCACGCATGGAATGGAGCAATCGAAACCTTAAAGCAGAAGCCCAAGATAACGAAAGTGATACCAAACAAGAAAAGACGGCTTGTTTGTACTAGCTCTGCCGCGCTATCCATGAATGCCAGGATATTTGTTCCACCCGTTGAACCGAAGATAAATGCCACACCATAAAGGAACAATGCCGAAGCAAATGAACCCAAGATGAAGTATTTCAAAGCCGCTTCTTTAGAAAGCTTCTCTTCGTGGCTCATCGCAATCATCAGGTACAATGCCAAAGACATCATCTCTAGACCGATGAAGACCATCAAAAGATCCACGGCGGAGACCAGGATCAACATACCAACCGCCGAGCTCATCGCAAGGAAGATCAATTCAGAGAACTGTTTTCCTGTCGTTGATGGATTTTCATACATCATCACCATCGCTGCACCCGCAGCACCCAAAGCAATGATACCCATCCACTGTGTTACGCCGTCAAAGATAAGACCGTTATTAAACGCTGTCTTACCGCCACCACCAAACACAATCAAAAGACCAATCGCGATCACGATACCGATAAGGGCTTGCGCCAAAGTCACGGCATGAGGCTGCTCGCGGTTACCGCGAAGAACTTTAGCTGTGATTGGAATCAAGCTTACAAGGAACAAGGCGATCATCGGAGAGATCAACAAAACGTCACTAAGACCGACATTCATATTCATTAGTTACCTCCTTGCGCGTGCTGAGTGGAAGTTGCGCCAGGCTCTACAATAGTGAGGTTATAGTTACTTCTGTTGTTCACTAGATAATCAATACTTGCCTTTGAATAGTTCAAGAAATGATTCGGGAAAAGACCCATCCAGAACACCATGATAACAAGAGGAACAAGGACCGCGATTTCACGTGCATTTAAGTCATGAAGTGGGTGATGTTCGTCTTTCACCAACTCCCCTTTTTCACCGAAGAACACGCGTTTGAACATCCAAAGCATGTAAACAGCTCCCAAGATCACACCTGATACCGCAAAGTAAGCAAATACAGGTTCTGCTTGGAAAGTACCAAGAAGGATCAAGAACTCACCCACGAAACCGTTTGTTAGCGGAACCGCGATCGAAGACAAAGTGATGATAAAGAAGAAGATTGTGAAAAGAGGTAAGACTCCTGCCAAACCACCATACTTGCTGATTTCACGAGAGTGCGTTCTTTCGTAGATCATACCGATCAACAAGAACAGAGCACCTGTAGAAATACCGTGGTTCAACATTTGATAAAGACCACCGGACATCCCGTAAGCATTGAATGCAAATAGACCGACTAAGATGTAACCCATGTGCGATACAGAAGAATACGCCACAAGTTTTTTCACATCCGGCTGCACCATCGCGACCAGGGCGCCGTAGATAATTCCGACTGTACCGATCAACATGAACAACCATGCCCAGTATTCGGAAGCTTCTGGGAATAATGGAATCACCCAGCGCATGAAGCCGTAAGTACCCATCTTAAGCATCACACCGGCTAGAATTACAGAGCCTGGAGTTGGCGCTTCAACGTGGGCATCCGGCAACCAAGTGTGAACAGGGAAGGCCGGAACTTTGATTGCAAAGGCCAAAGCGAATGCGAAGAACAATAAAGTTTGAAGGCTGAAGAACGTGCCACCTACAAACGGAATTTTAAGTTTGTAGAAATCAAGAAGACTTGCACTCATCGTGCCTGTCGCTTCTTGGGTTAGGTACATCATATAGATGATCGCAACGAGCATCATCACAGAGCCGGCGAAAGTATAGATGAAGAACTTCACCGTTGCGTAAATACGACGAGCACCACCCCAGATACCAACCATGAAGTACATTGGTACTAGAGAAAGCTCCCAGAATACGTAGAAGAAGATCGCATCCATCGCCAAGAAAGTTCCAAGCATCGCTGTTTGCAACACAAACATCGCTACGTGGAAGCCTTTAACTCTTTCTGTGATCGACGTCCAAGAACCCAAGATGATGATCGGGGTCAAGAACGTGGTTAAAAGAACCAACCACAACGAAATACCGTCGATACCCATGAAGTACTGAATGCCGAAGCGCTCAATCCACATGAACTTTTCAACCATCTGAAGACCTGCAGAGTTCGGATCAAACTGTCTGAACAAAGCTAAGCTCAAAATAAATTCAACGATTGAAAGGCCTAAAGCCAAGTGACGAATAGTATTCGACTTTGGCCAAACAGCGACGATCAACGCGAACAAAAGAGGTAGGAAAACAATGCTACTCAGGATCATACATTACCTCATGATCACAAATGAAAGAGCCACAACAACACCGATACCGATGTACATCGCGTACTGTTGCATATTACCAGTTTGGATAGAGCGAACGAACGAGCCCATACCGCGAGCTAGGTCGCCGGCCAAGTAAGTCGCTTTATCGATGAAATTCACATCGATGTAGTACCAAGTGTTTTTGCTGATGCTAACAAGTGGATTGATGATGAAACCGAAGTAAGCTTCATCAACGAAATATTTGTTATACACAAGGTTGTACACAGGCTTGATGCTGTCGGCGATTTTCTTCGGAGTCTCTGGAGACTTCACGTAGAATTGGTACGCTACGATCGCAGAGATCAAAGCCAAACCAACAGAAACGCCCATCAAAGTCCACTCTGTCGTATGATCAATAGCCGTCCAACCTGGGATCGGAGAGATCATTGGGTGCAACCAGTGTTCCCATACGTTTGGAAGGTGACCCAAGTGTTCACCGATCACGTGAGGAATACCGATCCAACCACCGATCACAGAAAGAATACCTAAAACGATCAATGGAATCGTCATAAGCGCTGGAGATTCATGCGGGTGAACATCGCTTGGAACGCGGCTCTTACCCCAGAACGTCAATGCCATCAAACGAGTCATGTAGAACGCTGTCAAAGTAGCACCCAACGCACCCATCGCCCACAGGATCGGAGAACCTAGTGGAGAGTTGAACGTATAAGCCAAGATTTCATCCTTAGAGAAGAAACCCGCAAATGGTGGCATACCGATGATTGCGACCCATCCTAAGAAGAATGTCACGTGAGTGATAGGCATGTATTTTTTTAGACCACCCATCTTACGTATATCTTGTTCTTCGTGCATCGCGTGGATCACGGAACCCGAACCCAAGAACATCAAGGCTTTAAAGAACGCGTGAGTCATCAAGTGGAACATCGCTGCTCCGAAAGCTCCCACACCGCAAGCCAAGAACATATAACCAAGTTGAGAAACCGTAGAGTAAGCTAGAACTTTTTTGATATCCCATTGGGTCATGCCGATTGTAGCAGCCAAAACGGCTGTCGCCGCACCGATGATTGCAATAACCATCATTGTGTTCGGAGCCATAATGAATAGCGGATTCAAACGCACGATCATGTAAACACCGGCCGTAACCATCGTCGCCGCATGGATAAGTGCGGATACAGGTGTTGGACCAGCCATGGCGTCTGGAAGCCAAACGTACAATGGAATCTGTGCTGACTTACCAGTCGCACCGATGAACAGGAACAAAGTTCCCAAAGTCACCGCACCCAACCAAGAAGCTTCTGCTGTTGTAGGAGCTAGTGCATTCAACTCAGAAAAATTCAAAGTTCCGAAAGTGATGAAAAGGATGAACATTCCAAGCAAGAAAGCAGCGTCACCCACACGGTTTGTGATGAAGGCTTTCATGCCCGCTGCGGCTTTTTCTTTGTCTGTGAACCAGAAGCCAATCAATAAGTAAGAGCAAAGACCAACGCCTTCCCAACCCACGAACATCACAAGCAAGCTGTCACCAAGAACTAGTAACAACATGTTGAAGATGAAAAGGTTCAGGTAAGCAAAATATTTTGCCGCACCTTTATCGTGGTGCATGTAACCGATCGAGAACAAGTGGATCAAAGTACCAACACCCGTGATCACAAGAATCATGATGGAGCTGATTTGATCGACAACAAAACCGGCATTTACTTTAAACTTATCAACTGCCATCCACTCAAAGAAGCTCACCGCAATTTTGCGAGATTCCGCAGGCATCGCTACAACGTCTAATACCAACAAGATCGCGCTGATGAAGGAAATCGCAATTGCTGATGTGGCAATCACACCCGCCACGTTGGCTGAGTGTTTTTTATAACGAACTCCGTTGATCAAGAAACCAACGAATGGAGCTAGGATCAAAAGGGCCATTAAAAGAGAATGATTCACGGCTGCTCCCTTATCCTTTCAAGTGTTCAAAGAAGCGAATATTCACTTCGTTAAAGCGTTTAAAGATTGAAACGGCCAATGCCAAACCTACCGCTGCTTCTGCCGCTGCGATTGTCATGACAAAGAAAACCATGATGTGACCGTCAAGAATGCCTAGGTACTTACTGAAAGCGATGAACGTCAAGTTCACCGAGTTCAACATCAACTCTACAGACATCAAAAGAACGATCACGTTACGGCGAAGAAGAACTCCGGCCATACCCATCATGAACAAAAGTGCTGCCAAAACTAGATAGTGAGTCAGGCCAATGTTGTTAATGAAATCAGTGTTCATGTGTTCCACCTTTACTGCGCGCTAGAGCCACCGCACCAACTGCGATCACTAGCAAAAGAACGCCCAATGCTTCAAAGCCGAAGATGTATTTAGAGAAAAGGATTTGGCCCAACGCTTTTGTTGTTTCCATTCCCGTTCCTGCTGTCACTGGATTGTCGGCCGTTTTCTCGTTCAAAAGACCAACAGACATTGCAATCGCACCGACAACCAAGCCCGCAAGCAATCCCACGGAAGCGATTTTTACCGCTCCCGAGAACTTACCTTTCGTAAAGGCCTGTATATCTTTCTTCAAGTCGAAGAGCATGATCACCATGACGAAAAGAACCATCACGGCGCCGGCGTAAACGATCAACTGAACGCCTGCGATAAAGTAGGCATTCAAAGTCACGAACAACGCGGAGATACCCACCATCGTCATCGCCAAACAAAGCGATGAATAAATCGGGTTAGATAAAAGAATGACACTCAGGCCGCTGACCAGAGTGACAATCGCTAAGAACCAAAAAAGAAATGCATCTGCTGTCACGTTATTCTCCTCACAAAGATGCGATGTAGATCACAAACGCGGTAATGATCGTGTTTGCTAGCGCCCAAGGAAGCAAAGTCTTCCAACCGAAATCCATCAATTGGTCATAACGGAAGCGTGGAAGCGTCCAACGAACCCAGATGAAAACCCACAAGAAGAATGCAAACTTGATATTGAAAACAAGGAAGTGGATCAACGCCATCAAAGCACTTGCCCAACCGGCAGAAGACGTCACGGATGCCGCCCACTCTTGAACTTGCTCAACGGATACATACGGAATTCCGTAACCACCGAAGAAGAACAGCGCCATCAAACCGGAAGCGATCATCATGTGACCGTATTCACCAATGAAGAACATGTTGAACTTGAATCCGCCGTACTCTGTGTGGAAGCCGGCTACAAGCTCGGATTCACCTTCCGCTAAGTCGAAAGGAAGACGATTTGATTCAGCAAAAGCGGTTGTGAAGAATAAAAGAGCTGCCAATGGTTGATAGAAGATACCCCAATTTGGAAGCCAGCTTGCAGTGATTGTGTGACCCAAGAAGACGAATTGAAGGGGGCCTTGTTGAGCCACCGTCATGTCTTGAAGGTTGAATGTACCGTAAAGCATGATCACGCCCACGATAGAAAGACCCAAAGCCAACTCGTAAGAGATCGTTTGCGCCGAAGCACGAAGAGCGCCCATCAAAGAGTACTTGTTTCCTGAACCCCAACCCGCCATCAACAAAGTGTAAGCAGCCAAAGAAGAAACACCCAAGATGAATACGATACCAACGCCGATATCATAACCTTGAACTAAGAAAGTGTACGGACCCCAAGTAGAGCCAAACATTTCAAATGTTCCCACTTGAATTGGTGTCGACATCGGAATTGCAGAGAACGCCACCGCACCAGGAATCAATGCAAATACCGGAGCTGCGTAGTACAACAAAGGTTTTGCCGTATCTGGAACGAAGTTTTCTTTCGTCAAGAATTTCACAGCGTCAGCCAAAAGCTGCATCAATCCCAAAGGTCCTACGCGGTTTGGTCCCAAACGATTTTGGATGAATGCGGAACCACGGCGCTCTAGCCACACAAGAATAGGAACTGCCTGAACCATCATCAAAAAGATGACGACAAGTTTTAAACCGTTAACGGTAATTTCAAAAAGATCTTTACCCATTCCCATTTGCTTAGTCCCATTCCAATGCTTTTGATTTTACTTCCCAGAAAAGTCCGAAGATGAAAATTCCGATGAAGACCATCATCGAAATAAGCACGAACAGACCTTGTCCTGAAGATAAGAAATCACGGAAAGAAGTTGCCCATGGATACATGAAAATGATCTCGATATCGAAAAGGATGAAGAGGATCGCAGTAAGATAATACTTTACTGAAACCTTTGTATCTTTCTTATCAAGAGCAGGAATACCGCACTCGTAAGGCTCGTACTTGATAGAGTTATAAACGGGTTTGCCGCCTGTTTTGGACGCGACCCATACTAAAAATGCTCCGAATAGAGCGATGAAGATGACGATGAAAATGACTCCACCGAGTGGCACTGTACCCCTCCAAAGTTGTCGTTATTATTTGGATTTCAATTAGTTATATATGTGTCGTCTGTGAAAACCAAGAAATATGAATGGAAACAAGGCGATAAGCATGGCAAGATGAGCCCACCGAATGAAAGCCGAAATGACTCATACAAGGCTTGAATCCATCCTGGAAAGGGCCTTCGAAACAACACGCGGAAAAATTCAAGTGACCGGAGCTGCATCTCCGCTCGCGCTCGCTTACTTTTTGTCGCAGACTTACTCTAAAAAAATCAACAGCTTGCCGCACTTAGTTGTTGTTAGCAGTCTATCGGAAGCGAACAAACTTCAGCAGCTTTTAGAGTTCTTTGACCCGTCTCGTCACAGCACAATTTTACCTGCTTTCGATGTTTCACCTTACTCCGGTCTTTATCCAAACTCGAGAGTCGTTAGTGATCGGGTTCGTTTCTTGTCTCGAGCCCAGCAAGCGAAGGCCGGAGAAATCTTCATATCTGTTTCTGACGCGCTGACGCAAAAAACTTTGCCGGTGAAAATCCTGAAGGAATATTCGCGTCTTCTAAAACCCGGTGATGAACTTCCTGAAGACATCGCCGAGTATTTAAACTCGCTTGGCTATTCTTCAGCTCCGATGGTGGAGGATAAAGGTCAGTATGCTTTGCGCGGAGGTATCGTTGATATTTTCCCGCCAACGGAAGACGAACCAGTTCGTCTTGATTTATTCGGCGATCAAATTGAATCCATTCGTCACTTCAATGTTTCGGATCAACGAAGCACGGATGAAGTGGCTTCATTCGTGTTAACTCCGGCGCGCGAAATTCTTTTCCGAGATGAAAATCACGAAAGACTTTTGCAACGAGTCCGCGCGATGATCGATGGCCGCGAGGTTGATAAAGCCGAAGCAGAAGAAACTCTGCGCTCTTTGGTTTTAAAGAACTCATTCCCTGGAATTGAATTCTTGCTTCCCTACTTCTATGGAGAACTTGCTAGTCCACTAGAACATTTTTCATCGGCGGTGAACGTATGGTTCTTAGATCCGATTGAAATTTCCAGATGGACGGATGAAGTTTGGGCGGAGATTAAAGCGGACTATGCTTCAAGTACTCAGCACGTGATTCGTCCCGAGTTAGAATTACTTTACTCTCCATTTGAAACTTTAAGTTTTCCGGCGGGATCGCGTGAAATTTATTTCTCGTCGCTAGAGTATTTAGAAAACGCTGAGACCAGCGAAGATGGTAGAGTCGAATACCGTACGGCACTGACTCAAGACTTTACGAACTTAAGTTTAAATAACGCCGTTGGTTCTGAAATGTGGCTGCAAGCCGCGACTAACAAGCTGAACAAATGGCGTGACGACGGTTACCGCATTTTCATTGGTACGAAAAATCAATCCCACATTGAGCGCTTAAAATTAATCTTTGATAAGCTAGGTCTGAAAGTCGCACGCGCGAGTGAGGATGAGTATCGTTGGGACTCTTGGTTGATGGAGCAAGACAGTGACACTCATCTTGTTCACGTTATTCCTCGCTATCTAACTGAAAGTCTTCGTCTAGATGAGGAAAAAGTTATTTTCTTACGCGACGAAGATTTTTATGGAAAGAAGCAGCGCGCTCGTGAATCCTCCGGAGCTCAAGACTTTCAAAAACAAGCCAAGCGCCTGGCGTTCGGTGATTTAAAACCGGGCGATCTTGTTGCGCATGTTAAACATGGTGTTGGTCAATATGAAGGTCTTAAGATCATGAATATTGGCGGTGTCGAATCTGAATACATTCAGGTCGGCTACAAGGATAAGGATAAACTTTATCTTCCTGTTTATCGTGTGGGCCAACTACAGAAGTTTTCTGGCGCCGCCAGCACGACAATTCTTGATAAACTGGGCGGCACCGCCTGGGAAAAAACCAAAGCGAAAGTTAAGGCCCACGTTCGCGATATCGCTGCCGACCTTTTGGCTCTTTATGCAAAACGTGCCGAGCTTCATCGTCCGCCTTTTGTCTTTAAAGATAGTGAAATTCAGATGTTCGAAAATAGTTTCCCGTATGAGGAAACTGACGATCAAATGCGCGCGATCAACGATATCATGCGCGACTTAAAATCCACAAAACCGATGGATCGTTTGGTCTGCGGCGACGTGGGCTTTGGTAAAACCGAAGTCGCTATGCGCGCGGCGTTCTTTGCCGTGCAGGCTCGTCGTCAAGTCGCTTTGCTCGCGCCAACCACCGTACTTACGTTTCAGCACTTTGAAACTTTGAAAAAACGTTTTGAAGGCTGGCCGGTGGATATTCGAGTTTTAAATCGTTTCGTAACTCCGTCGGAAGTCAAAAAGACTTTGCAGGATCTTAAAGACGGCAAGGTTGATATCATCGTCGGAACACATAAGTTATTAGGCTCAACAATTCAGTATAAAGACCTAGGTCTTCTGATTGTCGATGAAGAACAAAAGTTCGGCGTTACTCATAAAGAGAAAATCAAAAAGATGAAGGTCAGCGTTGATACTTTGACCTTGTCGGCAACGCCCATTCCAAGAACTTTGAATATGGCTTTAGTAGGAATTCGGGATTTGAGTTTGATTAACACCGCTCCGGTGGATCGTTTGCCGACACGTACTTTTGTCACAAAGTTTGATGAAGAGACGATTCGTAAAGCCATCACCGCTGAAATTTCTCGCGGCGGTCAGGTTTATTTTATCCACAATCGTATTGAGTCTATTTACGGCTTAGCGGATGAAATTCGCAATATCGTTCCCGAAGCGCGTATTCGTATTGGTCACGGACAGATGGAAGAGCATGAGCTTGAAAAAACTATGCTTGCCTTTTTCCATCACGAAATCGACGTCCTTATCTGTACAGCGATTGTTGAATCAGGAATGGACGTACCAAGAGCGAACACCATGTTTATCGATTCGGCTCATATGTTTGGGCTGTCTCAGCTTTATCAATTGCGAGGCCGCGTAGGCCGAAGCAAAACTCGCGCTTATTGTTATTTGATGATGCCGCGAAATCGCAAGCTCGATAAAGAGCAGCAAGAACGCTTAAAGATCATTCAAGAGAACACCGCTTTGGGAAGCGGTATTAAGATTGCGCAGTACGATCTTGAGCTTCGCGGAGCCGGAAATATTCTGGGCGAAGAACAATCCGGTCATATCAACTCTGTCGGTTATGAAATGTACATGGATCTTTTAAATGAAGCTTTGGCTGAAGCTAAAGGCGAAGCCGTCGACGATATGGAACTAGATCCAGAAATCAACTTGCGCATCCCTGCGATGATTCCTGACAACTATATTTCGGATATTCGCATCCGTCTTAGCTATTATAAGGCCCTGGCAGACATTACCTCGAACGAAGATTTGGATCGTATCGAAGAAGAATTGCGCGATCAGTTCGGCGCCATCCCTGAGCCTACCGTGAACTTGATGGGTTTAATGCTGATCCGTCGTCAATGTAAAGAACTGGGTGTGCGTGATATCAGTGCCGGCGTAAAATCTGTTTCATTGATCTTCACTGAAAAAACGAAGTTGAAGCCAGAGACAGTGATTCAATTGGCGGTTCGCGAAAGTAAGAAATACTCTTTAACTCCCGACAATCGCTTGAATATCAAGCTGCCGAATATTTCATGGTCTGCGGTTCACGAAGAACTCGAAACTCTTTTGAAGCTGATTTAAAATTCTAAGCGAAGACCCGCGCCGTAAAGAAAATCCGTCGTAGTGTCGGGATCATCTTCTGCTGAAGTAGCGGCGTATTGTGTGGCATACACGTCGATGAAAGTATTTTCTAAACCCCAGTTAAAGGTGGTTTGCTTTGCGGTTTGATAATCCAACCAATCAAGCTGCAACAGAAATCCAATGGTGTAGTTAAATCCCATTTGCGTTGTCGCCGAAAAAGAATCTGTTGGAGACGATTCGGAAAGACCCATTTGCCAGATATTCAGTCCGAGATAAGGAGCTACATAAGGCTCGGCCATAAAGTTATCGGCAACAAATTTTAATCCAATTCCATACTTAGTAACTTCTAAAGAGCGATCTGAACCCGAACGATTGTCTTCAATTTTTCCCATGCCATAATCAAGGCCCAGCGCCAATGCGCCTAAGGCAAAATTATATTTATAATCAATGCTCACGCGGATCAGAGGAATAGGATCGGTCCCAAAGAGGTCGCCGTAACTTAAATTATCTAAGGTCGAGATATAATTTTTTAGATCCAGGCCTTCGTAATCAACTCCGAAATACATACCATGGGTCTCGCGTCGATCCTTGTAAGGGGCCAAGTTGTCTTGGACAACTTCGACTTCCACCAACGGAACATTTTCATCTTGAGGTGTCGTAGGAGCGGCTTCTTCTTGTGCGAATGACAACGATCCGGCAAGAACGGAAAGAACGAAGCAGACTTTGGATATCAGACTTAGGTGCAATTTCATGTTGTCTCGCAAATATCGCCTACCTTCAAAAGTGGCGAATGATATTCTTTTATCTATGAGCAAGTATATCAGAGATTTAAATCGAATTTTGAGTGTTACTCTGCTCACGCTTCTCTTTCCCTACCTTGTGCTAGCTGCCCCGACCACCCTTACACAAATAATCGATAAAAAGATTGCCGCCATGACGGTTGAAGAAAAGGTGGGACAGCTTTTTATCGTTGGGTTTCCACAGAAAACCGTCACTCCCGATTTAGAAAAATTCATCGCCGCCAACAAGCCGGGCGCATTTTTACTTTTCAAAAGAAACATTCTTTCTGTTGAGCAAATTAGGAATTTGAATACGCTGTTGTATCGAACAAGCTTTAAGTATTCAAAGCTTCCGCCCTTGATCTCTATCGATCAAGAAGGTGGATCGGTCTCTCGTTTACCTATTTATCCCGCTCCACCGAATGCTTTGGCAATTGGGCAGACGCAGTCGCCATTATTAGCGGAAGAAATGGGCTATCAAACAGGACTCTTTCTGCGCGAGGTTGGATTCAATATGAATCTTGCACCGGTGCTAGATGTGACCGATCCTTTAAGTGGAAGCTTCATCGGTGTCAGATCTTTTGGATCAGATCCCGATGTTGTGAGTGAGTTGGGTGTTGCCTACTCTAAAGGTTTATTAAAAGCGCGCGTGATTCCTACGGCCAAGCATTTTCCGGGTACAGGCAATCTTAAAGCCGATCCACATCTTAGTGTAGTTCAGAATAATTCCTCTTTAGAAGCTTTAAAACAAACAGATCTAAAGCCCTTTGAGGCTTATGCGAAGCTAGGTGATAAAATTGCCTTAATGCTTTCGCATCTGATCTACCCGGCTTTAGATAAATCTCGCGAACCTGCGAGTTTTTCTAAACCCATTGCTCAAGATCTTTTGCGTGGTGAGATGAAGTACAAAGGTTTAGTGATCACTGATGATCTTCAAATGCAGGGCTCAAAACAACTTCTACGCCCTGAAGTCGCGGCTTTAAAAGCACTTCAATCAGGCGCCGACATCGTTATGCTGACTTGGTCTTTTGCCGATCAAGGAAAGGCTTTTGAACACGTTAGAAAAGCGGTGCACTCAGGGGATTTTAAAGAAGAACTTCTAAACGAAAAGCTTCATCGCATCCTTACGGTCAAGGCATTTGCAAATCTATACAGAAAAAATCCTTCCTTGCCGTCTTTGACTCAAGGACTGACGTTAACCTCGAAAGATTATTCTGAAGTAGAAGCAAATATCCTTGATCAGAATCTTCGCACAAGTTTAATTCCGCGATCATTGCCCGGCAAGAAAGAGCCACAAAAAAGAAAAGTCGCCTCGGTTCATAAAGTCTGCGTCCTTGCACCTTCAAGCGCCTTCATTGCCTCATTCAAAAAATCTGCAGGAAGATCGGTGTCTTCCAAATACCTCACCGGTGATTTCAGCAAAGATCTTGCAGCCGAATGGATGACTTCAACGAAGTGCCCTGTGTCCGTGATCGCCATCACCGGCCCAAAAACCGCAGCTCTGGTAAAATCGCTTTCGCCACAAGAAAAGAAATCCGTCATCGTAGTAAACCTTGGCGCACCAAAACTATTAACGAAAGAAAAAGGCTATCTCCGAGTCCTTCAGCTTTACTTCAACCACACAGACTCCGGCCAAAAAGTCGCTCAACACCTCGACGACATCTTAGCCTCCTCCACCACATCCTACGTCCTCCGCTAGGTACCTGCTTCCCTTTCTGTCTAAAAGGTACCAGATTACCCTAATCCCCTAGCACCTTTTGGGTGACTAAACTTTAGACAGTGAGGGCGCGGGATGTCGCTCTGGGTGCTTACGTTTCGGGATGGCTTAATCTGCATCGGTTGGAGACGAATTTAATTCGTCTTCAGGAGCCTAAATCTCGGCATGAATGGGTCTGATTTTGCATTGTCTCTTTATAGATTTAGAGAGGCGGTAACGTGTCTGGAATTAAACTAGTATCAAAAGGTCTTTTGGCATTAGCGCTACTTCTTTCTGCGGGCCTAACATTTCACACGGTGGAATCCGAAGCAGCTCGCAAACAAACACGTAAATCGGCGGCCAGGGCTGTACGTAATAAGGGAACTCCGGCAGGAGTATTCGCCCTTTATCAAAATCCTGTGTTTGGATACGGGAAATGTTTACCTCGCCTGGTTGAATCTGCAGACACGATTCTAAATCGCAACGGAATTGACACAGTAAAAGCTAACGATAAAGAAAAAATCGCGCTAGCTAAGGGTGTTGCTCAAGTCGAACGCCTTTTAGGTCAACCGATTCCTCGTGATTATCAGTATGACTATCAATGGATCGAAGCTTCGGGTCCTTGGAACTCGGGAATTTCTCGTCGCGGTTTCGTGACCGTGAAGCGCCCCCGCGGATCTCTTAAAGGTCAGCTTACAGGCCGCATGATGCATGAGTTGGGTCATCGCTTTGGTCATGCTAACAATAACGAAAACTACAACGAATACCGTCAACACATGCGCGGTAAGAAGTGCATGATCACAACTTACTGTGGAAAAAGCTTGAATGAAGAATTCGCTGAAGTTTTCGAAGCCTATGTTGTAAATCCTGATTTCTTGGCTAAGCACTGCCCTGATTCTTATGCTTACTTTAAGAATAAACTATTCAGAAATTCTGAAGATTTGAATGTATCGTGTGAAGATCCAGATTCTATCTTAGAGCATGATGAAGAAGATGATATCAACGCGGTCGAAGATTCAGATGAAGAACAAATTGATGAAAGCAATGATTTCAAAATGCTTCTTCCAGAGTTAGGTCCAATTCCTGCGGCGAACCCACGCTTCACGAATATCGATTATACTCTGACTCCACCAGAGCCGACAGTTCCCCTTTCGGAAATGAAGATTCCTGCCCCAACAGCTCGTCCTCGCGGATTGAGATAATCATAAGGATTAAAAAGAAAAAGGCCCTCTTTTCAGAGAGCCTTTTTTATTTTCGAATTTGAAATTTCGATTACTTCTTAGCCTGAGAAGCAACTTCGATTTTCGCTCTTGCGCGAGCCCATTCACGTTGGAACTCTGTCCAGTCTTCGTCAGTGATGACTTCGTTCATCACTTTCTTTTCTGATTCCGCAAGGTATGCTTTAGTCATTTCAAGGTCGATCTCTTCTGGCAAATCAGCGATATTCGCTAAGATGTTCACGCCTTCAGGACTTACTTGGCAATAGCCCCAGCTGATAACAGCGGTTTCTTGCTTTTCTTTTCCTTTAAGTTTCCATTTCATCACGCCTGTTTCCAAAGTCGTGATCAAAGGCGCGTGACCAGGAAGAATATTAAGCTCTCCCTTAAATGCTGGAACAGTCACCTCTTCAACCTCTTGGCCTACGAGGATGCGCTTTTCCGGAGTCACGATCGTTAATTTAAACATATCTCGCCCTTTCAAGCGGCAGACGCTTTAGGCAGCCTGCCGATGGGAAGTGCAGGTATTACGCCTGCAACTTCTTCGCTTTCTCGATAACGTCTTCGATAGTTCCAACAAGGTAGAACGCCTGCTCTGGAAGAGCATCGTGTTTACCATCAAGGATCTCGCGGAAACCTTTAACAGTGTCTTTGATATCAACGTAGCGACCTGGCAAACCAGTGAACTGTTCAGCAACGAAGAACGGCTGAGACAAGAAACGTTGAATTTTACGAGAACGAGATACAACAAGTTTATCTGCTTCAGACAACTCGTCCATACCCAAGATCGCGATGATATCTTGAAGTTCACGGTTACGTTGCAACAACGCCTGAACGTCACGAGCACATCTGTAGTGTTCTTCACCGATCACGCTTGGATCCAAAAGACGTGAAGTTGACGTCAATGGGTGAACCGCAGGGAAGATCGCCATAGCTGCGATATCACGGTCAAGATTCGTAGTCGCATCCAAGTGAGTAAATGTAGTTGCAGGAGCTGGATCCGTATAGTCATCCGCAGGTACGTAAACCGCTTGAACTGACGTGATCGAACCTTTTTTAGTAGAAGTAATACGCTCTTGAAGAGTACCCATCTCTGTAGACAATGTTGGTTGGTAACCAACGGCAGAAGGGATACGGCCAAGAAGTGCAGAAACTTCGGCACCCGCTTGAGTAAAGCGGAAGATGTTATCAACGAAGAAAAGAACGTCTTGGTTTTCAACGTCACGGAAGTATTCAGCAACAGTCAAACCAGTCAAAGCAACACGCGCACGTGCTCCTGGTGGCTCATTCATTTGACCGAAAACTAGAGAAGTCTTAGCCAATACGCCAGACTGTTTCATCTCTTGCCACAAGTCATTACCTTCACGAGTACGCTCACCTACACCGGCGAACACAGAGAAACCACCGTGCTCAGTAGCGATGTTACGGATAAGTTCTTGGATAAGAACTGTTTTACCAACACCCGCACCACCGAACAAACCGATCTTACCACCCTTTGCGTAAGGAGCTAGAAGGTCAACGACTTTAATACCAGTCATCAACATCGCAGCTGCAGTAGCTTGGTCTTCGAACTTAGGAGCAGTTCTGTGGATACCCCAATGTTCTTTAGCGTTTACTGGACCCATTTCATCGATAGGCTCACCAACAACGTTGATGATACGACCCAAAGCTTCGCGACCAACTGGTGCTGTGATTTGAGTGCCCAATGCTTTAACTTTTTCGCCACGAACTAAACCTTCAGTTTGGTCCATAGAGATCGTTCTTACAACACCGTCACCCAAGTGCTGAGCAACTTCAAGAACTAGGTTGTATTCAACGTCAGAGATAAATTTATTAGATACACGAAGAGCAGAGTTGATCGCTGGAAGTTCTCCGCCTTCAAACTCTACGTCCACTACGGGACCCATAACCTGTTTTACTTTACCGAATGCCATTATTCAGCTCCCTATCCTTTAAGCGCTTCAGCGCCAGATACGATTTCAATCAATTCTGTAGTAATTTTTTCTTGTCTCAATTTGTTGTACGTCAGAGTGAGTTTATTGATCATCTCTTTCGCATTGTTTGTCGCGTTTTCCATCGCGCTCATACGAGCACCATGTTCACCCGCAACAGACTCGGACATACATCTGTAAACTTGAAGGTCGAAATGCTTCTCAAGCAACTCTTTAATGATTTGCTCTGGAGCTGGTTCGAAAATCATATCTACAGAAAAGTTCGCTGCAGTCTCAGCTTCAGTGTTGAAAGTCGTCAATCCAAGATCAATTGGAAGAAGAGTTTCAGCCGTTACAACTTGAGAAATTGCAGATTTGAATTCGTTGTGAATCACACGCACTTCGTCGTATGCACCTTCGAGGTAGTCATTCATCACACGATTCGCAACTTTAGAAGCCAACTCATAAGAGATGTCTTTATCAAGCTTCGTGATGTAATCAACCGGCTTAATACCTCTTCTGGCGAAGTAGTCATGACCACGACGACCCACGAAAAGGAAATCGATCTTCTCAAGGTTTGCTTTATTACTATTATAATAAGCTTCAGTGAATTTATTGATATTGCTGTTGAAGGCGCCACAAAGACCGCGATCTGAAGTGATAACAACAAGCAAAACTTTCTTTACTTGTTCTTTCTTCTCCATCAACGGATGCGTCACCTTGTTTGTCACAGCGATATCCGCAATCACCTTACGCAAAGTCAGAGCATAAGGACGCATATTAACGATGTTATTCTGCGCCTTTCTCAACTTCGCAGCAGACACGAGCTTCATCGCTTTCGTGATCTGCTGGGTGTTTTTAGTGGACTCAATCTGAGCCCGGATATCCTTCAAGCTTGCCATTTAAGCACCAAATTACTTGTTAGAAGGTTGGAAGATAGCTTTGAACTCTTCAAGAGCTGCTAACAACGCTTTTTTAGTGTCGTCGCCAATAGCTTTCTTCTCGCTAATAGTTTTGATGATGTCAGAGTGCTTGTTTTTCAAGAACTCGATCATCTCTTTTTCGTATCTCTTAACGTCTGTTTCTGGGTAAGCATCAACGAACGCGTTTCCAGCCGCGAAGATCATAACGATTTGCTCTTCAACTTTTACTGGAGAGTACTGAGGTTGTTTCAACACTTCGATCAAACGACGACCACGAGCCAACTGTTGTTGAGACGCTTTATCCAAGTCAGATGCGAACGCAGCGAATGCTTCCATAGAACGGAACTGAGCAAGCTCAAGTTTCAAAGAACCTGCAACTTGTTTCATCGCTTTAATTTGAGCGGCACCACCCACGCGAGAAACTGATTTACCTACAGAGATAGCTGGACGCACACCTTTGTAGAATAGATCTGATTCAAGGAAGATCTGACCGTCAGTGATAGAGATCACGTTCGTTGGGATATATGCAGAGATATCGCCCGCTTGTGTTTCGATGATTGGCAATGCAGTTAATGAACCGCCGCCTTTATCAGCTGACAATTTAGAAGCACGCTCAAGAAGACGGCTATGGCAATAGAACACGTCGCCTGGGTAAGCTTCACGTCCTGGAGGACGACGAAGAAGAAGAGACAATTGACGGTAAGCTTGAGCTTGTTTCGTCAAGTCATCGTAAACGATCAATGCATGTCTGCCAGTATCACGGAAGTATTCCGCCATTGCCGTACCAGAGTAAGCAGCAAGATATTGAAGTGGAGCTGGATCAGATGCATTCGCCGCGATAACAGTCGTGTACTCAAGAGCGCCCGCTGCACGCAATTTTTCAACTACTAGAGCAACAGTCGATTGTTTTTGACCGATAGCTACGTAGAAGCAATGAACGTTTTGACCTTTTTGGTTGATGATAGCGTCAACTGCGATAGTCGTTTTACCAGTTTGACGGTCACCGATGATCAACTCACGTTGACCACGACCGATTGGTACTAGAGCGTCGATAGCTTTGATACCTGTTTGAAGAGGTTCTTCAACTGGGTGACGGTATACGATACCAGGTGCTTTTGTCTCAACGATACGAGAGTGAGGCGTGTTGATAGGACCACGACCGTCGATCGGGTTACCAAGAGCGTCTACTACGCGACCAAGAAGAGCTTCACCAACTGGAACGGAAACGATTTTTTTAGTTCTTTTAACAGTGTCGCCTTCTTTGATTTGGCGATCTTCACCAAACAAAACGGTACCAACGTGACCTTCTTCAAGGTTCAATACCATTCCGTATACTTCACCTGGGAACTCAACAAGTTCACCAGCCATTGCGTTTTCAAGACCGTAGATACGAGCAACCCCGTCCCCTACTGCAAGAACGCTACCTGTTTCACTTACTTCAATCTTTTTATTGTATTGATTGATTTGCTCTTTGAGAACGCGACTGATTTCGTCGGCACGGATTTGTGTTTCCATTTTTAGTTGGCTCTCCTGTTTAATTCTTCATTCAATTTTTTTAAGTGCGTGTCGATACTGTCATCAAAAGTCCATCCGCCAACTTGAGCAACAACGCCGCCCAAAAGCTTTGGATCTTGCTGGTAAGTCAATACGATCTTCTTATTAAGGACCTTATTGATTTTTTGTTCGATTTCTTTTTGTGCATCAGCTGACAGCGGCTGAGCAGAACGAATCACGCCACGAGTGATACCCTCTTCAAGGTCCAACATTTCTTGGAATGCGTGAACAACTTGATCAAGTGCCTCAAGACGGCCTTTTTCGCCCATCAATACCAATGTATTAAGCACTTCCTGAGAAACGCCTTTACCAGTCAAAGCCGCTTTTACTGCAGTGACTTTTTGGTCAGATGAAATCATCGGATTTGCAAAATAACTTTTTACAGAAGCGTCCATTTTGAAAGCCTCAGAAATCGCTTTCAATTCACCGAACACTTTTGAGTGTGTGCCTTGTTGTTTTGCTACGGCCAAAAGGGCTTTCGCGTAACTTTTTGCTACTTCACTAGTTCTCATCGGCTACACTCCAACGTGGTTGATAAAATCTTTTTGAAGTTTTTGTTGATCAGCGGAACCAATGTCTTTTGTCAAAACAGTGCGAGCCGCCTCCATAGAGTCTTTCAAAAGTTGATTGCGCAATTCGTTTTGTGCGCGCTGAACTTCAAGCTTTGCCGTCAACTCTGCATCTTGACGAATGCGCTTAGTAACTTCGTTAGCTTCATCCAAGATTTGTTTTTTCATGTCGTCAGCATGAGCTTGAGCTTTACGAAGAGACTCTTCGCGAGTCGCATCCAAGTTCGCAAGTTTGTTTTTGATATCAACAAATTCTTTTTCTGCTTGCTCGCGAGCAAATGCAGATTTTTGAGCCGCCTCTAGGTAAGCCGCTTTTCTTCCAGAGAAGAAAGATACGATGCCATCTTTAGTGAAATAGATAAGACCCGCAACCAAGATAGCTACGTTGATCGCCTGGTACATAACCGCTGATGGAATACCATCATGGTGACCACCGCCAGCCGCAAGTGCTAGCGCAGGAGCTGTGATAATAAAAAGTGATACAAGCAACTTCATGTCTGCCCTCTTATTTTAACAACTTAGTAGTGATTGCCATCGCCACAGCACTTGTTTGAGTTTTCAACTCAGACGCCGCTGCTTGAACTGCAGATGTGATTTTTGTGCGATTGGATTGAACAAGCTGCTCAGATTCAGAACGAGCTTTAGCAACAAGAGCTTCGTAGTCTTTGTTTGCTTGAGATTTCGCGGCATCAACGATGCTTTTAATCTGAGAGTTCAAGTCACGAGTTTTGGTTTCGTACTCAGTTTGCAACTCTACGGATTTATTTTGATATTCAAGAGCTAGATCTTCGCCCCCCTTTGTTCTTCTTTGTCTTTCATCCAAAGCGTGCGCATATGGTGCGAACACGACTTTGCTTAGAAAGATCAAAGCAATAGCAAAAAGAACAAACTGAAAGGCCGCTGTGGTATTGATACCTAATTGTCCAAAAATGTCCATTTGGTTGAAATCCCTACTGATTTTTTGAGCTTTGGGATTAGCATCCGTGCTTGGAACTGGTCAACGTAATTTTACTACTTGATAATGTTAGTGCCTAAGACTTAGGCATATAGGACGCACCCTCGAAAACAACCCCTTCATCAATGCGCAAACTAGGGCTTGTCACCGTGCCTTTAAACACAGCAGGTGGGTGCATAATAACTCTGCGGCGGGCAAAGAGATTTCCCTCAACCCGGCCACTAATAACTATAGTATCAGCCTCAATTTGGGCGGTCACAAAGGCGCCCTCATTAATAACGATGGTATCTTTAGTAAAGATTTCCCCCTTAAAATCCCCGCCGATTTGCACGGTGCCTTCGAAGCTGAGCTTTCCTTCGAAATGCGTCCCCTGGTCAAGGATTGCTGTCACATGACCAGAAAGGAGATCTTCTTGTAATGATGGAGGAAATGCTACTGCCATCCTTCTTTAAGCCTATCTACTAAGTTAGTAAGTTCATCGTCCGAATAGAAGTGAATACTAATCTTACCTTTTGAGTTGGAATAATCAATGTTCACTTTCGTGCCCAGGATCTTTTGTAGCTCGTCGCCAAGCCCCGCGATCAAGCGTTGTGTAACATTAGAATCAAAGGAGACTGGCTCCTCTTTTTCGTCCGCTCCCTTTACAACGGCCTGCACCATTTTTTCGAGCTTACGAACCGCAATTTTTTCGTTCACAACTTTTTTCGCGAACTCAAGCTGCTTCTTTGGATCCGGCAAAGCCAAAAGAACTTTTGCGTGTCCCACGGATAAAGTGTTTTCAGAAATCATGTTTTTAATTTCTTCAGACAAAGAAAGAAGGCGCACGGCGTTTGCGACTGTCGCACGATCCTTACCTACTTTTTCAGCCACTTGCTGTTGAGACAATTTAAACTCTGTGATGAGGCGAGAATAACCCTCTGCCTCTTCGATCGGATTCAAATCTTCACGCTGAATATTTTCAACAATCGCCAATTCAAGTGCTTGTTTGTCATCGTAATTCTTAAGGATAACTGGAACTTCATGAAGTCCCGCAAGCTGAGCCGCTCTCCAACGACGTTCCCCGGCTACGATTTCAAGTTTCCCTGCGGTCGTACGACGAGCCACGATCGGCTGAAGAATTCCGTTCTCTTTAATAGACTGAGACAGCTCTTGAAGCGGCTCTTTTTCAAAGGACGTACGTGGTTGGTACTTACCCGGAGAAAGCTTATCAATTCCCACTTTCCAGATTTTGCTCTCAGGATCTACGGGAGGGGCGACGGGTGTCGCTTGTTGAGAGCTCACAGGAGCAGTGGGAGTTGATGGAGTTGCTACATTATTAGATGCTGTTGCGCCAGTCGGAGCCGACGCAGAAGGAGCCTTGGTTGGAATTTCTGCCGGAGCAGGTCCGCCCAATAAAGAGCCTAGGCCGCGACCCAAACCCTTCTTTTTGTTTGAAGATTCAACAGCAAAATCAGACATTTACTTCCCCTTCGTAAGCATTTTGTTGTGTCTGCGGAGCTGCTTCCGAAGTCGTTTTTTGCACTGAACGCGCAATAACCTCTTTAGCTAATTCCAGATATCTTGTCGCGCCGATGGATTTGCTGTCGTATTCGAAGATGGATTGACCATGGCTCGGTGCCTCGCTGAGGCGTACATTTCTTGGGATGATGGCGTTAAATACTTTATCGCCAAAGTGATTCTTGATCTCGGTCACAACTTGGTGACTTAGATTATTACGACTATCGAACATCGTTAGAACGATGCCTTCGATGTGCAATTGCGGATTCAAATTCTTTTTGATCAAACCTGCTGTATTTAGAAGTTGGCTCAATCCTTCCAGCGCATAGTATTCACATTGAAGTGGTACCAAGAAACTATCTGCCGCATTCAAAGCATTTAAAGTAATTAGACCCAATGATGGTGGACAGTCGATGATCACGAAGTCATATTGATCAGCTACTGTCGCGATCGCTTGTTTAAGACGATATTCACGATGCGGCATATCAACAAGCTCAATCTCTGCTCCGACTAGATCAGGATTAGCCGTGGATACCTTTAAGTTTCCATTTGCTGTGTTTTGAGTAGCCTCGGCCAAAGTTTTTTCGCCGATGAGTACGTGGTAGCTGTTCGCATCCTGGCTTTCGTATCTTTTGATACCCAAGCCGCTGGAAGCATTCCCTTGAGGATCCATATCGATCAAAAGAACTCGTTTTCCGAGGGTAGCCAGGGCAGAAGAGATGTTAACAGACGTCGTTGTCTTGCCTACGCCACCTTTTTGGTTAGCTATACAGATCGTTTTTGCCATTTTTCCTCCTTGAGATTCAAAAATCAGACTTTTTGGAAAAACTTGCAAGAATAAAGACTAGTTTTTCGCGCCACACCTTATGATTTTTTGAAAAACAGCCGATGTTCCACGTGGAACAACCATGTTTTTACGAATTGTCTGCCTAATCATTCTTTCTTTCGCGCTTTCCGCGTGCAATAAGCCGGATCCAAACCCCGAGCTGAAAGATCCTATTTATTCAGATCTATCTGCAACTCTCGCGGCGACAACTCAAGCGATTGAGGCAGAGAAAAAAGCTCTTGAGGGATTCCAAAAGGAATTGTCAGAAGTAGTTCCGCAAACAGGACAAATTAAGTATGCGCAAAAGAGAGTTTTCGACTCCCAACAAAAGATCGCGCGCCTTGAACAAGAAAAGCAGTATTATGAGCTGAAAATTGAGGCTCGAAAGAAGTCTTCGAAGAAATCCTATATGGCGGCCTTCAAGAAGGGTGAATCCTGGCCGAATCCAAAAGAATTCGAGGACTATCAAGCAGAAAAGAAGTTTAGGGAAGCCAAAAGAACCTGGGATGTGAAACAACGCATGCAGGAGCTGGGTGTAGGAGACGAAAAAGCCCCAGCGGCACCGGCTGAGGCTCAACATTAGAATGTTCCACGTGGAACATTGAATGATTTAGGCGATTTTCTCTGTTTTAACGACTGAAAACTTCACGGCACCTACCGGAAGCTTGTATTCTCCCACAAGTGATGGCGTCCAGATGGAACAAAGCTGTGTCGGAATTTCTCCAACTTCAATCCCCCACTCCTCGCTCTTAAGATGGAATAGAAGACCGCCCTTTGGCATAAACTTACGTGCCACTAGAATTGTGCGGGATATATTGGAAAAACCACGAGTCATAGCAAAGTTCACGCTGTTCTCAGGCAATGATTCCACATTCTTATTTTCAATAGACACATTTGAAAGCTTTAACGATGCGGCCACGTGGTTTAAGAACTCACACTTCTTTTGATCCGTATCAACCAAAACAACGTTCACCTGCGGGTACAAGATCGCAAACACCAAGCCCGGGAACCCATTGCCGCTGCCAAGATCAAATATCTTATCGATCTTCGCATTGGATTTATGAATGGCCTGTGAAGCTAAAATAGAATCAGCAAAGTGAATCGCGTCAGCTACAAAAACCGTCTTAGGAGAGATCAAACTCAGAGTGCGATTAAACTTCAGAAGTTCTTCGTGGTAAGCCTTAAGTCGAGTCTTAATCTCAGGACTTAAATCCGGAAACCATTCATCAATTCGCCAATATATGGTCGGAGCGTCCTGTTGATCCTTGTTGTTCAAGTCCCATCTCCTTGATCTTTTTGTGACCTTTTAGATGGATCATTATAGCCTGAATTGCAGATGGATTGACACCACTTATGCGTTGAGCTTGGCCTAAGGTACGTGGCTTAACGCGTTGCAGCTTATCTTTTTCCTCGTTAGAGAGGCCGCGAATATCTGCATAGACCAAGCCTTCCGGAAGAACCATTTCTTCTAATCTTTTCGATTGATTGATGAGCTCCATCTGTCTTTTCACGTAGCCAGAGTACTTCACTTCAATTTCAACTGGTTCACTGACATTTGGATCAGCATCCACGCTAAAATTAAGCTGTTCTAAGTGAGAACAGGAAATCTCAGGTCGGCGCAGCAACTCTTCGAAAGTTAAAGACTTTGTTAATTCTGGAGTCGGAAATGTCGCTAACAACTCCTGAACATCTTTGGTTGGATAAACCTTTTCTGAGCGCAGTCTTTCAAGCAAGTTTTTACGTTTCAACTGAAGATCACCCAAGATTTGCAAAGAAGCTTCAGAAACAATACCGATCTTTGAAGCAATAGCCCCTAACCTGTCGATAGTATTATCTTCTCTCAGAACCAAACGATGTTCTGCGCGTGACGTGAACATGCGATAAGGTTCGCGCGTTCCTTTTGTCACAAGATCGTCGATAAGAACACCAATATAGGCTTCATCGCGATTCAAAATAAACTCATCACGACCTAAAATACTGTGAGCCGCATTTATGCCGGCAACAAAACCTTGAACTGCTGCTTCTTCATATCCGGAGGTTCCGTTAATTTGTCCAGCCAGGAAGAGCTGACGAATTGTGCGGGTTTCAAGACGATGCCAAATTTGAGTTGGTTCAATATAGTCATACTCAACCGCATAGCCGTAGCGAACGACTTTAACATTTTCCAAACCCGGAATCGTTTTCAAGAAAGCATCTTGAACATCTTCAGGCAGGCTTGTTGAAATCCCCTGAAGATAAATAAGATCCGTATTTAATCCTTCGGGCTCTAAGAAAGTCTGATGACTGTTTTTTTCTGCGAAACGAGTGATCTTATCTTCGATCGATGGACAATAGCGCGGTCCTACACCCTCAATGATTCCGCAGAACATAGGTGATTTATCTAAGTTAGCACGGATAATTTCGTGAGTTTGTTCGGTCGTGCGAGTTAGGTAGCAAAGAATTTGCGGAAGCTTCAACTGATTGGAAGAGCGATAGCTAAAAGGATAAACCTTTTCATCACCCGCTTGAGGGGTCGTTTTAGCCCAATCAATACTGTCTTTATGAAGGCGCGCTGGAGTTCCCGTTTTTAGGCGCTTCACCTCGAAACCAAATTGTGCCAACTGATCTGATAAACCGATAGAGGGTTTATCACCCACGCGGCCGCCCGCCTCTTGGCGAAGACCGATGTGCATAACACCATTCATAAAGGTGCCTGTCGTGATGATCGTTGCTTTGGCGAAAATTTCAGATCCATCTTGAAGAACCACGCCAACACAAAGATCTTTCTCTAAAATCAGGCGCTTTACTTCACCCTCTAAAAGATCCAAGTTCGGTTGATTTTTTAAGGCGTCAGTTTGAAATTGAGAATACAGATGTTTGTCATTTTGAACACGGGTCCCACGAACCGCGGGGCCCTTGGAAGAGTTTAGGCGTTTGTACTGGATTGTGGTCTCATCAGCTGCCACACCCATTTGTCCACCCAATACATCAAGCTCACGAACCATGTGGCCTTTTGCCAAACCACCGATAGAAGGATTGCAGCTCATGTAAGCAATGCGATTGATGTTGGAAGTAACCATTAATGTTTGAAGTCCAAGACGTGCTGATGCCAAACAAGCTTCAACGCCTGCATGTCCCGCGCCGACAACAATCACATCATATTTTTTTGAATTCATAGTTACTTCCCGATACAAAACTCTTTAAACACACGATCCATGATTTGATCATCAAAGCGTTTGCCTAAAGTTTCTTGGATGGCGATCAAGGCTTCTTTAAATTCCAATGCTAGGAACTCTTCACCTAAGCCATCTTCAACAACACTCTTAGCGCGCTTTGTGTTCTCAAGAGCTCGCGAAAGATTTTCGAGATGACGAGAGTTGGAAATCAAAACAGTGTTTTCCATCTGCAAGTCTGCAAATTCATTCACGAGTTCATCAAGGACTTGGGCACGCACCTTTTTATCAAGAGCGCTTACAAAGAACACTTTTCTTTTGAAGAAGCCTTCTAAGTCCCCGATTTTTTGGAAAAATTTACTGTTTTTAAGGGCATTTTCGACACTTTTTCTATCAGGAGAACCCGATAGACGGTCTGTTTTATTAGCTAAAATATAGGTTCTTTGAGGATCTAAACCATCCAAAATGGTGACTTCTTCCGGAGAAATCCCCTTTTCAATATCAAAGACAAAGAAAACCACATCAGACTCACCTGTGGCCTCACGGCTTCTTTGAATACCGATCTTTTCAACTAGGTCTGATACGGATTCGCGTAGACCTGCCGTATCTAGGAATGTGAATTTCACACCCTTAAAGCTAGTATCCCCATGAATCACGTCACGAGTGGTTCCTGGAATATCTGTGACGATAGCTCTTTCGTCTTCTAAGAAAAGATTTAAAAGGCTCGATTTACCAACATTTGGAAGACCTGTTAAAACAACGCGGAAACCATCTTTTAAAAGGCGTCCCACTTTGAAAGTTGAAACCAACTCTTCAAGTCCGATTTGGATTTTTTCAAGACGTGCGATCACAACGCTGTCTTCAACAACCTGAATACCTTCAGTCGAAAAATCAATTCCCGCTTCAGCCAATGCTAGAACCCAAGTCATATCATCTTCGATGACTTCTAGTTTTTGCGATACGGAACCTTTAAGTTGACGAAGCGCCAGGCGCGCCGCTTGCTGACTTTGACTTTCGATCAAAGAAAGAACACTTTCCGCCTGAACTAAGTCCAATTTTCCATTCATAAACGCACGATAAGTGAACTCCCCACGATCTGCGGGACGCGCGCCTAAAAGAACTAATTGTTGAAGAATACTTTGGCAAATGACCGGGCTTCCATGGCAAGAAATCTCAATAACTTCTTCTCCCGTGAAAGAGCGACCGTGTTTAAAGTAAGTTGCCAAAACCTCGTCAATCTCTTCAGCTTCTTGGTTTCCTTGAGCAAGGGATTTCAAACTACCAAAATAAGCTTTATGAGACTCAGGATGTTCAGGCAAAAAAGAACAGATCTTTGAAACAATGGAATAAGTGCTGGGACCACTCACACGAATGACGGAAATACCGCCGACTCCGTGAGGAGTGGAGACCGCACAAATTGTGTCTTTATCACGATCCCCACGAAACATTGAAAACTCCTCTTGGTTACTGCTTCAGCCTATGCGCCCGAAGGCGCTTTGGCTCTGCCGGCGTCCGCCGACTAATCCTGTACTACTGCAGAGTCGTCTGCAGAGCCTTGAGATTGTCCTTTGGCTGGATAAATTTTGATCTTTTTGTAAAGGCCATCACCTAACGAACGGCTTTTTACGCGTGGATCTTTCGCAAGATATTGATGAACAACTTTGCGATCTTTTGGTGGCAATGCACGGTAGTAAACTGATTTACCTTGCTCGATGCAGATAGCTTTCAAGTTTTCTGCACGCTCAATCAATGCATTTGCGGACTCATCACGATAACCACCACAATCTACTGTGATGTTCGTTTTGTCTTCTGGGAAATTGTGTTGAACGACGCGCTTAAGGAACAATTGGAAAGCGTCTAGCATCTGACCTTTTTTATCTTTAAGGATTTCTTCGTCAGCACCGTTGAATTCTACAGCTAATGTAGATCCGCCGTCTTCTTCCTTCTCAGATTTGAGTTCGAAAGTAAGATCGAATTGTGCTTTCTCGATGATCCCCTCTAAGGTCTTTTGAATAAGTGCCTCAACTTCGCTGTTAGCACCTTTGCTTTTTCCCCCGAAAAGCTTGCTAAAAAAACCCATTTTACCTCCTAGGTATAAAAATCTATTTCAAACGGAGCTTTAAAAAGCTCTTACTTCTTCGCCTTGGCAACAACTGCAGGTGCAGGAGCTGGCGACTTATCACGCATGATCAACCATTGCTGAATGATACCGAACAAAGTGGAAACAACCATATAAAGAGTCAAACCACTTGGAAGCTGCAACATGAACAACGAGAATACCACCGGCAAGAACAACATGATTTTTGCCTGCATCGGATCCATTGTTGATGGCGTGATCTTTTGTTGAATGAACATGAACACGGACATCAATACCGGCAACACATAGAATGGATCATGCGCACTTAGATCGTGGATCCATAGTACAAACGGAGAGTTATAAAGCTCAATACTTGAACCGATAACACGATATAGAGCGAAGAAAACCGGAATTTGTAAAAGCATGGGCAAACAGCCACCAAGTGGGTTCGCGCCGTTTTGTTTCATCACGGCCATCATCTCTGTATTCAAACGCATTGGATCGTCTTTATACTTTTCACGAAGGTTTTGGATAATAGGTTGAACCTTTTGCATCGCCTTCATGGATTTGAAAGACATGATGTTGAAAGGAAGAACACACAGACGAACCAAAAGCGTCAGAAGAATGATCGCAAAACCCCAGTTACCCACCATTGAGTGGAAAGCCTTCATCACATAAAGAAGAGGGCGCGCGATAAAACCAAAGAAACCGAAATCAATAATCTGTGCAAGCTCAGGATCTACAGCTTTTAAAGCGTCGATTGATTTAGGGCCCGCATAGAAAATTTCAGAGAAATTCATCTCAGATTTCAATTGTACCGGCTTATAAACCAGTTCAGCCAACGCCGATTTATTTGCTACTTCAGAAGAAACTTTCACCTCAGGGATGATTTCTGATTTATCAAGAATCGCTGCTGCAAAGTATTGAGAGCTTACTGACAAGATAGAAGTAGATTGGAACTGCTGAACAACGTTTTCTTTTGCGTTGCTGAAGTTCACCGTCTCATGAGTCCCACCAGAATGAACGATGAAGAAATCTTGGTGCTCATATGATGGGAAGAAGAATGAAGAAGAACCTTTCACGTGAACTGTTTCAGGAATCAATAGTGAGAAGCCCTTTTTAAAGTCTTCAGTTGGATTTGAAACAGTGATTGTATTTGTGAAAGATGAATTTTCTGGATTGAATTTTAATTCTCTTTTCACTGTTGTTGAACCGACCGCCGCAGTTCCAACATAGTGACCAGGAGCTTCTTCAACTACGTTGAAAGTCACAGGTTTTTCATCCCCTGCCCAACGCATTTCGAACATCGCAAGTTTGTCAGATTGACCAATCTTGATGTTGTTCTTTTCTTTATCCTGGTAGTTATTCACTGTGAAGTTCTTAAGGCCCATCCCATGATTAGTCAGAGCGAAAGAGACTTTATCAGTTTTGAAATTGAAGATCTGTTCTTGAGCTTCAGGTGCGGCTACGACTTCAGATTTAGTTTCGATGGCGCTACCTGGAGTGGCAGTAGCTGCAGGAGTCGCATTTGATTCTGTTTTCTGAGCTTCAGTTTGCTCAGTTTTTGGTTGGTTATAGCCGGGATATTTTTTACCAAGATATGTCTGCCAACCGAAGTAAACAATAGCGACAGCAGCTACGGCAATAAGTGTTTTGGGGTCAAAGGAGGGGTTGTCATTCTTTTGTTGCATGGATACTTCCTTTTTGAGGAACCGGATCGTACCCATAAGGCCCGCCCGGACGACATTTACATACTCTCTTTGTGATTAACCAAAGAGCTTTATGAGTATGATGAGTTTGAATGGCCTCTAATGCGTAGGCGGAACAACTGGGTTCAAAGCGACAAGAACCACCCAAATGAGTAGTCCCTAATGTTCGATAAGCCCCGATCAATAACCAAAGCGCTGCCTTAGATATTTTTTCGAAGGACTTCCAAACCGCGATCCAAAGCTTTGACAAATTCCTCGTGTGGGAGGCCTTTATAAAAGTTTGTATCAATAGGTTTAAAGATGATGTTGATGTCGGCTTCAATAGGTTTTCCCGCCACAAGTGAAGCCCTGAAATATTCCCGTGACCAACGTTTCAATTTATTTCGAACAACAGCCGAGCCGATTTTACGACTAGCAGTAACTCCGAAACGCAACTGACCTACTGAGTTCTTCTGATAATTCAGAAGTAACCATTTAGTAGGCCAGTATCTTTTTCCCGTTTGTTTTAGAGAGAGAAAATCAGAACTTCGCTTAATAACTAGTGGAGAACTATTTTCCACCTGTAGAAACCGTCAAACGCTTTCTTCCTTTAGCGCGACGACGATTAAGAACTTCTTGGCCAGCTTTTGTAGCCATACGAGCGCGGAAACCGTGTGTAGTTTTACGACGTTTATTTGATGGTTGGTATGTACGTTTCATTACTCTTCTCCCCGGACAGAAAATTACGACGCTAAATGACGTCAGTTACATCTATATATGTATGCCACAAAGTTGTTCACAACTAGATACGTGGGGCACTAATAAAGCACGTTGCGGCAATAAGGTCAACTGTTGAAAACTTCAGCTCCCCTTGTTAAGACCTGCCCTGCTTGAGGGGAATCGCGTGGAGTTAAACTCGTCTTTTTGGACACTAATCAAATCAAAGATGAAAAGCCGGAACGATAACAATAAGTTATTGGATACCTGGCTGGACCCTATTGAATACGTGAATACCGCGGGTACTCAAGAACGACCAAGAATAATACTTGGGGTCCCAAATGCTTTACATCAGTATTTTGTGATCGAAAATCTTCAAGATAAAATTTACACTGAGATTTCGGATACTTACGGGAAGCCTTTTGAGGTTGAGTTTAGTATTACGGGGAACAAAGTAAATGCTCATATTGAGACTTCTCATATCCCTGATGAAGTTATGGGTGGTACAGAAATCCTTCAGGCGCAATTAGCTCGTGCTCAGAATATCCAGATTACTCAACCAAGGTCTGGGCAGGATACTCTTAACCAAGAGCTTACCTTCTCCACATTCGTTGTGGGAAAAAATTCCGAGTTCGCGCATGCAGCTTGCTTCAATGTCGCCCGCAACCCTGGGGCCGACGATTACAACCCTCTCTATATATATGGACCGGTTGGAATGGGTAAAACGCACTTACTTCATGCCGCTGGAAACCATATTCGCGAGCAATATCCGCAACTTAGAATTACCTATATTTCGGCTGAACGCTTTATGAATGAGTGTATTTCGGCGATTCGTCGCCACGAAATGGATAAGTTCCGCCAAAAATATCGCGAGAACTCAGACATTCTTTTAGTGGATGACGTGCAGTTCATCGCACGCGGTGAAGCGGTTCAAGAAGAATTTTTCCACACTATCAACAGCTTTATCGACAGTCGTAAGCAAGTCATCTTAGCCAGCGATCGTATGCCGAAAGATATCCATGGTTTAGAAGACCGCAGTCGCACTCGCCTAGAACGCGGTTTGATTGCAGATATCACTATGCCGGATTTAGAGACTCGTATCGCGATCCTGCGTTATAAAGCCGAAAAATTTAACGTTCGTTTACCTGAAGATGTTGTGAATTATATCGCAAGAATCTCAAAACGTTCGATCAGAGAGCTTGAAGGTAATCTTAAGAAGGTCAAAATGTTCTCTGAACTGCAAGGCCTTCCGATCGATCACGAGCTTGTTAAACGCATTCTTTCGCACCATGAAACGCAATCCACGATCTCTGTTGAAGAGATCATGAAGCTTGTAGCAGACCATTATAAAGTGCGCGTTTTGGATCTTAAATCCTCTACTCGCGCCAAGCCAATTGTCGTTCCACGTCAAATTGCGATGTATTTGATTAAGAAGTTCTTGGATAAATCTTTAGTGGATATCGGGAAGGCTTTTGGCGGAAAAGATCACACAACTGTGATGAATGCTCTAGAACGCGTCAAGAATCTACAATCCACGGATCAAGATATTTCCAAAGATATCGAAGATTTAGAACAGAGAATCCACAATATCACAGGCGTGTGAATGTGGACTGTGGATAAGGTTGAGGAAAAATTTGGGGCTTAAAATGTGGATCCGAGTTACCCCCAAAATCAACCAAGTTTAAGACGATTTATGCAGAGTCTTTATCCACAAGTGTTTTTTAGTGTTTACATGGGTTTAGGGGATTTGTTAGGTTTTCCACGCCCCTACTACTACTACTAGTTATTTATATTAATAGTAATAGTTAATAAGAGGGCTCAAGAGGTTGTATGAAACTTGAAATTGATAAAAGAGATTTATTAAGCCTTATCGGAAAGACACAGAACATTGTTGAGAAGCGCAACACAATGCCCATTCTCATCAACGTCCTTTTGGAAGCTGATCAAAATGCTTTAAAAGTTTTTGCAACAGATTTGGAAGTCAGCCTGACAGACCAAACAAAGGTTCAAGTACATCAACCGGGAAAAGTGGCGGTCTCTGCAAAAAGTCTTTTCGAAATCGCAAAAGAACTTTCTGAAGGCCCAATCACTTTAATCAAAAAAGAAAACAACTGGTTGGAAATCAAGCAAGGGAAGTACACTTCAAAAATCGTCGGTATCTCTGCTGAAGAATATCCGATCTTCCCAACATACAACTCTCAAGGTTTTATCAGCATCAATGCCGGTGTTCTGAAAGAGATGATTGATAAAACAATCTACTCTGTTTCCAATGATGAAACTCGTTACCACCTGAACGGTGTGTTCTTTGAACTTTCACCTCAAGGTGGATTTAAGATGGTGGCGACGGATGGTCACCGTATGAGTCTAGTGAACAAACCGCTTTCTGAAGTGAAAGTGGCCGCTACTCAAGGTGTTATCATTCCTCGTAAAGGTCTTCACGAAATCAAAAAGATTTTGGAAGGCATTGATGGAAATGTGGAAATCGCAATCGAAGGTTCTCAATTCGTGTTGAAACATTCATCAACAATCTTGATGATCCGTTTGATCGAAGGAAAGTACCCGAATTATCAACAATTTATTCCACAGAAACTTCCGCAAAAAGTAATGATCCACCGTGAAGCATTCTTAACTTCATTGAAGCGTGTATCACTTTTAGCGAACGTAAAATCCAAAGCGGTGCTGTTAAATCTTTCTAACGGCCGTATGGAAATTTCTTCGAACAACCCAGAGCTTGGTGACGCGAAAGAAGAGATCGAAGTTGAATACGCAGGCGGAGAAATTAAAATTGGTTTCAACGCGAAGTATGTGACTGACATCTTGACGAGTATGAGCCAAGACAAAATTGATTTCGAATTGAACGATCATCTTTCTCCTGGATTGATCCGTCCTCACAACGACACGTCTTACACTTGCGTTGTGATGCCTATGAGAATCTGATGATTTTTGAAAAGCTACGTCTTGTTAATTTTCGTAATTACCGGGACGTAGTAGTTCCATTTTCTCCGCGTGTGAATGTATTTGTCGGTGAAAATGGGCAAGGTAAAACAAATCTTCTTGAGGCCATGTACCTGATTTCTCAAGGAGACTCTTTTCGCTACAGTGATAATCGCACCTTGATCAACTCGAATAACCAAGAGGCTTTGATCCAAGCGCTGATTACTCAAAATGATCTCCACTACAAACTCAAACTTGGATTAAGCAAAAGTCGCAAAGTACTAACTTTGAACGATAAGAAAGTGTCTTCCACTGACGTGCGCAAGATTTTTGCTAGTGTCGTGTTCAGTCCCGAAAGTTTAGCATCGATCAAGGAAGGTGCGGATTATCGCCGTGAACTTGTAGATGAATTACTCATCACCTTTGAACGAAGAAATGCGGATTTGATCGCGGAATATCGCAAAGCTTTGAAAACGCGCAATAAGATCCTTAAAAACTATTTGGAGGGTTTGAACGACAAAACGGTCACGGAGAACCTTTTGGACGCTCTAAACCCCCAATTCTTGCGTTTAGCGGCCGATTTAAGCCACGCCCGGATCAATGCTCTAGCGGGTCTTTCGAAAGATTTTAATAATGCCATGCAGTACATTTCTAAAAATGACGCTGTGGATATCTCGGTGGAATACCTGATTTCGGATCAAAATGCGGTGGGTTTTACCCGAGAAGAAGTCCAATTTGCGCTGCAAAAAAGGATGAATGAACTGCATGATGCGGAGCTCTCATCTGGAACCAGTCTGGTAGGCCCTCACAAGCACGATATTGTGTTCCTATATGGGCAAAAAGACTCAAGATTTTATTGTAGCCAAGGGCAGCAAAGAGCCATCATATTGTCTTTCAAAATGGCCCAAATTGTGTATCATAGGAAGGCTCACGGAACCTATCCGGTTTTGATGTTAGACGATGTTTTATCTGAACTCGATAAAGCCAAAAGAGATGCACTGATTACGTTCTTACACGAGATCAATACGCAGATTTTTGTGACGACGACAGATTTCACATTGCCTGAATCTTTCAGCCTCGATCAGCTTTCCGTTTTGCGCATCAAGGATGGTCACATCCTCGATGAATAACTTCACTCTGGTTTTCCAGGGTGTATGCAGTCAGTGAGGGGTACACAGTGTCAGTCGAAGAACAAAAAACATATTCCGCCGACTCGATTCAGGTTCTTGAAGGACTTGAAGCCGTTCGTAAACGTCCAGGGATGTATATCGGTGATACCGGTTTCAAAGGTTATCACCATCTTGTGTATGAGATTGTGGATAACTCGGTAGACGAACATCTTGCAGGACATTGCAAACACATCTACGTCACAATCAATGCCGATGAATCGGTTTCAGTTCAAGATGATGGCCGCGGTATTCCCGTAGGCGCACACAAAAATGGTAAATCTGCTCTTGAAATCGTTATGACCGTTCTTCATGCCGGCGGTAAATTCGACGGTGGTGGTTATAAAGTTTCCGGTGGTCTACATGGCGTGGGTGCTTCTGTTGTGAATGCACTTTCTGACCGTGTTTCTGTCGAAGTTCATCGTGAAGGTTTCGTATGGAGACAAAACTATGAGCGTGGCCGCATCGTCGCGCCAGTAGCTCAAGGTGAAGCTTCGAATAAAACTGGAACGACAGTGACGTTCAAACCGGACCGTCAAATTTTCAAAGATGAAACTGTCATCTATGATTTCGCTACACTTGCAAATCGTTTTCGTGAACTTGCATTCTTGAATGCGGGTCTTCATATTTCTTTGAAAGACGAAAGATCAGGAAAGAAACAAGATTTCCAATATGCAAACGGTGTTGCTGAATTCGTTCAGTACATGAATCAATCTAAAAAATCTCTTCACAATGAAGTCGTTTACTTCAAAGGTGAAAAAGACAATGTCGACGTAGAAATCGCTTTGCAGTGGAATGATTCTTATTCGGAATCTATCTTCACGTACTGTAACAACATCAATACTCACGAAGGTGGTACTCACTTAGTTGGTTTCCGTGCGGCTTTGACTCGTACAACGAATGCGTACGCGACGGAAAAAAACCTTCTGAAAGATTTGAAAGCAAACCTTGAGGGTGAAGACATCCGCGAAGGTTTGGCAGCCGTGATTTCAGTAAAGGTTCGTGAGCCTCAGTTTGAAGGACAAACGAAAACGAAACTTGGGAACACCGAAGTTAAAGGTATCGTTGAAGCCTTAGTGAATGAAAAACTTGCGGACTGGATGGATCGTAATCCTGCCGTGGCTAAGAATATTATTTCTAAGTGTGTGGAATCGGCGCGTGCTCGTGAAGCCGCTCGTAAAGCTCGTGATTTGACTCGTCGTAAGACAGCACTGGATGGTGGATCTTTGCCGGGTAAGATGGCGGACTGCCAAGAACGTGACCCCGCACTTTGCGAATTATACCTGGTGGAGGGAGATTCTGCCGGTGGATCTGCGAAACAAGGACGTGATCGTCGTACTCAAGCGATTCTGCCTTTGAAAGGTAAAATCCTAAACGTCGAAAAAGCGCGTTTTGATAAAATTATTTCTTCTGAAGAGATCAAAGTTATTATCTCTGCGTTGGGAACTGGTATCGGTAAAGACAACGTGAACGTGGATAAAATCCGCTATCACAAAATCATTATCATGACCGATGCCGACGTCGACGGATCGCACATCATGACTCTGCTTTTGACATTCTTCTATCGTCAAATGCCGGAGGTTCTAGAGCGCGGTTATGTTTACATCGCTCAACCACCACTTTACCGTGCGAAAAAAGGTAAAGAAGAAACTTATTTGAAAAACGAAGCAGCATTAACCGAGTTCCTTTTAAGCTCTGGTTTGAATGCTTTCAAAATCAAAGGAAAAGAAAGCTTGAAAGAAGCCGATCTTCGTCAATTGATTTTGAACATTCAAAGATTCAATGACCTTCTTCGTGTATCTTCAAAAAAGTACGACAAAGATGTTTTGTATTTCTTGTTAAGCAAGGTAGGCGATTTCGAAAAAACTTTCGCCGACGCTGGTAAAATCCAAACTTCTTTGAACGATTTGGGTGATTGGATTAAAGGAAATCAAAAACTGGGTATCACAGAGTACAAAGGCGAAGTTAAAACAGATGAAGCTACAGGAAAACCTTATGCTGACATCTACACTGTTCGTTACGCGGATCGTATGACGACAAAATTCAGCCTTGAAAGCTTGCGTTCTTCCGAAATTATCGAGCTTCGTAAAATCTGGAATGATATCCAAGGTGTGAGCACTCTTCCGATGACAATCATGGAAGGTGAAACTGAAATTGAGTTCGATAACTACAACGAATTCTATTCTCACGTAATGGAATCTACGAAAAAAGGAATGTACATCCAACGTTACAAAGGATTGGGCGAGATGAATCCGGAGCAGTTGTGGGAAACTACACTGAATAAGGAAAACCGCACTCTTCTTCAAGTAAACATTGATGATGCTGTTGCAGCGGATGAGACATTCTCAATCTTGATGGGTGAAATGGTTGAACCGCGTCGTCAGTTCATCCATGACAATGCCCTTCTTGCTCGTAGTTTGGACGTTTAATTTTAGTTTTTTAAGTTGGTGAAGTTATGGAAAATAATAATGAAGAAAAAGGCGTAACCCGCGTCGATGTCAGTAAGGAAATGCGTGATGCCTACCTTCAGTACTCGATGTCTGTTATCGTGGGTCGTGCCCTACCCGATGTTCGCGACGGTTTAAAACCAGTTCACCGCCGTGTCTTGTTTGCACAAAGTGAAATGAACAACCGACCTGGCAGACCTTACTTGAAGTCTGCCCGTGTTGTCGGGGACGTAATCGGTAAATACCATCCTCACGGTGACTCTGCGGTTTACGAAACTATGGTTCGTATGGCCCAGGATTTCTCTTTGAGATATCCACTTGAGGATGGACAAGGAAACTTCGGTTCTATCGACGGCGATAGCGCGGCAGCTATGCGTTACACTGAGATCCGTATGACTCATCTTGCAGAAGAACTTTTGCAAGATATCGATAAAGAAACTATTCCGTTCGGACCGAACTACGACGACTCTTTGCAGATTCCTCTAGTTCTACCGGCGAAGTTCCCGAATCTTTTGGTGAATGGTTCTTCAGGTATCGCCGTTGGTATGGCGACAAATATTCCTCCGCACAACTTGGGCGAAGTCATTGATGGTTGTATTGAACTTATCAATAAGCCGGACTGTACACTTGAAGACTTGATGGTTCACATCAAGGGCCCAGACTTCCCATCTTACGGTGTGATTGCCGGTCGTGAAGGTATCTTGCAAGCCTATAAAAAAGGCCGTGGTATCATCACATTGAAAGCCGTTGCGGAAATCGTACCGGGCAAAGACCGTGAAGAGATCATCGTTACTGAGATCCCTTACCAAGTTAATAAAGCAAAATTGATCGAAAGCATTGCGGACCTTGTTCGCGACAAACAAATCGAAGGTATCTCTGATATCCGCGACGAGTCATCTCGTGAAGGTATGCGTATTGTGATTCAATTGAAACGCGGTGAAAACGCCAGCGTTATCTTGAATCGTCTATACAAATACACGCAAATGCAAATCAGCCTGGGCATCATCATGCTGGCTTTGGATGCGAAAAACCAACCGGTCACTTTCGATCTAAAAGGTATGCTTGAAGCATTCGTTGATCACCGTCGTGACGTTGTTACGAAACGTTGTATCTTCGAACTTAAAAAAGCCCAAGAGCGCGCTCACATCTTGGAAGGTTTGAAAAAAGCCTTGGATCACATTGAAGAAGTGATCAAAACGATCCGTGCTTCTAAGGAAGCGACGACGGCTCGTGAAGCCTTGATGGCGAAGTTTGAATTCTCTGAACGTCAAGCAGTCGCGATTCTAGAAATGCGTTTGCAACGTTTAACAGGCCTAGAACGTGATAAAATCATCCAAGAACTTGACGAGTTGATGAAACAAATCGACTGGTTGAAATTCGTTCTTGCCGATGTTCGCGAAATTTACAAAATCATCGTGGGCGAACTAGAAGACATCAAAAAACGTTACGCTGACCCTCGTCGCACTCAAATCCAAGGAAACCTTGATGATATCGAGGATGAAGATTTGATCGCGGACGAAGACATGGTTGTGACTGTTACGAACACGGGTCTTATCAAACGTATGCCAACAGCTGAATACCGCGTGCAAAAACGTGGTGGTAAAGGCTTAAAAGGCATGGAAACGAAAGAAGAAGACTACGTAACAGATCTATTCTCTGCTTCGACTAAGACTATGCTTCTTGTCTTCACGGACAAGGGTAAAGTTTACTGGTGTAAAGTGCATAAACTTCCACTAGGAAGCCGCACTTCGAAAGGTAAATCTTTGGCGAACGTCGTTCAGCTAGCAAGTGGTGAAAGTGTTCGTGCGATTCTTCCAGTGGATGAATTCAGCGAAAACAAATACGTTGTTATGTTGACTGAAAAAGGTGTGATTAAGAAAACATCTTTGGATTCTTTCGCGAATCCAAGAGCAGCCGGTATTATCGCATTGACGACGGATCTTGAAGACGGAGTTATCGACGTTAAGATCTCTGATGGTCAAAGTGATATCTTCATCGCGACTAAAGAAGGTATGTCGATCCGCTTCAATGAAGCTGACGTACGTGAAATGGGTCGTACTGCTCGTGGCGTAAAAGCAATCACGTTAGCTAAAGACGACATCGTCGTTGCTATGGAAGTGCTAGAAAAGAACACGAAAGACACGATTTTGATGGTGACATCAAAAGGTTACGGTAAACGCTCTGAAACAGGCGAATACCGCATCCAATCTCGTGGTGGTGTAGGTATTATCACTCAGAAAACGACAGAAAAAGTGGGCGTTGTTATCGGTACGAAGAAAGTTTCGGAAAAAATGGAACTTATTCTTTCCACTGATAAAGGACAAGTTATCCGCATGAAAGTGACGGACATCTCTGTTCTAGGACGTAACACTCAAGGTGTTCGCTTGATCAATATCGATGAAAAAGAAGAAACCGTTACAGGTGTTGCAGTTGTTGAAGAAGATGATGCAACTGAAGAATCAACGCCGACTCCAGCAGGAGTCACGCACTAAGATGGTCAGAGGCCTTCTGATTGTCTTAGTGTTGGCCCTCACCGCCTGCTCTTCCCAAGAGGAGGCGGATTATAAGCAAGCCCAAAAAGAAATAGCTCAGGAACATTACCGTATTGGCCTGAGCTATTTAGATCGAGTCATCAAAAGAAATGCTCCAACGAAATATCCCTTAGAAGCTGCTCGCGAGGCCGCGCGCATTTCATTTTTTGAGATCAAAGATTTTAATAAAGCCGTTGATTATCATCACTTCATTGTTTTGCATTCGACAGACGAAAAAGAGCGCCTTGAGTCGCAAAAACAAATAGCTGCGATTTATTTTAATAATCTTCAGAACTATCAGCAGTCGATCATTGAATATAGCAAACTTCAACAGATGCCACACACGGATCTCGAAGCGGCTCAATATAAGATGAACATCGCGCGTGCTCAGTACTATCAGAATAATTTTTTTCAAGCTGAGTCCGAGATTGATTCACTCTTAAAACTGAAAGGCGACGAGAACACTCGCTTTAGTGCTTTGATGTTAAAAGGAAATATCTTGGTCGCGCGCAAAGACTTCGCAAAAGCGGCAGAGATATTTAAAGAGCTGATTCAAAAATATCCAGAAAAGGCGATTCAAGAAAACGTCGCGCTGACGTTGGCTGTTTGTTATGAAGAAAATTTGGATTTTAAGAGTGCCATTGCCGTTCTTGAAGCCCATAAAGAAAAATACAATCCGCCTGAATACATCGAACTTCGAATCAAGCGCATGCAAGAGCGCATGAAAAATGCTCCGGGAGCGAAAGGCTTTAGGAAGTAATGAAGAAGTATATAATTTTTGCATCCATGGGCTTTGAACTTGTCGGTTTGATCTTGGGGTGTTTTTACCTAGGGCAATTCCTCGATCAAAAGTATCAAACAAAAGGCCTTATCTTTGTCGGTTTGACCTTTGCGGCTTTGATTGGCTGGTTATGGAGAGTCATCTGGCTTCTTCGTAAACTGCAAAAAGAGGATGAGAAGAATTCAGATTCCGATAAACCCTAGGAAGCCATGAAACCTATTTTAATAGCGCAAATCTTCGTGATCGTTCTTGGCGGCCTGCTTTTGCATCTTTTTTCCGCACCGCAACATGCGCTTTCCTTTGTAGCGGGCTCCTCAACCATCTTTCTTAGCTTTTTATTACTGGGTTGGGGCTGGAGCCTTATCTTCCAGAAGAAATTGGTTGCCCTGTCTATCGGTATCATTGTATTTAAGTACGCGATTTTAGGGATTATTATCTTTAAGCTAACAGCCATGCCATGGTTCGATACCTTATGGTTCGCAATGGGGGTTGCTAGTTTTATTCTTTCAGCGTTTGTGTATGCGGTGAAAGAAGCCTTACGAGAGGGAAAAGACCATGTCATTTAACTGGACACAACTCATTCCTGGTGTTGGTCACGAGTACGCACACGTTGCAACTCTTGGTGCCGCTACAGTAGCAACAATGGCTATCGGTATGGCAGCTCGCGCTTCACTTGGTAAAGGTGAAACGGCAGTTCTTCCAGCAAGCAAATTTTCTCTTCGTGGCATCATGGAAATGTTGACGGAAATGATGGATGGACTTGCAGAGATGGTTATCGGTGAACACGGTAAACACTATGTTCCTTTCTTCACTTCTGTTTTCTTCTTTATTCTTTTAAACAACTTGATCGGGATGATTCCAGGGATGACTCCTGCAACTGAAAACATCAACACGACATTCGGTTTCGGTGTTTTGATGTTCTTGTTCTATAACTTCCAAGGTGTGAAAGAAAACGGCGTGTTCGCTTATCTTAAACACTTCATGGGTCCGGTTCTTTTCCTTGCTCCTTTGATGTTCGTGATCGAACTAGTTTCACACTTTGTTCGTCCGTTCTCTTTGGGTCTTCGTCTTGCGAACGTTATGATGGGTGACCACACAGTATTGTCTGTGTTCTTGGATCTAGTTCCAATTGGTGTACCTATCCCATTTTACATCATGGGATTGTTCGTATGTTTTGTTCAGGCTTTTGTATTTACATTGCTTTCAATGGTCTACGTGGCATTCGCGATTGCACACGATCACTAGAGAGCAAACTTAACCACTCATATTGAGGAGAAATCACATGAAAAAAATGATCGTTGCTATGGTTGCTTTGTTGGCTTCTGTATCTGCATTCGCACAAGAAGCTGCTCCAGCTGCTACTGAAGCTGCTGCTTCTGTTGCTACTGACCGCGGTTTGGTTGCTATCGCAGCTGCTATCGCTATCGCATTGTCTGTATTCGCAGGTGCAATGGCTCAAGGTAAAACAGCTTCTACAGCTCTTGATGGTATCGCTCGTAACCCAGCAGCTTCTGGTAAACTATTGATCCCAATGATCTTGGGTCTAGCTCTTATCGAATCTCTAGTTATCTACGCGTTGATCATCGCTCTTCGTCTTGCTTAATCGCGGTCGTCGCTAAGGACCCGATCGACTTCGTTGTCGGGTCTCGACTTGCTCTCCGGCGTACAAAAGTACGCCTACGTGGCAGCCGAAACCCTCCGCCTTGCGCTCGGACCCTTATCGCCAACCTTAGTTGGTTGGTAGAACGAACAAGAATTAAAAGGCTGGGATTTTTTCCTGGCCTTTTTTATTTTGTGGACCTTGACCCAAGGGTAAGCCTGAGATTCATCTAGAGGTTAGGATGAAGAACTGGCTAACGATCGGACAATTTTCAAAAGCAGTTGGTGTTTCGGCAAAAGCTTTGCGCCTTTATGAGAAGATGGGACTGCTTAAGTCTCGCACTCGTGGAGAAAACGGCTATCGCTATTACGACGACACACAGTTGGTTTTGGCAAAACGTCTTAAAGAATTTAAGGACTTGGGATTTAGTCTTGCGGAAATAAAAAGTCTTTTACAGTCCGATCATGCACTTGATTCTGAAAAATTAAAAATCACAATGCGCACGCGACTTGATCTTATCAATCAGGAAGCCGAGCTTCTTAAAGAACAAAAGAAACAAATCGAAACCATCCTTTCCTCCATCGAAAAAAAATCAGAGCCGCTTAAGGCTGATGAGAGGAGAGTCATTATGAGTTTGTATGGCAAGGTTTCCATTGTTGTTACTGGCGTCAATGGTTTAGAAAAAACGGCTGAATATATTCAGAAACATTTTAAAAATGCTGGACAGAGTGTGCCTACTTTTAAGTGGCACGCTGAACTAGTATTACCTGAAGAAAAACCTTATATTCTTGTGGTTCCAGAGAAAGATCTTTTGTTCGGTGATATATCTAGAATTCAAGCAGATGTTGTTGTTATCAAAAACCTAAGTGAGCACTCGGCGGAACTTGAAAAAAATTATTTAAAACTGTTCAGCGCTATCGGCCCTCACGTCAATACAGTGGTGAATGCTGATGATCGAGCTTCCGTTTCGTTAATGGCAAATCCCCATATTCAAAAAGGACGAATCTTTTATTTTTCAAAAAATCGCGCGCTAGAAAAACAGATTAAATTTATCGGTGGTGTCTTAAGCAGCGGTGATGAACTTGATATCTACGGGTTTAATCTCAAATCACAGGTGCACGTGAAAATAGATAGAATCATGGCGCTGGAAGAAGAGATGGCATTGATCTCTTCACTAGGTGCTGTACTCACTGTTGGGTTAGATCAAGAACAACTTCAGATTCGATAAATAGGGTCTGAAAAATGCAAAAGCGAATCAGGCCTTTGCCAGAATCGCTTTTGGTGGATCTCCTGTCCGATAAAAACAGGAGGTATCCGATGCGTAAAAACACGTACTTACGTATTCGGCGTATTCTTGAGATTACTAAAGTAATCCTTGTGATTATTTTTCTGATCCTGACTATTTTTAAGTATTAGGTATCTGAAGCAAGAACCTCCAACGTGTGCATAGCCTAAGGACCGGTGACTGGGAATCGGGCTGTTAACACGGTAGGAGTGAAACACGGACGAGTCTGGTGAAGGCTCAAATAAAAAGCCCGCTCTTTTGGAACGGGCTTTTCTTTTTTAACCTGGTACTTTTTTGAAACGATAGGAAGCAGGTACCTTTTAGAGGTATTTGTTTACTACGGCTTCTACGCGGTTGCGGATTTTGTCCAGTCCGGCTTGAGTTGTGGATTCGTAGCGAACGACGACAACAGGTTGTGTGTTTGATGAACGGCACAAAGCCCAACCATCTTCGAAAGACAAGCGGATGCCATCAGTGAAGTCCACTTTGTAGTCGACGCCTGGCTTGTTTGGGAAAGCTTCGATCATTTTTTCTACGATCAAAACTTTTTTCTCTTCAGTTGTGTCGATACGGATTTCTGGTGTGTTGAATGCTGGTGGCAAACCTTCAAGCAATTGTGGAATTGTTTTTCCAGTTTTTGCCAAGATCTCTACCAAACGCAAAGCCGCGTAAGGAGCATCGTCGTAACCGTAGTTGCGATCTGCGAAGAAAACGTGACCTGACATTTCACCACCGAATGGAGCTTTTTCTACTTTGATTTTTTCTTTTACCAAAGAGTGACCTGTCTTCCACATGATCGGCTGGCCGCCGTGCTCAGAAACATCGTGGTACAAGCGATCCGAACATTTTACGTCGCCGATGATCTTTGCGCCTTTTTGTTCAGCTAAGATTGAGCGAGCGATGATTACCATCAATTCGTCACCGTAAACCATGCGACCTGTGTGATCGACAACACCGATACGATCGGCATCACCGTCAAAGCCGATACCGCAAACGGCACCTTCTTTAGCGACTTGTTTTTTTAGATCTTCCAAGTTTTCTTCTACAGTTGGATCTGGATGGTGGTTCGGGAATGTTCCATCTGGTTGTTCAAATAGAATTGTTGGATTTAAACCAACAGCGTTGAATAGTCCGCGAACTACGGATCCACCAGCGCCGTTACCGCAATCAAGAACGACTTTCGTATTTTTGATGGTGCCGAATTCTTTTTTGTAGCGCTCGTAGTACATAGGCTTGATATCGAAATGTTCTTCAGAACCCTTTCCATCAATGTACTCACCTTTTTGAATGATCTCGCGAAGTTTTTGAATTTCCGCACCGAAGATTGTGCCCTTGCCTACAGAAATTTTAAAGCCATTGTATTCAGGAGGATTGTGCGAACCCGTAACTTGAATCGCGCCATCGACGCCTTTCAACTCAAAAGTTGAAAAATAACAAACTGGGGTTGTCACAAGACCCAAGTGAATAACTTTAGCTCCGGAATCCATCATCCCTTTTGCAAGATTCTTGATAATTGCTGGAGAACTTTCACGAGCATCACAACCCAAAGCGACTGTTGGATTTGTAAGGCCTTTATTTTGTTTCATGTAGACAACGTAAGCGCGGCCCAAGAGGTATGCGAAATTATCGTCGAATTGTCCGTTGTAAACTCCACGGATATCGTACTCTCTAAAAATAACCGGTTGAAACATAAGTCACCTCTGTAAATAAGTGGAAGTATTTAGAAATATGATTTTTTAACGCGAGAGTCGAGCTAATTTTATAGCCCAGCGAATGGCATCAATCATCGAATGCGGATTGGCTTTATTTAAACCGAAAATATCCTTCGCCGTCCCGTGATCGACGCTGGTTCTAACAAAAGGAATGCCTAAGCTAATATGAACGCCGCTATCCTGCCCGTGGATTGTTTTAAACGGGATTAGGCCCTGGTCATGGTAAAGAGCCACGTACATTGAATAGCGCTGCCAATTGGAAGGGAAAAATGCGGCATCGGGGACCAAAGGACCTTCCACCGGGATTTTATTTTCTTTTGCAAAGGCTGAAAGCTGTGGGAACAGAAGGAGCTCTTCCTTTCCAATAAGGCCTTGTTCGCCCGCGTGTGGATTTAAACCTAAGACGGCAATCGGCCGCTTAGCTTGAGCCGCGGGAAGTTTTTTGCGAAGTTCATTGGCGTTTTTTAATGTTTCTGCAAGCACGGTGAAACTGAGGTGCTTTGTTACGTCTTTGATGGGTGTATGTGCGGTGGCAAGAACCACGCTGAATTTTTCTCCAACGAAACCCATGTTCACGTATTTGCTTCCGGAGAGTCTTTTTAAAATATCCGTGTGCCCAAGATCTTTAAAACCGGCCTCTTTAATGCTGGTTTTTGAAAGAGGAGCCGTCGCGATGCCATCTAGAACTTTTTCTAAGCAAGCTTCGGCACTTGTCTCTACCCATCGAGCGGGCGATTCATCGGAAGCAATATCGATTAGATAAGGCCCATCGATTTTTAAGGCTTCTTGAAGGGATTCGACGGTGATGCGTTCAAACTTCTTGTCGATGAGACGGAGATATTTTTTATCGGCCTCTTCCGGGCGCCACAAAATAAATTGAACGGTTTTTTGTGGACCCAGTTTATGAAGGGCTTTGGCAGTGACCTCAAAGCCAATGCCGTCGACGTCGCCGGTGGTAAGAGCGATTCTAAGTCTACTCATTGATACGAACAAAGATCTCGTCGCGTTTGCTTTGCAACCATGTTTTAAGTTGGCGCTTAAAGCTCGCTTCTAAAAGTTGGGCCTTGATACGATCTTTGGCTCTTTCAAACTTTGGATCTGTCGTCAGTTTTTTTCCAGTGAGCTTCACGATATGATAACCCATACGCGATTTAACAACGGGAGTTGTTTCGCCTACTTTTAAATTTGAAATGGCTTCTTCAATCTCTGGCAAGAATTCACCGGATTTGAATGTACCTAAGCTTCCGCCAGAAGAGAAATTCGGATCTTCACTGAATTGTTGAGCCAAGGTTTCAAAATTATCACCGGCACGGACTTTACCGGCGGCAGCTTGTGCTCTTTGAAGTGCGGCTTCAGCGCCGCCTTTCTTTGGATTAAAAAAGATGTGTGAAACCGAAAATTCATCAATTGATGGACGGCTGCTGGGGCTTGTTTTCAAGTATTCGTTCAAAGCATCTTCATCAGAGATACGAAGTTTTGAAATGATCTCTGAATCCATTAAAGATTGTTTTTCGATACTGTGTTTAAGAAAAGTCTTATACTCCGACGCAGAGATTCCTTGGCCCTTGATGATGTTTAATAGCTCGGCCTCAGTGACGTTATTTCTTTTCGCCATGCTTTTAAGTTCAGACTCCACGCGGTCCGAAGTGACGGAAAGATTTAAACGTTTTACTTCAGACTCTAAAATCTTTTCGTTAATAAGATAATCTAGCTGAGCTTTACGATCCCCTTTTAGACTTGTCGGTGCTTTATCAAATAACAACGCTTCGTCGATAAGGCCTGGTTTGCCGATACGATTTTGCAGTTCTTTAAAATCGGATTCCAAAACTAGCTCGGTATTCACGATAGCCACAGTTTTTTCCACAAGCTCGGCGTGAACTGGTGTAGCAATCAAAAATGGAAAAAGAAAACTAATCATTGGGTCCTCGCGTATCAACCGTAATCGAGTTCATTAAATCGTAGTCCTTTAGGACTTTACTACTTCTGAGCTGAGCATCAAGCCAAGCCACATACTCCGCCTGCTCGCGTTGAGCACGAAGAGCGCGAATAATCTGTGATTTGACCTCTTCTAGCGGCTGAGTCGTTGGTGGAGCCTTCTTTTCTACGCGAATAAGATGAACACCAAAAGGACTTTTAACGGTTTGTAGACCGGCACCGGCGCTAAATAACGGGTCAAAGTAATCCACACTGCCCTTTTCAATCCAACCGACAACACCACCTGTTTTACCTTCGGGAGTGATTGAAAACTTACGAGCGATCTCGCCGAAGTCGGAAGTTTTTAAATCAGTTCTAATGGCATCCGCTTTGGCGTCTTCATCAACAACGATCTGGCGGATATAAATACGCTCTTTACGTTTCCAACGGTCTTTATTGTCTTCGTAGTAGCGTTTGATTTCTTCGTCAGTCGGGGGCTTAATCTTTTCGTTTAGTTTCTTAAATACTTCTTTTTCTACCAAACCATAGCGGAGTTCTTCGCGCCACTCTGAAAAAGAAAGGTTTTCTAAAGCCAAAGCTCGACGAAATGAAAGATCATCGGGATAGTTGGCTCGAAGCTTATCAACTTCTTTATCCAGCATGTTTTCAGAGATCACGATGCTTTGGGAGCGGGCCCAATCCAAAGTTAGACTCTTTACTAAGAAGTCGCGCAAAATTTCTTCTTTAACACGATGGATATTGTTGGGATCTTTGGCCGCTAAAGCATCGAAGTTGCGAAGGCGACGTGCTAATTGGTTGGCGAACTGTTTTGAAGTTAAAACATGATCGTTCACCTTCTCTACGGGCTTGGTAGAGATCTTTTGGTAACTGGAAGGACAACCCGCTAAGGTAAAGGCCATTAAAATAAAAAGCCCCGTACTTGCGGGGCTCTTTAGAAATTTCATAAGAAATATTCCTTATTATTTTATCGCACTCTTATTTTCTTTAATTGAGTACGATCTTTTCAACTTATCGAAGTATTCGTTGAAGATCTGTTTTCTTTTTTCGTCGAAAACAGCAGCTCTGATTTGACGCTTATTTGCGTTCTCAAAGCTTCTACGTCCCGTAAGTTTAATGATGTGGAATCCGAACTGAGATTCGATGAGCCCCTTGATTTCACCGACTTTCATGGATGCCGCAGCTTCATAATAACCTGGAACAAGAGTTACACGAGATTGCCAGCCGATGTCACCACCTGCTTGCTTAGAAAGAGCATCGTCAGAATAAAGTTTCACAAGCTCTTCAAATGGTCTTTTGCTTTTCTTAACTTCGTCAAAAATTTCTGTCGCACGTTTTTTAGCTTCAGCTACTTGCGCTGGAGTCGCGCCAGGTTTGAACTCAATCAAGATGTGGCTTGTGCGAAGTTCTGGGTTTTTAGCGTACCATTCTTGCATTTCTTTATCAGAAACTTGGATCTTTTGAATGCGAGGACCAAGATCTTTTTCAAGCAAAGCTTTGTACATTTCCTGGTTGAAACGCTCTTGAACCACAGGGTCTTTAGCCAAGCCACGTTTTTCAGCTTCTTGAAGTCCCGTTTCGTAGCGGATCAAGTCTTCAAGGAAAAGTTCTTTTGTTGGAGGGTTGATCGTCTGAGAACGAACCTCGTTGTACTTTTTGTTAAACTCTTCAACGGTGATAGATTTTTTTCCAACCTGAGCCACAACATCCGTGGATTTTTGCGCATAGGAGTTCACAGAGATGAGCATCAAGATGCTTAATAGAAGTTTCATACTTTAAAAGTCCCTTTAAAAAGTTGAAGACAAGTCACCCTAAAACGCTAGCACTAGGCATCATTATCCGCAATGAATTTAAGAGCTTGCTGTCTCGCGTGGTGCAAAAGCCCTTCTAACTCTAGAGCAAGGTCTGGGTTTCGTGGATCGACTTCACGAGAGATCGCCGTCATGGGACCCACCCAGTAAATGATCACTTTTGCGAAGGGTTTTGGAAGAAAAGTTTTATTCCAAGATTTTGGAAAATGAATCGCGCGGTCGCACGCAACACCGGCTGCGTAAATCGGGCCAGAAATCATGCGTGAGATTTCAAAAACTCCAGGCTTTACTTTGTGTAACGGACCTTTCGGGCCATCAACTGCAAAGCTGCAATTTCCCCCGTCTTTTATCAAACGCAAGAGACCTTTCAGTGCTTGAACTCCACCACGCGTGGAGGAGCCTCGGCTGGTCTTTGCCCCCAACCATTTTAATACCGTCGCCATCAACTCGCCGTCTTTGGATTGCGATGCGATTGTAGCAATGCGATAGCGTTTTACGATGGATAAAAGAGCAAGCTCATCCCCATGCCAGTGCGCGAGCACGACAGGATTCTGAGTTTCTAATGAATTTTTCAGGGAATCTGGTTCGATAAGCCGAACCCTCCATGTCCATGAGAGGGTTCGGTAGAAGACAAATACAATAATCGGAAGAATGTATTTTCTAAACACGATTAGTGGTGAAGAGCCTTTTTAAACTCTTCAGTGAGTTTCGGAACGATTTCAAGAGCGTCACCCACGATACCGTAAGTCGCCTTTTGGAAGATCGGAGCATTGGCATCGTTGTTAATCGCAACGATAACTTTTGAACCACTCATACCTGCCAAGTGTTGAATCGCGCCCGAGATACCCACAGCGATGTACAAAGTGGGAGCTACTGTTTTACCAGTTTGTCCTACTTGCATGCCGTGACTAACCCAACCAGCATCAACTACGGCACGTGAAGCACCTACAGTTGCACCCAAAACGTCCGCAAGATCATGAAGAACTTTGAAGTTCGCAGCCTCTTTCAAACCGCGACCACCACTCACGATGATGTTTGCTTCTGTCAAATCAAGCTTTTCACTAGCGCCTTTAACGATCTCTTTGATCAAAGTCTTAAGATCAGGTTTTACAACCGCTTGTTCAACAACGTTTGCAGATTTAGAAGTGTCCGCCGCCGCTACCGGAAGTTGATTTGCACGCATCAAAACAATCTTTACAGAGCTGTTTTCGAAGTTGGCTTTAGCAAAACATTTTCCAGAATACATTGGCTTCGTCGCTGTGACGTTATCGCCAGAGATATTAAGCTCTGTGCAATCGCTTGCAATCCCCGTGTTCAAACGAGCAGCTACGCGCGGGAACAAGTCACGACCCGTAGAAGAAGCAGAAGCAAGAAGGATGGAAGGTTGAACTTTTTCAACAACAGAAACGATGTTCGCAGTGAAAAGCTCTGGATTGTATGAATCTAAAGAAGCGTCTTTAACAACGTGAACTTCATTCGCGCCGTTTTGAGCTGTCGCGGCTGTGACATCACCTGCGTGAGAACCGAAAACCACCGCAACAACAGTGTTTCCAGACTTAGCTGCTGCTTGAAGAAGTTCAATAGAGCTGCGTTTTAGATTTCCGTGAGATTGTTCAGCAAAAACTAATACTTTTCCCATGATTTACCTCTATAGAACTTTCGCTTCGTCGCGAAGAAGTTTAACTAGTTCAGAAGCTTGCGCTGAAGAATCACCCGCTAGCATTTTTACTGGTGGTTTTTCCGCAGGAAGTGCGAAACCGGAGTATTTAACTTTGATGTCCGAAGCAGGAATGTTCAAAGAAGCAAATTCAACTTCTTTGATCACTTTTTTCTTCGCCTTCATGATGCCTGGAAGACTTGCGTAGCGAGGCATATTAAGGCCTTTGTTCGCTCCGACAACCGCTGGTGTCATCATTTGCACCACTTCTTTTGCTCCACCTTCGATATCGCGCTCAACGACAACATTTTCGCCGTTGAAAGCAAACTTCGATACCACAGTTGTATGAGGAACATTCAAGAACTCAGCAAGCATTTGGCTGACAGAAGAGGCATTATCATCGATCGCCAATTTACCAGAGAAGATAACTTTAGCTCCGCCTTCAGCCTTAATAACTTCGGCCAACGCTTTAGCTGTAGAAAAATTGTCTAGATTTTCAGCATTTACAACAATCGCTTCATCAGCACCCATTGCCAAAGCTGTTCTTAGAGATTCGATGACGCGAGTCTTAGGACCTACGCTTAGAACCCACACTTGGGAGCCAGCATTTGCATCGCGAAGTTTCACAGCTTCTTCAACCGCATACTCGTCATAAGGGTTCAAAACCCATTTAATTCCCGCCGTGTCGATTCCGTTTTGGTCGGGAGTGATTTTAATCTTTGTTTCGGTGTCGGGCACCTGCTTGATACACACAAAAATCTTCATGTTTTTACCCCGTATTTTAGAGGTTTTGTTCTATCGCAAGTCTAGGAAAGGCAAAACTAAATTCCATATTTAACGTGTCGCGATACATGACGGGTGTCATAGACAAATCCAGCCCCCGAGGAGTAAGTTCAATTGTAAACTTATTGAGAAAATACAATGTAATAACACAAGGGGTTTTTCACCATGTCTGGATTTCTCGGTTCAACCGTCGGGAAAAAATACATAATGGGAATCTCTGGTCTAGTTTGGGCGGGTTTTGTACTCGCTCACATGGCCGGAAACTTATTAATCTTCGTCAGTCACGATGCTTACAATGCTTACGGACATGCGATCACAAGCGGCAACTTGCTTTATGTCGCAGAAGCGATTTTGGTTTTGGCCTTAATCACTCACGTGTACATGGCAGTTTCATTGACCGCGCAAAACAGAGCTGCGAAATCTTCGCGTTATGCAGTGGCGGCTTCAGGGCAAAAACGAGTGAGTCTTGCTTCTCGCACTATGGCGGTTCAGGGTTCTTTGATTCTTGTCTTTATCATTCTTCACTTGATCACTTTCAAATATGGCACTCACTACGAAACAACCGTGAACGGTGTTGTGATGCGTGACCTTGCTAGATTGATGGAAGAAGTTTTCCAAATGCCAGGCTATGTGATCTGGTATGTGGTCGCTCTTATTCTTCTTGGCTTCCACTTAAGTCACGGCGTGGGTTCTTCATTCCAATCTTTGGGATTGATGGAAGGCTCTTACCGCGGTCTTTGGAAAAAACTAAGCTACACATATGGCATCATCGTAGCTTTGGGTTTTATCGCTCAACCACTTTACCTTTTCGTGTTTGCACACTAAGGAGCAGATAAATGGCTAACAAATTAGATAGCAAAATTCCTAGTGGCTCTATTGAAGACAAATGGACCAAATCGAAGTTCGATTACAAACTAGTTAATCCTGCCAACAAAAGAAAACACTCTATCATCGTTGTCGGAACAGGTCTTGCGGGTGCGTCTGCAGCGGCATCACTAGGTGAGCTTGGATACAAAGTAAAAGCATTCTGCGTGCATGAATCTCCTCGTCGTGCTCACTCGGTGGCAGCTCAAGGTGGTATCAATGCCGCGAAAAACTATCAAAATGACGGTGACTCTACTTACCGTCTTTTCTATGACACGGTAAAAGGCGGCGACTTCCGCGCGCGTGAAGCCAACGTTTATCGTTTGGCCGAAGTGTCGGCGAACATCATCGACCAAATGGTGGCGCAAGGTGTTCCATTTGCTCGCGAATACGGTGGAACTTTAGCAAACCGTTCTTTCGGTGGAGCGCAAGTTTCTCGTACATTCTATGCTCGCGGTCAGACAGGACAACAGCTTCTTTTGGGTGCTTACTCAGAGATGATGAGACAAGTTGATGCGGGCACGGTTGAACTTCGCACTCGTCGTGAAATGTTGGACCTTGTTATCGTTGATGGAAAAGCACGCGGTATCATCGTACGTAACTTGATCACAGGCGAAATTGAATCTCACGAAGCAGACGCTGTTGTTATCGCCAGCGGCGGTTACTCAAACGTCTTCTTCCTTTCAACAAATGCGATGGCTTGTGCCGTGACGGCGGCTTGGAAAGCCCACAAACGTGGTGCTTACTTCGCCAATCCTTGTTACACACAAATCCATCCAACTTGCATCCCGGTTCACGGAGAAAACCAATCAAAACTAACTTTGATGTCTGAGTCTCTTCGTAACGACGGTCGCGTGTGGGTTCCAAAAGCCGTTGGTGACAAACGTCATCCAAACGACATTCCAGAAAACGAACGCGATTACTATCTAGAGCGCGTTTACCCTTCATTCGGTAACTTGGCTCCTCGTGATGTGGCTTCTCGTCAGGCGAAGTATCGTTGTGATGAAGGCCGTGGCGTGAATGAATCTGGTAAAGCGGTTTACCTTGATTTCGCAGATTCCATTAAACGTTTGGGTGAAGACAAAATTTCTGAGCGTTATGGAAACTTGTTTGAAATGTACGAAAAGATCACAGGTCAAAATCCGTACAAACAACCAATGATGATCTACCCTGCTCCTCACTACACAATGGGTGGTTTGTGGGTTGATTACAACTTGGAATCAACAATTCCAGGCTTGTTCGTCGCGGGTGAAGCAAACTTCTCTGACCACGGTGCGAATCGTCTTGGTGCTTCGGCATTGATGCAAGGTTTGGCAGACGGTTACTTCGTTCTTCCATATACTTTGGGTAACTATCTTGGTTCAACGAAGCTTGAAAAAGTTTCGATCACGAACGATGCCTTTAAAGCGGCTGAACATGGTGTGAAACAAGAGATCTCTAAACTTATGAACATCAAAGGTAACCGCACAGTTGATAGCTTCCACAAAGAACTTGGAAATATCATGTGGGAATACTGTGGCATGGGTCGTAACGAAGAAGGTCTTAAAAAAGCTCTTCAAGAGATTCCAAAATTGCGTGAAGAATTCTGGCAGAATGTGCGCATCCCTGGTGATGCAAACTATCTGAACGTAGAGCTTGAAAAAGCCGGACGCGTTGCAGACTTCATGGAGCTTGGCGAGTTGATGTGTCGCGATGCTTTGGAACGTAAAGAGTCTTGCGGCGGTCACTTCCGTGAAGAATACCAAGTTGACGGTGAAGCAAAACGTGACGACGCGAACTTCTGTCACGTGGCTGCGTGGGAATACACAGGCGAAAACAAAGCCTCTGTTCGCCACACTGAAGAATTGAAATTTGAAAACGTACATCTAGCAACTCGTAGCTATAAATAAGAGGCGTAACATGGCTGGAAAAACATTGAATCTGACTTTAAGAGTGTGGAGACAAAAAGGTCCTAAAGACCAAGGCGGCTTCGTAGATTTGCAAGCTAAGAATGTGTCTGAAGACGCTTCTTTCCTTGAGATGCTAGATGCTGTGAACGAAGAGCTTGTTTCTAAAGGTGACGAGCCTATCGCATTTGACCATGACTGCCGCGAAGGTATTTGTGGTGCGTGTGGTTTTGTGATCGACGGTGAAGCTCACGGTCCCATGAAATCAACAACCGTGTGCCAATTGCACATGAGAAATTTCACGGACGGCGCAACGTTGACGATTGAGCCTTTCCGCGCACAAGCTTTCCCGGTTATTAAAGACTTAATGGTGAATCGTTCTGCAATGGATAGAATTATCTCTGCGGGTGGTTACATCAGTCAAAATGCTGGCAATGCTGTTGATGCAAATGCGATCCTGGTTCCAAAAGCAGACGCGGATGAGGCGATGTCATCTGCAACATGCATACAATGTGGTGCGTGTGTGGCTGCTTGTAAGAACGCTTCAGCTGCTCTATTCACTTCAGCAAAAATCTCGCACATGGCTTTGCTTCCGCAAGGTCAGGTTGAAAGAAAAGAACGTGCTCTTCGCATGGTGGCTGCGATGGATGCCGAAGGGTTCGGTGCTTGTACGACAACAGGTGCTTGTGAGGCGGCTTGTCCTAAGGACATTCAACTTACAAACATCTCTCGTATGAACCGTGAATTCCTAGTGGCGAACGCAACGAAGCGTGAAAAACACAGTGATGGCGGCGCGGGCTAGTTTTTAAAATCAAATATGATGTAAAAAAGGGAGTCTAAAAGGCTCCCTTTTTTATTTTTACCCAGCCCCTTCTTGTGCTGTCTTGTGTTTCAGGAATATCGACGGCAACATAAAGGAATGAATAAGTCCGCTTTGGTTCTTTCATTATTAATTTCTACGACTTCGCTGGCGAACACTTTGATCATTGGCGATTCACACGTCGTGGGACCTTTTGGTGAAAATCTTCACAAATATTTCAGCGAAGTGGCGCAAGAGAATGTGCGCACCGTGGGTCTTGCGGGTGGAACGGCTCGCTCATTCACGGACTCATCCGAAGCAAAACGGACTTTGAGTTATGGTTTTGCGGACAGAAAAAACGACAAACAGAAGGTTGTTCCTGGCGGAACCAAAGCAACGGCCCCATTGCTATCTACCCTCTTAGATGAAGAAAAACCGCGAAGAGTTATTATCGAATTGGGCGATAACTTTGCCGATTACAAAAATCCCAATTCTCAGTCTGATAGAACCGTTGTTGCACAAGTTAAGCAGATCACCGAAGTGCTGAACAAAAACAAATTCAATGGCACTTGTTACTGGGTGACGCCAACGTGGACTGATAAAGCGCTCTCAAAACCCTATTTTAAGTCGAACATGCGCCTCGCTCGCGTAATTGAAATCATCAAGAATGAAGTGGCTCCCCGTTGTCAGGTCATCGACAGCACCACGGAAATCGGTATTAGTGAAAACGACATCAAGACAACTTCAGACGGTTTACATTTTGACGCTAAAAATGGCGCAAAATGGGCGCGCGGTGTCGCGGACCGCATTCGTGAAGTTGAAGCGAATACTGCAAAATCCCGCTCTAAAAATCCTGACGGTGTAAAATAATATTATAATTTTTAACCTTTAAACTCTGCATCTAAGGTCGTCTCATACAGAGACATCTTCGACATCACATCTTTTTTGATTTCTTCTAAAGCTAACGCAACAAACTTCCGAAACTAGACCAAGGATTGGCTATGAAGAAGATTGATGTATTGATGCAAGAGTTAGGTTTCAACAAAGATGCTCCGGACAGTGTCAAAGAAGCATTTATTAAACACCTCATGAAAGCTTCTTATGGAGTCAATGTTACAACTCCTTCAGAGAAAAAAGAGATCGCTGCAAACCCACAGAAAATCGCGACACTCAAATCTCCACAACAGTTGAGTTTTGATTTTATCGAGCAAGAAACACGACCAACGTCCGGAAAAAAGGCCGTGTCTTAGTCTCGTCTATTAGAAGAATGGCTAGAAAATTCCTTGTCCTTCGTCTGGAAAAACACGACCTAGTGCTAAGAATTGGCCCCAAGTAATTCTCCTCTACAAAATTTAATAACCAGCTCACCTTCACATTGGTACCATTTTGGAACTGGGCACGTTCAGGGAAAATTTTTCCTCGTTCGTTCGCTTGAAAATCACCCAATGAAGGAGGGGATTATGAAAAGGCTTATGGAAAGAGCCTCTAAAGCAGCCATGGTAGGCTTACTACTTATTGGTGCTAATGCGTTTGCGGCGCCAGCTGAATCAGTTCCAGGCGAATACATTGTTAAATTGAAAGACTCTGTTTCCGCGAAATCTTCGATCAATGTTCTTAGCGCGCAACTGGGGTCTTACGTAAAAGACACTATTCCCGGACAAAACATTGTGGTTATCAAACGCCCGGTGTTTGAAATCCAGTCAAACGTAGTTAAATCCCTTTCTGAAAATCCAATTGTAGACATCGTAGAACCAAACTACATCTACAGAATTAACAAAACTCCAAATGACCCGATGTTGGGTCAACTGTGGGGATTGAAAAATAGCGGACAACAAGATTCTGAGCGTCGCGCAGGTATTGCAGGTGTAGATATCGGTGCAGAACAAGCATGGGATATCACAACAGGATCTAAAGACATTATCGTCGCTGTTATCGATACAGGTGTTGATTACAATCACCCGGATCTAGTTAGCAATATGTGGACGAACGAAGTTGAAGCGAATGGTAAACCAGGAGTTGACGACGACGGAAATGGTATCGTTGACGATATCCACGGTGCGAATTTCGTTAATGCGAACGCTCCAACTGGTAATCCACTCGATGATCACGGTCACGGTTCTCACTGCTCGGGCACTATTGGTGGTACGGGTGATGACGGCAAAGGTATCGTGGGTGTAGCTTGGAACGTTCGTATCATGGGCGTGAAGTTCCTTTCTGCAAGCGGTTCAGGCTCACTTGATGGCGCTTTAAAAGGAATCGACTACGCAACAAAAATGGGTGCGAAAATCATGTCGAACTCTTGGGGTGGCGGTGGTTACTCTGAAACTTTGAAGCAAGCTATCGAAAGATCGAATGCTGCTGGCGCACTTTTCGTCGCGGCGGCGGGTAACGAGTCTAATAATAACGACGCGAGCCCAACATACCCTGCTACATACGATGTACCAAACGTACTTTCGGTAGCGGCGATTGATAACAGAGGCCAAATCGCTTCTTTCTCTAACTACGGCAAAACAAAAGTTCACGTAGGTGCTCCGGGTGTGAATATCGTGTCTTCTATCACTGGTGGAAAATACGATTCATGGTCTGGAACTTCGATGGCGACTCCACACGTTTCTGGTATGGCGGTTCTATTGGCTTCTAACGAGCCGAACCTGACAGCGCTTGAAATGAAAGAAAGAATTATCGCGACCTCTAAACCAATCGCGGGACTTCGTGGTAAATCTAAAGGTGGCATGGTGAATGCTTATGCAATGTTGACAAATACATTGCCGGCTCCAGATCCAAATGATCCGATCAACTGGCAAACTGTTCCTGTCAGCATTTCTTCGGCTCATCCATATAAAGAAAAAACGAAGGAAGAGTTTGAAGTTCGTGTTCCAGGAGCAAAACAGATCGCTTTGTACTTCTCTAAATTCGACACAGAAAGAGATTATGACAAAGTGGAGTTCTTCGATGCTAACGGCAAGAAGGTCTCTGACATGAGCGGTAAAAACGACGACTCGTTCTCAACAACAATTGACGGTGAGTACGTAAAAATCGTTTTCACATCTGATGATTCTGTTCAACGCTACGGGTTTGATATCACGAAAGCGGCTTACAGATAATCTTTAAGCTGAAAAGAAAAACTAAAAAGCCACCTTTTGAGGTGGCTTTTTTATTTTCAGATAAAATAAAAATTAAGAACTATTTTTTGGAAGACACTTCTTTTAAAAACTTTTCCATTTTTAAATTTGTATAATCAGGAAAATCCAACTGCGTGCAGTGTGAGCCATACGGCACAAGTACAAACTCAGAATGTTTGATCGTCTCTTTGAAATGATATTGGAAACGTAAAGGCGTCACCATGTCTTTTTCGCCCGAGATGATGAGTGCGGGCACCTTGATATTTTCTAAAACTGATTCCCCGTTATATTCCATCAGCTCTTCAAATAAAGTGATGAAGACTTCAAGATTTAAGCGCGCCACGCCTCTTAAGTACACTTCGATATCTTTTATATGACTGACGCGAAGATTGAATCCACCAGCCAGAGCCGCGATATACACAGACATAGGATTATCAACAGCCAATTTCCACAGAGTATTCCACATGTAGGGTTGCTTTTCGTATTGTTCTTTCACGAAATAAAAGAAGGGTTCGATCACATCCAGGCCAAACATTCCCTTAATAGGATTGCGAGCAAAGCCATTAATGAAAATCATCGATGCAAAAGCCTCCGGCTTTTCATCATAAGCTTTGAGCATGATAGGAGCGCCGAAGCTATGTCCTGCAAAATGAGCCTGTTTGATCTCTAAATGCTTCATCAAAGCAAAAACGTCTTTTGCCAAAGCTTCCATCGTTAACTGACTCATGTCGGTCACTGGGTTGCTTTTTTGGTGTCCGCGAAGGTCGAAAGTGATGACTTTGTATTTGTGGGAAAAATATTCGATCTGGTGGTGCCAGTGGTTCATGATACAGGCAATACCGTAGATCAGAATTAAAGGCTCACCCTCCCCGCGCACTTCATAATAAATCGGAGTGCCGTCGAAGCTTTCAAAGCTGCCGGTGGTTTTGGGTGTTGTTAACATGAAGCCTCTCTACAAGTACGTCACTTTAATGAGCGTGTTTCCAAAAGAAATCAAGTCGCCATCTTTAAGCATTTCGGCATCAACGGACTTATTGTTAAGAGTCACACGACCAGGAGCTTTGATTTTTAATTCAACCATACCTGGACCGGGATGAAGTTCGAAAGCCTCTTTGGGGGCATCTTCATCGTGAAGTTCGATATCTAAGGACTCGGAACCCGCTTTACGGGGCCCATAGCCTAAAATAATTTCCTCATCCGTCTGAATACCTTGGGTGAACGTGAGCTTTAACGCGGGGCTAAATCTTTGCAATACGAGGCTTTGTTCGGAGGGCTCGGGAGGTGTGACCTCTGACAGCTTGTCCTTTAAAATATTGCGCCACGTCACAAGTCGACTGAAATCGATCGCGATCTCTTCTTCGACCGAAATAACTTTAAACTGGGTGCGACCTACCTCAAAGATAACCCCTGGTAATAACGCCACTTTTTTTACACGGCGACCACTAATATGGATGCCGTTGGAGGAGTCTAAATCCATCAAAACAAACTGCCCCTTCCCGTCGATAGAGATCTGGGCGTGGGTCCCCGAAACTTTGGGGTCTTTGATAATGATGTCGGCCTTGGAGCGACCCAGGGTGATTCCGTCTTCAACCTTGAAGCGGGAACCCTCATTGGGGCCATCAAGAATCTCAATAAAAGTGACCATTTAAGTATTCTAGGACCGGTTTATTCACTATTCAAATGCCTAATCCTTGTGCTTGGTCCTAAGCCGTGCTAAACCCTCTAAACATTTTAAAAAAGTCATCCTTGCTCCCGCTCACTATGGTGGGGGCTTAAACCGAAAGGATATAGTTCATGGAAACTACTAAATCTGCGAAAAAGCCATACGAAGTTGTGGTTCTTATGCACCCAGATGCAACTCTTGAAGAGCAAAAAGATTTGTTCAAAAAGAACAAAGCTACGATCGAATCTTTCAAAGGTTCAATCAACTCTTTGGAAACTTGGGGTAAAAGAACTCTAGCAACTCCCATCGGCAAAATGAAAAAAGCTATCTACTTCCACTCTACGTTCGAAGCAGATACTCAAGCTATCGCTGAGCTTGAAAGAACTATGCGTATCAACGACAAAGTTCTTCGCTTTATGCACACTCGTTTGGACGAGCGTGTTTCTTTGGCTAAGTTCATGGAAGGCTTCAAAAAAGGTCTTTCTGAATCTGCTGCTCGCGAAAAAGAGCGTGAAGCAAAAGCCGCTGCTCGTAAAGCTGCCTTCGCAGCTGCAAAAGCAGAACGTTTCGAAAAAGGCGAATAATTAAGAGCGTAATCCATGAAGAAGACCGCGACGCCACAGAAATTCATCACAATTTCATCTCTCTCGATTTTGTTGTCGATGTTGACTGTGGTTATGGGAGCGCCTCTTCTTCGTGTACTACGTAAAGCCTACGGTCCCCTCGCCTTTTGGATTTTGGGACTTGTGGCAACGGGAGCGGCGTGGCTCCTGAACGCACAACCTCTGGCGCTTTTCCTTGGCTCTGTTTGGATGACTTTAGGGGCCTACATGGAGTTAGAGCAAAAGGGTGTTGGGTGGTGGATCTCTGGACTTGCGAGTGTCGCAATTGGTTCTGCAGCCGCTGGCTTGGGACTTTTTGGAGCACTTCAAAAGAACGGAATCAACACGTATGCTGAAGTCCAAAAATTAATGGAGCAGTTTTCCGCTCAGGTTCAAAAAATGAATCCGGCGGTGAAATTGGATCCGGCAATTCTGGTGCAGCAGATTCCTTCAGCCATCGTTATTCTTTTAATCATAACGTTGGGTGTGGGATTAATTTTTGAGAGAAGGGTTTTTTCATGGCTCAATTTGCCCCGTGAGAAAATTGCCTCTCAGCTCAAGTTGTTAGAATATCGCGTTCCGGATTTTGTGATTTGGGTTGCGATGACTGCCTTCCTTCTAACAATGGTGAGTTTTGGCGGTAAGGCCACTTCCATCCTCGCAGTGAATATTGTGAACGTTGTTATCGTTCTTTATTTCTTTCAGGGGCTGGCAGTGTTGGAGGTATTTCTGAATTCTATGAAAGCCGGTGTTTTCATGAGAGTTCTGACGTACATAATTTTGGTCGGTCAGTTATTGCTTGTTTTGAGCGTGGTTGGCTTGATCGATTACTGGGTTGATTTCAGAGCTCGCCTGAACAAGGTGAAGCCTGCTGAAAGCAACTAACAAAAATGGAGATCACATGAAAGTTATTCTTCAAAAAGACGTTAAAGATGTAGGTCGTGTTGGTGAGTTGGTGAACGTTTCTGAAGGTTTCGCAAGAAACTTCTTGTTCCCACGTAAATTGGCAGCGGAAGCTACTGAAAAACGCGTAAAAGAGTACGAACACTTGAAACGCGTAGCTGAAGCTAAAAAGAAAAAAGCATTGGCAGAACGCCAAGAGCTTTTGAACAAAATCAACGGCACAACTGTAACATTCAAATTGGCTGCTGGTGAGACTGACAAACTTTTCGGTACTGTTACTACAACAGATATCTCTAAAGAATTGCAAAAAATGGGTCACTCAGTAGACCGTCGTGACATTCACCTTGAAGAGCCAATCAAAGTATTGGGTCAACACAAGGCAGTTGTTCGCTACGCAGAAGGTATGGAAGCAAAAATCCAGATCTCTGTTGAAAGAGCGTAATAACGAGAAAGTTTCGGTAAATCGAAAGTTCTTAAAAGGGATCTCCGTCAAAAGAGATCCCTTTTTTTATAGTCATTTCACCTGCTTAAAAATGACGCACTTCCACTATAAGACTTTGTTATCTTAAATATTTGAAAATTTGTATTGCACTGGTTCCATTTTGGGTGTTTAACGGCCCTCACTTTGGGGGGTCACTATGAAATCCACAGTTTTTAAAGCAGCTCTAGTTACAGGTCTTTTGGGATCTTTGATTGCCTGCTCTCCTGCGAAACAGAACTCTGTTCAACTAGGCGCTGATAGCACATCTATAATTGGTGGCGTTCCTGTTGATTCTAAAGACGTTATTGCGAAGTCTACGGTGGCTCTAGTGGCTTCTGTGGTCACTCAAGATGGCCAAGAAGGTCAATTCATCTGCACAGGTTCTTTGCTAACTTCAAATATCGTTTTGACTGCAGGTCACTGCGTTCCTGAAGTGGGTTCCGAATATAAAGAGGTCGCTCTTTATGTGATCTTCAATACAGATCTAAATAACATGCAAAGAGGCGATATCCGTCTTGTTGTAGATTACGTTATTCATACAGAATACGGAAAAACGGGTGAGCAAGGTGAAGACGCTCATGACCTAGCTCTTGTTAAATTCTCTGGCGCGATGGCTCCTGGTTACCAACTTGCGAAGTTCTTGGATGACGAGACACTTTTGACAGCGGGTAAAAAAGTGACTTTGGCTGGTTACGGTTTGATCGAAACTGATGGCGTGAATACAAAAAGCGATAACAAACTTCGCAAAGTCGACGTTGAGATCGTTGAAGATTTCGGTAAACACGAAATCCTTCTTGATCAAACTCAAGGTAAAGGTGCTTGCCACGGTGACTCTGGTGGTCCGGCTTTCCTTGAAGTGAACGGCACTCAATATGTTTGGGGTGTTACTAGCCGCGGTGCTGGTAAAGACGGAAAAGATGACTGCTCTCTAGTAAGCGTTTACACAAAAGTGAAATCTGAATCTACTTTCGTAAAAGACGCTTTGAAAAAGCTTTCTGGAAAATAGTTTTTAGATAAAAGCTAAAAAGAAAAGGCTCCCGATGAGGAGCCTTTTTTATTTTGTATTATCGAAGATATTTTTTAAGCGCTCTGCTCGTCCTGCATTTCAAGGAAAACCAACTGAAGGTATTCAGCCATGACTTCACGCAACTCTTCAATGGTGAGCGTTTCTGGGCTTTTCCCGTACTTTTCTAACAGGGCATTGAATTCACGTTCGACAGGATCCTGAGGCAGTCCGGTTGCCGCAATCACTGTCTTTGCTAAAGTTTCTCCCATGATCAGCCTCCATGCTTAACAAGGGTCTCGCTTTGTAAGACGCTTTGACTAAATCAAGAGGTTAAAGAGAACTCAATTCCAAAAAACGGCTTTGGGCTTTGGTCTAGCTTACTTCTGTCGACGGTGGGAATGTTCCTTAGACCAAGTACGTGCCTTAGGCAGATTCCAATAGAGGAATGGCAAAAGGATACGTCGAGGCAGCAAACGACGAATGTAATAAAAGAGTGTCGCATCCAGGGTCGCTGGAATCCAGAGCGGCGGATTTTCTTGCTTCATCACTTTCAAAACCTGCTTCGCAATTTTTTCTGGAGTGGTTAGCGACATGTTCATCATCTTTTCCACAAACGGAGTCATGTTCTGATAGAAGTCGCAATAAGGGCCGCTCCAATTGCGAGTCGGATCCGACAATTCGGTGTGATACACGTTCTTGAAAGAATTGCTGTGAATAAAGCCTGGCTGCACGAGGGTGATAGTCACACCGAAGGGCCGCATTTCATACCACAAGGCTTCGCTGGCGCCCTCTAACGCGAATTTAGAGGCTGAATAAGATGCCATCGTCGGCATGGCTAACATCCCACTGACCGAAGAAATATTTATGATCTTACCACGGCCGGTGGCGCGCATGTGTGGCAGAGAAAGGCGAATCAGTCCCATCGGGCCAAAATAATTGGTGGCCATTTGCAGCTCTTCATCTTTTTCAGTCATGTGCTCAATGACCGAACGATACGAAATACCGGCGTTATTTATCAGGATATCAACTCCACCCCAGGTTTTTTGAATCTCGTTATAAAGGCGCACGCGGTCTTCTTCGATGGTCACGTCCAAAGGACGAATTATGAAGCGATCGTTTTCTAAAAAGTGCGAGCGCACTTTTTCAAGACTGTGCTCACGGGCGGTGGCTACGACACGATATTCTTGGCAGTGATAAAGAAGTTCGGCTAAGGCTAAGCCAATGCCAGCGGAACAACCCGTGACTAAGACCACGGGCTTAAACGCTTGAGGTTTTGATTTACGCTGAAAGAAGTAAAGTAAGGGCCTCATAGAAGCCCATTATCTTAAACTGGTGCGCCTGGTGCAAAGTTTTTAGGTCTGCCGCCTGGCATCGGAGGTGGAGCTTGCGGTGGCGGCATCGGGTTGATGTTACGCTCTTCCGGCTCGGCATCACGGAATCTATTGTATTGGGCATCGAAACGCATTTTAACGGGGCCAGTGGCACCGTTACGCTGCTTACCCACGATCACTTCGGCGTGACCTTGTTTATCTGGATTTTCTTTATCATAGTAGTCATCACGATAAAGCATCATGATAACGTCGGCATCTTGTTCGATCGATCCGGACTCACGCAGGTCAGAAAGCATTGGTTTTTTCTCTGTACGGCCTTCCACCCCACGATTCAGCTGGGCAAGAGCAATAACAGGAATTTTCAATTCTTTGGCGATGGCCTTCAAAGATTTAGAGATTTCTGCAACCTCTTGCTCACGTGAAGACATTTTTTGCTTCATGCTCATCAACTGCAAGTAGTCGATCATGATCAAATCTAATCCGTGTTCAGCTTTCAAGCGACGCGCCTTAGAGCGAATTTCAAAAGGTGAAACACCTGGCGTATCATCGATAAAGATGCTGGCTTCAGAAAGAAGACTAGCCGCATGAATCAAGCGAGGCCATTCAGAATCGCTGACTTTACCGTTACGAAGGGAACCCAAGCCCACTTTCGCTTCGGCCGCCAACATACGCATCATCATGGACTCTTTACCCATCTCTAGAGAGAAATAGGCCACAGTCTTTTTAAGCTTTAAAGCCACGTGTTGTGCGATATTAAGAGAGAACGCTGTCTTACCCATGGAAGGACGAGCGGCAATGATTGTCATCTCGCCAGGGTGAAGTCCGGCAGTCATTTCATCTAGGCGTTTAAAGCCGGTAGCAAGGCCCGTGACTTCGACCTGATTTTTATAAAGCTCTTCTAATTTCTTGATGGAAGCACGCACGATTTCCATAGAGCCAACAAGGCCCGTAGCAGCTTTGGCTTCACCGACTTTAAAGATTTCACTTTCAGCTTGATCGACAAACGATTCAACGTCCGCGAAATCCTGTTCGTACGCTTTTTCAATAAGAGAACTATTAACTTGAATCAACTTACGCAACGTCGCTTTATCTTTTACGATCTTTGCGTGAGTAACGATATTTGCAGAGGAAATTGTTTTATCTAAAAGGCTGACCAAATACTCGGGTCCGCCGGCCATCTCCATAGAGCCTTCACCTTGAAGAATATTCGTCACGGTGATGATGTCCACAGGTTGATTTTTGCTGTGAAGCTCTTTGATGGCGTTAAAAATCTTCTGGTGAGACGGCTTGTAGAAGTCTTCAGCCACAAGGATATCACCCACTTGGTCCAAAGCTTCTCGGTCTAGCATGAGACCGCCCAAAATAGACTGTTCGGCCTCAATATTCTGAGGTGGAATCCGTGTACTCATTGAACCCCTCTAAGAGTAACGAAGATTTAAAACAAAAGACTAAAAAAATTGCGGGGCTTCTACAAAGATGGTGGTTCTAAACGGGCCCGCCGGTGCACAAGTTTTCTGATAAATGCTTCGGTTCACTAGAATCCAAAGCATTCTTCCGAAAACTAATCTCTTAGTTCAGTTTTTTTACACGAATCTTATAGTTGTCAATTTTCTTCTTAAGTGTGTTGCGATTGATGCCAAGCATTTGCGCAGTTTTAACTTGATTTCCGTTATAAGCGCGCAAAGCCAGCTCTAAAAGAGGCTTTTCTACTTGTTCGATAACGACGTTGTACAAACCATTCAACTCAACTTGAGCTTCTTTTTGTTGAGCAAATAAAACTTCTAGTTTGCTCTTCACAAGCTTTTCCAAGCTTACGGACTGAAGATTAGCGACAAAAAGATTATCGGAACTGTTTAGGTTCGGCGTCATGGAACTCCCAAGAATGTTCAGCTTATTATTTTTGGAGTGGACTACACTCCGCGTGTTTCGGGAGACCAAATATACTTATGCAGCTGCAATTGCAACCTCGCAGATGAATTTTGATGCAAAATTTTTTCTGCCAACCAGCGTTCAGACACTTGGCCGTATGATGGGCTGTATAAAACCACAAATTTTTCAAATAAATTGTGTTGACGACAGAATTCTTCGGACCATTCAAAATCTTTTTCAGAACAAATAACAAACTTGTATTCCGTGCTGGGCGTGGAAAAGCTGATGTTGTTCATCAAGAAAGAATCTGCGGCTCCACTATCAGGAGTTTTCACATCCAAAATTATTTTTACGCGCGGATCGACGTGCTCGATGCTTTTTGATCCGCTGGTTTCCAAAGAAACTTTGTAACTGCGATCACATAATGTCTTCATCAATGTGTGAACTTCTTTTTGTAAAAGAGGTTCTCCACCGGTGATGCAGACATACGGTGTTTTGTGTGTTTCGATTTCTTTTAGAATTGTTTCCAGGCTTTGCAACTCACCTTCATAATAAGAATATTTGGTGTCGCAGTAAGTGCAGCGCAGATTGCATGCCGTCAGGCGCACGAACACGGTGGGAAGTCCCACATACGTCGTTTCACCTTGAACACTATAGAAAATCTCGTTTATTTTTAGCATGCTAAACAGGCTCCTGGCGTTGACCCTGCGGGTCAGGCTCGTTGCAAGGATACGTGTATACGGCATTTTTCGAAACCGCACCAGTCTTAAGTCAAGGATGCGCCTGTTAGAATGACTAACTACGGGAAATTTCGTAAATTTTTTAAATGAATCATTTTCTTAAGAAGTTTCGTCAGGACGTCATTGCAATCAGCTTTTTAGGTTTAGGGCTTTTCCTCGCCCTGGCTTTGTTCAGCTACAATCCATTTGATCCCTCCATGAATTCTATTGGGCAAGGGCTTAAGGCCACGAACTATTGCGGTATCGTGGGAAGTTTCCTTGCAGACATGCTTTATCAGGCTTTCGGGCTGGCGGCGTGGGTTGTCGTTGTGAGCTTTTTACGTATTGCGTACGCAAGCTTTCAGGGGGAGCCGCTCAATCTTAAGAATATTCGCTTTGTCTGGGCTCTTCTTTTGATTGTGAATATTGCGGCTCTTTTGTCGCTTTATTTACCTACGACAAAAGTTTTCAAAGAGCAGATTTATCTGGGTGGTCTTTTAGGCTTGGGAGTCTCTCAGGCTTTGATGCGCGCCTTTAATTCAATCGGTGTGCAAGTTATTCTGCTTTCGTTAATGGCTGTGCTCATCGTGTTCTATTTCGAAAAATCTTTGCAAGAGCTTTCAGAAACTCCGCGCGGTTTTATGGCTTTCTTAAAGAAGAAGAAAATCATGGATAAGCTTGCGGGCTTTTTTGCCGGCATGTTTGTGAAAGAGAAAAAAGCCAAAGCTAAAAAGTTAGAGGCTAAAGACGAGAAACCTAAAACTGTCTTCCCGCTATCAGACAAAAAATTTGTTGGAAAAGATGAAGAGGAAGAAGACGAGGATCTAAACGCGCTTCTTGAGGCAGATGCTGAAGCTGCAGAAGACGAAGAAGAAGAAGAAATCGAAGAGGAAGAGGAAGAAACGCCGGCCCTGAAGCTTGCGCAAAAGCGCAAAGTTGTTATGAAGGCGAAACCACCTCGTCGTATTGAAAATTGGGATATGCCGAAGCTGGCTCTTTTAGAAGACCCTCCAGCGTCCCGTATTAAAATTGATAAAGCTGAGATTCAAAGAAAAGCGGATTCATTGGTGGAAAAGCTTAAGAACTTCTCGATCGAAGGATCGATCCAGGATGCAAAGCCCGGCCCGCTTGTTACGATGTATGAGTTTAAACCAAATGCGGATGTTAAGATCAGTAAGATTTCAGAGCTTGAAGATGATTTGTCTTTGGCTCTTTCTTCTGAATCTGTCCGTGTCGTGGGTCATATCCCGGGAACAGATGTTGTTGGTATTGAAACAGCGAACTTAAAGCGTGAGACGGTTTATTATAAAGACTTGATCGCCGAAGATCAGTTCTGGAGTGAAGATCTTGCGTTACCGATGGCTGTCGGTCGCGCCGTGGATGGCGAACCTAAAGTGGTGGATCTTCGTAAGATGCCGCATCTTTTGATCGCGGGTACAACGGGTTCGGGTAAGTCGGTGTTCGTCGGCTCTATTATCACGGGTCTTTTGTTCCGCCATTCTCCAAAGACACTGCGTTTGGTTTTGATTGACCCTAAAATGGTCGACTTAGCTCCGTTTTCTACAGTGCCTCACTTAGTTCTTCCTCACGTGACGGAACCAAAGAAAGCCGCAACGGCTTTGAAGTGGGCGGTGCGCGAAATGGAAAAGCGTTATAAATCTTTATCGAAATTCGGCGTCGGTAAAATTGAAGCCTTCAATGAAAAAACCGGCGGGCTTTCAAAAGCGGAAATTGAAGAACACGAAAAAATCAATTTGGAGCTCGAAGAAGGAAAAGCCAAACTTGAGCAGTATTACTATCAACCGCTTCCATTTATCGTGATTGTCGTGGATGAGCTTGCGGATTTAATGATCGTGGAAAAACAAAACATCGAAGAGCCGATTCAGCGCCTGACGCAAAAAGCGCGCGCCTGCGGCATCCACTTGATTGTTGCCACTCAATCACCGCGTAAAGACGTTGTAACCGGTTTGATTAAAACAAATATTCCAGGACGCGTGGCTTTGAAAGTGGCGTCTAAAATGGATTCCCGTATCATCATTGATGATTCAGGCGCAGAACGTTTGCTTCCGAATGGGGATATGTTGTTCCAAGCTCCAGGCGTTGGAAAACCGACTCGCCATCATGGGCCTTATCTTTCCGATAAAGAAATTGGCAACGTCGTGAAACACTGGGCGGCGCAAGCGGAACCAGAATATGATCCATTGGCGATGAAAGCTCTTGATGGATTTGCTGGTGGCGATGGTGCGGAAGCTGGCGATTCCGGCGGTGGCGGCTTTGGTGAAGAAGAATACGATGAACGTTACGATGAAATTTTATCGTGGGCTTCTGAACAGAAAGAAATTTCTGCGTCTTTGATTCAAAGAAAGTTTAGACTCGGTTATCCACGTGCTGCACGACTGATTGAAATCTTTGAAAAAGAAGGTGTCGTGGGCCCTGCGAACGGCAGCAAGCCGCGTCAAGTTCTCGTCAGTAGTTTTAGAGAACAATAATTTGAGCCTTGACTCTACCTCCTTAGGTCGGTGTGATTAAGACACCACAATAAAAACCATTCAAGGAGGAATTTATGGTTAAGGCTCTTATCGCCGCTCTAGGTCTTGCGTTCTCAGTTAACGCTGTTGCTGCTCCAACTGCAGTTGAAGTTTTGGCTAACATCCAAAACGCAGCGATCATGGATCAAGCTCAAACAATGGGTTTGGACTGGAAAGTTGGCGACAACGCTAACTACAACATCGACATGGGCTTCATTAAAGGTTCAATGTCTATGTCAGTTCGTTCTATCGGTGCTGATGGCATCTGGATGGATCAAAACATGGATCTTGGTTTCGCTGGAAAACAAAAAGTTGAAACTCTTCTTGATCCAAACACTGGCGAAATCAAAAAAATGCTAGTGAACGGTAAAGAACAACAAGTACCTAAACAAGACGTAGAAGTTATCGAAGTTAAAGAAGACAGAATCACTGTTCCTGCTGGTACTTTCGATTGCATCCACGCTCGTCTTAAAGACAAAGAGCAAAATGCTGAAATCAACGCATGGATCAACCCACAACAAGTTCCACTTTCTGGTATGTTGAAACAAGTTGCTCCAAGCCAATTCGGTAACGTGACTGTTGTTTTGAAAAACTTCAAAAAGAATTAATCAATGCAATTGATCATGAAAAGAGCCGCAGTGATTGCGGCTCTTTCCTTTTTAGCACTGCCCGCTTTTGCTCAGACGAAGAATGGAAAGTCTGAGACCTACAAAGATATTATTGAAAAAGCGTATAACTTAAGTTTGCAGCGCGATCGCCAGCAAGCTTTGAATATTCTTGCTACGGCCATTCAGCGCGAAACCCGTCCTCAAGCCATCTCGGAACTTAAAAAAACGACCTCAGAAGTCGCCAATGTGTTTTTTAGTGATAAAGCCCAACAGTTGTTTGAAAACGGTGTCTCTTTAAGAAAGACCGATTTGAACCAAGCGTTGGATAAGGTTACCGAAGCCGCTCGTATCGAGCCCGACAACTTTTCAATCATCAACGAGCAAGCGCGTCTGCTTATCGCTAAAGGCGACTGCAAAAACGCCCAAGAAAACGTGCAAAAGCAGTTGAAGGTTGTGAGCTTTGATGAAGAACTAAAGCTCAGCCTGGCTCAAGCATTGATCTGTCAGAATCGTTGGTTGGATTATCAGAAAGTGGCCGACACTGTCGTGATAAAACGGTCCCCGCAGCAAAAATTCTGGCAGGCCCTAGAGGTTGAAAAGTCCCTAGGTCAGAAAAGTCTTACAAAAGCGCAAGATGCCTTAGCAAATCTTAAGAAGTCTGACGAAAAGTATCCCGAATTATACTACTGGAATTGGAAATACGGCCAAACCCTTAAGAAAAACAACCCGGAAGAGGCTCAGAAATACGTGATGAGCTGCAAAAACATTTCAGCGAATCAGTATAGACAGTATATGATAGACCCCATGCTTTGCCGCCGCCTTGTTGAGGTGGAAGGAGAGCTAAAGGGGATGAATGGAACACCTGAATAAAATCCTTCTCATTAGTGGACTGCTTTTGACGTTCGCAGGTTGCGGCGTGAAAGGCCGTCCGTTGCCACCACTCAATCCCGCACCATTAGGTCGTGGAGAACCCACGTACAAAGAATCGCAGAAAAAACCTTTGCCCAAAGTTTTGCAACAAGATCAAGAAGACACATCGGTGAACGAGCCGGAGGAGCGATGAAAAAGCTTCTTCCGATCTCCATCATGAAAATGTCCGGAGCGGGAAATACCTTTGCCCTCATTGATGCACGTGAAAAATCCGACTGGAGAGATGTGGAAAACTCTTTGGGAAAGTCGCGAGCAGAGTTTGCAAAACTTGTTTGCGATCGTGTTTTGGGTTTAAGCACAGACGGATTTCTGCTTATTGAAAATGGCAGCGAAGGTTTTGATTACGACTGGGATTTTTATAACTCTGATGGTTCTACAGCAGAAATGTGTGGAAACGCGGCTCGCTGTGCTGCCCGCTTCTGTTACGAGTATCTGGGAAGTTCTGAAAATAAAGCCTGTTTGAAATTTAAGACCGGTGCGGGTTTGGTAACGGCGCAAATTCTGGGTGACGATGAAGTGCGTGTGCAAATGCCGGAAGCTCGTTTTGTAAAAGAAAGTATCGAGCTAAAAACAAAATCTAAAGGTGTTCAAAAGTTTGCTCTGGTGAATACCGGCGTTCCACATTTAGTACAAAAAATTTCGAATCTTGCAGAAGCTACGACGCTAAAAGAAATGGCCCGCGAAGCCAGATCGCATGCGGATCTAAAACCTGCAGGCGCGAATGTAACTTTCTATGCGGAAGATTCAAAGGGCCACATCAATGCGGTGACCTTTGAAAGAGGCGTCGAAGATTATACGCTTGCTTGCGGTACCGGGGCCGTTGCGGCTGCTCTTGTTTATTCGCAGCTTAGTTCAGAGAAACAAATCAAAGTGCAAATGCCCGGAGGGCTTTTAAGTGTGGTTTTTGATGGTAAAGACACTCACCCACTTATGACCGGCGGAGCCGTTTTCGTCGGAGAATTTAAATACAATCTAGAGGTGGTAGGATGAAAAATTTTAAAGGGACCTTCACAGCATTAATTACCCCGTTTAAAAACGAAAAAGTCGATTACACTTCTTTAGATCGTCTTTTAAAGCAACAGCTTGACGGCGGTGTTGATGGATTTGTCGTGAATGGCACGACAGCGGAAAGCCCCACTCTTTCAACTCAAGAAGTGGGTGAGCTTTTTAAACATATTCGTAAATTTGTGGGCGACAAAGTTCCTTTGATCATGGGAACGGGTTCCAATGACACCGCAAAGTCTATTGAAACATCTCGTAAAGCAGAAGAGATGGGTGCCGATGCTATCTTGGTTGTTGTTCCTTACTATAACAAACCACCGCAACGCGGTCTTTTTGAGCACTTTAAAGCCGTGGCGAGTTCGGTAAAAATTCCGACTCTTCTTTACAATGTTCCGGGCCGTACAATCACCTCACTTGCAACGGAGACCATTCGTGACCTAGCAAAAGTTCCGGGTGTGATTGGAATTAAAGAAGCGACAGGAAAAATTGATTTAGCCCAAGACATTATCAAGGCATGTGGCAAAGAGTTTGTGATGCTGTCTGGTGACGACGGCACCTATGTTGATTTCTTAGGGGCCGGTGGGCACGGTGTGATCTCGGTAGCGACTCACGTAATTCCGGCGCAAATGGTGCAGTGGAAAAAATGGGTTTCTGAAGGTCAGATCGAAAAGGCGCGCGCTGATATTAATAAGTATATGAATCTTATCAATCTTCTTTTTGTCGAAGCAAATCCGATTCCAGTAAAGAAGGCCTTACAGTTAATGGGCGTGATTGATTCTGCGTCTTTGCGTTTGCCACTGGTGGAATTGTCTGCGGAACATACGGAAAGTCTGAAAGCAGAAATGAAAAAAGTGGGTCTTCTGTGAAAAAAATCAAAGTCGGCGTCATCGGCCCTGCGGGCCGTATGGGAAAAGAAATTGTTGGAGTTATTGATTCTAATCCCCGCTGTGAAGTGTTTTATCCACTGAATCGCGACGATAAGTTCGATGCTAAAAAAGCGAAACAAGTCGATGTGTGGATTGATTTTTCTTCGCCAGACGCCTTGAAGGATGTTTTAAAAAGAGCTGCCGAACATAAGACGCCTGTCGTTTGCGGCACGACGGGATTTTCTAAGAAAGAAAAAGATCTTCTGGCTCAATACTCTAAAAAGATTCCCGTTCTTTGGTCTTCAAATATGAGTTTAGGTGTTGCGGTCCTTAACGAAACTTTGAAAAATCTTTCTGCGATTTCACATTTTGATTTTCAGATTGAAGAAATTCATCACAATCGCAAAAAAGACAAACCATCCGGAACGGCAATCACATTGCAAGAGAATCTAGAAAAAGCCGTTGGTAAAAAACTTCCAGAAGCCGTGGCCATTCGCGGTGGCGGCGTTTTTGGCGTTCATAAAGTTTATTCAATGAGCGATGAAGAGGTTTTGGTTTTTGAGCATTCCGCACTAAACCGGACGGTCTTCGCTAAAGGGGCCGTGATGGCGGCAGAGTGGCTGGTCAAACAAAAGCCGGGCCTTTACCAAATTCGTGATGTTTTATTTGGGAAACAAGCATGACGCCAATTCGGCATTCTGCTTTGATTCATGCCGCCCTCGACCTCGTCGGGGGCGCCGAAAAAGCCAAGAACCTTCTAAGAAAATTAAGTGAATGTGGCGAGGTCACCGCGATTTCGTCAGTCTATAAGCGGTATTTAACAGCGGAGCGCTTAGATTTAAGTGCGTATCTTGAGTTTGTAATACGCTTTGAAACGCCGTTGAACGTGGATGCATTGCTGCACCTGGTTTTATCTTTATGTGAGGAAGGCAATCCTGGCCTAAGCCAGAAAAGTCATAAAGAGCTAACACTTCTTACCTATGATGACTTGATATTGATGTCTCCTCGATTAACGCTTCCCTATCCTCAGCTTCATCAAGACCCGCTCATCATCCGCTGTTCAGCGGAAGCATGGGGCCAATATGAGCATCCTATCTATCAGAAGAATCTGAGTGAAATTGCGCGTGCAGCCGCTCCTGCAAGACAGGCCGAGTTTTATATTCAGGGTAAAAGCCTGGTTGATTTTTAGCCTGCGCCAACGTACAAATTTGGGTGTTACATTTAATCCATTTTTCTTGCGGGAGATCCCATGAAGTTTTTCATCGATACAGCTGAAATTGAAGAAATCAAACAGGCCAACTTACGTGGTTGGGTTGACGGCGTTACAACGAATCCTTCGTTGATTGCTAAATCTGGAAAACCATTTCATGACGTGATCAAAGAAATCTGCAAGGAGGTTTCTGGTCCTGTTTCCGCAGAAGTTATCAGCCTGCAAGCAGAAGAAATGTTCCGAGAAGGTAAAGAACTAGCGAAACTTGCTTCTAACATCGTTGTTAAAATTCCAATGACTGAAGACGGTATGATCGCAGTTAAAAAATTAACTGCTGAAGGTATCAAGACGAATGTCACGTTAGTTTTCTCTCCGATGCAGGCGTTGCTAGCGGCAAAAGCGGGCGCGACAATGGTCTCTCCATTCGTTGGCCGTTTGGATGATATCGGACAAGAGGGCCTGACAATGGTTAACCAGGTTATCCAAATTTATCAAAACTATGACTTTGCAACGGAAGTCTTAGTAGCGAGCGTGCGCAGTCCAATGCATATTCAACTTGCTGCTGAAATGGGTGCGGATATCGCAACAATTCCGTTTAAGGTTATGCAGCAAATGACTCATCATCCGTTAACTGACAAAGGCATTAAGCTTTTCATGGATGACTGGAATAAGGCTCAAAAGAAATAATGATGAAATACATTTCTTATCTTGTTTTGACTGGAACTCTTCTTTTGTCTGGGTGTCGTACCGGCGGGGTTATTCTTCGTGAAACTCCGCTCAATGTCAGCGAAACCCGTCGCGCCGTTATGAGCGTGATCGGTGAGCCTCGCTCGGTAAGTCAGAATGGACGAGAACTAGTTTCTCAGTTTTACGATAAGAAGAACAAACCTATCGAAAAAATGGATATGGCCCGTGAACGTTATTACACACACGTGACGGTCCTAGGTGATCAACGCCCTTATGATGTCCAGGTCGAGGTCCTAGTCGAAGGTCGTGATGAAAATGGCGGCTTTGAGCTGTTAGATCGAGATGATGACAGAGCCGGTGTGATCGCCGAAAAGATCCGCCGGGCGCTTAACCAAAGTCGCGACAATCGTAACGTGATTGACGACTTCCGCTCCTTCTAAATACGATATAGACTAGTCAATATGACTAGTCTTTTCATTTGAAGAGGTTACGTTGCAAGGAATGCAGCTTAAACGGATTCTTCCGTTCGCAGTACTAGCGGGATGCTTATGCTGGTCAAGCCAATTAAGTGGTTTGAAGTTCATTCCTATTTATGAAGCGCTGACGATCAAGGCGCAAAAAAATTCTCCGCCACATATTGCATTTGAAGAAGTCGTCGAATCAGAGCGCATCTCTGAAGAGTGGGCGCGACTTGCGAAAATCAAACCTGCAACATTGGCCGTTGAAAAAACCTCTTCCACGCCTCTTTTTGCTAAAAAAATTGAAGTGCCGGAAATGGTCTTAACAAAGAGGCCAGAGACCCTGATTACGTCGTCACAACTTGAAGAGGTTAACGAGGGTGCTTGGGTTGAGCATTTACCAGTGGCTCAAGCCAAACGCCTGCAAGAAGCGCAAAGACGCAGCGAAGTTTTAAACCAAGATTGGACTGTCCCTACCTGGAGTGACATGGCCCGCGAAGTTTTAGAAAAATCGGGAGCTTTGGCCACGAGTCCTTCTTCCTCGAATGTTTATGTGGCGGGAACTTCTTCTTCTGGTCAAATAAGCACCCGTCCTTCACAGGCATCAGTTTCTATTCCAGATAGAGCCCCTCAAGGTGACCTCGATGAGCATGCGGACGGATCCCAGTCCTTTGTTGAAGAAAAGAATCTTCGTCACTACATCCAAGGCCCACTTGAAATCACCGGCGGTCTTGCCGTTACAAATGAACACCATATCGAAATTCGCCGCAATGACGAGGGGGTCTTAAAAGAACTCGGTCGCGTGGATTTACGCCAAGGTCTTTATAATATAGAAGTCGAAGATAAAAACGGGACGGTCGTTGCCCGCTTGGTAGATAAAGAAGGAAAAACTTTAGGTGAAGGTTCTTTCCGTTTAAATAGAGTTGCTGCAGCAAATGCTGGAACTCTTCAAGGACCAAAACTTAAGATCGAACCGCATCCGGATTTTGCGGGTATCGTGACGAGTGCCTACAACCCAAAGCCTAACGATGTAGCTCCCGCGCAAACTCGCGCCACATTCGTAAAAGGGGCTAGTGAAGTTGCCGTAAAAAAAGATGACGGCTTGGTTGCGATGGATAATGTCACGAAAGGTTCGATGACGGTTATGCGAGCGGCAGCTCCGAAACATCTGCAAACCGCCGCAATCGTGATCTCTGGAAAAGAATTTAAATCTCAGCTTTATCCCGAATCTATGATCAGGGCGCTTCAAGATATCGTGGCTCAACAGCGCGCACAGTCTATTGATGGTTCTCCAACTGTTATTTGGGGTAAAGTGTCTCTGGATGGCAAAGCGCTGGCTGGAGCCGAAGTTGTGGTCGAATCCGATGAAGCTTTAATTCCGGTTTACTTCAATTCATTCATGATTCCCGATCCGCAGCTGAAATCCACAAGCGAAAATGGCCTATTTGCGTTCGTGAACGTGGACCCCGGTTTTCATTCCATCTTAGCGACGCGATCTTCAGCCATCTTAGGTTACCAAAACGTGGTTGTCGAAGAAGGTTCAGTTGCCCAGGGGGACGTTGAGTCTACCATTAAAACTGAAGCGGTGCCTTTAAGAATTTATGATGCGTTTACCGGCGAAGCGCGCCCTGGTTTAGTCACGATGCAAAGCTTACAGGAAGATTTAGAGGTTTCGACAGGTTTAACAACCGTGACCTTACCGCATGTCAGTCGATTAGGACTGATGCGTGTTCAACCTGAGGGTGCCGACTACGTGTCTGCTCGTTACATTTACAATGACACCGATGAATTCATTCATGCTCCGCTAGTTCATTGGTCATGGCTGACTTCGATTAAGTCCTTCTTAAGACTTGATGATATGCCAAGCACAGGCTTTGTTGTCGGATTCGTTCCAGATGAAGACTTTGAAGTTTACCTGGCAGCGTATGATAACTTTGACCCAAGACAGATCGTCTACTTTGATATGCAGGGACGTATCCTGCAAAATCGCAAAGGCATCGCTGGCGGCGGATTCATTCTGTTTAATGTTCCTGAAGACACCCATGAAGTGGTAGTATTAGGAGCAAGAACACGCAAAATGTATTCGCGCGTTCTTCCTGTAGATGCAAACTCGCTTTCAGTTTTAACTTTCCGCTAATTGCCCGGCTTTAGCAAAATCTGCAACTCTTGATTTAAAGAAATTTCCACGATCTTCAAAAGACTTAAATTCGTCTAAACTTGTTCCACCCGGGCTCAATAAAACCGTGTCAGAACTTTTTGCTTTCTTAAAACAATATTCTAAAGCCTCCGCCAAGTGCGGATAAGAAGCTCCAGGTAAAAGAGATTTCTTTTGAGCGATCTCGCGGCATTCGCCGAAGAATACGAATTCGACGGACTGGAAATGTTTTAACGGCATCAAATCTTGCCAAGGAAGATTTTTATCTCGGCCACCTAAAAGCAAAAACAACTTTCCACCATTGCTTAAAGTATCGTGGGCTGCCGTGCTAGCAATTAAAACGCTGTCCATCGCGGTGGCTTTGCTGTCGTTAATAAAGCGGACACCCTTGAACGTTCCCACATTCTCAAGACGGTGAACAAGACCTTTAAAATTTTTCATTCCTTCAATTGCTTCGCGTGGCCAGCCGGCCTCAAGAGCCAATGCGGAAGCTAAAGCCAAATTGTCTTGGTTGTGTTGTCCAATAAGCTGAGCTTTTTCTAAATGAAGATCTTTGAAGGTGACATCATTTTTTGAAATGACTTTCACACTTTCATCGCGACCTTTTTTCTTTGAATATTCAACTAGGTCTCCACCTTCGCTATTTAAAAGCATTGCTTTCTTGGTGATGGAATGAATATTCCACTTTGTTTGATAGTAATGCTCAAGATTGTCGTACCGCTCAAGATGATTCGAGGTGAAATAGGTAATCGCCGATAGATCTAAAGAAAGATTTTCGCAGTTTTCTAATTGATAGCTGGATAGCTCTAATACAATCCAATCTGCGCGAGTTCTGTGTCCTTCGAGAACTTCGGCAGCATACTGGGAAAATGGAGTGCCCAGATTTCCGCCGACAAATCCCGTTTTAGAAAAAGCCTCAAGACCGGCCCCTAATAAAGATACGGTCGTACTTTTTCCTACAGATCCTGTGACGCCCATCAATTTTTCGTTTTCTAGACAGGCGCAGGCCAAAGAAATTTCACTGGTAATTTTAATGCCCTCACTTTTGGCTTTCTGAATCCAGGCAGAGGTGAGTGGAACCCCCGGAGACACCACCAAAGTTTTCGGTGATGCTTGAGACATCAAAGCTTCGGGATCATTAAAATCCGCTGTCGGTAATTTTCCATCAAATGTGAGTACGGACTGAGCAGAAAATCCGAGATCTAAAAGCAGTCGGCGAGCCGCCTCACCACTTTTACCCATCCCGACAATAGCAATTGGAGTCTTGAGGTTCTTGATAAATTCGTTCATCTGCACGATCATATTCTTGGGAGGAAGATTTGCCCACTTCTTTTTCGCAACCAGTTCCTGATTTCAGATCCGCTTCATTCACTGCTATCATCAGTGACCTGCATCTTTGCGAGGCAGAGCCGGTTAACATTAAGTTTCCGTTATGGAAGAAGTTTAAAACTCGGCAATTCTTTTTCGATGATGTTTTTGAAAACTTTCTGAAGCACATTGAAGAAAAGGCCAATGGCCAGCCCATCGAGTTGATACTTAATGGCGACATCTTTGATTTTGACAGTGTTTTGCGATTGCCTGATGAGCCAACCTACAAAGTAGATTGGTTAGAACGTCATCGCGGCCTCTATCCTCGCGAAGAGCGTTCTCGTTATAAAATCGAAGTTATTTTAAAGGATCATGCTGAATTTGTCCGAGCACTGCGTGAGTTTATTCTGCGTGGACATCGTGCTATTTTCGTTATTGGCAATCATGATCTTGAACTTCATTTTCCGGAAGTGCAGGAAGAAATTTACCGGCATTTAGCTTTGCCAGATCACAAACGCGATCAAGTGCGCTTTGTGGAATGGTTTTACATCAGCAATCAAGACACTTTGATTGAACATGGTAATCAGTACGATCCGTATTGCATGTGCGAGGACCCGATCAATCCCTTTGTTCGCGGTTATAATTATATTTCGTTGAAGCTGCCGTTCGGGAATTTGGCTTGTCGGTACATTTCTAACGGGATGGGTTTTTTTAATCCGCACGTCGACACGAATTACATCATGACTTTGCCAGAGTACATTCGCTTCTTTTTTAAATACATGCTGCGTGCTCAGCCGGGTTTGATCATCACTTGGTTCTGGGGTTCGGTTGTGACCTTGCTTTACGCATTTTTCGACCGCCTGTCTGCACCGATCCGTAATCCATTAAAGATTGAAGATCGTGTGTCTCGAATTGCTGAAAAAGCGAACGCAGAGCCCCGCATGGTTCGGGAGCTGAAAGAACTTTTCGTTGCTCCCGCGGCGAGCCACCCGACTTTACTTGCGCGTGAACTGTGGTTGGACCGGGCTTTTATCGTTTTCGTCGCGTTCTTTTTAATATTCCAGCTAATGGTATTCGTTCGTTCGGTGTATGAAATTTCATTCTTCTGGGCTTTTATTCCGCTTTTCTTGTTGCTGCCATTCTTCCTTTTTTACAGCAAGTCGATCACGTCCCTCGTCTCGGGATACAAAGAGCCCGATGACCGAGTTCTTTCCATGGCCAGTGCAATTACTAAAGCGCAGCGCATCGTCTTTGGACATACTCATCATACACGCCATGAAATCATTGGGTCTGTTGAGCATTTGAACTCAGGCTGTTGGTCGCCCGCATTTTTGGACGTGGAGTGTACGAAACCTTTGGACCAAAAAACTTTCGTTTGGATTTCTCCGACCGAAGGGGGAAGTCGCCAAGCCGAGCTTCTGAAATTTGTGGATGGCAAATCAGAACTCATCGCGAACCCAGGTCGGACGGTTTCGGCAAATAATTAGTGCGCCGCAAGAAGATTTCATATTGTCAATTTCTGGACCCTATGCAAACCTTTTACAGGTAAACACACGGATGGAGAGAGGTTTAATCATGGCAGAAGTACTTGTTGTAACAAGCAAAGTAAAAAAACTTATCAAAGAAAAAGGTCAAATGAACACCTCTGCTGAGACTATTGATGTTCTTAGCAAAGCTATTGAGCAACTTTGCTTAAAAGGTATCGAAAGTGCTAAAGCTGATGGTCGTAAGACTGTTATGGCACGCGATATCGTGATCGATCACCTTTAATTTGGTGCTGATTTAGTTATTGCAAAGAACCCGTGGTGAAAGCCACGGGTTTTTCCGTTTAAAGAGTTGTCTTATTCTGAGACATCTCAAGACAAGTCGTTAATTCGCCGATAAACAAATATTGAAACTTTGATGGACAAAGGATGCGGCGATGAAAATGACAGCGATGCTTTTTTCATTACTTATTGCGCTGACTTCAAGCGCGTTTGCGCAAGGCAAATTCTATAAGTCTACGGACAAGATCACCCTGTCGTATGAAGAGTTCCGCGCACTTACTGATGAAAATCAAAAAGCTTGGCTTAAAGAGATTCAAGCCTTCTATGCTAAAGTGGACGCTGTCGAAGCCGGCGAAAGAATTAATCCAAAACGTAAGTACAGCCTCTTGCCCGAGTTCTTGTTTCAGGCACTTTCTAACTCCACTTCATTTTGTGCCACATCTTCTATTCTAATTGGGAATCCCGCCGAGGCAGCCAATGAACGCTGTCAGGTGCAAAGAAGTGTGAAAGCAGGGGCTTCGTTAGTTTGTATGCGTTGCCCGGGCGATCGCCTTAGCGGTGTCTACGTATGTACAAGCGCAAATGACGATGCTTCCACGATCTCAAAAAATCTGCTTAAGGAACTTGATAAAAAAGATTACGAGGGATCAAAGGTTCAAATTAGCGCCGACTCTTTATCAAAACATGTTGAAGTGACTCTCGATGAAGGCTCATCCCCCTTTGAGGCTCCTATTCTTCGCAAGAATACAGTCGTAAAAAGAATTGTCACACCGTCTTCGTCTGAAGAAGTGGTGATTGATTTAGGCCCGGAAGCACAAATCAAAAAGGCCTCTAAAGCCGGCCCAATGACAGTGGTAGAAAGACGCGACGAAAGCGGCGCCGTCTTGGATCGCGTGGGCAATAATCCTCACGTGGCGGACTATCATCTTAGAGCGCTAGAAGATGTCGGAAACTCGAAAGGGAACGACAATCTTGATGTCGAAGAGGTCAGCAAAACCGAACGTCTGGCTTGCGTTTATGCGGGTTGGGCCGTAGAAGGCCCGCAATGCTCTCCTATCAGTGAAAAAGAAATCCGTGACGCTTCTGGAAAGTCAGTCACTTACTCTTGTAAAGCAGATCAAGACGGTTCAGCGGTTTATGGAGACAATGAAGACGGAAAGTCCGTTGTCCTATGTAATCCCGTGCTTTTTGGATTGAAAGATGAAAAGCCTATTTGTATTCGTCGCTCTAAAAATGCGACGGAAGAGTGTGTAAAGGCGTCTAATAAAGCAAGCGAAACGCTGGCATTTGCCAAATCCAATCCTACAGAATATCGCGCGCTGGTTCGTCGCGTAGACGTTCTTTGCCAGCAAGATGAAAATGTTTTGCGCAAACACTTTGAAAAGCGCGGTCGCAGTAAATCACAAGTCGACCATGCGATTAAAGACTTAAGTTCTACCTGCGTGCATCTGCGTGGTCGTATGGCAGAACTCGTTGACGCTAATAAAGCAACGGCACCGCGCGCAGGCCAGCGCTAACTAAAGCATCTTTTGAAGCTCGTCCCAGGAAATGATTTTAACTCCCAGGCTTTGCGCTTTTTCAACCTTTGAGCCTGGATCATCACCGACGACAAGATAGTTCAATTTTGATGAGACAGATCCTAGAATCTTCCCGCCATTTTTTTCAATAATGTCTTTTGCGTCGTCGCGCTTAATAGGTAGAGTTCCCGTAATTAAAAAACTCATCCCGGAAAGCGCGCCCTCTTGCGAGCGAACCGGATTTGCAATCGTCACGCCGAGTTTTAGCATGTCGTGAACTTCGTTCACGAGTTTTTTGTTGGCGGTCCAATCACCGATAGCTTTTGCCACCTTCGGTCCGATTTCAGGAACTTGCAGAAGTTCTTCTTCAGTCGCTTTCAAAAAGTTTTCAATATTCACAAAGTGGTCGGCAAGATGCTTTGCGGTTTGTTCGCCTACGAAGCGAATACCCAGTGCAAAAATAAATCGCGCCAAAGTGGGGTTCTTACTGTTTTCAATGCTTTTAATAATATTCTCAGCGGATTTATCACCTTGTCGTTCCAAAGAAAGAACATCTTCTTTTGTCAGCCGGTAAAAGTCGGAAAACTTCGCTAAAAGCTTATGATCCACCATGGTTTCAATCAGCCGATCACCGACTTTATCAATGTTCATTGCGCGACGAGCGACGAAATGTTTCAAAGATTCTTTAACCACGGCGATGCAAAGTGGATTCACGCAACGAGTGACCACTTCACCTTCTGTTTTGACAGTCTCGGATCCACAGGCCGGGCATTCAGAAGGAATCAGGAAGGGTTTGCTCGTCTTAGGACGTTTTTCTGCTACAACAGAGACGACTTCGGGAATCACATCACCTGCGCGCTGAATGATCACCGTATCGCCGATGCGCACATCCTTCCGATTGATTTCATCTTGATTGTGCAAGGTTGAATTTGTAACCGTTACTCCACCCACTTTGACGGGTTTCATGATCGCAACCGGGGTTAAGGCCCCCGTTCTTCCAACTTGGACTATAATATCTTCAATAACCGTTTGTGCCTGCTCGGGTTTGAACTTGGCCGCTGTGGCCCAACGCGGACTTCGAGCTACTAAACCCAAGTCGTCTTGCAGACGAAGAGAGTTCACTTTAATAACAACACCATCAATATCGAACGGCAACTGCGGACGAATCTTTTCAACATGGTGATAGTACTCAACAACCTCTTCGGGTCCTTTGCATACTCGCACCAGATCTAATCCTTCTTTATTTTGTAATGAAGGAACTCCGACTTCGTGAAAATATTCTTCGATCTCTAATTGGGTTTTAAATTCTACGCCGTCGACGGCGCCTAGTGCATAAGCATAAAAACGCAAAGGCCGAGACGCCGTGATTTTTGAATCTAATTGCCGTACCGAACCCGCCGCCGCATTACGGGGATTTGCAAAAGTTTGCTGCCCATTTTCTTGCTGAGTCTCGTTCAGTTTTGCGAAGTCCTGTTTAAACATTAAAACTTCGCCACGGACCTCCAAAAGCGCTGGCGGATTTTTCGTACTCAGCTTAAGAGGAACGCTGCGAATGGTACGGACACCTTGAGTGACATCCTCGCCGACCGTCCCATCGCCACGAGTGAGGGCGCGAATGAACTGCCCATTCTCATAGATAAGCTCCATCGAAAGACCGTCAAACTTCGGTTCGACGAGATATTCGACATGCTTATCGGTGTTAAGAAATTTCTTAACGCGCTCATCGAAGTCGAAGATGTCTTCGGGGGAATAACTATTAGCCAATGAAAGCATAGGAAGCCGATGCGGAGCTTTTTCAAAAGCGCTCAAAGGAGTTCCACCGACACGTTGAGATGGCGAATCCGAAAGGTCTAAGTTCTTTTCGCTTTTTTCTAAGGCCAAAAGCTCGCTATACAACTGGTCGTACTCGTAGTCCGAGATTTTGGGGCTATCCATCACGTGATAAAGATAGTCGTGGTGCGAGATGATTTTCTTGAGCTCTTCGTGGCGCTTTTTAGACATGGAAATGAATTTATCACTCTGGGGGAAAAGGTCTAGTCTAAAAAAGGAAGAACGCGCATTTGATGACTGAACTTTGTTTTTTGAATACCCTTAAATCTTACATCCCCGCGAAGGAGACTCTCGGTGATCGACAAAAAAACTATTGAACACATCGCAAAGCTTGCTCGCTTACAAGTCAGTGAAGAAGAAGCCCAAGAGTACAGCACCCAACTAGCGAAAGCTCTGGGTCATTTCGAGCAGATTTCAAAAATAAACACGGCTGGAATCGAGCCTTTGGTAACGCCAACGGAAATTGAATCTTTTTGGCGTGAGGATGTGGTTAAGCAGGAATTTACCGCTGAAGAAATGACGGCCAATGCTCCCGCAAAAGCAGGGAACCTCTTTAAAGTTCCGCCGGTGGTGTAAGATGGATTTAACTTTTGCTTCAATCACAGACATCGCCGAAGCCGTTCAATCTAAGAAAGTCAGCGCTAAAGAGGTGACTGAACATTTCGCGAAACGAATTGATTCCTTAGATGAAAAATTAAATTCTTTCACCACTAGGAATGATCAAGCTCTGAAAGACGCTGAAGCTTTGGATGCCCGAATTGCCAAGGGGGAACATGTCGGCCCCCTAGCCGGTGTTCCCTTTGGAATCAAAGAAATGTTCTGCACAAAAGGCCTTAAGACGACGGCGGGATCTAAAATTTTAGAAAATTTTATTCCACCCTATGATGCCACTGTCGTGGCTCGCCTTAAAGCCGCTGGCATTGTCGTGATGGGAAAATTAAATCAAGATGAATTCGCCATGGGCTCATCGAATGAAACCTCTTTTCACGGTCCGACAAAAAATCCTTGGAAGCTTGACTGTGTGCCGGGAGGTTCATCCGGGGGATCTGCGGCGGCGCAGGCGGCGCGTTTGGTTGCAGGCACATTAGGAACTGATACCGGTGGATCTATTCGTCAACCCGCAAGCTTCTGTGGCATCGTGGGAGTCAAACCCACCTACGGACGCGTCAGTCGTTACGGTATTATTGCTTACGCTTCTTCGCTCGATCAAGCGGGCCCGATGGTGAGCTCAGTAAAAGATGCGGCATTAACGATGGAAGTTATTTCCGGTTTTGATAGTTTTGATTCTACCACGACACAAAGATCTGTTCCCGCTTGGAGTAAAAATTTAAAGGCCGATATGAAAGGCATGAAGATTGGCCTGATGAAAGAATATATGACCGGCGGCCTGCACGCGGATGTGCAAAAAACCGTGGAAAACGCGGTGGACTCATTAAAGAAAATGGGAGCAGAAATAGTTGAAGTCTCTGTGCCTATGTCTGAATTCGCAGTTCCCGTTTATTACTTGATTGCGGCCAGTGAAGCTTCGTCAAATCTTGCTCGCTATGATGGCGTGAAATATGGTCACCGTGCCGAATTTAAAAACCTTTCCGCTGTTGAATTAGAAACTTTTTATGGAAAAACTCGCGGCGAAGGTTTTGGTAAAGAAGTCAAACGTCGTATTATGCTTGGTACCTACTGTCTTTCAAGTGGTTACTATGATGCTTATTACAACAAAGCAGGTCAGGTTCGTCGTTTAATAATGAACGAATACTTAGAAGCTTTCAAAAAGTGCGATGTCATTCTAAGTCCGGTTACCACCGCGCCCGCTTTCAAAATTGGTGAACGCATTTCTGATCCTTTAACCATGTATTTGAATGATATCTTTACCACATCGACAAACCTTGCGGGACTGCCAGGGATGAGTGTTCCCTTCGGACTATCGCAAGAAAATCTTCCGATCGGTATTCAGCTAACCGCTAGTCATTTTGAAGAACAGAAAATGTTGGACGTTGCTTTTGCACTGGAAGGCGCTTCTCCGGTGAAAGGAAAAAATCCCCATGTCATATAGAGGATATGAAGCCGTCATCGGTATCGAAATTCACGTTCAGTTAAGCACGCAGTCTAAAATTTTTAGTGCAGATTCAACAAGCTTCGAGGCGGGAGACAATGAAAACACTTCGCCGATCAGCGTGGGTATGCCGGGGTCTTTACCCGTCGTAAATAAAAAAGCCGTGGAATATTCAATCAAAACGGGTTTGGCTTTGGGTTGTGATATCCGTCGTAAATCCGTTTTTGCGCGTAAGAATTATTTTTACCCTGATCTGCCGAAGGGCTATCAGATTTCCCAATATGATCAACCACTGTGTGAAAATGGGTCTGTGACGTTCAAAGTGGATGGCGTGGAAAAAACAGTGTCTATCACCAGAGCTCATATGGAAGAGGATGCTGGAAAGTCCAACCATCACGGTGACTACACGCTCATCAACTACAATCGCGCTGGTATCCCTTTGCTTGAAGTTGTTTCTGGTCCCGACATCCGCAGTCCTGCGGAAGCCGCGGAATACGCGCGCACAATCCGTCAGATTGTTCGATATCTCGATGTCTGTGATGGAAATTTAGAAGAGGGATCTTTGCGTTGTGACTGTAACGTTTCCGTCCGCAAGAAGGGTGATCCCAATTTTGGAACGAAAGTGGAAATTAAAAATATCAATTCCTTCCGTTTCGTAGAAAAGGCGATCGAGTTCGAAATCGAAAGACAGATTGATGCTGTAGAGCGTGGAGACAAGATCATTCAGGAAACACGCCTGTGGGATCCAGATAAAAATCGGACGTTTTCTATGCGCACGAAGGAAGATGCGCAAGACTATCGTTACTTCCCGGACCCAGATCTGCTTCCGTTGACGGTCAGCGATGCAATGATTGAGCAGTATCGCAGAGAACTCCCCGAGCTTCCTATTGCGCGCGCCAAACGCTTCCAAGAAGAGCATGCGTTGCCAGAGTACGACGCGACCGTTCTGACTACCGAAAAAGATTTGGCTGATTTTTACGAAGAGACTGCGAAGGAGGCCAATAACTTTAAAGCCTCTTCGAACTGGGTGATGACTGAAATTTTGCGCGAGCTGAAAGAAGCCAATAAAAGCATCAAGGATTCCCCGATTCGGCCCAAACAATTAGGTCAGATGATTGCCATGATTGATAAAGGGGCCATTTCAGGAAAAATCGCTAAGACTGTTTTTCAAGAAATGTGGCAAACCGGAAAAGAGCCGGCAGTGATAGTTAAAGAAAAGGGTCTGGTGCAGATTTCGGATCCAAGCGCTATCGAAAAAATCGTCGAAGAAGTATTAGCCGCCAACGGTAAGAACGTGGAAGAATATAGGTCAGGTAAAAAAGCTGTCTTTGGATTCTTTGTTGGCGCCGTTATGAAAGCTTCTAAGGGTCAGGCTAATCCAGAGCTTGTGAATAAGATTCTGCAGGAGAAATTAAAGTAAATGAAAGTCGCAGCCCTTGATCTTGGAACGAATACCTTTCTTTGTTTAATTGCTGAAGGCACAAAAGATGGAATCGTCAAAGTGCATAAAGACCTGGCAACAACAGTTCGCCTAGGTCAAGGTGTCGATAAGACTGGCGAGTTTCATCCCGATGCTCTTCAGCGGGCGAAAGCATGTCTTACAGAATTTAAAAAAGAAATTGATTTGCATAACGTGGACCGCATTCTGGCCATGGCGACTTCGGCAGCACGGGATGCAAAAAATGGAAAAGAGCTTTTTAAAATCGGCGAAGACCTGGGAATCCCTATTGAGATTATTCCCGGTGAAGATGAAGCCCGTATCACTTACCAAGGTGCTACGGCAGGAATGAATGACACTCAAAAGACATCTTTGATTGTCGATGTGGGCGGCGGCTCTACAGAGCTTATCTCGGGACGAGGGAGCAAAATTCTTTTTGGAGAAAGCCTTAACATTGGCGGCGTACGTTTGACTGAAAAATTCATCACGAGCCAACCTGTTTCGGCTACAGAGCAAAAAGCTCTTGAAGAATACATTCAGACGCAAATTAAAACAGTATTACCGGAACTGCAAAAAGAAAAAATTGATCAGATTATAGCGGTAGCAGGAACACCCACTTCTCTTGTCGCAATCGAGGTCGGTGGATATGACGAAAAGAAAGTCGACGGCTTTTTTTTGGGGAAAGACCGCTTAGCCTATTGGGTGCGTGAGTTTGGCGCAACGACTGTGGAAGAAAAGAAAGAAAAATATCAATTAGGTGGCCGCGCCGACATTATTTTTGCAGGTGCCTCGATTTTACTTGCCGTGATAGAGGCATTGAAGCTTCCCGGAATGATTGTTTCCACTAAAGGAGTTCGATATGGCGTCGCTCTTGAAATGCTTAAAAATTAGAACGCTCTTTATTCTTTTAACTATATATATGCCGGTATCGCTATTTGCAGCGACACCGTTCAAGACAAGATCTATTAAAGTCGGAACTAAAACCTTGGTCGTGGAGGTAGCAGAGACTGCTGACCAACATGAACGTGGATTGATGTTTCGAGAAAAATTGGGTGAAAACGAGGGCATGCTTTTTATTTTTAAAAACGTAGAGACTCGTTTTTTCTGGATGAAAAATACGTTGATTGATCTTTCCATTGGATACTTTGATGGAAGCGGGACCTTGGTCGATGTTCAGGAAATGAAGTCTGGTAAAGGAATTCCGGATGCACAACTTCCTTCTTACCCAAGCGCAAAACCGGCGAAGTATGCTTTGGAGATGCAAAAAGGTTGGTTTGAAAAGAACAAAGTCAAAATTGGCGCTAAATTACAGCTGCTTAAACCATAGTCTAGTGACCGTATTAGTGTTTGCCTCACTCCGGTCTTGGGCATAAATTGTTAATAAGGCTTTATTGAAACAGTATGTTTCATAGCATCACTCAAGGATGAACACATGATGAAGAAACTCGTTATCTTATTAGCGTGCTTAGGTCTGGCTTCTCAGGTCACAAGCTGTACGTCTAAAGACAACCAAGCTGATACAGAAGTCACTGCCGATTATGATTCTGCGGATCTAGAGAAACTAGAAGGCGACGAAGCCCTTGAAATCGCAGGTGACGATTCTTTAGCTAGCGATCAACTTCCTGAAGACGCGTTGGGTGAAACAGCAGCTGCTGAAACAACAACCACTACTGAAACTACAACGACGACGACTGAAACTACGCTGGGCGAAGATCAAGCAACGACAGAACAAACAGATGTCGCGACTTCTTCAGAAACTTTGCCTGCAGATCCATTTGCTGAAACAACAACAATGGATGCTCCTCCTGCAGCTTCAACGACGATTGTCGATACAGCGCCTCCAGCAACAACAGAAGACAACACAACGATGGTTGAAAGCTCTACTAAAACAGAGACTTCGACGACAGTCGTTGAATCTTCCTCTGAAGAAGCTCCGAAAAAAGCGAATGTTCCTTTGCAAAAAGTGGCGACGGCTCCTTGGCAAGTGGGAAAAACTTGGTACAACACAGTTTACTTCGCAAGACCTGGTGATTCACTGGCAAGTATTAGCCAAATGATTTATGGCGCTGATAAAACAAAAGAATTGAAAAAGGGAAATCCTACTTTCAACTCTCGCGACGTTCGTGCGGGCGACAAAGTTTATTACAACTCTCCAAACCGTCCTGACGATTCATCTAAAATCGTAACTTATTATGAAGACAACGGCATGGCTCCAGAAGTTTATGTGGCTAAAGCTGGGGATAACATCCGTTCGGTTTCAAAAGACCTTCTTGGTTATGACAATGCTTGGAAAGAAGTATGGTCAAGTAACTCGGTAGATTCTAAAGGTGCGATTGCTGAAGGCACGGAACTTCGTTACTGGAGAGGCGGCCAAATGGCGCAAGCTCCATCTGTTCCTCAGCAACAACAAGCTCCAGCGCAACATCAAGAAGTTGCGGGATCTATGCAGCAACCTCCGCAAGATTTCCCACCACCTCCACCACAAGGTGATATGGCTCCGCCTCCACAAGATTTTGCTCAAGGAGAAATTCCTCCTCCACCAATGCCAGAGCAACAGGAAATGGCTCCGCCACCTCCACCGCCACAGGATTTTGCAGAGCAAGCTCCACCACCGCCGCCTCCTCCAATGGAAGCTGTCAATCCTCCGGCTCCACAACAAGCAGCAGCTGACGAAGCTCCAACTGGAATGGATAATGACACGACAGTGGCTTTAGGTGTTGTCGGTCTAGCAGCAGCGGGTCTTGCAATCTTGATCGTGCTTAGAAAGAAACGAAAACAAAAAGAGCTTGAACAACAAGCAATGGACAACACTCACGTTGGTACGTAGGCCGGTAGGCCGCAGAGCGGAGGGCCTGAGGGCCCGAAGCTGAAGCAGCACCAACCTAAAATAAAAAAGAGCGAGTTCAAACTCGCTCTTCTTATTTTTTAAAGCCAGATTTTAAATACCTAGCTGCCCCAACACAGCCGGTATTCTACGATTAGCCCACCTTTTTAAAAATCGTGTCCATCACTGAACGGCGATCTTCGCGACTGTTCTCGACGAAATAAATCAAATCGTCGACAATCTGCACGTCGCGGTTATTTACAGGCATGAATTTCACTCCACAACCTGCAGAGTTTGTCCAGATCACGTGAGCCGCAACTTTGCGCTCGCGACCTGCGACGACAAACACTAGATGTAACTTCTCGTTGGCGCGGACCTCGCCACCCATAAACTCCAAAAAGGCTCCTGTGATGCTGATATTCTTAAGCGTGCCTTTGGTTTCTTCGCGCGCATAATTGCGTTTGAAAGAGACCTCAAGATTTAGAGGGGTTCTTGGTGCCGGAACATTAACTGTGTCCTCCACGTTAGACTCCTTGTGCTTAACTAATTGGATACTATCCTTTCGGTATTACTTACGAAAAATTAATAGGGGGTCTGGCTGATTTTTATTAAAAGCGCGCAAATGTTCGTGAAACTGGACCCTGGTGAATCAAACTTAAACACTTGAAAATACTTCCTTTTTTTACAACATATTCTGTGCTTAAATGAGCTAACTATTATTCGCGCAAGGCCCCCCTAAACCGCTCAGTCTGGTTGAAACCCTGACACAATCTCACTTTAAAACGCATTAAATTTGATTTGAAAGGCCTTCCTTCAGCTTGGTTTTGAGTTGACAAGAACTGGACCCTTGGCGAAAGTTAGCTCAAGCACAACAGTTTAGTTCCAATCGGATCAAACTTCTTATCTTAAGATCCTCGTTTTCTTTTTTAATCCTACAAGGAGAATTTGTTTGTCTGACCCTAAAGATTCACAAGGCGTTGAAGTCGTTAAGAAGCGCACTCGCACCAAACCTGTGGAAGAAACTCCGGCTGAGTCTGCTCCGGAAGCTGTAGCGGCCCCTGCGCCGGCACCTTCTGAACCACCCGCAGCAACTCCAGCCCCTGAAGCCGCCGCTTCATCAGCGCCTGCTGAAACTCCTTCTCAAGCTCCAAGACAAGATCGTCACCAAAACCAACAACGTCGCGAATTCAGACCTAACAGAGATAACCGTGACAACCGCGATCGTGACAACCGTGGAGACCGTAATGACCGCGGGGGCCACCGCCATGACAGAAACAATGGGCCTCGCCGTGATTTCCGTGGCGATAGAAACCGTGATGAAGGCCAACCGGTAGGCGATGATTCTCACGCATCAACTCCGCCAGCACAAACTCAAGAAGTTGATTTGGCGGATATCCAGCTTACTGACGAAGAAAAATCGTGGCTTTCTTCCAAAGACTTAAAATCAAAAAACATCACTCAGCTCACTGAGCTTGCGACAAAATTGAAAATTGAAAATGCTGCCGGTCTTCGCCGTCAGGATATGATCTTCGAAATTTTGAAGCGCGCAGCGAAGTTGGGTCAGGACATTTATGGTTCTGGCGTTCTTGAAATCTTGCCTGACGGTTACGGTTTCTTGCGTTCTCCGGATTACAACTATCTTCCAGGTCCGGATGATATCTACGTCAGCCCATCACAAATTCGCCGCTTCGGTTTAAGAACGGGTGATACGGTGACGGGTACTGTTCGTCCTCCTAAAGAGGGTGAGCGTTACTTCGCTCTTCTTAAAGTTGATTCTTTGAACTTTGAGACGACGGAAAAGGGTAAAGATAAAATCCTTTTCGACAACTTAACTCCGCTTTATCCAAATGAAAGACTGAAACTTGAGCACAGCCCTGGCGAGTACACAACACGTGTTGTGGATTTGATGGCTCCGCTTGGTAAAGGTCAGCGCGCCTTGATCGTGGCGCCTCCAAGAACTGGTAAAACAGTTTTGATGCAACAAATTGCTAACGCTATCACGCACAATCACCCTGAAGTGAAGTTGATCGTTCTATTGATCGATGAACGTCCGGAAGAGGTGACTGACATGCAACGTACCGTTAAAGGCGAAGTTGTATCGTCGACATTTGATGAGCCACCAACTCGTCACGTTCAAGTTGCAGAGATGGTTATTGAAAAAGCAAAACGTTTGGTTGAGCACAAGCACGACGTTGTTATCTTGCTTGATTCCATCACTCGTCTAGCGCGCGCTTACAACACGGTTGTTCCTCCTTCTGGAAAAATCTTGTCGGGCGGTGTGGATTCCAATGCCCTTCACAAACCAAAACGTTTCTTCGGTGCGGCTCGTAACATCGAAGAGGGTGGCTCTTTGACAATCATCGCAACAGCGTTGATCGATACGGGTTCTCGTATGGATGAAGTTATCTTCGAGGAATTTAAAGGTACTGGTAATGCTGAGATCCACTTGGATCGTAAGCTTATGGAAAAACGTATCTTCCCATGCATGGACATCAATAAATCAGGAACTCGTAAAGAGGACTTGTTAGTTGATAGAGGTGACTTGAACCGTCTGTGGGTTCTTCGCAAAGTTCTTGCTCCGATGAACGTAGTCGACGCGATGGAATTCTTGATCGACAAAGTTCAAGGTACAAAAACGAACACCGATTTCCTTAAAGCAATGTCGGGCCCAGGCTAGTTGACATTGGAAATTTGAATATTAAAAAGGGAGTCGAAAGACTCCCTTTTTTATTTGTTAAAGCTACCGTCGGCTTTGAATGACATGATCAATCCGTCTTCTCCCAGGGCTGTGGTGTAAAGAAAAGTTCCATCGCTCTTCATTAATAAAGTTCCGTAATTACTTAATTCAAAATAGGGGTGAGATACGACGTTGTTTGAGTTTCCGAAACTAGTGTCTCTTGTTCCATCCGCATTCAATCGCAAGAATACCAACTCAGAAAGCCAGGTTTCTTTTTTCAGTCTTCCTACGATAAGAATTTTTCCATCGGAGGTCAGGTTGATTTTGTTAGCCAGAAAAGCATCGTAACCTGCGGGCAAATTGTCGATTAAAGTAACGCCCGCTGTCCCAAAAGACGAATCAAGGTTTCCCGCCTCATCGAAACGGAACGCAGCATACTGTGTTGGTCCAAAAGCATCTGTTTCAGCTAAGACCACCAGGCGGTTGTTTTCATCGACGAGGTTCGCCTTGGCATTATAGCTTTTACCGACAACGGGATTGAACTTCAAAATACCACTATTCCCGAAACTTGAGTTGGGTACTCCCGCAAGGTCCAATTTGATGGCGGCGATTGCCAAGTCGCCAGAGACGTCGGCATTCAACGAAACATAGATAGAATCTTCTGTTACATGCAGTCCCTTAACATAACTTAGATTGTCGGCCATATTGCTGAGCCAATATCCATCTCCTCCACCGAAAGAAAGATCTAAATTTCCTGAGGGAAGAAACTTTGCGATAACAACATGCACATCCGAAGCTATTGTCAGTTCGCCGGCAATATAAAAGCTGCCATCGGTGAGTAGCTTCAGCTGATCAAAATAGAGTTCAGAAAGAGCATCGAGTTTCAATTCGCCATTAACACCAAAACTCGTATCAACGCTTCCCGATGTTAGATATCTTTGAAGAACAGGATAACTTGTGAAACCGTCATTGCTGTGAAAGTGCACCAGCAACTTTCCATCGGGGCCCTGATATAGATTGAGGATGTCCGTGATTTCATTGTCTGTTGTAAGTTCTGCCACACCACTAACACCAAAGGATGAATCTAGAGAGCCATCGGGATTGTGTCGGACTATTTTGTAAGTGGTATCGTCGTCGTTTCGAACCGAAAGAAGAGAAATGATTTTTCCGTCAGAAGAAAGCTGAGTAGAAAAAATGTATTCTTGAATATTGGAAAAATATGTTCTTAATGTACCTGAACTGCCGTAACTCCCATCAAATCCCGCTGTCACAGTCGACTTCACATTGAAAGAAACCCAGATGCTATGGATGTCCGTTCCCCCACCAATAATAATGACACTGTCATCTGGTAGAAGATATGAGCTGACAATGCCGTCAGAAACGGTGAGGTCGACCGATTGAAGCTTGTAACCAGAAGCATGAAATCCAGAGTCAATCGAGCCGTCAGAATTAAGGCGTGCGCGAAAAACATCACCAGACATCGTACCTATGAGGTCAATCTTCCCATTAGAGAGAATGTGTATGCGGTGACCTTTGACCACCGCCCCTGTAGTTAAAGGCGCATAACCATCCCCTGAAAATGAAGTGTCCGGCGTTCCGTCGCTATTGAAGCGATAGAGAAAAGGAACATCACTGACGTATTCATCAAAAATTCCAGCCATGATAATTTTGCCGTTGTTATCTATTTCAACGTCATAAGCGGTGGATAAAATTCCTGGTGTTTGGAAAGTGATGGCTCCGTCACCTCCCCCAAAGCTTGTGTCTAAAACGCCGTCGGAAGAAATTTTTGCAACGCAGGCTGAGAACTCTCCGCCGGTCCATTGATAGCCGGCTAAGTAGAGTGAGCCGTTGCGCTGTTTTAATCGTAGGGGCGAATTGCCGGCAGTGGCGTAGCTCAGGATCAACTTTCCAGTGCCATTATTAAAACTCGAATCATAAGTGCCGTCGAGATTGATACGTTGGAAAACGTACTCAGAATTAATTGTTCCCGCGATAACAATACGGCCATCGGATTGAATCACGGTGCTTTTAATTTGTTTATCATCAGAGTTATCAATAAAGACTGTTCCGTTATTGCCAAATTCAAGATCGGGCAAACCCGATTCCGTGAACTGGTGCAAGGTATTCTGGGAATTGCTTTCTTTCGCCGTGATCACGACGATTTTTCCGTCAGGTTTTATATTCACAAAAATCTGGGTGCTTTCAGGAATGTCGAAGGTGGTAACTCCGTTATTCTCACCAAAACTAGAGTCGATTGTGCCGTCAGCCTGATAACGGACTATAAAAGCCACAGAGGGAGAAAAGCCTACTGCCACGATTTTTCCATCTGTGGTTCTTGCGCTGTCGGTGATTTGTCCGTCGGCGTGATCGGTGTTTATAAAGTCTTCGCGATATTTAACCCAACCGAATTTATGAAAGCTTGCAGGATCTAAAATTTCTGTCGATGGAGATGTCGTCGTCTTCAATGAGAGCTGGCGAAGATTCGCCTCGATGGTGCACCCCAAATTAAGGAGCAACCCTAATGTAATTCCGAAATGTACAAAAAAGCTTCGCATGACAAACTTATCGGTACGTCAGAACTCGCTCCCGACATACCTTACAGAGCTGTCATGAAAAAATCCCAATTTGAGTTAATAACAGCAATACTTCTGTTCCCTTTTAAATTGGAGGGAGCGTTTAAGGCATCCTCTTTTTCAAAGAGTCTGTTTCACAACCACCGTACAGTTGTTCACTGATCACGCCCTCGAAAGGATAAATGAAATCACTCATTCCATCCGAGCCTTCTTTATTCAGATACAAATCGAGATATTGAGTCAGTCCTTCGACTTCGAAACGGATGACTCCGCCCTGTTTGTATTTCACGATCGCATTAAGCTCCGCACCGCCATTATCAGGAGAAGTGATCTTAACTTTATTCGTGTCGCTGTTATAGCTGACCGATAGAAAAGGTTCCGTGAATGTGCAGTAAATGCTTTCGGCTTGAGCTGATGTGACTGAAAGCATAAGGGCTGCGCTTAAAATAACCGACTTCATAAGTCCTCCGTTATGCGCCTATGTTTAAAAGCGTCGCGCTGACTAAGCAACTTTCACCTTGTTAATGTAGAGAATATTGAGTCTGTGTAGAGGGAGTAGAGCCGGCCTCGGAATGGACCCTTGGCCTCCTTTTGTTTATTGAAAGGTCCGGAAATTTGCGGAAGATTCAGGCTAAAACGGAAGAATCTAAGAAAAACGGCATATCATAAAGCATTGATATGATTGGTTAATTTTGGTTAATTCTGCGGGTGTTGATCCATGAATCCCTGCCGAAAAAAGCAGCGATTAGTACTCGACACTAGGGACCCACTGTGTTAAACCAATCAATCTTACAGACCCATAGGTTAAATTATTTAGAAGGAATCAGGTCATGAAACAAAACCTACATCCAAAAGTAAATACAGTTGTATTTAAAGATATCTCTTGCGACTTCTCGTTCTTGGGAACATCTACTCTTCACTCTAACGAAACAGTTAAATGGGAAGACGGCAAAGAATATCCATTGATCAAAGTTGAGATCTCTTCTGCATCTCACCCATTCTTCACTGGAAAACAACGTGTGATGGATACTGAAGGTCGTATCGATCGTTTCAAAAAACGTTACGGCAAGAAATAAATTACGGCCCTCCGTTCGGAGGACGTTCTTGTATGAAATGCGGTTCACTCTTCGAACCGCATTTTATTTTTCGGTTCTGGCAATTTAAAAAATCATCCTGATGTACCAATAGATCTAGAGGCGGTTCGCATGTTCTCGAAGTTGAATGAGGTGGAATCTCGTTATGAAGAAGTCAATATGGCTCTTCAAAGACCCGATATTGCTTCCAATCAAACTCAATATCGCGCACTGATGAAAGAACTTGGCAATCTAGAGAAGATTGTACTGGTTTACCGAGACTTCAAAAAGAAAACAGAAAACTTAAAGGCCAGCAAAGAGCTTTTGACTGCGGAGCAAGACGCTGAAATGCGCGAGATGATCCGTGAAGAAGTCAAAGAGCTTGAAGCCGCTTTGCCGGAGCTAGAACACCAGCTTAAAATCCTTCTGATCCCGAAAGATCCTAACGATGATAAGAATATCATTCTAGAGATCCGCGCGGGTGCCGGTGGTGACGAGGCCGCTCTTTTTGCTGACGAACTTTTCCGTGGTTATGCTCACTATGCTTCTACTCAAGGCTGGAAAGTCGAAATGCTTTCTTATTCTGAAGGAAACGCCGGGGGAGCTAAAGAGATCATCGCTTCCATCACAGGCGAGTCTGTTTTCAGTAAGTTGAAATACGAATCAGGCGTTCACCGCGTTCAGCGTGTTCCTAAGACAGAAGCAGCCGGTCGTATTCATACGTCGACAGTCACGGTGGCGGTCATTCCTGAAGTGGAAGTGAACGAAATCAAGATCCCTATGACAGACGTGCGTATTGAGACCATGCGTTCTCAAGGTGCCGGCGGTCAGTCAGTCAATAGAACTGAATCTGCGGTTCGTATCGTGCATCTTCCAACGGGCATCGATGTAAAGTGCCAAGAGGGTAAATCACAGTCTTCTAACCGTGAGCGCGCCTTCCAGATCCTTTACGCGAAACTTCAACAAATTGAAGACGAAAAAGCTCGTAAAGAGGCTTCTGACACCCGCTTGGAGCAAATTGGGACAGGCGACCGTTCCGAGCGTATTCGCACTTACAATTTCCCACAAACGCGTATCACCGACCACCGTATCGGCCTTACCATCCATCAATTGGACCAGGTTATGAATGGTTCTTTCGAGTATCTGATTGATCCATTGGTAGCGAACTTCCAAGCAGAGGCCCTCAAGAAACAAACCTCCGCTCAATAGGCGATTGAAAAAGGGCCCATCGACTTTGTTGCCGGGCCTTTTGTTCCGCTCACTCGGTCTTGCGCTGCAACCTCTTTTGAATCGCCCTCTTCCTTAGTTATTGAAATCCTTATAGATATTTTCGATGGCCTTCATTTTCCCCAACACTTCTTCTAAAAAGAGAGTAAGATGTGGGGGCATATATGAAGCTCAAAGAGATTCTTGATAAAACCACCGCCTTTTTTAAGGACAAGAAAATCGAGACTGCCCGTCTTGATGCCGAGCTTTTACTTGCGCACGGTTTGAAACTTGAGCGCATTCAGCTTTACCTTAAATTCGACCAACCCATGAAAGATGATGAGCTTGTGATCTTGCGAGAGCTTGTTCGTCGTCGCGCTTCGGGCGAACCGGTGGCGTACATTCTTGGTTATCGCGATTTCTTTAAATATCGTTTTGAAGTTTCACCAGCCGTTTTAATTCCTCGTCCTGAAACTGAACACATCATTGAAGAAGTTCTTTCTTGGAATTCTGATAAAGAGGCTTCCTTGGGTTTCATGGATTTAGGCTGTGGTTCCGGTTGCATCGGTTTGACTCTGCTAAAAGAATATCCTCAGGCTAAGCTTCTTGCAGTGGATCTTTCTGAAAAAGCGCTGGAAGTCGCTTCAAAAAATGCAGAGGCATTGGGTGTCGCAGATCGTGTGAAGTTCCTGCATGCAGATGCCGCGCAAGAAGATGTGCTTATGTCGACCTACATGGGCTTTGTTGGAAAAAACAAAGTCGACGCGTTGGTCTCAAATCCTCCATACATTGCGCATCAAGATAATCAGGTGGAAGAAAACGTCAAAAAGTTTGAACCTAATTCCGCTCTTTATGCGGATGACAATGGTTTAGCTCTTTTGAAAAGTTGGTCGCGAATCTATGGAAATCACTTAAGTCCTTCCGGACTGATGTTGATGGAAATGGGAATGTCACAAGGTGCGGCGATGAAAGAGCACTTTAATAGCTTAAAAATATTTAACGAAATCAATGTCGTCAAAGACCTCGCAAGTCATGATAGAGTCATTCGTGGAGTAACACATGGATAAAATGGTCGTCGTGGGCAATGGCCCTCTTCAAGGTACAGTATCTGCGAGTGGCGCAAAAAATGCGGCACTTCCAATTCTTTTCTCAACTCTTCTAGCTGAAGGTGAACACGTATTTTCGAACATGCCAAAGCTTAAAGATATCGAGTCGACAGCGGCTTTGCTTGAAAGCTTGGGCTGCGAAACTCGTTGGGATGGCGATAAGTTCATTGTTAAAGTGAGCCGCATCCAGTCTTATGAAGCGAGTTATGATCTGGTTCGTAAAATGCGCGCAAGCTTCCTATGTATGGGTCCACTTCTTGCGAAGTACGGTGAAGCTGTAGTGTCTCAGCCTGGTGGTTGCGCTATTGGAAGTCGTCCTATTGATCTTCACTTAGAAGGTTTCAAAGCCTTGGGTGCAGAGATCACGCAAAAAGAAGGTTACGTTCATGCGGCTTCAAAGCGCTTGCAAGGGGCAAACTTCTTATTTGAAACTGTGACGGTCGGTGGAACTGAAAACGTCATGATGGCAGCTGCTTTAGCTCAAGGTCGTACAGTTCTTGAGAATGCGGCGAAAGAGCCAGAGATCGTGGATCTTGCTGAATATCTTATTAAGATGGGCGCAAAGATCACGGGCCACGGAACAAGTGTGATCGTTATTGATGGTGTAGATAAATTGCATCCTGCCGAGCACTCAATCATGCCAGACCGTATTGAGGCTGGAACACTTTTGATCGCGGGCGCGATCACTCACGGTCAAGTGACTGTTGAAAAATGCGTTCCTGCGCATTTGGATACTTTGATTATGAAAATGCGTGAGGCGGGTTTTAAAATCGACACAACAAAAGATTCAATGACTGTCTTTAAAACAGATTCTTGGAATGCTGTCGATATCACAACAGCTCCGCATCCACTTTTTGCCACAGATCTTCAAGCGCAATTCATGGCTTTGATGACTGTGGCTCGCGGAACAAGTGTTATCACTGAAACAGTTTTCGAAAATCGTTTCATGCACGTTCAAGAGTTGATTCGTTTGGGTGCAGATATCACACCAAAGACGCGTGTTGCTGTCGTTCGCGGTAAGCCAGGTCAATTGACAGGCGCGCCGGTGATGGCGACAGATCTTCGTGCAAGTGCTTCTTTGGTTCTTGCGGGCCTTGTGGCCAGCGGAGAAACAGTTGTAAACCGTATCTATCATTTGGATCGCGGTTACGAAAAACTGGAAGACAAACTGTCTTCACTCGGCGCAAAGATCCGCCGTATCGATTAAAAAAACAAAAGCCCTGAGTAAAATCAGGGCTTTTTAGTTTCGGGAGCTATAATCCTAAAGCATCCATCTTGTCTTTTTCGTATGTATCGTTTTCACCAGGATAGCGAAGGATGTTTTCAAACTTGCCGCTTTCCTTAGCTAATCCCCACAAGACACTTTGGCCTGAAGGCATGCTGTTGGGAAGCATCCCAAAAACAGGATCTTGAAAGGCCTTCTTAGCATCGACAATTTTCCATCCATGACGCTTAAACATCGTTATCAAGTCATCCAAAAAAAGCGCGTTCAAAAGATTGTAGTGAACAAGAAGAGTATGCGTAACTTCTCGACCCATAACCTTTTTTGAAAGGTCATTATAGTACTGTGCGCGCTCCCACATGTGTTGAAGGTAAAAGTCTTTAAATTTACTAAGATCAAATTTCGGGTCCGCTTGAAGCTTTTGGCGCAAGCGTTGGTCGATATACCAGTCGGAAGCATCAATAGTGACGTGGCCGAAGCGATAATCATTTTTCTTTAACCAATCACGAACGGCATCGCGCTTCTCGACGGTGTCGCCTTCGGCTAGCATAGGAAAGCGAAATATTTTAATATAACCAGGTTCGCTTTTTAGTCGCTCATGACAATCCTGAATGTCTTTGATTTCGTTTTCGACCGACACGTTAACGCCAAATTTTTTATGATTTACAGTGTGGCTACCAACCATGTGGCCTGCCGAAGCCCACGCTCTCAGAAGATTTTGATCACGATTTGTTTTTAAGTGTTTGCAAGCTACGAACAACGCGGCCTTCGCACGGTGCCTTTTTAAGATCGACAGCAATTTCTTGTTTCTTTCAGGAGCCGTGAGCAAAGTTTCTTCATGAACATTGAAGTCGTCCATGGTGATACTGATTTTTGCGGCAAAAGAGGAAGACGTGAAAATTAGAATGAGGACAAATAACAAATGTTGCATGTCTTAAAGACTAAAGCAGGAATGATGTCAGGGCAAAAAAGAAAAAGGCCTACAAGGAGGGGGATCCGTAGGCCTTTTTTAGAGAAAAAAACTAGTCTCAGCCCGCGGAGGGGATGGGGCTGAGACCCTATGATCAGAGGTTATTATCTAACCTCGCTGATACCGAACACAAAGAAGACGACTGCTTTGTTCCCAGAACCGAAACTAGGGAGGGGGTCCACAGTTTCAAGCTCGAAGTTGGGAGCAAGTTGATGTTCAAGTTCAATACCGCTAACCATAACTTTAGAACCAACAAAAGGTGTAAGTTCGATTTGTGACTTCAATACGAAGAATGTTTGCTGATCTTCCATCGCCAACACAAGCGATCCATCAGCCAAAGCCACGATCTCACCAACGTGTGTTTTGAAGTTGTAGTTTTGAAGTTCCGTAGAAGTGATGTCTTCACCAAGAGCATTATTTGGAAGAACCCCTGCGCGAGCTACTGCTGAAATCGCAAGAACAACCAAGATGTAGACAGCAATCAATGCGTTACGAATCACTTACGTACTCCCCAAAAGTAACAACTAACGAAAGTCTATGAAGCAAGTCGTGTGCCAAACTGAGACAGTCCTAAAAGTGCCTTAATTTCGATTTGAAATCCGGTGGCTGCATGTACCCAACTCAAATCGGAACCAAAGGTAATTCCATTCTGGAACGGGGGTTCTATTCTGGAACCATTTTAAGGGTATTTCCGCGACTAAAGCACAGACCTGAGGACCTAGTCCGCAGGGCCATAGTCCTTTGTCAAAAACCTCAGTATAATCAGGTGTCTATGTCGCGCATACAAGTCACTTGGGTCGTAAAAACACGGAATGGTCAGGTTAAGGGACCGTATTCTACTGAAGCCATTCTTCGCATGATTGGTGAGGGTGTTTTTTCGGGTCAAGAGATGATCTCCAAACTTCCCGACGGGCAATGGACTTTGATTTCAAAAGAGCCTGCCTTTTACGACAAGCTTCTGGAAGCTCTTGAAGGCATTGTTGATGTCGATCCGAAAAAAGCGCAGAAGATGGAAGCTGAAACTGTTATTGTGCAGCCTCCCCGTCCATCGGCAAAAACGAATACACAAATTCCAACTCCGACGCCGGATAGTTTTGCGAACATCAAAATTGATAAACCAAAACAGCAAGTTGATATCTATGAAACTCCGGCCTATGTGCCGCCGGCTGCGAAAATTTCATCAGTTTCTAACTCTGCCGGCGGTAAGCCTGATTCTGTTATTGAATTATCAAACGTTGAGAACATGGAAGGTGGCGAACTTCGTAAAAATTTGAAGCTGCCTTTTATCATTCTTATCGCCGTGATCGTGATTGGTGGGGCCTTATTATTCTGGGATTCCGGCACGAACGATGGATCTAAAATTCATTTGTTAGCTCCGGGAAAATCAGCGAACACCTTGTCGGATCAAGCGGTTAAAGAAAAATTGAACGAAGCGCTTTTCGCGATGGAGCAAGACACCTTTGACTCTTACGTGTCGGCGCAAAATAAATTGGTCAGCCTTGTTGAAGGGGCGCCAATGAATATCGAAGTTCGAGCCCTTCTTTGTGTGGTGTATAAAGAGCTTTGGCCGTTTGCTGTTCAAGATGCCCAAGATATTAAAACCGTTGCAACTGCAACTCAGTCGACGCGGGCGCTGAATGTGGTAAGTCCCTTCGGTCAAGTTTGTGAAGCGGTAAAGCTTATGACTTCGGGTAGATATAAAGAAGCCAAAGGGGTTGTTGAGGCAACTTTAGAAAGCAGTGAGCCTTTCTCGCTACTTCCCGTGCTTTATGCATTTAAAGCAGAACTGCTAGATGGCGAAAGAGATTTCAACAATGCTATGCCTTATTACGAAAAGGCGGCTCAGCTTTGGGATAAGTGGTTGGGTCCGCAGGTGGCATTGGGTAAAGTCTTCTTTGAGCAAGGCGATTTCACTTCATCATCAGCGATTCTAAATAATGTCATAAAGAAAAATCCCAAACATCGTGAAGCTAAAATTCTATTGGGTATTGTAGAGTATCGCGGCTTTAAAAAATCAGATACGGCCTACAGCTATTTAAGTACGGCTTTGGATGCTAAAGGGAAAGTTTCTCAGCTCATGGAAGCTGACGGATACTCTGTTCTTTCAGAAATCTTCGTTCTTCGCGGAGAGAAAAAGAAAGCATTGGAAGCGGCTCAAAAAGGTTTTGCTCTAAATCCTAATAACTCTGAACTTCGCCAACTTGTGATTCGTTTAGGCGGATCTGACAAAGTAAAGGGTGATAAAGGTCGTAACAACGAACTTCTTTATCTGGGTGACCAATACGTGCGCCAAGGAGACTTCTTAGCGGCGCAAGCGGAGTTCAAAGCGGCGTTCGAAGTGGATCCAAAGAATGGAACTGCGGCCATGAAAGCGGCGAAGTGCTTGTGGCAGCTAAATCAAAGTTTTGAAGCTATTGAATGGTTGAATAAAGCCATTAAGGCAGAGCCGAAGCTAGTATCCGCGTATGTTCTACAAGCTGATTACATGTCGCAAAGATTTGACTTCGTTGGGGCGACACAGATTCTAACAAATGCCATTCGCATTGCTCCTAATAACTATGAAGTTTTGCGTGGTTTAGCTCTTCTTGAATTTAGAAAAAACAATATGGTTGGCACTGTGAACTATGCTCTTCGTGCGGTGAAAGCATACGACGGTGATATCGAAACGCACATCTTGCTATCTAAGGCGAATGCTTTGCTAGCGCGTTCGATTATTCCTCTCAATAAAAAAGAAATTGAACGAAAAGAAAATGCCGCTAAAGATGCCATTCGCTATGCCACAAAGGCTGTTGAAATCGATGCGACGAACCCTGAGGCGCAGATCACTTATGCTAAAATGCTGGCGCAAACAAATGGTGTTGATTCAGGGATCAACTATCTGAACGAATTGATCAAACGCTTCTCTTACACTTTGGATTACCGGGTGGCGCTTGCAGAAGTTTACAAATCTGAAGACCGCTATAGTCAGTCCAAAGAAATTTATGAGCGTGTTGTTGAAGCCGATCCTAAGAATAAAAAAGCCTGGTTGGGTCTTGGCGAAAGTGAAAAGGCCTTGGGCCTTAATGACAAAGCTTTGAAAGCGTTCTTAAGCGCGGCCGTTCTTGATCCCACCGATGGCGAAGCCTTGTTCCAAGCCGGGAAACTTTATTTGGAAACAAGTCGTTTCGAAGAAGCCATTCAGCAGTTTAAGCGGGTTCAACGTTTAAATCCGAATTACCCAAGAACGCATTATTATATTGGTAAAGCGGCCTTTTCTTCAGGTGACTTTACGACAGCCCTTGAAGCTTCTAAGTCTGAAAAGAAGCTGAATCCTAATGTCGCTGACTCTTATATCCTGGCGGCAGAGGTTTATACCGCTCGCAAACAGTTTGCGGAATGTGCAGCAGAATACTCTCAAGCCATGAAACTGCGCCCGCAAGGTGCGGATATTTATGTGAAGTCCGCAACCTGCTATCGTCAGTCCGGTTCTTTGGAAGTGGCTGAAGACATGCTGGCTTTGGCTTCTAGCCGCGAAAGCGGTTTTGCGGAAATTTATCGTGAGCAAGGGGCGATCTACGAACTTAAAGGGGATGCTCGCTCTGCGGCGCAGGCTTATAATAAATATTTAGGCCTCTCGCCAAACGCCCCAGATCGTGTTGAAATAGAAAACAAACTTTCACGGCTCGGCAACTAAGGACGGACGTCAGGAGAAATTCAGCCATGGGAATCGGCGACAAAATGAGAGGGCTGGCAAGCAGCGCTCAAGAGGGAGTCAAATCTAGCACTCTTTCTTTCTTCCACTTCACTTTGCGTTTTATCACAGGGATTCTTTTAGGCCTTGTTTTAGGTTTAATCGGCCAAGAATTAATGGGCTACGGAACATTTGCCCTTATTTTCGTAATGGTGGTGGTGACGGCGATTATTCTTAAACTCCAATCGAGTTGGAGCTTTGGGCAGATTTTGATCTTTGACTTGATATGCGTTCTTGTAGGGATGCTACTAAGAATGTATATATTAGTGGCCCCGTAGCGGCTGTTGAAAAAGGCCCAATCGACTGCGTTGTCGGGCCTTTTGTTCCGCTCCGACGTACTTGGAGTACGCCTCCGCTGCTCAAAAGACCCTCCGCCTTGCGCTTGGACCTTTTTGAACAGCCTTGGATCTGGGTATAGGGAAACTGGGGAAGTTATTTTCGGTTTTCCGTGAGAGCACAAGACGTCAGAGAAAATGTTTTATTTGAAACTTTAATCTGACGAGCTCTGATCGTGATTCGTTCAATCTAAAATTCGAATCACCGTATTTTTAATAGATTAATTTTGATTTTGCGTTTGTTAAGTGAAGGACGTTGACGATGATTGATATTAAACTTCTTGAAAAAAAAGCTGAAAATGGAACTTCTTACTTTGATGAGTATAAGCAGGGGTTGATCAATCGTGGGGCTTCGACGGATGTGCTTGAGCAGATCATGGAGCTTAATAAAAAACGCAAAGAGATGATCACTCAGGCTGAAACTGCAAAAGCGAATCAGAATAAACTGAGTGGTGAGATTGGCAAGCTAAAGCGTGAAGGTAAAGATGCTTCTGCGGTACTTGCGGAAGTTGATACTTTGAAAACTCAAGTGAAAGAGCTTGAGGCAAAAGCGGCTGAAGCGGACCAACAAGTTTATAATTTGGCTTTGATTATTCCTAATAAACCGAATGCTGCTGTGCCGGTGGGTTCTTCTGAAAAAGAAAACAAAGTTTTAAAAACTTGGGGCGAGCCTCCGAAGTTTTCTTTTAAGGCGAAAGAACACTGGGAGTTGGGCGAATCTTTAAACATCATCGATTTTGAGCGTGCAGGTAAAACTACCGGAACTCGCTTTGCTTTCCTTAAAGGGGCGGCAGCACAAATGGAGCGTGCATTAATTCAGTTCATGATGGACATGCACTCGACTCGTCATGGTTATACAGAGATGATTCCTCCGTTCATGGTGAACAGTAACAGTTTGTTGGGAACAGGGAACTTCCCGAAATTTAAAGAAGATGTTTTCCACTTGGAAGGTTCTGATCTTTATCTGATTCCGACTGCAGAAGTTCCGGTGACGAATTACTTCAATAACGAAATTTTGGATGAAAAAGATCTTCCTGCTAGCTTCTGTGCTTACTCTCCTTGCTTCCGTTCTGAGGCAGGCAGTGCTGGCCGTGATACGAAGGGTTTAATTCGTCAGCATCAGTTCGACAAAGTGGAATTAATGACGTTCTGTCATCCGGATAAATCTTATGAAGTGCACGAGGCTTTGACGTCTCATGCGGAACAAGTATTGATGGATCTTGAGCTCCCCTTCCGTCGTATGCTTCTTTGTACGGGCGATATGGGTTTTGGATCAGCAAAGACTCATGACCTTGAAGTTTGGTTGCCAGGTCAGAACACGTACCGCGAGATCAGCTCATGTTCTAACTTCGAAGACTTCCAAGCTCGTCGCGCCAACATCCGTTTCCGTTCTGCAGGTGGAAAACCTCAATTCGTTCATACTTTGAACGGATCTGCCTTAGCTGTAGGCAGAACACTGGTTGCGATCCTTGAAAACAACCAACGTGAAGATGGCTCCGTCGCGATTCCGAAAGCACTTCAGCCCTACATGGGCGGTCGCAAAGAAATCCGCTAAAAGGTGCCTGCTTCTTTTTTGTACTGTGATGCGTTAAGACCAACAACTGCTTGAAGTCTCACGTCAAAACCCATAAAACGGTCGACGGAGAGTTGGTAGAGTGGTTGAATACACCAGTCTTGAAAACTGGCAGCCCTTCGCGGGGCTCGAGGGTTCGAATCCCTCACTCTCCGCCATTTAGGGCTTCCAGTCCGATTTAAAATCCCAAAAAATTAATGACCTCTACTGATCGCAGAACCGGTTTTATCAATCGTTTCGTCAGTTCGTATGCGTTTTGAAATTACGGATCCTTTGTTCTGATCAAGAAACTTCGAAATTTCTGAATTCAGTTGTTGTTTGTGAGTGATGAATAGTCCGTGGGGAGCTCCATCATACTTTTTGAAAATCGCTTGGGGTACTAGCTTAGCGGCCGCCTCACCTGAGGTTTTCAAAGGAACGATCTTATCGTCAGTACCGTGAATAATAAGTGTTGGAATATCAAACGCCTTCATGTCTTTGCGAAAGTCAGTGTGGCCGAATGCCGTGACGCAATCTAAAGTCGCTTTCAGCGAAGCCATCATCGCCATGTTAAAACACCATTGTTGAGTTTCATCCGAGACAGGATGTTTTACCACGTTCACGCCGAAGAACATTTTCGTAAACTGGGCAAAGAATGCGGGGCGATCCTCTTCAATTTGCGAAATCATTTGTGCGAAGACTTTCGGCTCCACTCCGTCGGGATTGCTATCGTCTTGCAAAAGATAAGGAGTCACCGCTCCTAAAAGAACGGCACTAGAGATTTTGGAAGAGCCGTAACGACCTAAATATCTCGCGATTTCTCCTCCGCCCATTGAAAAACCGACAAGGGATACTTTTTCGAGTTTTAAGTGGTTGATTAAAGAATCCAGATCATCCGCATAAGTGTTGTAGTCATTTCCGCTTGCGGTTTGTTCGGATCGACCGAACCCGCGGCGGTCATAGGTAATAACTCTAAATCCTTTCTTTAAGAGATCTAAAGTTTGATATTCGAACATGTCGGCGTTCAGCGGCCATCCGTGAATCAAAATCACGGGCGCACCTTCGCCCATGTCGCGGAAAAAAATGCGGGCTTGATCTTTTGCCTTAAAGAATTCCATGTGAGCTCCTCTGTTTTTCGATGAAAATAATTGTTATGCGAGTTACGCCGACATGCCATTAAGGCGCCTAATTTGTGAGTAATTACATTCTTGCTGTGCGAAAACATTGAGTTTCGCCACTAAGTTCGACAAACTGGCGGCTCAACGGAAGGGCGATAAATGGGAACACTCATCGATATTATTTTGCACTTAGATCAGCATCTTGTGGAATGGATGGCTTTGTTTGGTCCTTGGATCTATGTGATCATGTTCCTGATTATATTCTGTGAAACAGGATTGGTCGTAACACCGTTCTTGCCGGGGGACTCTTTGTTGTTCGCATTGGGTGCACTGACTACGGTTGAAGGTGGATTGAATCTTTGGATTTTGCTGGTGAGTTTAACTATTGCGGGAATTCTTGGCGATACCGTGAATTATCATATCGGCAAATATTTAGGACCGAAGGTTTTTGAATCAGACAGCCGCTTCTTTAAAAAACAATATCTACTGCAAACTCAAGAGTTTTACGCGAAGTGGGGAGCATTCACTATCGTTGCCGCTCGTTTTGCACCGATTGTAAGAACATTTGCGCCCTTTGTAGCTGGAATTGGTTCAATGAATTACCGTAAGTTTGTTTCTTACAACATTATTGGTGCTATTGCGTGGGTCTTTATCTTTATTCTTGCGGGGCACTTCTTCGGTAACTTGCCAGTTGTTAAGCGCAACTTCCACATCGTGATCTTTGGAGTCATCGGCGTTTCATTAATTCCGGTAGTATGGCCCATGGTTAATGGCTACTTGAAAAAACTAAAAGGCGCCAATCACTAGGCGGCCTTTGGTTTTCTTAATCCCTGCATTTTAATAAGGAATGGATTCGTTTTTAAATATACCGGATCCAGTTCCCCGTAATATTTCAGAATACTTTCTAAAGCGAAATCCCCTGAACTTCGATGACTGGCCTGAGTACTTGATAACAATCTGTGTAGCGCATCCCAAACATCGGCGTTGAGCTGTTGTTTTGCGACTTCAACGATAGTATCAGCCGCGACACGGTTGTTCTTAGAGAACATATTTTCCCAGATCTTTCTTGCTGGGTATCCGTACTTACCAAGAACCACGATGGTGTTAGCTTGAACGCGGTAATCATCGTGATCAAGAAGCTTGGCTAATTGATCTTCTAAAGTTTTAGTCCAATGTTCTTTAGGAATGATTCTTCCGATAAGACTGACATAAGCAGACAGCACCTTTGTGCTAAGAAGCTTTTCTTGTTCGCCCGTAAAGAAAGAATGAAATGTTGTTTCTGCTTCCTTCGAAATTTCTTCCATGGTGGTTTCAAATTTATGAAAGCGAAGTGCGTGAAGAATCTTCACCAGATCATCGTCTCTGCGAGTGATCGCCATCAGTCTTAACTTCTTTAAGGTAAATAGCATGTGGGCATCTGCGCGGAAGTACGAAAGACGATCCCACATTGACGACTCAAAAATCCACTCAATCGAGTTGAAATCGCGAGCGCGACAGATCATGGATTCTTCTTTGAATCCTTTAAGTTGATTCACCTTGCGGTCAAAAACAAACAGTAGTCCTTCAGTGTCTTGAGAAGCGTCCTGGAAGAAAGTTAAAACCTGATGGCTTTTGTCGTCGACCAATGAAAGCAGCCTTACTGATTCAATAAGGGGAAGTCCGCTAAGAGCATGTCCTTCATCCAATTTAATGAAACGCATAAGTCCGTGAGCGAAAGAACCTTTCAATTTGAAGTAGTGATTCGCTTCTTCAGGAAGGCCGTTCTCAATCACAGTGGCTTCATAAAACAAATCGCGAATACAAGCCGCAGCTAATGACTCAGTAGAAAGCCCTGGCGCCATATCGTCTTTAAAGTGAAATACAATTTCGTCCCCGACAAATTGATAAATCAACCCATCATAACGTTGAATGACTTCCCTGGCGCGAGCGAAGTACTGGTTCAAGATAGTAATTAGATAAGTGTTATCCTTTTCAAGGAACATCTGAGTGTATCCGTTCAGGTCCACTCGACACATGGTCGCTTCGAAGTTGTAAGGCGCTTCTTTACCACTTTTCAGTTCGTGAAGAATCGCCGGTCCTACAGTTTCGCTATAGACTTCACTTAGTTTTTCTAAACGTACGCGCTCGCCTTCAAGCCCCATAGAGGCTTGAACAATGGTTTCGGCTTCTTTGGATGTGGTTTTGATTTCGGCAATTTCACCGCGAGAACGACCAGCTAAAGTTTTGCTTAATTGAATGATGTCTTTGAGTAAAAGAAATCCAATTAAACCCAACATGATCGTGACTATAGCGATATCTTTCCCAAAAAGAGGGAGCATGATCATAAGGGTTTCCCAGATGATCTCTGCTTTCCCCGAGAATGTGCCCGCTGTAAGTTTGAAATCCATGACTTTGATGGTTTTAAATGTCAGGTCATCTGAAGTTATAAATTCATTAAATCGTTTGTAATTATGATTTAGATCATCAACGTTGCCAGTATTGTTTTCAAAGAAAACAACTTCGTCGGCATTCTGTAAAATATAGAAATCTATGAGGTGGAGTTTTCGGGCTCGAGATAACCTGTCCTGTAGGCTCTCTGGTCGCTCTTGAACTAAAGCCCCTATGGATGATTGGAGTATATAATCAAGATTTTCCCTGCGGTTTTCGATTTCGCGATCAGCAAGTTTGGATGCTTGGGTAAAAAACTGGTAGCCAGTGAGTCCTACGTAAAAGACCCAAAAGCTGAAGACCAGCAAAAATAAAATAGATTTCTTATTTTTGCCGAACAAATCTGTCTCCTTGGTCTACAAAAATGATTTGTCCTTTTGAAGCTCCGTAACCATTTCCCGCCAGGTCTATGACGGTGATACTATTTTGCTTCAGAGTATTGATGAAGTTTTGATCTTTTAGCTTTGAGCGCGCTTGATTATAGGAGCCGCTCGTAAAGAATGAAACAACCTCATCTTGGCTTGGTATATACACGGAAGCTGTTCCCCTTTGAGTATTAGACTTGTTTGCTTGTCGTGCTGGAATGGTGGAGCTGCCTAGAGATCCACCCGTATTGCCCGAACTGCCTGAGCCTGATGACGGAAGTGATGCAGAAGCCCCGCTGGACGAGCCAGAGTTACCGACTTCAGATGCAGAAACTACTGGTGAAATTTTCGAACCGGAAGTAGATGCTATACTTCTTTGATTCATTGAAGCTGATGGACGCGTTTCTTGATTCGGGGCTGATGCCACGTAAGATGTTCCGCGGGTCAGGTCAATCTCTTCTTTAATGTACTCTCCGGCACCTAAGCCATCAGAACCCATCTTTTTAAGATTTCTTGCAGCAGCTACTTCTGATCCAGTGACAACTTTGGTGTTCAATTTGTATTCGCTGGCCGGAGAACGCGAAGATGTACTGCGACTACTCTTTTCGGAAGAGGAATCGGACCCTTCGTACGAAGAAGCATAGGAAGAGACGGAGCTATTTGAAGCTCTATAGCTTTCATTAGAGATGTTATCCGAAGTTGAACTCGAACTGCCGCCGCCACCACCTGATGAGGCTAATCCATTCACAGGCACCTCAGCAGCCACGGCTGGGGAGCCGGCCAGTACTTTTTCAGCCATTCTAATAACCGGGCTTGTCTGTTGTTGACTGGCCTCTTTAACGGGTTTTGCTCCGACCGCATCCGCCATTCGATTCATGTCAGTCGGCGAACCCGCTTTAGGGAGTTCCGCAGGTGCTTCTGCAATATTTTTATCAATTTTTTGTGGTGCTTTTTCAGTGGCATTCTTGCTACCGATGTTAACAAAGTTTTTATTTGCAAGGATGCTTCGAAATTGAGAATTAGATTTTGAGAGGGCGACGCGATGAGAATCTGGACTACAAATTTTTGTCAGTTCAATTGGTAATTTCTCGTTCTCTATTGCCGATTTATGTAATACCTCGTGGAATATCTTATCGCGGAAATCCGTCTGAGATAACTTTTTACCTTCGGGCAAATTAATTTGTATTTGACCTTTTTCAGAGGTTTGCATGACAGGCGCCTTAGACTCCTTGTCGACTGCTTTACAAACAAACGATGGTTCTTTACTTTTGCCCTCAGCTATAGAAATGATAGCGTTTTTGAAGCCGACGATTGCCTTTTGGTGATTAGTTAAACCCTCTTTTTTCCCAAGAACTGCCACGAATATCGCTTTGGCCTCTTCGCCTTCGAGGCAGCTCAAGTATTCGTTACCCTTATTGCTAATCGAAGGCGGTTTTAGGACGCTTTCGATGGACTCAATTAGTGCGGTAGGTTCACCAACATTAAAACATTCTTCGCTTAATGAGCTTTCAATTTTTGATTGAATTTTCGCTCTAGTAATACCCGAAATATCCGAGAGAAATTTTTTCCAAGGTGAGTTGTCTGTTGTGCAGACGGGTCCTTCAGTTGTGAAGTTGAAATAGCGCATGGGTCTTTGAGAGGACTCGATTTCAAATAGATCTTCACCCTTTTGACTAATTATTTTTTCGGTAACACCGGCTTTAGAAAAGAGTCTTATTCGATATTGCTTTTCAGATCCCGAATTCGTTACTTCGACCAGGAGATTGCCCTTCTTGATTCGCCAAAAATCAAGGTTCTTGTCCTGGTCGATATCAATTCTCGTATCTTCATAGTCTCCATCCACATATGTGAACGCAGTTCTTTTATTTTCTTGTGAAAAATATGGCGAAACCCATGCGAATGCGCTGGCTGTATAAGAAAAGACTAACAGTAATACTAAAAACGTGGGTTTCATTCGAAGCTAATATCGGATTTTCTGCGGAGTTTGTTTAGTAGGGCTTAGGCCTAGGGTAAGGTCAGGTATTTGGTCGAGGTAAACAGACTCTTCTTTCATTGTGCGGAGTGAAAACGCATCATTAAAATATGAAATCATTCTTTCTATTAATTTTGTTGCTGCCGGTAGTTTCCTCTGCTCAAGATGCAGCATTTCGCGGAATCGACCAATCTTATACAAGTATTAAAAGCGAAACCGAAATTAAAAACATGCCTCGAATTACCTCCCAGGACGGATTAGGAATTTGTTATGCGCATGTGGCAGCAACTTTGATGCAAGCTGAAAATTGTCGGGTGTTAAAACAGGAGTGCTCTTCTCTTCCAGAGGAGGAATTATTTTCTCCCTTGGACGTTTCGAGATTTGGAACCGCGAGAGATGAAAGCGAGCCTCAAGATTACAGATCTACCTATGAAGGACTGCGAGGCGTTTTGAGTGGAGGAAACCCCCATAATGCAGCGATAATTGGCGCTTTGGCTGTAGGCAGTTCCGCGAACGAGGCATGTGTATCCCTAGATAAAATACTTAGCAAAATGAACTCTAGAGGTGAAACTGTAGAGGCCCAAGTGGCACTCTGGAATCGGCTCAAGGAAAGCTTTGATAAATACAAAAAGAACAAAGACTGCCCCACTTGTTTGAATGATATTTATGCTACTGCGAAATCAGATATTGACGAAAATCTCAATCTTACAAAAACGAACGAAGAAGTTTTGAAAGCTTTCGCACAAGATACCTATGATAAATTCCTAGACGATCTTCTTGGTGCAAAAAAATGCGTGAGAGCCAAGCAGCAGGCCTTTTTTGAGAACCGAAATGCGACCTACGAGACGTATCCGGAATCAAATCCAAAGAATCCAAAGAAATTAAAATCTCCGGTGTCCGCGGCTCAAATCAAAGAAAAGATTAAAGAGGTTCTAAGAGGAGGTCGACCTCTGGCATTAGCAGGAGTCTGTCTTGCTGACGGAAAGGTAAACTCCTGCCCAGACGAAGCAAATCATGCAGTTGTCGTTGCTGGATATAGACAGATATGCAAAGCGGACGGTAAATGCCGAGAATCTCTGAAAGTCGTAAATAGCTGGGGAAAAGCTTGGCAGGACGAATTCAATGGTGGATGGGTAGATGCAGATACTTTAATGGCCCAGACACAAATCAAACCCGATGCTCTTGGCTGGTTCGCTGATGGGAAGAAACAACAATGATGAATCTATTTTTTGCTGCGGTTGTAGGCTTCGCATTTGCCGCTAATTCGCCTTTAAAGCTCCGATACTTTCAAAACGAATCCTATAAACAAGTAGTTACTGAAAAGGTCGGCCAATTTAGAGTCGATGAAAAATGTGCGAAAAGTATTTCATGTAAAAGTTTGCAGATAGCTAAAGGCGGACCTTACAAAATCCACAAAACGAAAGCATCATTTATCGGAAATCCCGCCGCAAACTATTGTTGGGACGTGGGTGCAAAAAATAGAGTGCTTAAAGACGAAAAGAATAATCAATATGATTTTTGTGCTTTCGAGGACGGCTCCATCATCGACGCTTGGAGCCTCTATCGTGCTCATTATCCGCAACCAAAGATTAAATAGTGAGCCTAAAGCACAGTGACGCGACTGGCTCATTATCAAACCTGAGGACAACTCAACCCAGGTTGCGGGGTTGACTAATTCCCCGAGTCCCGCCAGTATGGGTCCCTTATGAAAAAGGAATTCATGCTTAGAGCTATTGAGCTCTCTAGAAAAAACATGCAGGCTGGCGCTGGGGGCCCATTCGGAGCTGTCATCGTCAAAGATGGTAAAGTTATCGGAGAAGGTTGGAACAAAGTAACCTCTTCGAACGATCCCACGGCCCACGCGGAAGTTGTGGCGATCCGTAACGCTTGCGAAAGCGCAAAGAACTTCAGCCTGGATGGCGCAGAAATCTATACAAGTTGTGAACCTTGCCCTATGTGCCTTTCGGCAATTTACTGGGCGCGCATCGGTAAAATCTATTACGCCAACACCAGAAAAGATGCGGCAGAAATCAATTTCGATGACGACTTCATCTATGAAGAGATCCCCAAAGCCATTTCAGACCGCAAAGTCCCTATGGAACAATGTGCTCATCAGGAAGCCTTAGCGGTATTCAAAGAGTGGCAAACAAAAGCAGATAAAGTGCCCTACTAAAGACGAGGAATAGGACTTTCAGGACTCCTGCCCGCACATTAGTTTAGAGACAATAGAGGAATGAAATCATTGAGTTCATTCCTCTTTCTATTTTTGAGCGTTGTTGTTTTAGGATCTTGCACTCACAAAGAAAAGCAGATTCCTCGTGATATCGCTTCTTTGCAGGCCTCGGGCGGCATGGAAGGTATCTGGTTTTTACAAGGAACTTCCTCTACGCGTGGACCTTATAATGGTGAATTAGAGCTTCGTAAATCGAACGACGGCACATTCAATGTTGTGCGTGTCGTGACTTACATCAATTACTTTTTTGATGGATTAAGAGTGCAGGAAGTGTGGACCGGGAAAGCAGTCGCTTCGACAAACACGCTGACGATTTCCTATGACATCAAACAAGCCGACTTCATCACAAAATTGGGAACATTAAAAAGAGATCCATCTGAATTTCGCGCTCCCGTCAGCATTCTTTCTAGATTTGTTACTTCAGCTGCCGGTCTATCAACAAAGTTCAGTGATAAAAAAGAATCTGAATACTCGGAGTGGATTACCACTCGAAGAAATTTGGAACCTCGTCCTTTGTGGGTGAATGAGCGTAAGAACTTGGATGCCAAAGGCAAATCTATCCCGATCGCAGTTCGTGGCGTGATTAAGCTGTTCAAGATGGATATCGGATACGACAAAGATCCGTTAGTAAAATCCTATAAGAATCGTTCTGAGTTTAAGGATGAACATCCTTATATTGTTTTTGATCCAACCGATTTTGAATTTTACCGTAACAACAAAGATATCATCCGCGTAACTAATAAAATTACGGATGACATTAGCATCACAGAGGCTGTCGTTAAGCGTAATGCATACTCTCCAACCCTTCCCGACAAAGCACATGGCTACGACAAAAATGCCAAAGACTTTCATATCAACGAAGCAGGAATGGTTTCTCATGCGGTCTTGGATGAACAAGGAAGATTTATCTCTTACAGTCCCGATGGTGATTCAGCTTTGTGGACAGGCATGTATGTGGCATCTCAAGCGATGCGCTACTTAAACACCAAAGAGTCCGAAGCTCTTCAGAACGTGCGTAAATCCGTTAAAGGTCTTATGACATTGATGGAGATCACGGGTGACAATAAAGAATTCGCCCGCACTCTTGCTATCTACAACCCGCAAAACCCAATTCCTCAGAAATGGCATCGCGGTAAGGGAAAGCATGAGAACCTTATTTGGCTCGAGGGCGGAAATAACGACATGGTCAAAGGAATTACACATGGGTTTCTTTGGGCAAGCCTTGTTATTCCAACTTCCGATACAGAAATTTGGAACGAACTTCGCGAAAAATCTCGCCGTCTTCCCGATTTAAGAATCATGTCGGAAAAGCCCCAGAATATGCCAGCGGCGCTAGGACTTGCGACACTGTTTACTGGTGAATCTTCTTTCAAAGAACGCTATCTAAAGTCGTTTGATAAATTGAAAGTAAAAGTAGGATTGAACTTCGATACAACATTTTACTGGCATGGCTCCGCCGACTGGAGCGGAATCAACTTGAGTATGGTTGGCGATGTCACTGACATCATGATCGCGGACATGCTTAAGGAAACAGAGCTTCGCGACAAAATGCGCGAGCGCTTGATGGATGCGTGGGTCACTTATCAGCCCGCACGACGACATCTGCTTACAATCGCAGCTTACGGATTCGCATATAGACACGGAACTCGCGGTGGGGACTTCCGCAAAGAAAGCAGCGAAGTTCGTTTCAGTGAGGCACTAAGAGAATCCGTTTGGGGATTAAGAGAGATTCCTTATCCTCGTCCAAACTTAGATGTGAATATTGATCATTCACTTCGTCCAGATTGGTGTATGTCGCCAATCCCAAGACTTTTCTGGAAGTCGCTAAAGAAACCCGAACCACCAGTTTCTTATTTCTATCAAGGTCTTTACAGCTATCCGGCGTTTGAACTCAGTGCTTTTTCGAGCGGATTTCTTTGGAAGGATTCAGCGTTTGCTTATACCGAAGCTCACAACCGTGGAGTTGAGCAGGCGGGCGTCGATTATCTTTATGCTTATTGGTTAGCACGATATTCTGGAGTGAGGGATGTTCAGTAGAAAAATCGCCCTGGGAATTTTTGTAACGGCGATTTCAGTTTCAGCTTTTGCAAAAAAAGAAATTGTTTTTTTCGGCGGCGGGGGCGAACCCGAAGGTCAAACTACCATCTTTGATGCGACCTATGGAAACTTTGCGCCTTTTAAAGAAGGCAGCGGATGGAAGGCACGCTCTTATTTCGATGGAGGACACCATATTTCTGAAGCTCTTGCTGAAGACATGTTTAAAGGCGCCAACAAACCCATGACCGCTCAAAATATGAAGGCCGAGATTGCTTCACTTAAGCAACGAATTCAAAGCGGAGACTTAAAATCGGGAGATCAGCTTCTCATTACGGTGGCCACTCATGGAGCCAAACAAAAAGACGGCCAACGCACTCATAGCGTCACCACAACCGATACTGACTTCGACATGGATGAACTAAAGACACTTCGAGACCTTGCTGAAGCCAAGGGTGTTCAGTTGGGAATCGTAGATATGTCCTGTCATTCAGGTCCCGTAACTTCTCTTGGTTCGGACAAGACTTGCGTGGTTTCAATGGGCGGCGAAGGAGTCGCTTGGAATATCTCTGGAGATAAGTTTGGCCAGCTTTTAACGAAAGGAAATTCATTAGAGAATGCCTTTTTAACCAGTCGCAAAGATCAGCGAGCTTTAGTTTTAGGTGCTCCCCAAATTTCAACTGATGCTGGAAAAAGAGCCTTCAATGCGACGAAATTTTTAACAGAATCATTAATGGGTTCCGACCAACTTGCAGATATACCTTTGAGTGAAATGTCTTGCTATGGCTCCAGCTCTCTTCCTTTCCTGCGGCTCGTGAGTGACCTCAAAAAAGTTGATAAAGCTGCCGGATTTCAAAGCTACTATAAGTACGCACGAGTGCAAGTGGGCCTTGATAAAAGCAAAAATCAACCAGTCATTGATAAAATGAAGGCCGCATTAGATGACTACAATGCTGCTCGAGACAAGCTTATTCAATCTCAAGAGGAAGCAGAAAAACTCAACAAGCGCGAGTGTATTAATGTTGCCGATACGAAAATGTGTGGAACGAAAGAGCAGTTTATTTCTGGCGTGACGGCACTTACAGCAAAGAAGAAATCTAATGGTCTTAGTCCAAAAGAAGCTATCGAATTGGCGACGTACCAAAAGTACATCAACATGGCCTCGTTTAAAAAATGGCAAACACTTCGTTCAAGCTTTCGGAATGATAAGACTTTACATGATAAAGCGATGAATGTCGCGAAAGCCGAGCGTGAAGTTTACGATGAACTTTACAAAATATATTCAGCGGAAAATAAAAAACCTAATCCGTGTAGGGACTTTAAGTTATGAAAAAACACCTGTGGAAAAGTCTGTTGATGATGTGGATTCTTTGTTTATCCGGCATTACTAATGCAGATGAAAAATTCAAATGCGGCGAATATGAGTTCAAAGGGATTATTAAACAACACGAAGGGAAATTCGTCCTCAAGCTCTATGAAGGCTCTATGAGCGAGACAATATTCTCTTTGGCTCCGGACCTAGCCGAAGTAGCAAGTGTCTACAAAGACACTGCAGTCACTTTGAAGGGGAAACTTTTTGAACCCGTAAAAACCTATCGGGGAAAAATAGAGTCGACGAAGACCGCTGAAGAAATTAAAGAGCTTACTTCTGAAGATAAACCTTATACGGCTCGCTTTATGAGAGATGATATCAAGGAGCGAGTTCCAGATCCACTTCATCCAGACATGGATTCAGGAATGAAGCTCGTAAAAGAGGAAAGCTGTAATAGGAAGGCTGAAAAATCCTCTTCCAAGAAGCCTAAAAAGAAGTAAGGCATTGCTATTCATCACCCATTGCAATAAAAGAGCGCCTATGAAAAAGAAAACTGGCCGAGACGCAAAAGAACTAGCTAACTTCGCCTTAGGCGAAAACCAAACTCAATATCCAGAGACATATGCTCCTGAGATATTGGAAGCTTTCGATAATAAGAATCCAGGCAAAATTGCTTGGACGACATTTGTTTGTACCGAGTTTACTTCTTTGTGCCCAAAGACGCGCCAACCTGATTTCGCTAAAATTTTTGTTAACTACATCGCTGACAAAAAGATGGTCGAATCAAAATCGTTAAAACTTTATCTTTTCAGCTTCCGCAATCACGGTGATTTCCACGAAGACTGTGTGCAAACAATTTGTGACGATCTTGTGGCGCTCATGAAACCGAAATATATCGAAGTCGTTGGGGAGTTCACTCCGCGCGGGGGAATCGCGATTTATCCTTACGCGAGCTACGCGGTTAAAGATAAGTTCTTCCAAGATTTGTATAAGAAACGTTTGAGCGAATATGCTCCAGGCAAGTACTCCATGGAGCTTTCAAAGCTTTATTAGAATCTAGTAGTGAGGCGGCTTTTCGTGACCACGAATCTCAAGGCCGCTTTCATCCGTCATCAGCTCTTTTAGTTTCGCAGTTAACCCTTGAACCATCTTTTCCAGTTGGTCGATCGTCTTTTGTTGTTGGTAAAGAACTTGGTTTAGTTCTTCCACGATCATTTCTTGGTGAGCCAATTTAGTTTCGATATCGATAAAACGTTGTTCGTCCATGCGAGGTTTATAAGGCCAATGGCTACGACATCAAAGTAGTTTGTGTGCCTTTTTTATCAGCAGTGTTGTTTCTTCAGGGATGTAAATAGAGATAAAGAAAATGGCGGAAAGGGCGGGATTTGAACCCGCGGTACACCTTTTGAGTGTACGAGCGTTTAGCAAACGCTTGGTTTCAGCCACTCACCCACCTTTCCGCGGTCGGTTTTAATTCGACTGAGAAACCAAACTGCCATAGCGAGCCCCTTTAATCAAGGATTTGGCCTTATTCTTTTTGTAAATTTAGCAAGAATGCTTGATTTTTCCCTGGCCGCAGTCTATCTATACTTCTCTTTCACAGTGCACTCGTAGCTCAGCTGGATAGAGTACATGACTACGAATCATGTGGTCAGAGGTTCGAATCCTCTCGAGTGCACCATTTTTTTCCTTATTAAACTTCACGTTATAACTAGACCGTTTTCAACTCGCCGAGTTAACTTAGCGTCATGAAGATTTCTTTCTATTTTAAAATCGCCATGATGATCGTTTCTTTGGGTGTAGTCCTTTACGCGATCCGTGCTTTGCAAACCCGCGAGTTCAAACAAAAACTTTCTGATCCACAAAGTGCGCTGGGCATTTTGATCGGCAGCGACTACCGCCCGATGAACTGGTGCCCGCCCGAAACCGCTAAAGTTGAGATTTATTCGCTGACCGGAGAGCTCAAAAAGACTCTTACAAGTTCTTCAGAAATCAGCAGCGTTTGTGAAATTATGCTGGGTGGTTTCACTAGTGAGGGTGTTGATGAGGCAGCTTATAAAAAGCGTCTAGTGGCTTTAACTTCGTCTGGAGAGTCAAAAACCCTGGAACAGAACGAAAAAATACCGGTTTTTAGAGCCCAAGGGATGCCTTTTAGTTCGCCGATGCTGACCAAGGCTTTGGAGCGGCTGGAGGCTCCGTAACCGCGATTTCTGTTTGACAAGAAACGCTCAAAGCCCTAATTATAGTTCTTCACCGAGTTCAGAAGTAGCTCAGTCGGTAGAGCAAGCGGCTGTTAACCGCTGGGTCGGGGGTTCGAGTCCCTCCTTCTGAGCCATTTATTTTCTAAATAAATGTGATTAAGAAAACCAAGTCCACAAGGCTTGGTTTTTTTATTTTCAGCGCCTTAGATAATCTGTCCCTCTTCACCATTGATTTGTTAACTGCTCTGGATCGTGGCTTTAGACTTGTCTCGATAAAACTATTGTTCGAAGTGAATCCAACAATTGTTACTAAAACTTAAACATTGAACGATGAAATCATCCAAATCTTGATTACGATCAGAGTGTATTCACTTTCCTTAAACAAAGCTCAACTTCCGCTAAGTAATTCCCGAAAAGAAAGTAACTTCTTACCAAGGGATTTTCCCCATGAAAGCTATCTTTTCGTTCTTAGTTATCACCACAATTTCCCTCTCAATATTTGCGAATGATCACGCTCCTGCCGGGGTGGATGCAGATACATCTTTGCGTTGGCTGCAAAATGGAAACAACCGTTTTACGGGTGCAAAACTTCGCAGTGATGGTCAATCACAAGGTGATGTGCATCGTTTAAGTACGGGGCAAAAACCTCATGCTATCGTTCTAAGTTGCAGTGATTCGCGTGTTCCGCCTGAGGTCGTTTTCGACCAGAAATTAGGAGAGATTTTCGTCGTCAGAACGGCCGGTGAAGCTCTTGGTGATAATGCGATCGGAAGTATTGAATACGCTGTGGAGCATTTGGGATCAAAGCTTTTGGTAGTTATGGGACACACTTCTTGCGGAGCTGTGAAGGCCGCGCACAGTACTTTGAATGGTTCCAGCTTAGGAACGCCAGCGCTTGATAATTTGGTGAAAGACATTCAGCCGCGTATCTCTCAGTTCAAAGATAAAAAACCAAGTAAGAATTTTGAAAGAGAATCATGGGCAAATACAGAGGGCGTAGCGAAAGACCTTGTTACTCGTTCTGAATTGATTCGCAAAAAAGTTGAAAGCGGTGATCTTCGCATTGTTTCTTCTCTTTATGATTTAGAGTCTGGTCACGTAGCATTTAAGAACGAACCGACTTTGCAAATGCGTATTCCGGCAAGCGTTGATGAACCTAAAAAGGAAGAATCTCATTCTCACGAAAAGGCCGGTCACACTTGCGATAAATGCAAAGAAAAAAAGAAAGCCGAAGTGGCGAAACACAGCCATGGCGAAGAAAAGAAAACGGATAAAAAAGCTCACGACGAGCACGCTCCTGACGCGCACTCAGAGCACAGCCACTAACCTTCAATGTAGGTTTTTCCTGTAAAGCCAATTTCGTCTCAAAGTAACACATTTGGGCCCCCAAAGGGGCTCAGGTCTTTTATATTGCAAATGAGACATGTTTCCCTGGGCACAACCCTTGTAATAAGCCTCCTTGGAATTGTGGACGTCTGTTGGAGGAGCCAATGAGCTTTCTTAAAATTTTACCTCTTATCGCCTTTTGGTCTATGACCGCTTTCGCTATGAAAGCGGGTGCAGAGGTAAAAAGCTATCGTGAATGGAAAACAGAGCGTGTTCAGCTCGCACAAGCTGACGTCATGAGTTTAAAAGCGCAAATCGATCTTAAAAAAGCGTCTCGCGCGATGGCACAAGGAACGGATCCAAATCTTTCCAATAAAGCGACTATTGAAGCCGTATCGTCAACGGATATGGGAGTTGAAAAACTCGAGCGTCGCCTTCGTGAAGAACAATATGATTTAGAAGTAGCTAAAGACCTTTCTGTGACTGATTACTTTGTAGGCTACCTCACAAAAGTTCAGGACAAAAAGGCTGCCTTTAATGAGGTTGCTGGCAAACTAAGCCCCGAGGAAGTAGCTGAACTTATGACGGCTTACGCGAACTCTGTCTTTGGGGCCCACGCCTCTGATTTGCCTGTCAGCGCTAATAATGTGGGTAAAGAACCGAAATAATTTTCTGATAATATAAGTTCCTGAAATTTCTGAAATTAATCGGCGTGTCATGAGAAAAATTGGGCACCCGACCTTGACTCCTATCCCAGCCGATTCATATTACCTTCGTGATTTAAACACGGAGGCAATTACTATGGCTAAGAACGAAATTGGCGTTCGTCCACTTCATGACAGAATTCTAGTTCGCAGAATGGCGGAAGAAGAAAAAACCGCTGGCGGACTTTTCATCCCAGATACAGCAAAAGAAAAACCACAACGTGGCGAAATCATCGCTACAGGCAAAGGCCGTATCACTGAAGACGGAAAAGTACTTCCTCTTGAAGTGAAAGTTGGCGACAAAGTGCTTTTCGGAAAATACGCAGGCACAGAGTTGAAACTTGAGGGCGACGAATACCTAATGATGCGCGAAGAAGACATCTTGGGCGTATTCAACTAATTCAATTAAATAATAAAACGGAGTAAACCATGTCTAAAGTATTAACATTCTCAGAAGACGCTCGCGCGCACATCTTGAAAGGTGTGAACACTCTTGCGAACGCAGTAAAAGTAACTTTGGGACCAAAAGGTCGTAACGTAGTTATCGACAAATCTTTCGGTTCTCCTCTTATCACTAAAGACGGTGTCACTGTTGCCAAAGAAATCGAATTGGAAAACAAATTCGAAAACATGGGCGCTCAAATGGTTAAAGAAGTTGCTTCTAAAACCAATGATGAAGCCGGTGACGGTACAACAACTGCAACTGTTCTAGCACAAGCTATCTATCGCGAAGGTGCTAAACTTGTTTCTGCAGGCCACAACCCAATGTCAATCAAACGTGGTATCGACAAAGCGGTAGCAACTGTTATCGACGAGTTGAAATCAATGGCGAAACCTGTAAAAGGTTCGAACGAAGTTGCTCAAGTTGGTTCTATCTCTGCAAACAACGATAAAGAAATCGGTCAAATGCTTGCAGACGCTATGGATAAAGTTGGCAAAGAAGGCGTTATCACTATCGAAGAATCTAAAACTGCGAAAACAGAAGTAACAGTTGTAGAAGGTATGCAATTCGACCGTGGTTACCTTTCTCCATACTTCGTAACTAACGCAGAAAGAATGGAAGCAGTTCTTGAGAACGCTTACGTTCTTGTTTACGACAAAAAAATCTCTTCAATGAAAGATATGATCGGTATCCTTGAAGGCGTTGCTAAGCAAGGTCGTCAATTGTTGATCATCGCTGAAGACGTTGAAGGCGAAGCACTTGCAACTCTAGTTGTGAACAAACTTCGTGGCACTCTTCACATTGCTGCAGTTAAAGCTCCTGGCTTCGGTGACCGTCGTAAAGCTATGCTTGAAGACATCGCTATCTTGACTGGCGCAAAAGTGATCTCTGAAGATATCGGTCGCAAACTTGAGCAAGCTACTGTAGCTGACCTAGGTATCGCGAAACGTATCGTTGTAGATAAAGACAACACAACTATCATTGATGGTTCTGGTAAAAAAGCCGACATCCAAGCTCGTGTTGCTACAATCAAATCTCAAATCGACGAAACTTCATCTGACTACGACAAAGAAAAATTGAAAGAGCGTTTGGCTAAATTGGCTGGCGGCGTAGCTGTTATCCACGTTGGTGCTCCTTCTGAAGTAGAGATGAAAGAGAAAAAACACCGCGTAGAAGACGCTTTGAACGCGACTCGCGCTGCTGTTGAAGAAGGTATCGTAGCTGGTGGTGGTACTGCTTTGCTTCGCGCTTCTCAAAAAGTTGATAAAACTAAATTCTCTGAAGAAGAGTCTTTCGGTGCGATGATCATCAAACGTGCTTGTGAAGAGCCAATTCGTCAAATCTCTGCAAACGCAGGTCTTGATGGCGCGATCGTTTTGGATCGTATCCTTCAAAACAAATCTGCTACTTGGGGATTCAATGCTTACTCTGACGAATACACTGACCTAATCAAAGACGGTGTTATCGATCCAGTTAAAGTTGTTCGTTGTGCATTGACTAACGCTGCTTCTGTAGCTTCTTTGATGCTTACTACTGAAACAATGATCGCTGAAGCTCCTAAGAAAGATGCTCCAATGCCTGCTGGTGCTCCTGGCATGGGCGGTATGGGTGGAATGGGCGATATGATGTAATCGGCTTGCCGAACATCTTCGTTCTTTTTCGAAAAGCCTGGGATTATTCCCGGGCTTTTTTTATTTGTGGCTCTGGTATTGGCTTCGGGCGACGGGTTTTCTTTAAGCCCGCTTCCTGGGATATCTCGCTTCGGCGGGCACGCCTTCCAGGCTCAGTTGCCGCCGCACTTCGTGCGGTTCGCGCCGTCGTGGCGCCGGCAAAGGCCCTTCTTCGGAGATATCCCAGGAAGCAGGCTTAAAGAAAACCTTTGCTCGATACACTAACATTCTCAAAAAATAAAAAGGCAGGAGTGATTCCTGCCTTTGATGAGTTTGATGTTCGGGCCTTACATCGGTGTGTTTTTTGGGAAGGTGCTTTGCACCTTCTTTTTTAGAACAAGTATTGTACGCCGCCCATCAAGGTTGTCATTTTGTGGCTGGTGCTTGTGGCTGGGTCGGTTCTTTGGCCGGTGCCTGAGAAGTCGGATGTGTAGTTTTCTAGGAGGAGTTCTCCTCTGATTTTGAAGCGGGTTTTTAGTTTATAGTCTACGAAGAAGCTGAAGCTGTTGATTTTGTTGTCGGACGAGGCTCCGCTGGTTTTGTTTTCGCTTAGGGATGGGTTTAGGTAGAAATCTAGTTTGCCACCGATGTCTACTGGGAGTTCTTCGGATAATGGGAATTGGCCGGCTACGCTTAAGGCGAAGCCGCCGTATTTCATTGTTGTGTAGGCTGTTGGTGTGCTGTCGTCCACGCTGAAGTTTGTGTTCGTGTAGCCGCCGGCGATTTGTAGTTTTGGGCCGAAGAAGTCGTTTGTTAATAGGAAGTTGTAACCGAAGTTAACGCCGTATTGGCCCATCGACATGTTTAAGCTTCCTGGGGAGGATCCGGCTAGGTCGTTATCCATTGAGAATACGGATTGGCGTAATAGGACGCCTACGTACCATTGCGGGTTCAACCAGATTTCACCGCGCACTAAAATATTTGGAGCGAGGCTGCTGCTGCCGCTGATCGAGCCTGCGGTTTGTAGGTTTACGTTTTGCGTATAGCTTGCAAAGCCCGCCATCAATTCGATTTTTCCGAATTGAGGTGGCATTGTTGGTAACCATTCATGTGGATCCTCGCCAAAAGCGACTTCTTTGTCGGGTCTAGTGGAGATATCTTGAAGAACCTTTCCTGAAGGCGTTGTCACTGGGACGGAGTATTTCACAAATTCATCCGGCATGACTTTCGAACCTACGGCGATGACGCCTGGTTCTTTTTCCATTTCGACGTAACCGAAGCTTAAGTACGGCTCCACTTTAAAAAGCTTCACGCGGCCCAGAACTTCTTTTTCTGTGCTGACCATGAACTTCAATTTTGGATGACGATTTACTTTGATGATTTGAACAACGGACACACGGCTTTCAGGTTTAAGACCGTAAGCGCTTCCTAAGTTCAATGTCACTTGCTGACCACGACGACTTAAGATCGTCGAGCGAAACGGCATTCTGTATTTTAAATTCTCAAAAAGTTTTCTGGCTTCGTTTCTGATTTCCGCCGTTTCAAAACCTTTGTAGTCGTTTAATGATTCCTGCAACAAAGGCAAACCTTCGCGGCCTACAAAAAGTGTTAGCGTGATCGAAATTCCTCGAGGACCACGAATGATTTTTGAAGTCAAAGCCGCTTCGCTCTTTGAGGCTTCTAAAATTTTTTGAACGTCTTGAGGCTTTTCATCAAGCAACGCTGAATTCACTTTTACGTCGGAAGGATAATTCGCCAATGACCACTGTTTATCCTCATTCAGCGCTTTTCTTAGTTCTTCTTCAACGGGGCGAGAATAAATTCCACCAACGTTGTCGGTTGTGGGGACAAGTACGATGGACTTAATTGCTAGATCTTGGTCAACGGTGCTGACGTAAGTGTTCTGGGCAATAGTCTGGCCAAATGCTGTCGAAGATACGGAAATGAAACAGGACGCGACGAAGAGGAAACTAAGAAGAAATGATTTCATAAATTTATTCTGCACTGCCTCTGAAAACTCGTCAATTTGGCGTCAAGTAATTCGGACCGAGAGCCGAAGAATTTCCTATGAAAATCTTTGTTTCAATCTTCACTGCCGTGTCCCTTTTAGCATCAGCTGAGACCTCTTTTGCACAGATGGGTCTTGAAGGCTTTTCTTCTGGACGTTATGAAGTTCGTAAAAAAGCTTCGCGCAAGCCTGCGTCTGAAGGTGAAGCGACTCCCGTTGTGACTGATGCGGATGGAGTTAAAGTAAGAACGCTTAAAGAAAGCGAACTGGAAGCTGAAAAGAAAGCCGAAGAAGCTGCAGAGCTTGCAAAAGCAGAAGCTGCACGTAAAGAGGCTGAAAAGAAGGCGGCTGAAGAAAAGCTAGCAAAAGAAAAAGCGACACAACTCACGGCTCCGCCTGCGGTGACGTCTAGTCCTGCCCCTGCGCATCCGCCGATTCCAGTGAAAGAACTTACCGTAGACGCTGAGGTCCAGGAACCGACTTTGTCAGAGCACGCAGAGAGCTTGTTCTCAAGCCAAGCGGATCGCATTTATGATTTTTACCGTGAACAAATTCACCCGGATGACATTCGTAACAATAAAGTGGAGTTGGATGTAACTCCCGTTGTTGCTTATAACGAATCTCAATCCAACTATTCTTTCCGCGACTATCAAAGCTTCTTTAATGCTTTAAAGTTAAAAACTAACGTTTGGTTCACTCCGCGCATCGGTGTGAGTGGACAAATGATGTTTTCTTTGGCGGCAGATGTGGATTCTTTAGTGGATAGCTCGCGCATCCCTGCAAAGTATGAGTATCTGGATTTGGGTTTGAACTTTAGAAAGTTCTTCGGGGTTTCACGCAAATCAAGCTCTGTCGAATTCTCAGTTCTATTTAGCGAAAATAAAATGAACGTGCCTAGCGACAATACGTCTCGCGCACGTCTTAAAACTTCGGGTGTCGGTGTCGGTCTTAAAGCGCGTATTCCAACATCGGTGAATCATTCTTGGGTTGTCGGGGGAACTTTCTTCCCTCGGTTACAACACTCTGAATCGGTTACGGGTGCTGATATGAGTTCCGGTTCTTCTGAAGAATCCATCCGCATTGGTGTGGACGTTGGGGGCGAGTGGAAGTTTTCCCGCGAAGGGCAGATGATTTGGAATCTGGGTGTGAGTGCAGAAAGAAATGTCTTTGATGGTGCTGCGGCTCTTCCCGACCCTAGTACGGGGGCCACGCCTTCGAATGTCAGTGTGACGAACTCGCTTTATATGTTCTCCCTAGGCTATCGTTGGGGTCACTAAAATCCTCTCATCAAACTAAGAACTAAAATCTATACTGAGCGGTATGAAGATACGTTTTGCTGTTATCGACGATGCCGCTTTCTTGCGTGAACTGGTGAAGAATATTGTCACTTCGGCCGGTGGCGTTTGCGTCGGCGAAGCCGCCAATGGTGATGAAGCGATCACGCTTGTTGAATCCACCCTGCCTGAACTTGTATTTCTTGATATGGTCATGCCTCTTCGAAACGGCATTGAAACCGCCAAAGTTTTAAAAGAACTTCATCCAGAAATTAAAATCATCGGTTGCTCTACAATCGATCAAGAGGCCTATGTGCAGAAGGCTTATGAAGCCGGCTTTGATGCTTATGTGACAAAGCCTTTCAGCAAGGAACAAATCTTAGAAGCTATTTCCAAAGTATTACCGCAGCAGGGAGAGTCCACTCATGGAAGAACTTAAATTCGTAGCCAAATGCTTGTGCTTCACAATGCTTTTGATCATGCTTATGCAGGTCAAAATTGGCGGTGCTTCGATCGAATATCATTCGTTCCGCTGGTTACAAAGATCGACGGTTTCTGAATATGTTCAAAGTGCTGCCGCTGGTGGCGCGATGGCAATTCGTAATCTGGGTCGCACATTGAAAGATGGCGTGGCTAGTACCGTAGATGGATTTCAAGAAGGCGCTCACGAAAAAGCGGTGCGCTAGTTCTTAAAAAAGGGAAAGGAAGAGCATCCAAGGGGGGGGATAGACACTCTTCCTTCGGGGGCATTTTGAATTCAGGTCGATTACTTCTGACCTGAGGCTGCTGCTTCAGCTCCGGCCTTCGCCGTCGATTTAGCAACTCTTACTTTTTCCGGGTTCGTGGATGCGAAGCGACCGCTCTTCGTTTGGTGATTGCACACCGCAGATGTACCGGCAACAGACATAGAGGCTGATGCAATAATTGAAAGAGCAATAATAGATCCGAACATCTTCTTCATAGAAAACTCCTTATCACGAGTATCAAAAAATAAAATCTACTCAAAGAAGGTTCATTGCACTGGGTGTGCCAGCAAGGTCTTGTTCAGATGTCTCAATTTGAGAAGGCAGGATCAAATAAGGAAGGAATAAGGACAAATAAAAAGGGCCTTGGATTCCAAAGCCCTTTTACGTTCACCGAGTGATAACAGATTAGACAGTCTATCTATTACCATCAGCAGGTGAGCCAGAACCATTAGCTCCTGGAGCTGCAGTTCCTTGAGGTCTGTAAGTCGTATCATCATTAAGGCGTGTGTGCTTCATACGAGCGGTACACTCGGGGCAGATGCCCGTAGAAGCCACGTCAGCCTCTAAAGGCTTAGGGCTTTTGGCTTCATTGGGGTCTTCCCCAGGGTTTACCGTGCGTCCCGCATCTTCTTGTGCAAAAGAAGAGGTGGCTACGAAAGAGGTACCTAGAGCGGCTAACAAAATAGATAAGGCTAAAAGTCTTTTCATATAATCACCTACTCCTTTATAGATACATTTCTGCGGTTGCAGGGGCAATAATATCTAACAAGTTATTAAAGGTACTAGCGACTTGCATTGCAACTGAAGGACCTTCTTTGCTGTCTACTTTGTTGATTTCGCCATTTGGTTTATAGCTAACTACAATAGTCCCCAAGCCAGGGCGGGTTACGATGGAAGGCTTGCCGTAGCGCTCTTCGTACTCGATTTTAACCACTTTCTTAGCTTGGTCGGTGATTGTCGCAATACGACCACGGTTATCGTAAGTCATATTGATTTTCTGACCATCACTGTTTTGAGCATAAGCCAGGTTGCCTTTACCGTCCCATTTGAACTGAGTGGTTTTAGTAGCAACTTTTGCACCTTTTTCGTTAAAGAAAGTGCTTGTTACTGAGCTTACCTTTTTAACTTTTGGATCATATTCGTAAGCCATACGAACATTGGGTGCTGCCTTTACTTTTACTAGTCCATCTGGATAGTACTCGTAAGAAACGCGGTCTGCATTTCTACGGATAGAAACAGGTTTGCCGAAGACTTCGTGGTAAGTGATGTCTGTCACGTTACCGCTGACAGTCGTCATCACACGTTGCAAGAAGTACTGACCATCAGCGCGTTGCTGATGCCAGAATTCGTATTTATTGTCGGCCATCACTTCTTTGCCGCAAGTTTTCTTAACTGTCGACCAGTAGTGATTTTTAGGATCGTTTGTAGAGGATTCGTACTTATAAGACTCGATACATTTATCGCGGTCTGCAAAAGCGACAACCCAGTCATTCTTTTTATCATATTTGATAGAAACGAATGTTTTATCTGGCCACGTAGCTTTAGTTAAGTTGTGAAGCTCATCGTATTCGTAGGTATAAGTTTTTAACCAAGCATTCTTTACTGAAGAAAGATCATCAAGGTTTGCAAACTTGTATTCCGCCATCAAGCCATTCGGACCTGTGATGGATTTTACTTTTTTGTTCTGATAGTACTTAAAGCCCAAACGACGGCCGTTATTATCCTGGATAGAGGCGATAACGTCTTTGTCGTAGTCAAACTTCAGGTAATTTCCGTTTTTATCGTAGATGTGAGTCAGTTTCCCTTGAGGGCTGTAGCGTTGAGCGCTGCCATCGGGAAGATTACGGGTGTAGTAAGTCTTATTGAAGATGAAGTGCTCTACTTCGCGGCCATTTGCATAAAACTTCGTGCCTTCTTTAACTGGAACTTTGATTCCATACTGAGCCGCATATTCTGAGCGAACGTTGTCATCTTCAAGCATCTGCGTTTTCAAGTTATTGATCGCCGCTTCCGTCAATCCAACTTTCTTTTCAGCCTTCATGCGGTTGATGATTTGAGCAATGGTGCTTTCAACATCTTTACGAGTCACTTCGCGAGGAGAGAACGTCACCTCTAAACCACCGCCACACTCTTTTACTTTGATGTTGCCTTCGGCATTTACTTCCATGGAAGTTTCAAAATCCGAACACCAGCCGAATCCGAACATACCATTGAACAAAGAACGGCTGTTGTAAGTGCGAATGATCTTAAGATCATAACCACTTCCGGGAACGTCCATATCAATCCATGTATTGGAATAGTTGGCATTTTTCATATCCACAAGAGCATAAGCTTGTGCTGAAAAAAGAAAAGCGAACGCCAATATTGCTTTCTTCATTATAATTTACCTCTTCCTTGAAACTGACAAACTACACTTTGATGGTAACAAGTTTTTTAATTACTACGCCACCAATTACTTGCAACGCTAGCATCACGAACAGCAACACTAGACCTAGGGTTGTGCTAAACATGGGTTTGATGAAACCCGGATCCACCATGAAAAAGACGCCCATCAAGATGAACGGAATCAGAGTGACGATGATCCCTTGCATGAGACCTTGCGCAGTCAGTGCTTGAATTTTTTTCTCTACCTTTTGTCTTTCACGAATTGTTAAGACGATGGTCTGGAAAGTCTCTGCCAAGTTACCGCCGGTCTCTTTTAAGATATTGATCGCGGTCACAAACATTTGTACATCAGGACGTGGAATGCGCGTGCCTAAGTCATTCAGAGCACTTTCAAAACTATCACCGACTTGCATCTGATATAGAACTTGTGCGAATTCTTGGCTGATCGGGTTTCCCATGATCTCTACAACGCGCTTCATTGATTCTTGGGGATTCGATCCAGCTTTAATACCGTTGGCCATAATCGTAAGACCATCCACCATTTGATCTGTGAATTTTGAGCAGCGCTGTTCATAAGTCAGACGAACTAGAAGAAGTGGAAGCTGCCAGCCAGCGACGGTTAAGGAAGCTCCGAAAACAAATCCCATTAAAACACTGGGCCACAAAGCTAAGAATGCCAATGCACCCACGCCGAAGCTCATAAGAAGGATCAAGATCGTGATCTTTTTTTCATCCACTTCATTGCCCATCAAACGAAGAAGACGAATGACTTCATCTCTTTGGCCCAGACTGCGCTTATGAAGCCAGTCGATAGCTTTGTCCGCCCATAGGATAACTATGACGAACACGCACACGCCAAAAAGAGGAATCATAATCCATTCGTTAAACAGAAAACTCATACACTATCCCGATTTCTTTACCGGAGCGACGCCTGGCATTTTTGGCATTGCTGCTGCGATAGGTGGTTTTTGCGACGCTGCTGGTGCGCCTGGTGTATTCGTCGTTGGATCATTGGCAAAGATCTCTCGAGGAATTACGACACCTTTGTCGCTTAGTTTTTGGATAAAGCTTGGAATCGTTCCTGTTGCCTGGAAGACACCATTGATTTTTCTATTCTTATCGTAACCTGTTTCTTTGAAACGGAAGATTTCCGCCAAAGTCACGACATCACCTTGCATGCCCGCAACTTCAGTGATGCTTAAGATTTTACGGCTACCGTCAGACAGACGAGAAATCTGCACAATCAAATTCACCGCACCCGAGATTTGTTCACGGATCGCGCGAACGGGAAGTTCCATTCCCGACATCATACAAAGAGTCTCAAGACGAGCGATACACTCACGCGGACTGTTGGCGTGAGTCGTAGTCATTGAACCATCGTGACCCGTGTTCATCGCTTGCAACATATCAAGGGCGGCGCCGTCACGGCACTCACCGACGATGATGCGGTCAGGACGCATACGCAGGGCATTTTTGATCAAGTCACGAATAGTAACGGCGTTGGACCCTTCCATTGAAGGAGGACGAGTCTCTAAACGCACGACGTGTTCCTGTTGAAGTTGCAGCTCGGCCGCGTCCTCGACAGTGATCACACGCTCATTAGATGGAATAAACGAAGAAAGCATATTCAGAAGCGAGGTTTTACCGGAACCGGTACCACCAGAGATCACCACGTTCAGACCGTTTTCCACGCAGATGCGAAGGAAGTCGATCATGTTCTTCGTGATACTTCCGTAGTTGATATACTTTTCAGGAGTAATACCACCTTTTTTAAATTTACGAATAGTTAGAGCCGGTCCGTCAATCGCCAAAGGTTCAATGACGGCGTTCACACGCGAGCCATCTTTAAGACGGGCATCCACGTAAGGAGTTGAATCATTGATCTGACGTCCCAGCGGAGTCACGATACGCTCGATAATACGACGCAAGTGATCGTTGGATGTAAATGTGACGGGACTCAGCTGAACCTTACCACTTTTCTCGATAAAGATTTTTCTAAAACCATTTACCATGATCTCGGATACGTCGGCATCCGCTAATAGATCTTCTAAAGGCCCTAAGCCCAAAGCTTCTTCCAAAACTTCTTTAATGATCTTAGAGCGCTCATCGCGAGCTGTATCCGGGGCTTCGCGGTCGACAATCAAAGTGATTTCACGTTTTGTTTTTTCGCGAATCTCTTTTTCTTTTCCTTCGTCTTGTTTGGTATCAAGAAGAAGTTTCTTTAAATCGACAGTTCTGATGAGCTCATTATGCACGCGAATTTTTAAAAGTGTGCGCGGATCCATTCCATTGACAGGAAGGGCAGCGCCAGCGGCATTCGATGATGAGTCAGCGGCCGGAGCCGGCTTCGGACGAGAAATTGACTTTAATCTTTGTAAGATACCACCGCTGAGTTTACGAGCGACATCATAATACGCAGCCGTGATAGGTGCTTTCGGCGCAGCTAGTACGAACGGCGTATACTTTTGCAAAGCCATCATTGAAGTCGCTTCGTCTTGAGGAATGATTCCCAAAAACGGAAGTTGCAATTGATTCGAAATAGTTTGTGGTGACAAGCCTGTCGGAGAAGCTTTGTTAATCACAAGCTGGAACATATCTTTCGGTAAAGTTGCAGAAAGAAGTTCATTGATAAGACGTTGAGTTTGCGTAACAACCAGAACTTCGGGACTTGTTACGATCATGATGGCCGTTGCTTCTTGAAGAACCGCCATTTGTGCCGGGCCCAAATCAGTTCCGACGTCGACAACGACGAACTTATAGGCGCGAGAAAAGAATTCTAAAAGTTTGCCTAGAAGATCAGGAGAGATATTCAAAGATTCTTCCGGACCACGAACCGCGCCCACGTAAGCAAGACCGGATTGGTGCATTGTTACCAGCGAGTTCATTGGTTGAGAATTTAGGGATCCTTGGAAGCTTGCAAGTTCTTTCAGAGTTTTCTGAGGCTTAATACCCATGATCACGTTCTGATCGCCCACGCTTTTACTGTCAGCGTCGATCAAAAGAACCTGAGAGCGAAGTTCATTCATGAGGGTGCAAGCAAAGTTAGCCGCAAAGACAGACTTACCTACGCCGCCTTTACCGCCAACAACTGCGATGAGATTACAATTCGGATTAATAGCCAATGCAGACCTCCAGTTCCTTTATCGGCTGGAATGGGAGGTCCGTTTACGAGATCTTAGTCGCGTAAACGGAACTTCTTCTTAATTTGCTCCGCACCCGAGCTCGCAGAAGTCTTCACAATTGGAGTCACAAAGACCACAAACTGGCTTTGTTGCTTGATGAAATCTTTAGATGCATAAAGGCTGATGATCGGGTTCTTTTGTCCAGCAGGACGATTGTAACCAGTCGAAGTGGAGTTACGGATCAAACCACCCACTGCGGCACTTTGACGGTCACGAACAGTCACGGTACTCGACATTTGATTTTTACTGACGATCGGAGCGCCTAGTGGCGTATTACCCAATAAGCTGCTCACTTCAAAGCTCATATCCATTTTCACGCTTCCAGATTTTTCCCCTAGAAGTGATGGAGTGATGGCTGTCACGATACCGACAGAGGCGAACGCCGTTCCTTGGGTACCGTCTTTACCGATAACTGGATAAGGTTGGTCCGTTACCTGTTTGATTTCACCCTTTTTACCGTCCTCAACGATCAAGCTTGTACTTTCAAGTACACGAGCGTGACCGTGTTGTTTTGCCCAGTTCAGTTTAGGCAACAAGTTAGAAACCGTACCTGTGATAGAACTGATAACTCCACCAGGACTGTCACCACCAGTTTGGAAAGTCATTTGCGAGTTGTCACCTAGCTCTGGAGTGAACTGGAACTTAAAGGCTTTTGAGTAGTCCTTATTTAGTTCCACATAGTGAATAACCATCTGGATCATTTTTGCCGGTGGACGTGGAGCCGCTTCTTTAATTTGAATAAGGTTGATAACACCATCATTCAAAGGACGACGTTTCTTGATCGGGCCGCCGTCTTCGGCAGCATCAATCACGATATCCGGAAGGTATGTTTTGGCAATGATTTCGGCACGTTTGGCTTCTTCATCACTATTAGCCCAGCCTTGAAGAATGATTTTGTCATTCACGGCACGAACTTCGATCTCGGGGTTGTTGATATCACGAGCGATAAATTCAGCGATTTTCTTTTGCGCCAAAGGACTTAAAGTCACTAGTGAAGACGCCTGGTCACCGAATTGTTTTACGACGTTAAAGATACGAGCTAAGTCTTTTGGAAGAAGGATCTGACCGTCAACGACAACTTTGTTATTAACGATCTTGATATTGATACCTTCGATATCACCTAAGAGCGCACGCATTTCACGCACGACTTTGTCGAGTTTACTTTTCTTAACGTCAATACGGAATTCCGCAACGACCTTGCCGTTACGTTTGTCATGAATTGTTAAAGTCGCAAAGCCTTCCGCCTTAGGGGTGAAGCGAATGACATTGAGGTCTTTAGCGTAAGCGGCCGTGACGACACGACGGAAGTCACCTTTAAATTCAATGCTATCCGGAAGTGGCGGAAGTTTTTCATCCTGCTCAATCCCCAAAGTCAGATTGATGAATTTGCGGGAACGATAAACGCCAGTGCCTTCATCAGCTACGGCTGACGATGGTTCTGCAACGAGTTCTTCCTGGGCCATTGCACATGGTCCCACGGCGAGACTTAACAGCAGTCCTGCAGTCAGTATATTTCGTCTCATATGTTCCCCCTTCGTTCCCCTTGGTCGACCCATCTACAGTGTTTGAAATCCATTGGTGCGCGGTCTTTGTGCTGGCGGAGGCGCAGTTCTTTGTTGTTGTACGGGTGGTGTATAAACGGGTCTCTGTGGCATTGCGATTGGAGGTGCGGCTGGCGCATCCATCGATACCATTGGTTTTCCGGCAACAGATTCCGCCGTCGAGCTAGGCATGCGCGGTGGAACGGTTCTGTCGTTCGGATTTCTTAAAGCAAAGAAGATATTACCTGGAGCTGTCGACAAGATATAGAACAAGTCTTGAGCTTCCTTTGGCGTCGCTTCAACCGTGATCGTCGTATATTTCGTATCCCCAGTTAAAGCAATTTGCGTTAAGTTTTTACCTGTTGAATCCAACTCAAACATACGTGGAATGTTATTCATAACACTCACACCCGTTGCCAGAACGACAACGTCTGAAAGCATCGTGAAGACTTCACGGCGTTGGTTTACACCCTTACCACTGTCAACAGCAGCAAAGATATCCACGCGGTCTCCAGGACGAATCAGTTTTGCGACACCACGAACTTCATCCACAGGAATTGCCACCGCACGTTTGCTCGGTGCCACTTGCAACGCAATACCTGTATCAGGTCCTGGTGTAAGAAGGTTGTTCTTTACGACCATTTGGCCTTTACGAATAGGAACAGCAGCCACGTTGCCGATGATTTCGTCAGGGATGGTGATGGCATCCGGCTGAATGAAGTCAGCAGGTAACTCTTTAGTTTCCACCATCGTATCGTAGATGGTTTGCATTTCTGCGATATCTTCTTTAGCAACGACCACACGTTTCGTTGTGCCGTAACGCTTGTCGTACTCGGCTTTCTTTTCTTGCGAATAGCTGTACAGCAGGAAGGTAGCAAAGACCCCTGCTGCAATCGAAAGCCAAAGATTTCGAGTCTCGTTAGATCCCATCACGTCCTACTTTCTATGACCCGCCACACTTGGCATCCAAACAGATACCATAGGCAGTCTTAATCCAGATTGGGTTGGCACCGACAGTTTGATTTCGTCCATCGCCAAGTCCTCTGGTTTTTTCGTGATCACTCTTGCTGTCAAACACCGTTGCTCGAGTATCAAAATTCATAAAATCAATCAGGCGAGTGGAGGCAATCCACTTTTCCCCACGGACTTTTTCAGAAGTCGTTCCATGGAAACGCATTCCGATGTCTTTAAAGTTAAAGTCCGAATTTCTAAAGTACGTCAGGTTCGCACGATGGCGGAAAGTTTCAAAAGTATAGTTGCGGGCAGCGATCGAATTCAAAATACCCGTATGAATCGCGCCAAAGAAACCCAACGAAAAATTCAAAAACAAAACAATAACGACGATGATGGGGATCATTTCAAAGACCGCCATACCTTTTTCGTTATTGATGATGGAAGGGCGACGTTGTTTTTTTAACATCCGTTATCCTCCATCGGTGTGTATTGGTTCTCTCCGATTCCGCCCAACACCTTATAGCGGGAATCAAGATTCAGAATATTTGTGTAACGAGGCTTGATTTGTTGCTCCCAACACTCTTTCTGCGTGGGTTCACGAATCAATAAGCCGGTTACTTTAGCGGAAAATCCTCTTTCCGGATCTTCTGCCGTTGAACCTAGGAACGCGATTTTCATATTCAAAATGCGCGTTTGAAAATCAAAGCGAACACCGACCTGCGGAACGCGGTCTTCGGTGTATTTGTAATCACCGCTAAAATCACTTCCATCAAGACCACTTCGCACGTCCAAGGCGCCAAGTTTAAACCAGGCTCCGTCGTTGGAGCTGTTGAAAAGAGGTTTCAATGTAGGGTTGTTCACAAGTTCGTTATACTTGTCTTTAGCGAGCTGCTGTTGTTTTGTCGGATCGACATGGCTAGCAGCGTGAGCTCGTGCCGCCGAAAAGGCGATGTATTGAGCAATCTCTGCCATTGAAAGAGTGAAGTTCAAAGCGAAAAGAATAATGCACATGCCTGCGCATAACACGAGGGCAAAAATGAACTCAGCGGAGATCAATCCGCTTTCATTCTGCACTGGTTTAAGTATTCTTTTGAATGCTTTCATTCCCAATCTTTCTTAACCTTTCGGATCGATAGTCAGTGAACGATCAATCTGATTCGGGTGATTGGCGCGCGCCTTATCCGGCGTTTCCCAGACTCCCGATTCAATCATTCCAGAGACCTTTTCCCAAGGGCCACCGATCAGTTTGGCGAGAATCTTTTGTTCACGCAGCTGATTGGTTCCCCAGATGAAAAAACTCACACCGACAACCATCAAAAGAACGGCTTCAATCACGAACTGACCTTTTCGGTTACGAAGAGGATCTTGTCTCAATTGTCACCCGCCCATTGAACGTGGTTACCGCCTTGTGGTTTAAATCCGTCACCTGTTGCGATTTGCTGTTCGATACGAGCGCCTAACATCGGGCCCGAATTGCGAAATGCATTTCCTGGGGCTGATAAGAAAGCTTTCAGCCCAAAGAAGAACACGCAGAATAGTAACAGGACATACTCAACGGTCATTTAATCTCCCGATTAAACGCGAATTAAACTACTCAACAGACATGATCGAGCTAGAAAGAGCTTCGATTTTGCCTTCCATAGTTTGTTTAATTCTATCTTTGAACATAACAACTAGAGCCACGACAACGACAAGCAATAGGATGTACTCAGTCGCACCTTGACCTTGTTTGTTCTTCAAAAGATTCTTAGAAAAATTCTTAAACTTCTTCATGGATGTTCCCCCTTTAGATCAATATCGGCTAATTTTGGGATTCTCTTTAGAGTGAGCATTACAAAACGCCGAGGGAACGCTGTCTCAATCTGGGAATATTGGGAAAATTCAGAAAATCAGAAAGTCAGGAAAATTGAAAAAGTTTTGGACAAAGCTGTTTCGACTGAGTTTCACTTGAGGCTTAAGTCGAATCGTCCAAAGATTGCACAGGACTTTATGCGGGGAAAAGGGGTCTTTCGCAGATCGAAAAACCCCAAAAAAATTATTTGCACTCTGCCTTATCAGCAAAAGTTTTACCTAGATCAGTACCATCGAATTTGCCCGTGACCTTCTTTTCAGTCAAAGTGCCCTTGCGCACGATTTTAGAGCTTTTTTCAGCCCATTTTGTACAAGCTTCTGCCGAATCCAATTTTTTAGATTCTTCAGTTGGATTTTTGCCGTTGTACGGTTTGAAAGCTTCGGTTTCTTTACCCGCACAAGCTTTACGTTCAATCGTGATCACACAGTCACCGGCATAGGACACAGAGCTCATTAAAAGCAAAGCCGCTACCAAAGTGGTTTTTTTCATGTTTTCTCCTTTTTAAATTACGCCGCAGAAGAATCTTTTTCTTCCGCGTCTTTATTTGCTTCTTGTTCTTCTTTTTTATTTTTTCCGACTAAAACGTGCAGGTCCTTCATCATGCGATGCAGTTCTTCGGATTGTTTCTGCATTTCTTCCGAAGAGGTCGACACGGTACTCATGGATGTCGCCACGGCCTGAATGCTGCGATCAATCTGCGAAAGCGCTTTATTCATTTGTTCAATGCCCTGAGACTGCTCGTGAGATCCCTGTGCGACGGTTTGAATAAGGTCAGCAACTTTGTGTGAATTTTCAACTATGGCGTTTAATGACTCTTCACTTTGCGCGGCTAGATTGACGCCGGTTTTACTTTTCGTTGTGGCGTCTTCGATAAGGCCACCGATTTCTTTGGCCGCTCCGGCACTTTTTTGCGCTAAGGCGCGAACGGCATCAGCCACCACAGCAAAACCTTTTCCTTGTTCACCCGCGCGAGCGGCTTCTACAGCGGCATTCAACGCAAGAAGATTTGTTTGAAAAGCGATGTCATCAATCAGCGTTAGAATTTCGCCAATTTTAGAAGAGCTTTTGGAGATTTCGCTCATGACTTTGATCAGCTCTTGAATTTTCAACTGTCCTTGATGGACTGTGCCTTCACCCTCTTTAGAAATTTCAGCGGCTTGATTTGAGTTTAAGGAATTCTGGCGAACCGTTGCCGTCAGCTCTTCCATCGAAGCGACAATTTCTTCGAGTGAAGCGGCAGTCGATGTGGAGTTAGAAGAAATCTGTTCACTCGATTGAACGAGTTCGGTCGCACGACTGCGAATAGTTTCAGAACTTGTTTCTAATCCAATGGCCACATTCTTCAATGAAGATTGAACTTTGCGGATATTCCAGATACTTGCACTAGCTCCAAGAAGAATAGAGATAGAAACAATAGCAATCAGGGCAATCATCGTGACCTTGAAGTTCTTTGCAACATTTTCTGTATCCTGAACCCCAATCATGTAGCTGTCGTCAGAAAGCTTTTTAAGCGCATCGTAGGCTTGAGAAAACGCTTTTTGAGAACTGCTTGTCAGAATTTTTTCTGCTTTGGATGCGTCTTCTTTATCAACCGCCTCTTTAAACTTTTCGCTCTCAAGTTGGTACTCGTCCCATGCAGTCAAAAAGACATCGTAAGATTTTCGAAGGCCATCCGTCGTCAATAAAGGATCTAATACTTTCGAGTAGATCGTAATGTTCCCTAAAAGACTGTCCATCTCTTCAAGGAGGATTTTTCGTTCATCTGTGCTTTGGGTCGCCAAAAGATTAAACTCTAGTTTGCGGTAGTTAACGAGATTCAAGTTAATATCTGCGGACTTGCTGACAGCGGGAAGCCAGATTTCCCCGATTTCGCTAGTGACCTTGTTTTGGTAGCGCAGGCGATCTAAGGAAAGAATGTTTGTAACCAGCGCGATCAGGATCAAAAGACCCGTAACAAACAGGAATCGACCCTTTAAAGAAATGTGGTTCATGGAAAAAACCTCCGATTTCTATTTCGGAGGCTCAAAAGAAATAAGAAGTCCTAAGGACAAAAAATGAGCCTTCCGAGGACGAATGCGAGGGTAAGTTGGCTTATAATAACTAAAATTTGTTTATTTTTTAGACCTTCGTTGGGGTGTCCCTATTGACGAAGGTCTTAAGACTCATTAGATTGGCTTTAAGGGAGATCTTCAGCATGCCAAAACAACTTGTGTTCCTTTATGCCTTTTGCGTCGTAATCTTGTTTCTAGTAAACGTCGCAGTTTCTTAGTTCTTCATTGTATAGATATCTGGATAATTTCTTCCGACTTCTTCGGAATCCATTCCGTATCCAACAACGTAACGATCATCAATAGTTCTGCCGATGTAATCGGCTTTAATCGGCAATTCACGGCGTGCTGGCTTATCTAAAAGAGTCACGATTTTCAAAGAGGCTGGAGCTGAAGCAAACAAGCGGCTTCTTAAGAAGCTTAAAGTACGGCCTGTATCAATAATCTCTTCGACGATCAAAACGTGTTTGCCTGCGATATTTACTGAAATGTCTTTGACGATTTTAATCGCGCCACCTTTTTCAACAGCTTGCACGTGAACGAAGTCCACTTGTTGAGGAAGGTCAACTTTACGCATTAAATCCGCTGTGAAATGGATAGAACCACGAAGAGGACAGATAAAAACCACATCCTTTCCATCGTAATCGCTTTCGATTTGTTCAGCTAAGCTTTCAACAATCTCTGCAATTTCGTCGCTAGTAAGGAAGGGAACCATCTGTTCTTTTAGTTGTGCCATTTCATGCCTCGGTTACAAATCAATTGAAGTAATGCCAGCTGCTTGCGCCATTTTCAAATAGCGTAAGGCTTCGGGGTGTTGTGGGTCCCGAATAAGAATATTCTCCCATTGTTCAGTGGCTTCAGCAATATTGTTTGAGTTGTAATATATAGCACCGAGCTTTAGGCGAGCTGGAATTAAGTGCGGATACTCACGAATCAACGCTTTTAAGTCCTTAATCGCGCGATCGTGTTGTCCCAATTGCACGTGAACCTCTGCGATGCGCATAGTAACTTCGGCTTTTCTGCTAGAAAGTTTCTGCGCCTTAAGCAGTTGTTCAAGAGCTTCGTTATAACGTTTGTACTGATAATAAAGATCCGCAAGCTCCTCATGCTTAGAGGCAAGCTTTTCATCGACGAATGGATCTTGTTTGCCGGATTTCTTTTCTAGTTGCACTTGGGCGTCTAGGAAAACCTGTTTTCCTTCGTCGTACTTACCTAAATCATTCAGAATAATGGAAAGACCTACGCTGGCATCGGTGTAAGTCGGATCGATTTCCAAAGCGCGTTTAAAGGTTTTAATCGCTTTGCTGAACTGACCTTTATCGTAAAAGATTGTCGCCAGCATTTGGTAAACTTCGGGATTGCGAGTGTTTTGCAAAAGCATCTGATTCAAAATGGGCTCAGCCATTTTGTAATTCCCGTTGATGAAGTATCCACGGGCTTCAGAAAGCATATCGTCGTGAAGAGCATTCATCACTCGATCTCCTTCGTAGCAGCTTTAAATTCTTTGCTGTCAGGGAAGTCTTTCGCTAACAGCTCTTGGTATTTTTTAGCGCGAGCGGAATCACCAATTTTCGCAGCACAAATGGCAGCGCGAGAAAGGGCTTTCGCATCAAAACCCAAATTGCGGTAGTTGTTGTAAAGCCCTTCGTAACGAGGAAGAGCGCTGTCGAAGATCTTACGTTTGAAGTAAAAATCTGCGATGTATTCTTCTTTTTCTGCTAGCATTTTAATCGCAGCGCTGCGCTTTTCTTTGGCTTCAGTCACGTACTGAGAGTTTGGATATTTCTTAATGACTTCCGATAGATTGAGAATCGCATCATTTGCCAGAGTTAAATCGCGATCAATCGTGGTTGGCAGCTGATTGTAGTAACTCATCCCGATGCGGAATTGAACGTAATCAGATTGGGGAGCTGTCGGATGAAGCTCTTTGAACATTTGATATGCGACTTGAGATTCAGCGTAAGATTCTTGTTTGAAGTAAACATCGGCAATTGCAAGTTCCGCCTTTGTCGCGAAATTGCTGTACGGAAATTTGTTTTTTACTTCTGTGTAACGACGAATCGCTTCTTCATAGCGTTCACTTTCGTCGTATTCTTGCGCGATTGCGAAAGCTCCGTCTGGAGTGTCGGAGTTTTTCTCAGTAGTTGAACAGCCCGAAACAAGAAGTCCCAAAGCCGCGACGATAGTTATGACTCGGAGCGTTTTTAGCATAGAAGTAAATCATATTAAGGTCCAGGTCCTGCTGTCAACGCGTCATCAGCACAGAGGCTTTTTTAACCCATCCGGTAAGAGATCCTGGGTAAGTAATTTGCACCCAGTCTCCTTGAGTTTGGTGAGCGACGACTTCCATTCCGCCAAAGAGCTCAAGAATAGCCACCTGATTGTCCCCAGGTGCTGTCTGCAAAGACACCTTTTCTTCAATGATCGTCCCTCGTAAAATCGTGGAATCATAGACTTTCAGCGCCAAAAGCCCTGTAAATATCACAAAGCTCAGCGTTAGAAGTGTACTGACCATCGGAAATCCCGGAGCTGACGTTTCTTCCTGCATCGCTTTTCTTCGACGCCCGCCATAAGAAATCAGTGTCCATCCCGCGGCAAAAAACGTGAGCGCGGATAAAATCAAATAGGCAGAAAGAGGAACGGGTTGAATCAACTTCGTGCGCACCGATTCATACGTTTCGATTTGGCGAGGAACTTCGCGCACTCCCAGTTGTGACAGAACAAATTTGAGACTTGCTTCCGCCGTCGATAATTCAGGATCCGAAGTCAGAGCTTTGCGCAGAAGGCCGACCGCCAGAGGTTTTTTTCCCAATTGAAACTCCGCGAGCGCTAAATTCGTCAATACGACGGCGTTATTGGGATCTTGGTCCAGTGCTTGTGTGAATGACTCGCGCGCTTTTGCATAATCTTTTGCAAGATATGCTTGAGTGCCTTGCTTAAATAGCTCTGCAGAAGTTGCCGTCTGCGCCATACATAGAGCGGGCAAAATGAGTGACAGAAAGAACACAGAGAGAGATTTCAGTTTCGACATAGCCCTCTAAGTTTACAGATAAAAGTCTTTCCGTGTCTACCACGTGTCTTGTCTTAGTCTGGGCCCGGGAGTATCCTAATTGGGCATTTCAATAACAAAGGACAGTCTGACAGGGCAGGCCGTCGCGAAAGGTATTATGAGTTCTCTTGTAGGTCATCAAATACAACAATCCGAAAAAGTGAAAACCATGGTTCAAGATCTTGTGAACGAAGTCACAAAGTTGAACTCTCAATTGTCTGGCATCCGTGCGCCGATGGACGAATTTAAAGGTGCGGGAAAACAAAAAATCGATCTTGCTGGTCAATTCCGTGGTCGCCCTTTGCACTATCCATACATGGGCACAGGTGCGGGACGTGGACCTTACGTAGAGCTTGAAGATGGAAGCGTGAAACTGGATTTGATCAACGGCATCGGTATTCACTTGATGGGTCACGCAAATCCTCGCGTGATGGCAGCAGCCGTGCGCGGTTCTCTTGCCGATATTTTGACTCAAGGAAATCTTCAGCCAAATAACGAATATCGTTTGTTCACAGAAAAAATCGTGAAACTCGCAAGCAAAAAAAGCCGCATGAAGTATGCTTGGATTGCAACATGCGGAACGATGGCGAATGAAAATGCTTTGAAGCTTTCTCGTCAAAAAAATTCTCCAGCAAGATTCGTGATGGGATTTAAAGATGCTTTCGCGGGTCGTTCAACTATGATGGCCGAAGTGACAGACAACCCGGCTTACAAGCAGGGTCTTCCTGAATACAACGAAGTTTTGCGTGTGCCTTTCTATGACAAGCGTGATCCACGTTCAGGTGAAAAAGCTTTGAACGTGATGAAAGAGCACGTGGCAAAACATGAAGGCAATATTTCTGTTTTCGGTTTTGAGCCGATGTTGGGTGAAGGTGGTTATCAAGCCGCGCCCCGTGAATTCTTCGTTCCACTTTTAGACTTCTGCAAATCAAAAAACATCGCGATCTGGGCGGATGAAGTCCAAACTTTCACTCGCACGGGTGAATACTTTGCGTTTGAAACTTTGGATATCGGTCAGTACATCGACATCTGTACGATTGCTAAGACCGCGCAAATCGGCGCCACAATTTACACTGAAGAATACAATCCAAAACCAGGATTGATCGCAGGAACATTCTCTGGCTCGACTCCATCACTTTGTGCAGGCATGGAGATGCTTGATATGTTGGGTGAAGGTTATGTCGGTCCGGATGGACGTATTAATCAAATTCACCGTCGTTTCATCGATGGTATCAACCGTCTAAATGAAACTACTTGCAAAGGTATCGCACAAGATGCAGGCGGTATGGGTTTGATGGTCGCTTTCACTCCACTTGATGGAAAAAAAGAAACTGTGAACGCATTCTTGAATAAACTTTATGCCAACGGCGTGATTGCTTTCCCTTGTGGTAAAGATCCTGTTCGCGCTCGTTTCTTGATTCCAGCGATCATCCAAGACGCCGACATTGATATCGCGTTGAAAGTGATCGAAAAGACTTTGCTTGAAGGAGTCTAGTTGGATTTCATCGAAGCTTGCCGCCAACTGATAGCTATTGATAGCACGCCTACTCACGGCAATAGAGATATTGCGAAGTGGGTGGCGGCTTTTTGTCGGCAAAAAGGGTTGCACGTCGAGGAGCAAGAGGAAATCGTCGGCGACCTGCTTCAGGTGAATGTAATCGCTCGCCCGGTGGCCGAGAGACCTGATGCTGAGTTCTTATTGCAAACGCATTTAGACACAGTGGATCCCGGTCCTTTTTCTTTATGGACGGAAACTGGAGCTAATCCTTTTGATGCACACATCATTGAAGGCAAGATTCACGGTTTAGGTGCAGCGGATGTAAAGTTAGATTTTCTTTGTAAGCTCGAAGCGATGGCGGCTTTCGTGAATCAAAAGAGCTGGCGCTTACCTCCGGTGCTTGTCGGGACTTTCGGTGAAGAGTCTGGCATGCAGGGGGCCCTTAAGTTGATTCGTAAAAACAAAATTGCCGCAAAAATGGCACTGATCGGTGAGCCTAGTGATTTGAAAGTGATCAACGCAGCAAAAGGCTACGCGAGTGTTGAAATTCGCATACCGTTTTCTGATGAAGAGATGCACTATCGCCATGAACACAACTTGCGAGAAAGTACTTCGACTCAATCCAAACTCTTCCGTGGAAAGGCGGCGCACTCTTCCACGCCTCACTTAGGTGAAAGTGCGATTGCAAAAATGTTGGAATATCTAATGATGCTTCCGGATTCTGTGAACATCATGGAGATGGATGGTGGAAACAACTTTAACACTATCCCAAGCCATGCCTTTTTAGAAATCGATATGCTGACGCAGATTAAAAATCCGATCTCGAAGAAGGTTTCTAACATTTATCGCGCGGTCAAAGAGCTGGAATTAGAGTTCTTGGATTACAAAGATAATGATTTTCATCCAAGCACTCCCACTTTGAATATTGGCTTGATAAGAACAAATGAAGACGACGTTCAGATTTCAGGAACGTGTCGTATTCCACCTATTATCTCGCATGAGATCTATGAAGGTTGGATGGATCGTTTGCGTCGCGTGTGTGAAATGAATGGCGCAAGTTTCCGTGTGAATGATTATAAAAAACCTTTTCGTACAGAGATTAATTCTATCTTGGTGAAGGGGTGTCTTGATGAACTTCGAGCGATGGGTTTAAGTGACCGACCTATCACGCAGGCTTCGACAAACGAGGCCAGTATTTTTTCGCGTATCGGAGTAGAGTGCGTGTGCTTTGGTCCCGGAATCAGGGAAGGCAATGTGCATACCACTCAGGAACACGTGGCTTTAGAGGATTTAGATAAAGCCATTACTTTCTATAAAAGGGTCATCGAAAGGTTTTGCGTATGAGTTTTATAATCCGACCCGTTCAGTATGATGACTTAAGTCAGCTCGTCGATTTGGCGAAGCAGTTTAATTTGCTTAACCTGCCCGGAGACAAAAAAGTTATCAGCGAAAAGATTGAGCGCAGCGAAGAATCCTTTGCGGGAAAACTTCCCAAGCACAAGACGGAATATATTTTCGTCGTTGAAGATGTGGAAGAGAAGTTGGTTGTCGGAAGTTCTTTAGTAATCGCGAAACACGGTACAGAAGAAGTTCCTCATAGCTTTTTTAAAATCTTTAAGCGTGATCACTTTTCTCAAGATCTTGGTATCGGCTTTATCCATCAAGTTTTGCGCTTTCAATTGGACTTTGACGGCCCAACAGAAATCGGAGGACTTCTTGTCGATAAAACCTATCGTCGTCGTCCCGAAAAACTTGGAAAGCAAATCAGTCTTTCGCGCTTTTTGTATATGGGCCTTCACCGCGATAAATTTGAAGATCGTGTCTTGTGTGAGCTGACTCCGCCATTGACCGATGAAGGGCGTAGTGAATTCTGGGAAGCGTTAGGCCGCAGGTTTACGGGACTACCGTACCAAGAGGCGGATCTCCTAAGTCAGTCTCACAAAGAGTTTATCGAAAGTCTTTTTCCGCAAGACGATATTTACTTGGCTCTTCTGGATGCGAAAGCTCGTTTAGTTTTAGGTCGCGTGGGCGAAGCGACGAAGCCCGCGCAACATCTTTTAGAAAGTATCGGCTTTAATTATTTAGACGAAGTTGATCCATTTGATGGCGGACCTCATTACGGCGCCAACACGGAAGATATTTTGCCAATTAAATACGGCAAGCGTTTGAAGGTCGCTGAATTTAAAGACGCCGCTTATAAGGAACAAAATCTTGTGGCGGCAACAGGTGAAGAATTCAAAGCCTGCCTGGCTTCCGTAGATATTCGTGGCCAGGAAATCGGAATTGCACCGATCTCAAGACAGCTCTTAGGCGTTGAGATTGGCGAAGAAGTTTATGTAGCTCCATTTAATTACAACAGAGGGAAATAAAAATGAACACCACCCTATTTGACGTTAAATACAAAGGTGATTTTATCAACAACCGTTTCGTTCCTGTGACGAAAGGGGATGGAGAGTTTAAAGACATCAGTCCTTCGGACCTGAATGACCTTGTTATGACTGTGCCGTTTAAGCATGACCATATTGACGAAGCCTGTGTGGCGGCGAAGAAAGCTTATCCGGGCTGGGCGACGTTGCCAATGAATGAGAGAAAAAGCTACTTGATGCGATTGAAAGAACTTTTCGATGCGCATGCAGAGCAAATGGCGCAAATCATTTCTCGCGACACGGGTAAACCTTCTTGGGAGGCGATGACTGAAGCGAAAGCTCTCGGCGCAAAAATCGATATCACTCTTAACCACTCACTAGCGCTGATCGCGGACGAAAGAATTCCCAATGCCCTTCCCCAAGTGGAGGGTGTGATTCGTCACCGTTCTCGTGGTGTGATGGCAGTCGTGGGGCCTTTCAACTTCCCTGCGCATTTGCCGAATGGTCACATTATCCCAGCTTTGATTGCTGGAAACACGGTGGTCTTTAAGCCTTCAGAACAAACTCCGGCCGTGGGTCAATTCATGGCTGAAATTTTTGAAAAAGCGCAATTCCCTCCCGGGGTTTTCAATTTAGTTCAAGGTGATGGAGCTTCGGGCGGCCGCTTGGTCGCGAATGAGCACGTCGATGGAATCTTATTCACGGGCTCTTACGAAGTAGGACTTAAAATCAAGCAAGAGACTTTGACTCACTATTGGAAGATTTTAGCTCTTGAAATGGGTGGTAAGAATGCCACGGTTGTGTGGGAAGATGCAGATTTAGACAAGGCTGTTTACGAAAGCCTTGTGGGCGCCTATATGACAGCAGGTCAACGCTGCTCTTGCACGAGCCGAATCATTCTTCATCCAAAAATTGCTGAAGAGTTTACGGAAAGATTCTATCAAGCTGCGAAAAAGCTGACGATCGGTCACTGGAAAGAAAACACTTTCATGGGTCCGCTTATCAATGCAGCGGCGGTTGAAAAATACATCCGCTTCCAAGAAATTGCGAATCGTGAAAATGCAGAAAGCTTGATGCGCGGTAAGTTGTTGGATCTCAAACATAAAGGTTACTATGTGACTCCAAGTATTCACTTGGTGAAGAAGTTTGATGCCAACAGCGTTTATCAAAAAAGTGAAATCTTCGGCCCGAATGTCGCAATCTATCAAACGGATGACTGGAATCACGCAATGGAAATTGTGAATTCGATCGGCTACGGTTTGGTGATGGCGCTCTTTTCGAAAGACAAAGCTCTTTATGAAGATGCTCTTTTCAAAGCGCGCGTGGGCTTGTTGAATTGGAATCGTACAACAAACGGTGCAAGTTCTCGTTTGCCATTTGGTGGTTTTGGAAAATCTGGCAATGACCGTCCTTCGGCGCATTTTGCAATTCAATATTGCACAATGCCGGTGGCAAGTCTTGAGGACCCAACTGCATTTGATCCGACAAAAGTTTTGCCGGGCATGAATTTGGATATGAAATAATGAAAAAAACTATTTTGGTTTTTAGTTTGGCTATTGTGGCTTTGCTTATCGCTGTGGGCGGAGGCTTGGCTTATGTTAGCTATAATTTCTTAAACACGCCTCCTTCCACGACAGCTTCAGATGTGGTGTATGAGGTAACTCCGGGATCAGGTTTTAACACCATCGCGGCAGATTTAGAAAGAAAAGGCATTGTTCGCAACGGTTTCTTCTTTTCAGTATATGCCCGTTTTAAAGGTGATCGCTCCAAGCTCAAAGTGGGCGAATACCTTTTAAGAACAGACATGTTACCAGCCGAAGTCCTTGCAACAATCACCTCTGGAAAGAGCATCGCGCGGAGTTTTACGGTTAGCGAAGGCCTTAGCATTTACGAAATCGCTGATCTTTATGAGAAACAAGGATTCGGTACAGCGACTGAGTTTTTGGGATTGGTGAGAGACCCGGCTTTTGTGAAAAGTCTTTTAGGAGAGAATCAAGAAACACTTGAAGGTTATCTTTTTCCTGAGACTTACATGTTAACGAAATACACGGATGCTCGTGCTCTGATCACGAACATGGTGAAGCGCTTTTTATACGTCTATGAAGAAGTTCTAGCGCAAGCGACTGTCATGGGTTGGAAGCGCCATCAGGTAGTCACTTTAGCAAGTATCATTGAAAAAGAAACGGGCGCTCCTGAAGAACGTTCATTGATATCGTCCGTCTTTCACAACCGTTTGATGAAAAAAATGCGTTTGCAAACGGACCCCACAGTGATCTACGGAAAAGCCGAGCGCACCGGAAAAATTGAAATCAACATCACACGCGCGGATTTGACGACGCCGACTCGATACAACACCTATGTGATCTACGGGCTTCCGCCAGGTCCTATTGCGAATCCGGGAAGAGAAGCTTTATTGGCTGCACTGAGACCCGAGACGAGTGACTACCTCTTTTTCGTCAGTCAGAACGACGGAACTCATGTATTTTCTTCTGACTACAAAGGACACTCTGCGGCCGTTCAAAAATTTCAGCTCGACCGTAAAGCACGCGAAGGTAAGTCCTGGAGAGATTTGAAAAAACGCGAACTTACTCCAGCCAAAAACTAGTTTTCGTTTCTTAGGATTTCGCAACCGTAATGAAGCATTGCCTTACGCAGTTTGACCAGTCTGCGTAGGGCCTGTATCTCTTGTACATGTCGGATAATTCTAATCACGGCTCTCTGGAACTGGAAGTTCGCCGTATAGATCTTCTTTACAAACAAAATATCGCCGGAATGCTGGCAATATTTTTTAACACCGTAGCTTTTGCGACGGTGACGTGGGGATCGCTTTCACCGACATTCATCGTTATCTGGTTTTCGGTTCTAAATCTTTCAGCACTCGCGCGTTTTTTTGCCTATTATCGTTGGAATAGCGCTCGGAATTCCATTCGCAGTTTCGAAGAAACTCGTCCATGGCTCTATTTCATGTTCACATCACTGTTTATTTCAGGATGTGGGTGGGGAGCTATCGGCTTAGTTTCCCACACAGGAACTTTGCAGCAGCAAGTTTTAACTGCGCTCTTGGTGTCGTGTATGGTGGCTGGAGCTCTTGTCACCTACGTATCATCGCGATTGGCGATGGCCTGCGTGATAGTCCCTGCCATGCTTTTATGGGGAACGGGAACTTTCATTTCCGGGGCCGAGTTTTCAATGTTGATGGGGACTTTAATTATTCTTTATTCAGGTCTTTTGGTTCTGATTGGTAAAAACCTGAACCTTGCCGTAATGAAGTCTTTGTCACTGGATGTGCTTCGCAAAGAAAGAGATCTGCATGAAGCGGCCAATAGAGCAAAATCAGTTTTTCTTGCCAATGCCAGCCACGAAATTCGCACACCACTTTCAGCCATCTTAGGGTTTTCTGAAGCCCTGTTAAGAAGTGAAACTTTAAGCGAGCAGAATCGTCACGACGTGCAGGCGATTCATCGTCAAAGTAATTACATGGTTTCGCTTGTAAATGATCTTTTAGATTTATCAAAAATTGAAACCAACCGCCTTTATATTCAAAAAGCGCCGATGTCGCCGATTCGTGAAATCGATGAGTCTTTGTCAGTGATTCGCCCCGTGGCGGCAGAAAAAAAGGTGAAGGTTGAAGTTAAATATCTGAGCCTTGTTCCAGAAAGCATCATGGCCGATTCAGTGCGCTTTCGTCAGGTCCTTATCAATCTTCTGACGAACGCGGTGAAGTTTACCTCTCAGGGCTCGGTTGAAGTTTTGGTGAATTTTACTAGCGACATTCATCACCAGGGAACTTTAAGTATCACAGTCAGCGACACCGGTCTTGGAATGGACAAGCTGACTCAGCAAAATCTTTTTCAGCCTTTTGTGCGTGGGGAACACCCGGATGTGCAAAGGGTTCAAGGTTCGGGTTTAGGATTAGCACTTTCATTAAGTCTGATGAAGATGATGGGGGGAGATTTGCGCCTAGTGTCCTCCGCGCTTGGGCATGGAAGTACTTTTGAAATGTCGATGAAGCTTGGAAATTCGCAAGAACTTCGTTTGATTAAGCCTGAGCATCCTAAAATGATTTTTCAGGAAAAGATTAAAGTCGCCAAAGAGGCTGAATTCCTTAAAGGGCGTCGTGTTCTAGTGGTGGATGACTCTGTGGATTTACGAGTCTTAATGAAAAGATTCTTAAGTCGCTCGGGAGCTGAAGTGGAAACCGCAGAAAATGGCGCGCAGGCGGTTGAATATGCCTTAGATAAAGCCTTTGATGTCATTCTTATGGATATAAAAATGCCGGTCATGGATGGTTATCGAGCAACCTCTTTACTTCGCGAAAAAGGCTATCGTCACCCAATCGTCGCATTGACGGCGCAGGCCAGTGTCGATGGACAACAAAAATCGTATGAGCTCGGCTTTGACGGTTATTTGAGTAAACCCGTTGATATGAATCTGCTGAGTGAAATTCTTCGCCGCTCAGAAACGATCAACTGATTACTTTGCTTCGAAACCTTCCGGAGCCGTCACTCGATCAAAAGATTTTGTCACGGGATTGAAACGGAAAATGTTTAGACGTGGCACCATTTGATCGTCGTAGGTCGGTGCTACGATCTCTAGGCTTCCATCTTTATCGACGTCTGTTAACGCCAGATTCGTCGCATTTCCCTTAAATAAGAAATACCCATCGCGGTTTTCAAATAACGGCAGCTTCGCAAGAAGAACCATTTCTCCGCCTTCATTTTGGGAGAACACTTCCACACTTAAAGAGTTTTTACTCTGAATTTTTAAAACCGTGACCCTAGGACCTTCAGAGGAAAGTGATCCGCTCACTTTCGCAACGACGTTTCGCTCGGAAGAAAGAAAGGCATCTTTCACTTTATTGCGGAGGGATGGCACTACGGCGACGGTCACTAGAGCCATTGCTACCAGGGCCAAAACGGCCATCAGCACGAGTTCTTTGTTTTTGAATGTGGTATCAGAGGAAGTCATCTTTAAAGTCTGCCATAAAAGTCATTGAATGAAGAAGCAGAAAAGGAATAAGATTCTACTGGTTTCCAGGCCTTTGACCGAGGAGTTAATGTGGCACAGTTGATTGTTTCTAAATTTGGTGGAACTTCAATGGGAGATGCGGAGTGCATGCTTCGTAGTGCGGAAGTCAGCTTTCGCCAAGGTTCCAGTCTTGTAGCGGTATCAGCAACCTCTGGCACAACAAATGATCTGATTGCATTGGGTAAAAATGCCGAGTCTCAGGCGTGGGCGGAGGCGGAAAAAATCCTTTCCAAAATCCAAGATAAGCATATCAAGATCGCCAAAGACCTGAAGATTTCCGAAGGCTCTCAGAAGAAACTAGAAACTCTTTTTGAAGAAATGAACTCCATCGCTAAAGGGGTTCATTTGCTGCGCGATTGTTCCGTGAAAGCTATGGATACTTTAATGAGCTTGGGTGAAAGAATGTCATCGGTGCTTTTCACGGAAGCCATGGGCCAAGTACTAAAAAAACATTCTTCTTTGAAGACGGCAGAACTGTTTGATGTCCGCCAGGTTTTACGCACAGATGACTCTTTCGGGAAGGCTAAGCCTATCACGACGGAAGTAGCCGCTCTTTGCCAAAAGCATCTGGGATTTTTGCGTCAAGGCCAAAAAGTCATCGTCACTCAAGGTTACATTGGTATGACTGAAGAAGGTGTTACAACGACTTTAGGTCGCGGTGGTAGTGACTATTCAGCGGCGATTCTTGCTGAAGGTGTTTCGGCCGACGTTTTAGAAATCTGGACGGATGTAGCTGGTATCGCGACAACGGATCCGCGCATTTGCCCGAAAGCAAAGCCCATCAGTGAAATTTCCTTTAAAGAAGCTTCAGAGCTTGCGACGTTCGGAGCTAAAGTTCTGCATCCTGCAACTCTTTTGCCGGCAATCCGTAAAAATATTCCTGTCTTTGTTGGATCCAGCTTCGATCCCGAAGCACGTGGCACGTGGGTTCGCAAAGATGTGAATGACCTTCCATTGATTCGCGCGATGGCTCTCAGAAAAAAACAAGTCTTAGTGACTTTATCCACGCCGGAAATGTTGCACGCGCATGGTTTCTTGTTTCAGATTTTTAAAATTTTCAATGATCATAAAGTCAGTATCGATGCGATCACGACATCTGAAATTTCCGTCAGTGTGACTCTGGATGATTCGACTCTTTTGAATAAAAAATTGATTGCAGACCTTTCACAAATTGCAGACGTGCAGGTCGAAGAGAACCTAACTTTAGTGTCTTTAATTGGAAACAACATCAATCATACTCCAGGCCTAGGTAAAACCATTTTTGATGCAATTTCAGATATTAACGTACGCATGATTTGTCTCGGTGCAAGTAAACACAACTTCTGCTTCTTGGTGAACGAAGAGCAAAGTACAGACGCCATTCGTCGTTTGCACGAGACATTTATTGAAGCTGGAACAGAAGAGATGGCGTAATGAACAAAGAAGAGTTTTATCAATTACTAGAATCCCGCAAGTCGATCCGTAAATATAAAACGGATGAAGTGCCTAAAGAGATCATCGAAAAAATTCTGATGGCTGGAATGCAGGCGCCTTCAGGAAAAAACCGGCAAAACTGGCGCTTCTTTGTCGTCACTGGAAAGAAGCGTGACGAGTATTTATCTTATTCCCAAAAATCCTGGTTGGGCATTAAAGACATCCTTTCACAAAGACTGAAACCTTCATTGTATCAGTTCACGGAAAGATTCTTTTATACCTTAGGCGATGCTCCGGTGATTATCTTTGCTTATTCCCACAACGATTCGGAAGAGCGCTACCACACAAGCATCGGCTCTGTGTACATGGCTGTGGAAAACATGAATCTAGCGTGTTTGGTCGAGGGCTTAGGTTCTTGCACTATGGGTGCACCCCTAGAAATCAAAGACGATGTGGATAAGTTTTTAGGTGTGGATAAACTTCCGGAATACCAACGAGGGGAACTTGAGCTTCTTTGTGCGATGGTGTGTGGGTATCCTGATCATAATCCTCCGAAAGCGCCACGCCAGCTTGAAGGCCGTGTGACCTGGTTAGAATAAAGAGATAACCAGTGCTTGATCTGTACTGGTTTTAGACAGTCCTTCCTTTTTTTCCATTACAGAAATGAATAGGGAAAAGTAAAAAACCTTCGCTTATCTTGTGCGCTCTTAAAAATAAATTAGGAGAACGTATGAAGAAGCTAATGTTTGTTATGCTTTCGGTATTTCTGGGAACAACGGCATCTGCACGTAGTATTATTCCGACTCCCACTTTCGAAGAAGCAACGATCAATGTGTGCCCGAAAGGTATCGTTGGTTGTGCTCACACTATCAATCTTGATGGCAAAAAATTTGCGATGGCGATTGATGAAGATTCTCGCGATGCTGAGCAATCCATCAATGCTTTGATTGGCGCAAACCAATTCCACAAGATTCGCAAAACGCAACCTTTCACAGTTCGGGGCTATTTCATCGAAAAAGGTGTTTTCCCGAACCCAACGGTGAAAAGAACGGTGTTTGTGATTCTTGAGGTCTCAAACGTAATTAGTCCCAAATAGTTCAACTCCCCCAAAGATGAACGGAAGGCCTCTTACGAGGCCTTTTCTTTTTCCGCCACCATTGCCAGATCCAATACATTCGTTATGAACGCCTAAGCCCATGAAATAAGGTCATTTTTTAAAAACTCCAGTATCCTTTTCATTACGATTTTGCTATATCCGTCGACCTATGAATCCAGTTCAAGCCCTTAAGACGAACCCGTTTGTTCTTGCCCCTATGGCAGGGATTACGGATCACGCCTTCCGTACTTTCATGAAAAAACTTGATACCAGTGTTGTCGTCACCGAACTGGTGAGCGCTAACGGCATTGAATACAAGTCCGAGCGTACGATGAAGTTGATGAGTTTTGATGAGTCGCAAAGACCTATCGGAATTCAACTTTTCGGAGAAGAACCAGAAGTCATCGCTCGTGCGGCTCAAGTAGCCGAAGCAGAAGGGTGTGACTTTGTTGACTTGAACTTCGGTTGTCCAGTACCGAAAGTAGTTAAAAAAGGCGCGGGTTCCGCGATGCTAAAGGATCCGGTTCAGCTGCAAAAAGTTTTGTCTGCAGTAAAATCCGCGATCAAGATTCCTTTGACGATTAAAATCCGTACGGGATGGGATGCGAACACTCGTAATGCCATCGAGGTTTGCAACATCGCTTATAACGAAGGCATTGAGTGGGTGGCCATTCATGGTCGCACTCGCGCCCAAGGTTATTCTGGTTTAGCTGATTGGGATTTTATCACCGAGGTGAAAAACCAAGCGAAGCTTCCTATCCTGGGAAATGGAGACATTCTCACACCTCGTCAAGCCAACCTAAGACTAGAACAGTCGGGCTGTGACGGCGTTATGATCGGTCGCGGTTGCCTTAAAAATCCATTTATTTTCATGGATGCGCTTTCAATGTGGCGCGGGGAACCAGTTAAGAACGTCAAACGTGACTTTGTTAGCTTATTCCAGGGTCTGGAACGTGAGATTGTGGCGCATTGTGATGCTCATATCACAGGTATTCAATTGAGAAAGTTTGCAGCTTGGTTCTCAACAGGTTATCCTGGGGCGGCACAGTTCAGAAAGAATCTTTTCCAATCCAAAAGCAACGAAGAGATCATGACTTTGGCGAACGAATTCTTCGCAGGCATCGGTGAGACCGAACAAGAAGATCAAAGCCAAGACGAGTTCTTGATGGGCGGCCACGGCTAGACCGTGTCCTTTCGCTCGGACAGTCCTCGCTCGTGCTGTATGGGATTGGCTTCGCGGGTGTTAGTTGCCTCGCTGTGGAACTCGCTGCAGGACACGGTCTAACCGTGGCTGCACATAAAGAATCTGGCATTGAGTTTTTATTTTAAGAAAGTGTTTTGAAGTTTTAAGAAAAAACGAAGGGTAAATATGGTTCAAGATCCAAAGAAAATTAGAAATATTGCTATCATCGCGCACGTCGACCACGGAAAGACGACGCTTGTTGACCACTTGATTAAACAAGCAGGTACTTTCCGTGACAACGAACACGTTGAAGAACGTTTGATGGACTCCATGGATCTTGAAAGAGAGCGCGGAATCACGATCGCAGCAAAGAATGCTTCGTTCATGTACAAAGACATCAAAGTTAATATCGTAGATACACCGGGACATAGTGACTTCGGTGGTGAAGTTGAGCGTATCTTGAACATGGTGGATGGTTGTATCCTTCTTTGCGACGCCTCCGAAGGTCCACTTCCACAAACTCGTTTCGTATTGAAAAAAGCTCTTGAGGGCGGCAAAAAAGTTATCGTTTGTATCAACAAAATTGACCGTGCCGATGCTCGTATTCAAGAAGTTCACAACGAACTTTTCGATTTGTTCATCGACTTAGATGCAACAGAAGAGCAATGTGACTTCCACACTGTTTACGCTATTGCGCGTGAAGGTATGGCGACTCTAGATCCAAAAGTGAACACAGGTTCTTTGGAAGTTCTTTACGATGCTATCGTAAATCTAGTTCCTCCTCCAAAAATTGAAGAGAACGCTCCACTTCAAGTTATGGTTTCTAATATTTCATACAATGACTACGTAGGTCGTTTGGCGATCGGTCGTATGAGAGCGGGAACAATCAAAGTGGGTGATGACGTTCTTTGTGTTCAAGCGAACACTCAAAAGAAAGTGAAAGTTTCAGCGTTATTCCAGTACAAAGTGAACTCGCAAGTTCCAGCGCAAGAAGTTGGCGCAGGTGACATCGTAGTTATCGCGGGTATGGAAGATTTCACTATCGGTGACACTATCACTTCGGTTACGGATCCTCGCCCGCTTGAGCGTATCCGCGTAGAAGAGCCGACAGTAGGTATGGTGTTCTCGGTGAACAACGGACCTTTTGCAGGTTTGGATGGTAAAAACGTAACTTCTCGTAAAATCCTTGAGCGTCTTGAAAGAGAGCTTTTGTATAACGTTGCAATCCGCGTAGAAAAAACAGACAGCACTGACGCGTTCAAAGTTGTTGGTCGTGGTGAATTGCAATTGGGCGTTTTGATCGAACAAATGCGCCGTGAAAACTTCGAGCTTCTAGTATCTAAGCCAACAGTTGTCTTCAAAGAAGAAAACGGCAAGAAAATGGAGCCAATGGAGATCGCGGTTATCGATATCGAAGACAGCTTCGTAGGTGCGGTAACGGAAAAACTTGGTAAACGTAAAGGTGTGATGACGAACATGGTTCAAAAAGGATCTGGTCGTACACGTCTTGAGTTCCGTATTCCTTCTCGTGGTTTGATCGGTTACCGTTCAGACTTCTTGACTGACACTCGTGGTACAGGTCTTTTGAATACACAGTTCGACGGTTGGGATGAATACCGTGGTGAAATCGAACACCGTATGAACGGTGCGATGATTTCTGACCGCAAAGGCCAAGCAACTGCCTACGCGATCTGGAATCTTCAAGAGCGCGGTATCATGATGGTTGAGCACGGTGATGATGTGTACGAAGGCATGATCGTCGGCGAGCACGCTAAAGAGAATGATCTAGAAGTAAACATCACTCGCGAGAAAAAATTGACGAACGTACGTGCTTCAGGTTCTGATGAAGCTATCCGTCTAGTTCCAGTTAAGAAAATGACTTTGGAAAGAGCGATGGAATGGATTAAGGATTCAGAGTTGATCGAGGTCACTCCGAAGAACATCCGTCTTCGTTTGAAAGAACTAGACCCACACAAACGTGCAAGAGCAGCGAAGGAATAATGAGTACAAACGTCGCCATTGAGATCAAAGATTTAACCAAAAAATACGACGATAAAGTCGCTGTCGATGGAATAAATCTGGAGATTTACAAAGGCGAATGTTTCGGTCTCTTAGGTCCTAACGGGGCGGGCAAGTCTACAACCATGAAAATGATGTATTGCTCGGCCCTCGTTACCAGCGGGGAGCTTTACGTTCTCGGCCTGAATGTTAAAAAGAATTATCGCGAAATCAAAAATCGCATCGGGGTCGTCCCGCAAGAGGACGGCCTAGACCCTGACTTCACCGTCCTTGAAAATCTTCTGGTCTACGCTAGCTATCATAAAATCCCAAAAGCGGAAGCCGAGCTTCGTGCACAAGCCTTGTTGCGTCTGATGAAGCTTGAAGAATACCAAGACCGTTCCGTGGAAACCTTAAGTGGTGGTATGAAACGTCGTCTGGCGATCGCGCGTGGTCTTATCAATTCTCCTGAAGTTATCTTCCTGGATGAACCGACAACGGGTCTTGATCCCCAGGCACGTATCTGGATTTGGGATTTCTTTAAGCATCTTAAGTCCGAAAAAAGCACTTTGATTTTAACGACTCACTATATGGAAGAAGCCGAACAGATGTGTGACCGTGTCGCCATCATCGATAACGGCCGTATTCTGACGATTGGTAAACCTCGCGATTTGATTCGTGAGCTGATTGGAAAAGAAGTTGTTGAATTTGATACAAATCCTGTCGACCTGAATTACTACCTGGGTCGTTTGCGCGCCGAAGGTTTTGCATATCAAGTTATTAAAGACACTGTCTCTGTCTTGGTGAAAGAGAATCAAGAAGGTCGTCGTGTCGTGGATCTTATTGCGAGCGATAAGATCTTTATCCGTAAGCCCACTTTAAACGATGTATTCTTAAAACTTGCCGGCCATCAACTGAGGGACGAGTAATGAAGTTTAAAGAATATTTGACGATGCCGAAGGTGAATAGCGGAGCCTTTCAAGTATGGTCTCGTAACTTTCTGTATTTCAAAAAGACATGGCTGGTTTCGTTTTTCTGGATTGTTCTTGAGCCGGTGATTTATCTGGGAGCGATGGGTTTTGGCTTGGGTGCCTTTGTGAACAACATGGGCGGCATGTCTTATATCGAATTCTTCTTTCCGGCACTTCTAGCTACGACCGCGATGCTTGTTGCCTTCTTCGAGGGAACTTACGCTAACTATTCTAAGCTCACTCACCAGAAAACTTATGCGACGATCATGTTAACTCGTGTGGGACCTGAAGAAATTGTTGCCGGTGAACTTTTATGGGCTGCCACCAAAGGTGTGTTCGGTGTTTTGGGTGTAACCCTGGTCGCGATGTTCTTTGGTTTGATTGATACCTATCGCATTATCTTTGCACTACCTGTTTTATTTTTACTGTCGGGATTGTTTTCATGCATCGGAATGATTTTAACTTCTTATGCAAGAAACTATGACTCGTTCATTTATGCGACATCAGGACTGATTGTTCCGATGAGCTTATTAAGTGGCACTTATTTTCCGTTAGATCAGTTGCCGACGGTTCTTCGCTATATCGCTTATCTTTTCCCGCTGACCCATGGGGTGGCAGCTGTCAGAGCTATTTTGCATCAGGGTTTAGGCGTATGGGTTTTCGTGCATATCTTGATCCTTATCCTTGCGACTTGGATCTGCATGAATATTTCGTTTGTACGTATTCGCAAAAAACTTTTGAAATAATCAGTCAACGGGAGTGATTTTTATGCCGTGCTTTTTTAATAGCTCGGCAAAAACACCGTCGCCGTCTTTAAGATTTCCAGAAAAAGTTCCGTCGTAGATTTTTCCAAACCCACACATCGGGGATTTGGATTTAAGTAAAGCTTCGGTGGCTCCGCAAAGTTGTGCAAGCCGAAGCGCCTCTAGAGCGCCCTGCTCATACTGGGCTGTGACGTCGGCACCAGAATTGGTAAGAACCTTGTCGCCGATTCTTTCTGCCGGAGGGCGGGGAGTAGAAAGTCCACCCAGCTGTTCAGGACAAACCGGAATAGCTTCACCATTTTTGACCATCTCTTCGATGGAAGAGCGTGTTTGGGCTTTGCAATCATAGCGACAATGGACTCCGGATAGGCAGGCTGAAACAATCTTCATTGCACAACCTCTTCTTCTTCCTGAAGCTCTGCATTTTCCAATTCTTCCAGAGTGGGAATTTCTTCAACAGCAGCATTAAGCTCTTCTGGCGGTGGTTCCGGCTGGAAGAAGTAGGAAAGCTGATAAGTGGCAGCGTCGTATTCTTCTTGATTGATGCGATGATATTGAAACATGTTGTCGATAATAGTAGTCAGACGGCGTTTCGCGAAGGAGGTGAGCTCTTTACGATAGTAAGACTGAGAATACTTTACCGGATTTGGCAGAACCATGGCCAGGAAAGCGCTCTCCACGATATTGAGCTCTGATGGAGATTTCTTAAAGTAATATTTTGCGGCTGCTTTAACGCCATAGATATTTTTACCAAACTCGACGACGTTCAGATATCTTTCTAATATTTCTTTTTTAGTTAGTGTGCTTTCAATGCGATCTGTGATCAGCGCCTCAAGACCTTTGCGGATAAAGGTACGGTCTTTTGAAAGAAACATATTTTTAGCAAGCTGCTGGGTGATTGTCGATCCGCCCCTTTTAAAGACGCCTGCTTCCCAACCTTCACGCGCATTTTTCTCGATGGCGATCCAATCAAAACCTTTATGATTATAAAAGTCTGAGTCCTCGGTCAGGATGATCGCTTTTTGTAAGTACGGAGATATTTGTTTTAAGGGAACATAGTTTTTAGATGTAGGGCAGAGATCTACCTGATACATCTTAGTGACCATACAGCCACGAATGTCTTCTGGTTTGGGAAGCCAGTTCCAAAGGTAGCTCGTCGCTACCGCCATCAAAGATACTGCTCCCAGAATAAAAAAGAATGCGCTCTTCATTAAAACCTTACTTCAGTAAACCTTGATCTTTCATCCATTGAACACTGTTATGGATGGCTTCGCGCGCTGGACGAGGTTTAAATCCTAATTCCTTTTGAGCTTTGGAAGAGTCAAACCAGTGATACATCGTTGCCGTGTAAGCGTTTTCTCGACTCAAAGGACCTTTAAGTCCCAACTTTTCCATTGTATCGCCGATAGCACCCACAGCGTGTAAAACTGAGTCCGGCATTTGGTAAGGAGGAGGTTTTACTCCCGCTTCGGCTGCGATCATCGCGAAAAGATCCTTAATCAGGATATTTTCTCCAGATAAAATATAACGTTCGCCGCTTCGTCCATTTTTCCAGGCACTCAAAATTCCTTGAACCACATCCTCAACGGCAACAACGTTCACGCCTCCGGAAGTATAGAACTTGAGTTTTCCTTGAGCGACTTTCAACTGCATCTTGCGACTGCCCTTTTTGGCATCCCCAGCACCATAGATGGTGGATGGGTTTAACATGACGGCGTTGATTTCACCTTTGTCACAAGCTTTCTTAACAATCTTTTCGGCTTCGTGTTTCGTTTCAAAGTAACCTAAGTTTAAGTCTGAAATGTTATAAGCCGATTCTTCATTCAGAACATCTTGAGGTGTGTAGCCTGCGCCGATAGCAACTACGGAAGAAAGATAAACCAGACGACGCACTTTGTGTTCACGACACACGGACACCACGTTTGCGGTTCCTTCGACGTTCACTTTATCCATAAGATGGCGTTGTGATTTTTTGTAAGCAATGACTCCGGCAAGGTGAAAGACAGTATCAGCGCCTTTAAAGGCTTCTAATAAAGAGTGAACGTCAGTCACATCACCATGAACGTATTTGCACTGAACACCGGAAAGTTCAGAAAGGTCACTTTTAGGGCGAACAAGGGCATAAACATGATGTCCTTCGTTCACTAAAGCGCGAGTAACCCAGCTTCCTAAAAATCCGTTGGCACCTGTAACTAGAACTTTCATGGTGTGACTGCCTTCTTTTCATCCATTTTGGACAGGATCTTTTGACATAAAAGCGCAAAGAGAATTCCAAATGCCATTCCTAACAGAGCTCCGCCGAAGACGTCGGTCGGGAAGTGAACTCCGTTGTAGACACGACTATATCCGATAAGGGTGGCTAAAGCATAAACCGGAATTGCGGCTGCAGGAAACATGATGGCGGTGAAAGAGGCAAAGCAAAACATATTCGTCGCGTGATTAGAAACAAAACTGTAACCGCCATAAGGAGCGCGGACCACGACATGCAGTCCTGGCGTATCACCTGGCCGAGGCCTTTGGATTGTTTTTTTGAATGCTTTGTTACCCACTCCATCCGAGATTGAGATAGCGGCAAGACAAAGAAAGAAAATGACGAGACCTTTTTTTATGCCACGTCTCCACATAAAAAGACCCAGCACAATGGGAACTAAAACTGTTTTAAAGAACGAAGTTTTATGTAGATCCGTAACGAATGGAAAAAACTGATCTGCCCAAGAGGCAGTCCATTGCGAATTGATCAACATCAAAAGGTTTTTATCGAGACTCAAAAGAAAATCTAACATCATGACGACTTTACCTTAGTTTTTCACCCGCAGAAAGTCTAGGTCTTCAGGTGGTCCAAGTGTCAGCGTTAAACTCGTGTGGCACTATTTTGTTTATGGATAAAGCAACATGGTTTGGCCTCCTTGTAGGCTTCGGTGGGATATTGCTCGGGAACCTACTTGAGGGCGGGCACATCAGCTCTTTAATGCAGTTTACGGCTTTTGTTATCGTTCTTGCAGGAACACTCGGTGCCGTGATGGTCTCTAGTTCAGAGAAAGACTTAAAAACCGGTTTGGGTCTGGCAAAAAAGGCCTTCAATAAAGAAGAAAGCCAAGCTAAAAAGCGCATTCAAGAAATCGTGGATTGCGCGCGCTTTGCTAAAAAAGAATCTATTCTAGGCTTAGAGCCTCGCATCAACAAAATTGAAGACCCATTTCTAAGAAATATTTTGCGCAATGTTGTTGATGGTGTGGAAGCAGAAAACATCCGCGATATTTTCGAAACACAAATTCAGACTGAAGAAGACGAACAACTTGCTGGTGCAAAAATCTGGACTGACGCGGGAGGTTTTGCTCCAACGATCGGTATTATTGGTGCGGTGCTGGGCCTTATTCATGTCATGGGCAATCTAACAGACACTAGCAAGCTGGGAGCGGGTATCGCTGTCGCTTTCGTTGCCACGGTTTATGGTGTAAGTTCCGCCAATTTGCTATTCTTGCCATTGGGAAATAAATTAAAACGCAAAGTTCAGTCAGACTCTCGCGAAAAGCAAATGGTGCTGGAAGGTGGCCTTCTTATCGCTAGTGGTATGAATCCAGTCGTCCTTGAACAAAAGCTATATGCCTTCTTAGACTCAGAACAAAGATAGGTCTAAGACAGAATGGCAAGAAAACACAAGAAACACGAAGAACATGAAAATCACGAGAGATGGCTGGTCTCTTACGCGGATTTTATTACGCTTCTTTTTGCTTTCTTTGTGGTGATGTATGCGACTTCGACTGAAGACGCGGAAAAACAAAAAGAATTTGAAGATTCGATCAAATTGGAACTGCGTCTGACCGGACGTGGTGGTTCTGATAGCGCAGGCAATGAGCTTGAAAATGCGATCGCTGAACTGGTAATGCCTTTGGGAAACTTCCCCAAAAAAGGTGGCCCTGGCGAAGTTGAAGATTATGTTGTTCGTTCCTTGGATAAATCCATGGGGGCTCAGCAAAAGAAAGAGTCCATCCAAGATATTTATCATGATGCTGTCGGTGTTCGTATTGCGTTGGCAGCATCAACTTTCTTTCCATCAGGCTCTGCGAAGCTGAAAGCCTCTGCTTTGAGCTCTTTAGATAAAGTGGCCGAAGTTCTTAAATCAAATACAAAACGCATCATCGTCGAAGGACATACCGACGATACTCCGATTCAAGACAGCCTATTTCCGAGCAATTGGGAACTGGCGGGTGGACGGGCCTCCGCAGTGGTTCGCTATTTCGTGAAAGTGCATCAGCTGGATGCAAAAAGATTTATTTCTATCTCATATGGCGATCAAAAACCGATCGTCCCTAATGACACTGAAGAACATCGTTCGATGAATCGTCGTATCGAAATCTTCATTGTGACCGACGATAAAAAAGTGGAAATCTAGAAAATAAAAAAGCCGAAGCTTAGAAGCTTCGGCTTTGGTGGTTCGATTTACAATTTAGATTAAACGCATTCTTTAAGTTTTCTTACGATCTCAAGAGCTTTTGCGCGATCTACTTTTTTCACTTCCATGATAGCTTGAACGAAGTTGTCTTCATTCTTTTTAGAAGCTGAAGAGTTGTTCAAGACATCATATCTTTCGATGATTTGAGTGTAGGAATCTCTTTCTGCTTTAGAGAAATCCGTTAGCATTTTTGTTGGAATGTCATTTTCCATTCTATCAAGAGCTTTGGACGTCACTTCCATTTCTTCTTTCGTTAGATTCGATTCTCTGTCGAGTTTTCTCATCCAACTATTAGCAATTACTTTTGCTGAAGCGTCAGCAGAATCTCTTAGGGATTTTCCTTCGGCGGCATCAGTTTTAGATACTTCACCACTCATTTTTTTGGCCGCTACGATCGTCATCATCGATTCGATGCGCGCTGGGCTGTCTGAAAGAGATTTAGCAATGTCAGAAGCATGACTAGGAAGTTCGACGGCTTTTGCGATCGCTTCATGAGCTTCTTTGCTTTTTTGGATTTTAGTAGCCGTGCCACCTTTACCATATGCAAACTCTTTGATTTGCTTTGTGTAGTCCACTAGCAACTCACGAGAAGTTTTAACTGGTGCTGCCACTGCAAAAGAAGATGCCAAAACGATAATTCCTGTTACAAATGCCTTTTTCATACTCTCTCCCTAATTTTGTAAATCGATACAATGGATTAATAAGCAAAAGACTTACCAGGTCCTTAGGCACTCTATACGCATTAGTTCTAACTGAAGTGTCAGAGATCTAACGGAGAGCGTTTTTTGTTAGTCGGATCTCGTTTTGAGACGGGGCCTAAAGCCATAATATTACAGGATTATTCAAAAACGAAAAAAGGGCGTGGAGATTTCACGCCCTTCAAATTACCGGTACTTCAAATTGTCGATTTTAGTGCTTACCTGGCATTGAGATGCCTCTCATGGCATCTAGCCTTGCTTGAATTTCGTTATTGAACTTTTGTTGTTCAATATCGAGTTTCTTTAAGTTTCTGATCTTGCTCCAGCTAACGGCATTAGCCATCGATCCATACATCATCACTTCGGTCGCCAAGCCTTGAAGCTGTTCCAAAGCAGTAACGGCAACATTGCGCTGTTGTTTGTTCAATTGAACAACGGCACCTTCTTGCTCGTCTCCGACACCTAGAGCTGTCGCAAGCTTTTTTACAGAACCTTGGATGTTTTGAAGTTGTTCCTCAAGCTCATAGTTTTCAAGGTCGGATTCAACAACTTCACGGCCTTCTTTATTGGTAACCTTAATACGTTTCATCATGCCGTTAAGAACAGCGAATTGATTTTCTACTTCTTTCAATGCTGGATGAGTTAAATCCTTTTCAAGGATGTGCGCGATATCAACCTTAAATTCAGAAGAAGGTTGCAGCAAATCACCCAAGATCGAAAGATACACTCTTTCTTCTTGGAATGCAGAATTCATGGCGCCGTTGTAAACCGGACCACCTTCCAAATAGCGACTGCGAGTTGTCGAATCGAAATAAATTTTCAAAGTTTTCACTGGATTCGTTACCAAAGGACGACCATTGAAGAACTTACGACCTGGGTAATAAACGGCTTTCACCATCTTAGCGACGATTTCGTCATAGCTTTTGCCATACTCTTCAAATGCTTTTTGCATTTGTGCTTCTGTTCTTGTTTTCCACCAATTCTGGAATGCCGATTCTTCAGCAGTGCCGATGACTGACGGACGAGTTTCGTGGATAAGATAGTCAATAGCGCCTTTGTACTGCTTTTTTCTGTCAGCAGTTTGAAGAGGATATTTATAGATATCTTTAGGCATAAGTGGAGCCATGCCTAAGTGATTGCAAGCATTAAACTGATCTGCCGGATTTCCGATCTGCGGTGGCAAGAAGACCGATGGATATCCGCGAGAATTCTTAATAGCTTGACCGCCATTTTCAACATCAGGTCCGCACAGCATCTGCATGACTAAATAGTCAGTTACCTTTGGAGTCATGAAAAGACCCACTTGGCGATAGTACTTCGCACCTTTCACAGTTTCTTCATTCATCGGCGCATTTGCATAGGATTCCACCCAACCGCGACCGGGCTCCATCATTGGGTAAGGCTTACCGAAAGACCCATAGATCTTTCTAAGAAGATCGCGGTAAACCATAGATGTAGAGATGTTTTGCATAGCGATGCCGATTTCTTCGTAAAGTTCAGAAAGACCAGCACCGATAACGTCTCTTTCGGTAGAGCGAATTTTTTCAAGAATGCCCGTAATCTTTTTCTTTTCTGGCGGATATAAATACTTCGCGTCTTCGCTTTGAAGAAGAGCATCAGCATTTGCTAAACCTTCTTTGATAGTTTTCAACTGCATACCTTCTAAAACTTGCGGTTTTAGGTAGTAAGTATCTTTCATGTCGTCCGTAAGGCCTTTAGCGACGACACCGTTGAATGGATAAGTCATAGTCAGGAATTTATTGGGAGCACTTTCGTCCCGGGCTTTTCTTACTTCAGAAACAAAAGCATCATAGAACGAATAGCTCGTATTAAACATAGATGTCATTTGGTGCAAAGCCTCTGACCAGTTCGAGTGAGCCTCGTACACCTCAGACATATTCATCATACGCCAGTCTGTCATCTTTTTACGGAAGTCTTTCATTTCTGCCTGAAGATCTTTGTCGTCAGCGGCCCAACGGCTTTTCTTCATAAGATTCATTTTATCGTTCAAGCGGTCATTGACGTCGTAGAAATCGGCACCGTCGTACATGTTTTTCCATGTTGAGACCACGATGCGGTTCAGCCACATGTCGATAGCTACGAACGCCGTGATTTGCAAACCTTTTACTAGAAGAAGACGGATGCCTTTAAGGTGCATTGTGCCTGGAACCAACCAAAGAGCGATGTCTACACCTGTGATGCGCAATACAGTTTTAGTAAGAACCGACTGAGCCACACCCGCAAGACCTGAAGAGATCAACATAGAAACGATGCCTGGTGCGAACTCCCAAAGTTTCTTTTTCAGAACAAGGTATTCATAGGCTTTAGAACACGGATCTGCATCAATGCCGTTAGCTTGATCTTTCTCAGAAATCTTTCCACCCATCATGACTTTTGCACACGCCATAACATTTGGATCAGACGCCACTTGAGAAAGGTAAGTTTGCAAGAAAGCTCCGACCGTCATTCCAAGGTAAGGAATCATGTGGTGGAACTTAGGATTTTTCATATACATAGAAAGAACATTGGCCGTAACACCTTGTGAATACATGAACGTAAAGAAACCAAAAACACCAATAGGCGAAAGGGAGTGCTCAATGTGTTGTTTCATCGCAATGGGATTTTGCGAATAGTTCGTAATAAGCTGACCTGCAACCACAGCTCCCATCGCTACGAAGAAGATCGCAGATTCAGCAGGAAGATTTCTTACAGAGTGCGACCAAGAAGCTTTAGAAGCTTGTTTTACGCGCACCATTTCTTCCATCAACATATGATTTAAAGATTTTGGAGAGTACTTGCGAAGTTCACCTTCTTCAGCAAAAGGAACTTCCATAGCTAACTTATTAGTATTCTTATCGTAAACTAGCGCTTTCTTTTCATTAGGATCTAATGTCAGACGGTATCCGAGTGGTTCCAAGTAATCGCGATAATGAGCTAATTGCGCCTTATCTTTTTCCGTCCACTCTGGGGCAGCCGAAGCAATAACTGGCGAAAATACCATATTGAACGTGGCGATCGCAGTAAGTGTTTTTTGGAACCATTTCATGGCTGCTCCTTGAAGACGGTTGTGTCTCACACTGGATAGAAGCAAGCTTTGGGCCCTTTAGATAAAATATAGAAGAGCTTGGCACGTCTCATTGTGAGACAGGACGAAACTAGGCACCCTGGTGTCTAGAATATGACAGAGGCGGTAAATTCGGGGAGCTCATCCCTCACGCGACCTTCGAAACGAATTTCGAAATTAAGAACATCGAAAGAGACACCGGCCTTATTCTCAAAAAAGCCACGGCCTTCAGAAGTATTGTAAAGATACTTGGTACCGACCAGAGCACGCATTCCCGGTGTCTTTGTCATTAGTAAAATTTCCGGACCTAAATAAGGTTGAGCAACCTCTGTCAGATTTAAGTTTTCAGAGACGCCAAGCAATGAAATCCTAGTGGCTTCAAGAAAAGAAAAATCAAAACTAAATCCGGCCGCCAAGTTAAAATAGGGGACAAGTTTTGGCATAGTTCCAACTTCAACTCGCCAAGAAACGGGAGTATCCAAAGTGGTCACCGGCGCCGTTGAAAAAGATTTTAAAAGCACGGCTTCATAAAGATCCAAATTTTGATTCTCTGAAAAATAGCGAAAATCAAAACTCAAGATTTCTAAATGAGAAAATGGCGAAAGCCCACTGTCATCGGATAAAAGATCGTGAAAAGCTCTGCGAAACTTAAAGCGATAAAAGTCTTCGTGATCAAATTGACCGTATCCTAAATACCAAGCCACAGAATTAGGACTGCTTAAAGGTGACCTCGGTTGAGGAATCTGCACAGGAGATGTTTGGGGCCCCAGTCGCGCACGCGTTACCGACAAAGCATATTTCTCATTTTTATATTCTTTTTCCTCTCGATATTCTTTTACCGCTAGATAGCTGATAGAGGCCTCAAGAGTTTCGGCTTTTTCTTTCACGTCTAAACTTGCGAGTGAAGAAGTGTCTTGGTGTCGCACTATTTTCTTAAGTGCGTTTTTCTGAGCTAAATTTAATCCGGCGTAACGAGCTCGCCACTCTGTTTGAAGTGAAAGTCGCAGTTTTTCATCGGAAAGCAACCAGTGATCGTTCAATGTTTTAACGGTGTCCAGGGGGATCGTCGCATCATGGAACTGGCCCGACAGATCTAAATGGGGTTTTGCAACTTCAATAAGTTCCAAAATTTGCTGAGAGCAATTATCGCTTAAAAAATAATAATCAGCATAGCTGCCCTCAAGCTCAAGCAAATGATCGATTAAAAACGAAACTTCAGAGGAGGAAAGATTTAATCGATACTCCCAAAGGTTTCTTCCTTCGAGGTTCGTGTACTCGCGCATTTTCTGATAATAGGGAAGCATCGAATAATTTCCGGGATAAAAACCAAAAAGCCCCTTCAAGGCGTAAAGTGCGCCACCATCAGGTCCGGTCATCGCAGCATAGTTGATTCCGTAATCGAGAAGTTCCAATTGCTTTACATTTTTAGGGTTATGCAGGCGAAGAAAAGTGTGACCGAAGCTAGAACCCGCACTATTCAAATCACTTGAAGCAAAGACTAAAAATAATTCTGTGGCACCCAGTTGCTTTTTCCAGGCATCGCGCTCGGGGCAGGCGACGATATCTTGCGCATCCATCTTAAGCGCGCCTTTCAGCCATGACGTGCGCGCAAGGTAATGACACTGATACTTTTTAGCACTCTCGTCAGAAGAAAAAAGAACCTCGATGGTCTTTAATAGTTCTTCACGCGGACTCACAGAACCTTGTGAAGAAAGAAAGAAGTTTCCTAACAGAGGAGACTTAAAATCACCAAGCCAAGTCTTGCGATAATGACCCAAACGAATCCACTGAGGATCTTTCCACATCTCGCGTTCGATAGCTTGTTTTTGATAGGCAGAGACTTTATCTAAAGAAAAGCCCCACGTAAAAAGTGGGGCGATAAGAAAAAGACAAAAAAGGAAATTACGAACCATGACACATTGTATTTAGATCACTCTGTGTCGCAAGTTCTCTGTTTAAATTTTGCACTAGGTCTGAAGCTGTTGTGTTTGCAGCAGGGATGATTCTTTCATAAGAGCTTTGCGTGAAAGAGCCAAAAGCTTTTTGAGAAGCTTCATTATGGCAGCCTTTCATTTGCGCCAAAGTCGCTAATTTTTCACCATGACCTTGCGCCATCTCGCGAGAAAGATCTTCTTGATTCACTTCCACGAAGTATTGAACTTCTTTTTCAGCCATAACCAAACCGTGAGCGTTGCAACCGGAAGTACCTGAAGTAATACCGAAAGGTTGAGTCAAAGTCGTATTATTCGTCGTCATTGCAAAAAGTTGCAGAAGTTTTGTGTTTTTAGAAATTACCATGCTGCCCAAACCACAACCAGCATCGCCAGCGGCCCAAGCATTAGCTCCAAATAAAACGATGAACGACAAAATTAACTTTTTCATCCGTGAATCCTCCATAAGTTTTATTAAATCGTTGCGTATTTAAGTTTTAACATCAAAGCTTTTAGTAGGTGCAAAAGCATTCATGGACCAACGCCTAAGGAGGATATTCACGATGGCTGTAATGGTAATGACGAAAGACAACATCAAAGAAACTGTCGAGAACAACCAACTTGTGATCATAGATTTTTGGGCAACCTGGTGTGGGCCTTGCCGTCGTTTTGCGCCTATCTTCGAGGCCGTTGCCTTAAAGCATCCCGATGTGGTGTTTGCAAAAGTAGACACAGATGCTGAGCTGGAGCTGGCTTCGCAGTTTGAGATTAAGTCAATTCCTACTCTGGCAGTTATTAAAGAGGGCGATATTATTTTTGTGCAGCCAGGTGCTTTACCCGAAGAAATCCTCGAACAGGTTGTAGAAAAATCAAAAGAAATCGACATGGAAGAAGTCCGCAAACAAAATTCTTAGAAATAAGATGCCAGGGCTCTATTTAATTGATAGATAGGGCCCCATGAAAAAGACTCTATTCGCTCTTATTTTATCAGCTTCTTCATACTCTCAAGCCATTACTTGGGAGGTCTATGGTCCTTGCGACGACAAGCCCGTTCATCACGGCAAAGTCGATGTCGATTTAAATAAGTCGGTTGGGGACATCACGGTCGCAATTTTCGATGCGAACAAAATTCCTTATATCGGCGGGCCCGAAGGCATGAACTCTATCATCAATACGCCGACGGGGTTGGATTCGTTAGAAATTGTTTCTAACTCTGAAATGCGTGCCTACGGCTGGTGTTATGCGATCAACGGCAGCACTCCTTACAAAATGCCCAATGTGCTGAATCTGAAGTCTCAAGATGACAGACTTGTTTGGTATTATGGCTACACCACCAACAAAGAAAATGTGTGGCAGGACGATATGTGTACACCGGCGTTCTGGGTTCGTTCTGAACAATTTTGTCCTAAGAAGAAATAAAAAAAGCCCGATGTTTCCATCGGGCTTTTTAGTTTTTAAATCAATTCGAAACTATTTTACGATCTTAACGTGTTTGATCACAACAGCTTCAACTGGGCGGTCCATCGGACCCGTTTTAGAGTTCTCGATAGAGTGAACTACGTCCATACCTTCAACAACCTCACCGAACACTGTGTGACGGCCATCCAACCAAGGAGTTGGAACAGTTGTTACGAAGAACTGTGATCCGTTTGTATTTGGACCCGCGTTCGCCATAGAAAGGATGCCTGGTTTATCGTGTTTTTGTTGGCCAGGAGTGAACTCGTCTTCAAAACGGTAACCTGGGCCGCCAGTTCCAGTTCCAAGTGGGCAACCACCTTGAATCATGAAATCTTTGATAACACGGTGGAATACCAAACCGTCATAAAATGGCTTTTTTACTTTGCTGCCAGTTTTAGGATCAGTCCATTCTTTCGTGCCTTCAGCCAAACCTACGAAGTTTTCAACTGTCTTAGGCGCTTTATCGCTCAAAAGCTTAACTTTAAAGTTCCCTTTAGTTGTTTCAAATAGTGCGAACATTTCCTTATTTCCCTTCTTCGTCGTTTTTGCGTCGGTCTTTGCGTCTGCGCGGAAACTGAAAGCCGCTAACAAGAATGCAAATAGGTAAATCCAAAATACCTTTTTAATATCGATATTCTTCGACATTTTTACTCCCTGACTTTTGTCCAACTCTCTCACTATTAGTGAGGCTGCCTGCGAGGGTCAAGTGCCTTCAGGAGTGTAATATTCCCGTTGATCAGACGAGAAACTTCCAGTTGTAATTCATCAGGAGAAATTTGGAGCGCTAAGGCAAGCGCTTGAAAGGACTCGTGATTTGCATGCAGTTCCACGAGAGATTCTGACGCAACAAGTTGAAGCATTTGTTCAATTTGACGCAATCGATCGTAATTCTGCTGAAGAACAGATCCTTGCTCACCCATGGCCGCAAGAAAACTTGCCGTGCCTGAATTTTTCGGAGTGATTTTGTGAAAAAGGACAAAGGCTTGCGCCGCAAGTTCTACGTCCACCAAACCGCCTTCGCTGTATTTCAAGTTCGATGCAGAAGGCACTAAAAGTTGCGTGCGGATTTTTTCAAGCTCCAAAAGATCCGCATCTGTGAGGCCACGATGGATATAGGATTGCAAAGGAGACACTTCGTCGTTCGCAATAAAGCGCGCCTTTAAATAAGCCTGTCGCTCCCAAGCCGAGGCTTCTTTCGACAGATAATCTTCTAAATCTTTGCGAGGAATTACGATGGGACCTGCTTTTCCAGAAGGACGAAGACGCATATCTATAGAATAGATATTTCCTCCGCGATGCGGTTCAGTCAGCCGGGTGATAAATCTTTTAGCGACTTTAAAATCATTTTCCGTGGGTTCATCAGGAACGACGAAAAGAAAATCTAGATCTGATCTAAAACCTAATTCTTCTCCGCCCCATTTCCCTAAAGCCAAAACTTGAATGGCAGAAGGGTGATCGCGCTTCAAAGCGCGCAACAGATTTTCAACAACGAGATCCGCAGTTGACGTCAGATTCTTAACCAATACAGGCAGATTTTTGTCTTCGAGATACTGACTTCCATTGATGACTTCCGAAAGAAGCTTTTTTTCCGCAAGTTCTTCCAATAAAGATCCAAGATCTTCTGAAAGTTTGTCCTGCATGCGATACACGAAACTGTCTAGTAGTTCTGGCCGATTGCAAAGAATGCGTGATAGATAGGGCGAATGACCAAAAAGCCAAGCCAGCTCTTGCAATAATTCCTTTTCTCGCAAAAGCATCGAAAAGAAGGAAGCTTTCGCACGTGTACCATGAATAAAATCTTTTAAAAGCAAAAGCCCACGATGGATGTCCCCTTTTTGTTCACGCAAGGTTTCTAAGAAGGCTGCTAAAAACGCTTTACGGGCAAGCTCGTCGCGATTTTTATTTCGCGAAAGAACTTCTTGGCCCAGAATTTCCTGCCAAAGTTCTTGAATTTGATTTTCCGGAAGGCCGAGCTTTTTTAACTCTTGTTCTAAAGAAAGATCCGAAGGAGCTTCACCAAGAAGTCCTTTCACGATTTGATCACAGCGTTTCATCTGCGAGGGGAGGCTTTTTAGTGACTGCGTGATGAACTCTGGGTGTTCGTCTTGTGTATTGATCAAATGTGTCTGTTCATCGTTAAGCGCTTGAACATAGTTTTCGATACTTCGTAAATTCCAATAGTGCGACTTCAAGAACTCCGCTTCATCCGAAGGCAAAAGCTGCTTTTGACTGAGAAGATTCAGCGCTTCCGTGGTTCCGCGCACTTGCAGGTCAGGATCTTTGCCTCCGTGAATGACTTGCAAAGCATGGGCAAAAAGTTCGACGTCTCGGATGCCGCCGACACCGAGCTTCAAATCAATCACATCCGCTGTCGTTCTGGCCCAATAGTGACTTTGAATTTTGGAGCGCAAAGTTTTTAAGTCTTCTAGAAGTGTAAAGTCCAAGTGCTTGCGAAATGAAAACTTTTTCGAAAAAGAAAGGACTTCCCTTTCAACATCGCTATCACCACAGATGGGTCGCAGACGGACAAATGCCAATCTTTCCCAAGTTTCACCGTAGTTGCCGTAATAGTCTTTGAATTGATCTAACGTGGGAATGAGCGGACCCTGCTTTCCGCCGGGCCGTAAATCAAAATCCACGCGAAATACAAATCCCTGGAAAGTTCTTTCCGTCAGAAGCTTTTGAAATTTACGAAGAGACGAAAGCGAAACATCATTCCCGGTTTCAGCAACCAGCAAAACATCTACGTCAGAGCTTAGATTCAATTCTAACGAACCCAACTTGCCCAGGGCAAAGAGGGCTATTTTCTGTCCTGAAAAACAATGTTGAAATGCGATTTTTAGAAGACTATCTGCAGAGTGACTCCACTCAAGACAGATTTTGGGGGCGGATTCAGAGTTATTTTTTGAAGCCAGAGCGAAGCGAGACCAGATCTCGTTTCGCTCTTTTCTAAGTTGTTCCTCTAAAGGAAGATTACTCAAGGTTTTTAGACCACTTCGGCTTGTAGTAGTTGTAGTTGTCTGTCGTCACGCGACGCTCTTCAGTTCCGTCGACTGTGGAAATATAGATCTGATTTTTTCCAGTGCGGTTGCTTGTGTACATGACAAAGCGACCATCCGGAGAGAACGAAGGATCTTCATTGCTAGCCCATTTTCCGTTGGGCTGTTTTGCGGAAGTCAGACGAATCATTCCAGTGCCATCTGCATTCATCACGAAGATGTCGAAGTGATCTTCACTTTGACCCGCGAACGCGATTTTTGATCCGTCTGGAGACCAACTTGGCGAAGAGTTAAACACACCCGCGAAAGTGATACGTTTCACCGCCGAACCATCGCCATTGGCTGTGTAAATCATCGGACGACCGGCGCGATCTGAAGAAAACGCAAGTTTTCCGTCATTAGACAGAGTGGGTTCTACGTTCATTGCTCCCGAAGGACCGTTAGTGATTTTACCCACCAAAGTTCCATCCAAAGTCATTTTGTAGATATCAGGATTGTTTCCCTGAGAGATCGTCAAATAAATGTGACGATTGTCTGGCGAAAACGCCGCTCCTGAATTAATCCCTTGGCGATAAGAAATTAAAGAGCGACGGCCCGAAGCCAAGTCTAATAGAAGCATGTCTGCGTTTCTGAATTTAGCACCAACACGTTTCACGTAAGAAGTGTAAGCGATTTTCTTTCCGTCAGGAGACCACGCCGGAGAAATTGAAATACTGCGATGGCTGGAAACCTGATCCATATTCGCGCCATCCCAGTCCATCACAAAAATCTCTTTTGTTTGCGCGCCGGCGCGATCTGAAGACGCCACAACTTTTGAAAGGAAAGGGCCTTCTTTACCAGTTAAAGCTTTAAGAACGTCGTTAGAGAATGTATGAGCAATACGACGTGCGCTCGAAACCGGCCCTTTATACTTTTTGCCTGCGATCAAGTTCGCACGAGGGACGTGGTAAAGGTAAGTTTCTAAAGTGAGTTCATTGCCTACAATAGAATATCCTGCGCGAATCAAGAAGTCGGCCCCAATAGCTGACCAGCTTTGAAACTTAAATCCATTTGGAGAACCCGGTGCGGGCATCAAACCCGTTTTGCTAGTGTCTTCAAGGAAAGCGCTTTGGCTGATGAACTGGAAATAGGCCGACACTGTCAGATCATTAGTGATGGTATTAAAGATCTCTACACCGACAGATTGATTTTTGGAACCCGATGAAGGAGAGCCAAAATATTGCAGAGCGGGCAAAGCCAAAAGACTTTTCTTTGTACGAGCTTCACCAAGTTTAATATAGATACCGCTCGATTGAGCTTGAGCGAACAAAGGACAAATACTTAGTACAAGGAGCAAGGCTAAGAGCTGCTTCATCATGTGTGATCTCCTATTCTGGGAATCCAATCAGAATTCCATCTACGGATACGATGGCTAAAAACTTCTCTGGCGGCGCAGGGAAGGGAGCCGACTTATCAATAGTTTGTAATACTTCCTCATCGTAACTGGGATTTCCACTGCTTTTAACAATTTTTCTTCCCAAAATGTTGCCACGTGAATCAATGAACACTACGGCTTGGGCTTTGAAGTCTCGCTTCGCCAACCACTCGGGAAGGGCCCAATTGTTTTTGATATGTTTATCTAAGTCAGAGGCGTATGTGTCATGTTGAAGTTTTGTGAGTCCGGTCAACGAAGTTCCCGGTGACAACACATTGCCTTTGATTTTTTGCGCACCGGAATCAGATTTTCCCGCACCGGCTGCGGCCTTTCGCTTTTCTTCAGCGACATCATTCTTGATTTTATCTAGGGCCGCCATGGCTTTTAGTTTTTCCAGCGCACTTTGCTGTTGCGATTTTACTTTTTCAAGATTTACGCCGTCTTCTTTTTTAGCAACAGGTTTTGCGGGCTCTGGCTTTGGCGGAGTTTTCTTTTCAACCACTTTTTCAGGTGGTTTTTCCACAGTTTTTTCCTCGGCCTGATTCTTTTCTGGCAAAGCGGCCTTGGCCTCTTCTTTCGCGGGCGCAGGCAAAGTTTTAGGTTCTACCTTATCCGGAAGTCCCACCATATCAACTCGGACCGCTTGAGAAAAATCAATAGGCTCGGGCGTAAAGAAAACAGCCTTCAGTGTGAACACTGAAATAATAGCCGCGTGCAGAGCAATAGAGATCCCTATGCCGCGAGAGAGTTGGTCATCTTGCTGTTTTTCTTCTTCTAAGTAGTTCACTGATCTTTTGGAACCGTGATAAGGCCGATGTTAAAGATCCCTGCAGCACGTACTTCCGCCATGGCTTCCGCGACGAAGCCGTAATCTACTTTGCGGTCTGCTTGGATATAAACTTGTTTGTTCTTTTTATTTTCAAAGATGGCTTTTAATTTTGGACGAAGCTCGTTCATGGCAATTTTCGTTTTTGCCACGGTCATCTTTTGATCCGGTCCAATCACCAAAACAAAAGGCTCTTCGTTCAACTCCACTCCCGAGGAAGAGGTCTTCGGAAGATCCACTTCGATTCCCTGTTGCATCAGCGGAGTCGTCACCATGAACATAATGAGAAGCACCAACATGACGTCCACTAACGGCGTCACGTTGATCTCACTTAATGTTGCGCGGCTTTTTGATTTTCCGCCACCATTACCCATTCCCACGATTAGTTTCCTTGGAAGAAGTTGCGTTTAACGATGTTCAAGAAGTCCGCATTGAAGTTATTCAAAGCGATTTCTTGTTTGCGAATGCGAGAAATAAAATTGTTATACAAAACAACGGCTGGAATCGCCGCCGCAAGACCGATCGCTGTTGCAATCAATGCTTCCGAGATACCAGGAGCAACAACTGCAAGGCTTGCTGTACCAGTTTGACCGATTTTATGGAAAGAACCCATGATCCCCCAAACCGTTCCGAAAAGACCGATGAAAGGACCTGTACTTCCTGTTGTCGCTAGAACAGTTAAGCGAGATTCCAATTTAGAAATTTCGTTTTCAGAAGCCTTATTAAGTACACGTTGAAGATTGTCGATGCCTGAAAGAATTGGCTTATCGCCCTCTGTTTTCGCTAGCAAAGGCGATTCAGAGATCTTTTTCATTTCAAGGTATGCCGCTTTAAACACACGCGCGATTGAAGAGTCGTTGTACTGGTCGATGTCTTCATAAAGAGTATCCAGAGAATTCACTTTCCAGAATTTGCTTAAGAAAAGCTCGTCCGAGTTAGTCATCTTCTTAAACGTTTGATATTTCGTAAATCCGATGGCCCAGCAAAACACGGAAAGCAGAATAAGGATAAGAAGAGTTAATTGGACGACAGGGCTAGCTTGAAAAATCGCATCCATGGAGCTTGTGTTCACTGACACAGAGGGTGCGGCCTGAGCCACGTTAACAAATAAAGCGGACATATCTTGACCTCCGATATGGGACGCATCGATCCCTAAGGTAAAAAGATATGTCCAAATGGTCCTGAGTTCAACCTATTGAGCAGGACCTTGGCCGAGAAGATGAAGTAATTGTGGTAAATTGTCCGTGATCAAACCATCTGCCTTGTAGCGACTCGCTTCAGCAAATTGAGATTCACTTTGAATAGGACCCAAGAAAATTCTTTTTTTGCGACGACGCATTTCTTCAATGATGTCGTCATTGAATGCGGGGCGTTTCATCAAAGTAAATGGTGCGATGAAAACATCTCCAGCAAATTGCGTCGATGGAAGAATCCACATCGAATCAAATGTCAGCATACGCATAAGATCCGGAGTGCTCGTTCCATACACCCACTCTGGCTTGATCTCTTTGATCGTTTTCATAATGATCAAGGCGTCACTTTGAATAAGAGTTCGCTCGTTGGGTTTTAAATCTTGGATCGTACTAACTAGCGTCGTATGAGCGTCTGCTACGTTATCTACGACATTCAGGATGAAACGAGTTTGCGGAAACTGTTCGTAGTATTCTTTGAGGGCCGGGGTGGTTTTATAGAACTCGTTGATTTGCTCCCATGGATATTCATTCAGCTTTCCACCAATCATGATAGGTGTTGAGGGATTTTCCTCTTGCAGCTTGCGTTTCATATCCAGGAATTCAACATCGCGAGAAGCGGGCAAAATAAAAGGCGTCTTTTCGCGGGAAAAGCGCACATCCAACCAAAGAACGACGTCAGACTTGGTTTTCACAGCCTCTTGCGCTTTTTCGAGTGTGTCCGCCTTTACGATGATGAGCGGAGCCGGGCCCGAAAAGAAGGCGTGCTCATAGGCTTTATAGTGTTGGCCCAATCCCCAAATACGGGCGGACAAAATAAGAATACCGACGACGGCAAGGCTGCAAATGGTAATGAAAAAGATTCTCATAGGACCTTCGTATAGCACCCTAAGGCATTGAAATCAGCAAATTTTTCCAAAACTCGATGATTCTTTTCTGTCACAGTCTTAAATACGTTAAAATTAGGCGTATTTACCCTTGTTTTTCATTTCACTTTCGTTTAGAAACGGGGTCATAGCCCTACTGTGGACGCACATTTAGATGCCCACTGAAAGCAGCTCAAAAAGAGCAGAGAACGAATCATGAACAAGATCAACCGCAAACTCGAATACGCCCTCATGGCTTTAAAGCACATGAGTAAAAAGATTCCTGGCGAATTGACGTCCGCGAAAGAAGTTTCCGATTCTTTTAATACGCCTTTTGATGCGACAGCTCGAGTTATGCAACAAATGGCACAAAAAGGAATTCTTCGCGCCGAATATGGTGCTAACGGTGGTTATCAAATCACGAAGGATCTTTCTAAAGTCTCTATCCACGATCTTGTGGAAATCATCGAAGGCCCAACGGCTTTGGTGAAATGCCTTCACAAAGAGGCTCCTTGTGAAATTCAAGGAACTTGCAACATCGTTTCCCCCATCACTCAACTTAATCATCGTCTCACGGAATTCTATCGAAGCCTGAGTTTGAAAGAGCTGCTTGTGGATAAATCATCATTAGCTGGCAAAAAGTCAGCGGAGGCAGAGGCTCATGGACAATAAATCCTCCAACAACCCTCTTGAGTCTTACGAATACAAATACGGTTTTACGACAGATATCGAAACCGACGACGTTCAAAAAGGTTTGAACGAAGACATCATTCGTTTGATCTCGCAAAAGAAAAATGAACCTGAATGGATGTTAGAATATCGCCTGAAGGCTTATCGTCATTGGTTAACAATGGTTGAGCCCACATGGGCGCATGTTTCTTATCCAAAGATTGATTTCCAGGATATTCGTTACTATTCCGCTCCGAAAAAACAGGCGGAAGCCGACAAACCAAAATCTTTGGACGATTTAGATCCCGAGTTGATCAAGACGTTTGAAAAGCTGGGCATCCCTTTGTCAGAGCAAAAGCGTATTTCTGGTATTGCCGTTGACGTAGTTTTTGACTCTGTCTCTGTCGGCACAACACACACAGAAGTTTTGGATAAAGCCGGAGTTATCTTCTGCTCTATTTCTGAAGCTGTGCAAAAGCACCCAGAGCTCGTTAAAAAATATTTGGGTTCGGTTGTTCCCTACACTGACAACTACTATGCGGCTTTGAACGCAGCTGTTTTTACAGATGGTTCGTTCTGCTACATCCCTAAAGGTGTTCGTTGTCCGATTGATCTTTCCACTTACTTCCGTATCAATGCGAAAGACACCGGTCAGTTTGAAAGAACTCTTTTGGTTTGCGATGAAGGTGGTTACGTGAATTATCTTGAGGGCTGTACGGCGCCTCAACGTGACGAAAACCAATTGCATGCCGCTGTTGTTGAATTGGTAGCTTTGGACGATGCAGAGATTAAGTATTCGACAGTTCAAAACTGGTATACGGGTGATAAAGAAGGCCGCGGTGGTATCTACAACTTCGTAACGAAGCGTGGAAAAGCGGCCGGCAAACGTTCAAAAATTTCTTGGACTCAAGTGGAGTCAGGCTCTGCGATCACTTGGAAATATCCTTCTTGTATCTTGCAAGGCGATTATTCTGAAGGTGCTTTCTATTCTGTGGCTTTGACTCATGATCTGATGCAAGCCGATACCGGCACGAAGATGATCCACATCGGTAAGAATACAAAGAGCACGATCATCTCTAAAGGTATTTCAACGGATAAGTCTTCAAATGCTTACCGTGGCCAAGTAAAAATCATGCCTTCAGCAGAAAACGCGCGAAATTATTCTCAGTGTGATTCGATGCTTGTGGGCGATAAGTGCAGTGCCAGCACTTATCCTTATATTGAAGTGAAAAATAAGTCTGCCATGATTGAGCACGAAGCGACGACTTCACGTATTAGTGAAGATCAGATCTTCTATTTGCAATCTCGTGGTTTGGATATGGAAAAAACAATTTCGATGCTCGTTAACGGTTTCTGTAAAGAGGTCTTTAAAGAATTGCCTCTAGAATTTGCCGTAGAAGCCGTGAAGTTGATTGAAATGAAATTGGAAAATAGCGTGGGTTAATCCCGCGACGTAAAGGTAAGAGTTATGTTAGAAATTAAAAACCTCCACGCACGTGTTGAAGAAAAAGAAATTCTTAAAGGCTTGAACCTGACAATCAAGCCAGGTGAAGTTCATGCGATCATGGGACCCAACGGCTCTGGTAAATCGACTTTATCTAAAGTTCTTGCGGGTCACCCTGCATATGAAGTGACTGGCGGAGAAGTGAAGTATGAAGTGAACTTCCAAATGAAAAACCTTTTGGAACTTGAGCCAGACGAAAGAGCGAAAGAAGGTATCTTCTTGGCGTTCCAATATCCTATCGAAGTTCCAGGCGTTTCAAACTTTACGTTCTTGCACACGTCTTTTAATTCGATCTTGCAACATCAAGGTTCTGAGCCAATGCCTGAAGGGGAGTTCCGTGAATTCCTAGTTCAGAAATTAAAGCTTGTTGGTATGAAGCCCGAGTACTTGGATCGCCCTGTAAACACCGGTTTCTCTGGCGGTGAAAAGAAGAAAAATGAAATTCTGCAAATGGCGGTTTTATCTCCGCGTTTGGCTCTTCTTGATGAAACAGATTCAGGTCTTGATATTGATGCTCTTCGCATTGTTTCTGAAGGTGTGAACAAACTTCGTCGCAAAGACAACGCGATCGTGATGGTCACGCACTATCAAAGACTTCTTGATTATATCAAGCCTGACTACGTTCACGTCTTGTTGGGTGGAAAAATCGTTGAGACAGGCGACAGCTCTTTGGCCTTGAAACTTGAAGACAAAGGGTATGACTGGTTGACGTAAGTCAGCCGTCGAGGTGAAGAAATGAATTTGCTTTCAACCTATGAAAAATTCAGTCAAACACAACCGGCAGAAGGAGCTCTAGCGTCCTTCCGCCAGGCTGGCTTTGACTATGCCTCTCGCAAGGGTCTTCCGACTCGTAAAGATGAAGAGTGGCATTATACCAGCGTAAAAGTTCTGGGCGAAACTGAGTACACTCCGAGTGCAGTGAATCCTTTTGAGCCTAGCCACGACACAGTGGTGACGATCAAAAAGTATTTGAATCCAGAATTTATCAATATCGTTTTCTTTAACGGTGTTTTGAATAAAACTTTATCTGAAGAATTGCCGATGGGCTTTTCTTTGCGTGAGCTTTCAGAGTATCCGACTCAATTCGATGATACTTTTGATGCTCTCAACGGCGCTTATCTTTCTAAGCCGTTTGTTCTTTCGTTGGCGAAAGAAACCTCTGTGGAAAAACCTGTGAATTTCGTGTTTTTCACTTCTACAGAAGGCGGCAAAGCCTTGATGGTGAATCCGCGTATTTCAGTAAACATCGGCGCGCGTTCCTCTGTTAAAATTTTGGAAAGCTACTATGGACCAGCCACTTCTTATTTCGTGAACTCTGTGATGGATCTTCACGTCGGTGAAAGTGCGAAGGTCGTTTACGTGCGTGTTCAAGGTGAAGGGGAGTCGGCGGTGAATATCGGTCGCACTCGTCTAACTGTTGAAAAGAATGCGAACGTAGAAAGCTTGGCTTTTGCCACAGGTGCGATGTTGTCTCGTCACTCTTTGGACGTAACTTTGACGGGCCAGGGTTCTTCGACAGAGATCTTGGGTGTTTACGCCGTCAGCGGCAAGCAACACGTTGATAACACTTCTTTGATCAACCATCAGGTTGGTGAGTGTCACACGAATCAGCTTTATAAAGGCATCTTGGATGGAGAATCCCGCTCAGTATTTAGCGGTAAAGTTTTAATCCAAAAAGGCGCACAAAAAGCAGACTCTGCTCAGCTTAATAATAATTTACTTCTAAGTTCTAAGGCTGAAGCGGATAGCAAGCCTGGTTTAGAAGTTTATGCTGATGACGTTAAGGCGGCGCACGGCTCGACTGTGGGTCAATTGAATCGCGAAGAGCTTTTCTATTTGCAGTCGCGCGCGATTCCTAAGTCTAAAGCGATCCCGATGCTTAGCTACGGATTTTTATCTGAAGTTATTTATAAAATTTCTGACGACAGCATTCAAAAATGGCTGACTCGTCATTTGGATGAAGCGTTCACGCGTCTTCATGTAATTGGATAGGAAATGAGTCAACTAGAGCAGATCTTCACCTCAGTAAGAAATGAATTCCCTGCCCTGACACAAAAGGTGCATGGGAAGAATTTGATTTATTTGGATAGCGGCGCAACAACGTTGAAGCCGAAGTCGGTGATTGATCGTATTACTCATTTTTATTCTTTCGAAACTTCCAACGTGCACCGTGGCGCGCATTACCTGGGTGATGTTGCTACTCAAGCCTTTGAGTCTGCTCGCAATAGCGTGGCTCAGTTCCTAAATGCCCGTATGCCAGAAGAAATCGTTTTTGTTCGTGGAACCACTGAGGGCGTGAACCTGGTCGCTCATTCGTGGGCGATGATGAATCTAAAAGAAGGCGACGAAATTCTTATTACGGTGATGGAGCATCACGGGAATATCGTTCCTTGGCAAATGGTCGCTGAAAAAGTTGGTGCTAAAGTGCTGGCGGCCGATATTTTAGATAATGGCGAACTGGACATCGAAGATTTTAAAAAGAAACTTTCTTCTAAAACAAAAATGGTGGCTTTTACTGGTTGCTCGAATGTTTTAGGCACAAACAATGACATGAAACTTTTGACGAAACTGGCTCATGAAGTCGGAGCGAAAGTTCTTATTGATGGTGCGCAAGTTGTTTCTCAAGCCAAAGTCGACGTTCGGGACATCGATTGTGATTTCTTTGTATTCTCGGCCCATAAAGTTTTTGGTCCTTTTGGTATGGGTGTGGTTTACGGAAAGAAAGAAATTCTTGATGGAATGTCTCCGTATCAAGGTGGCGGAAGCATGATTGCGAAAGTCACTGTGGAGAAAACGACATATAACGATGTGCCTTTTCGCTTTGAAGCGGGAACACCGCATATTGAAGGTGCGGTCGGATTGCACGCGGCGATTGATTTCGTCAACCGTATTGGACTCGATAAAATCCACAGCTATGAAATGGATCTTTTAAAGTATGCGACTGAAAAGTTGTCAGCGATTCCAGATGTGAAAATCTTCGGAACTTCTGAAAACAAAGGTCCTATTCTTTCCTTTAATATTAAAGGGGCTCACCATTCTGACGTAGGTCAAATCCTAGATCAGGAAGGTGTAGCGGTTCGCGCGGGCCACCACTGTACTCAGCCTTTAATGACTAGACTGGGTGTTCCTGGAACCGTTCGCGCTTCTTTTTCCGTGTATAATAATCATCAAGATGTTGATGCTTTAGTAAAAGCCGTGGTGAAAGCCCGGGAGATGTTGTTATGAGCAGCCAAGATGTACTCATCCGTATTCAAGCGACTCCAAACCCCAATGCTTGGAAATTTGTATTGGATCGCCCTGTATTGAATGAAGGTAAAGCCACTTATGCTGATGCTAAAGAAGCTGATCAAAGCTTGTTGGCTTCCGCTTTGTTTCAAGTTGAAGGTGTTCGTCAGGTTCACTTCTTCCAGAATGTGATCACGATCACGCACAACTTCGATGCGGACCCTGAAGAAATTCAAAAAAATGTTTGTGCCGTGATTCAAACGCGCATGCCGGTGCACAATCCAAATCAAACGCAAATGGACGAAAAGAAATTGCGTCGTGCTAGTCTTCCGCCAGAAGTTCAGCGCATTGAAGAGATTTTGGATGAAACAGTTCGTCCTGGTCTGCAAGGTGATGGTGGTGACTTGGATGTGGTGAAATACGAAGACAATAAGCTTTACGTGTTTTATCAAGGGGCTTGCGGAACTTGCCCTAGCGCGACGTCAGGAACCTTGATGGCGATCGAAGGAATTCTTCGTGATCAGTTCAATTCCGAAATCGAAGTGATTCCGGTTTAATTTTTCTTATCGGCCGACTGGTTTTGACTCGGGACCGAGTTGTTCATCAGCGGCCTTTTTCATTTCCGAAGCCACAGATTCCCACGTATCTTCAGGACGGCTGACTACAACAGCAGAGCTTCCCATCTTTTCTTCTCCGCGAGCACCCGATGCTTGCAAGGAAATCATGCGCTGCTTTTCTTTATTAAATCCACTGACTGTCAGTCTTACTTCGACGATTTGTCCCATCTTAACGTTAGCAAGACTGTCGCTCAGTTGGCCTTCAACCACTTGCACATCTTCAGGAAGCGCCCAGACATACGAAAGATCGCTGGTCATTTCTTGATTCACCAAAATTCGACCTACGAGGTTTACATCTGAGTTTCCTGATTCAGGAATTTCAGTCGGAGCTACTTCTACTTTTAGAAGAGCAAGATGTTTTCCCACTGGAACTGGCATCCAGAACTTGCTTTTCACCGAAGCAGGTTCGCGTTTTTTATCCTTATTGGAAACATAGGCCCAACCTGTGATTCCAAAAATAAGAGCTACGAATAAAGTTAAGGCTGTTCTGTACCGCATAGCTGTTGCGAAGCTCCTTTATAGATTTTGTAAGACGAGGTGCCATTCATTTCACCTTGGGTTTTTTCATAGGCATTAATTTTCACGTTTAGTACGTAGAATCCTGCAGGCAACCCACTTAACGAGATTGTTTCCGAAGTCGTTCCGACCGATCTGCTCTGTTTGGCAATATAAGGACTTTTGTAGTTCGAGTACCAGTAGTCGTCCTCGAAATAGACGTAACTTCCATAATAAAGGATGAGGTCTAAGTTGGGTGCATTACCTGTGGGAGTGTAATCCAGTTTTAGAGTCGTTGCAGAGTTCCCATCATGCCAGTAGAGATAAAAATCGTTGTTCATTTGTTGATGTGATCGTCGGATTGGATCTCGGACGGCCATCTTTGTTTCTTCGGCGCCACCAACAAAACTCACCGCTGCGCACGTAGCCGGAGTAAGAAAATAAGCGTAATCTTTAGTCGTCTTGTTCTGTTTTTCTTCCGCGAGAATATCATTCCACTCGGTCGTCGCGACTCCGATTTGGTCTAAGAGCCAATTAAATAATCCCGCGTTTGGAATGGGGTATTTGGAAGTATTCACTAAGCTATAAGGAAGTGGATTACTTCTGTTATGGCCTGATGTATCCTCTCCGGCAAAAACTTTCCACACGCTCCCGAAAGATATGCCGCCCCCTTCTTTTCCAGGTGCATATGTTGATGCAATATTTCTAGTGGATTTATAAAGGGTTCTTGCGATGGACACTTCTCTGAAGGTTCCGGTCCCAGGCAAATCTGAGGAGACACTATCAGGAACAACGTCAGTGCCTTGTGCAGCTAAATTAAATGCAATATTCACGCAGGGGTTTGAGCAGCCGCCGCCCCTATAGCCATAAGTATCAACGTAATAGTGATATTTTTTTGTAGTTGGAATTCGGTCTTCCGAAGCCGAATTTTCTTTGGCGTCTGCTCCGGTCAGAATTGCTCCCTGCAGATAATTCGCCCAGCCCTCACTCCAAGCAAGTCTTGCATCAATAATAAAGTTTCCCGTGTGGGATCCACCCGGTGATTCAGAATTTCCATACACGTCTTCAAGAAAATGACCGTATTCATGGAGAACAACGGAATCATCGAAATGATCAGTATCCGACACTTTAACGTCGCCATTCACGCCGCCCAAAATATACAGTTTTCGCTCGCCGGGAGAATAGAATGATAGAGGGGTCGAAGAATTGAAATACGTGTACGGGTTGAATCCTGCTTTCCAAAATATCGTAACTTTTTCAGCGACCCACCATTTATTAGTATCAGCTTCTGGTACCCCAGCAACGGTACCGTTTTTATTTATATTTCTACGAATGTATTCATTTGCTAACAGCACATTGTACATAATATTGAAAGCGCCACCTTCAATTTTGGAGGAAATGGACTCGTTCGCTTCAGCTATGAGAGGATCGTTGGAAATGTCTTTGGCGGCGTTGGAGATATCAGAGGCACTTATGACAAAATTTTTGCTAATTGAATACGGAGTGTTGGAATAAATGTCTTCTAAGACGCTGACTTTCAAGTAGTTGTTGTATGCCCTAGAAAAAACCTTGAAAGTGTATGTGCCTGTTATCTTGGGAAGGCTGAAAGTTGCTAATCCTGAAGTATTGGTTTCGCCCTGTTGAACTCGATTACCGGAAGAATCATAGACATGAAATTCAGCGAATGGAATCGGAACCGCGTTTGCTAAGGAAACGACGCTTCCGATACCGTTTGTAGTGTCAGCGCCTGGTGTGAACGAAAGCCCACGATACAAAAATTTAGCTGAAGCTGTAACTATTAAGGGATCATTGATTGGCTTCGGAGTGCCATAATAGGCAGGTTCCGCCGAGGCAGGTTTAGAAGCATAGTCATTCGGCGAAAAGCCGCCGCCACCGCATGCAGTAATAGATAACGAGAGGATGCAAATAGCAGCCGCTAAAATCCTTGATTTCATAAGGAACTTATCGGCCTTAAAAAGGCATGACTGAACGCGGGTTTAGATGGAATTTTCTTTTAAATTTGTGGCAAATTGACGAAGTTTTTTGCAGGACTGTCTCAAGAAGAAACGCCTAAAAGAAATAAAAAAAGGCTCGATGGCCACTCTGAAAACTAAACCTCTATAGCTAAGGTGGGTGACCATGTTAACAACTTTAGGCTTCTCAATACGAGTTGAGCTTGCACACCATTGTCAGGGACAGTCCCCGTGATTATGCTTGTAAGGTTTATTTTCGATGAGCTTTACGCCGTCGAACCCTTAAAAACATTCTATCATGGAAGTTCGTCCCGTCAATTAAACCGGACTCTTACTTTGTGGCAAAGCTCCGATAAATTGCTTATGACACCAGAAAAGCTCGATTTTATTTTTCCGTTCTTCGTTTTTTTCTATGGACTGTTAATGGTCTTTGTGCTGGAAAACCCTTACCTGGCGCGGGTTGGCCAAGAGCGCATGGGCGAGATGTATCAAAATCTTGCTCGTCACAAATCTCTTGGGTGGGTGTGTTTCTTCGTCGGTGGCCTATGGTCCGCACAAAACGTGTGGTATTCATCTCTGTAAGTTGACTCTCAATGTATTGACTCAAGAAGCAGGGGAGACTAACTTCTGCTTCCATGTCAGATGCTCCAAATCAACCTCTTCGCAAAACGGATGTCTCAGCTCAAGCCACTCTCGGCGCGGCTGATATATTAACGAAATCCAGTGAGCCTTCGATTCTTTCTATTGAACAACTGAATGTCTACATCAAGCAGTTGCTGGAAGGCCAAGTGGGCATGGTGTGGGTGAAGGGCGAGATCTCGAACTTTAAGGCTCACTCTTCGGGGCATTTTTATTTCAGTCTGAAAGATCCGAAGTCGCAGATTACCGCTGTGATGTTTCGTGGTCACAACTCACGTTTAAAATTTAAACCGACAGATGGAATGGAAGTGATTGTTCGGGGCCGTATCACGGTGTACGAACCTCGTGGCAACTATCAGCTGATGTGCGAAATGATGGAGCCCGTAGGTGCTGGTGCTTTACAAAAAGCGTTTGAGCAACTGAAGGCGAAACTGAAGGCCGAAGGTCTTTTTGAAAGTTCTCGTAAGAAAGCCATTCCAACATTTCCCCGCCACATTGCTGTTGTGACTTCACCAACGGGAGCGGCGATTCGAGATATTTTAAACGTTCTCTCTCGTCGTGCAAAGTCCATTCAGGTCACCGTTGTGCCGACCGTAGTACAAGGCGAAGGGGCGGCTCCGCAAATTTGTGAAGCACTAAAAAAGGCGTTGAAGCTTCCAGGTGTTGACGTGGTCATCGTTGGTCGCGGCGGCGGTTCTATAGAAGACATGTGGTGCTTCAATGATGAGACTTTAGCGCGTCTTATTGCCTCTAGCTCCATTCCGATTATTTCTGCTGTAGGACACGAGATCGATTTTACCATTGCCGATTTTGTAGCAGATTTACGCGCACCAACTCCGTCAGCAGCGGCCGAGCTTGTAGCAAAAAGTTCCGGCGAGCTTGTGAATAAAGTCAAATCATTGGAACGCATGCTTCACATGTCTTTTGAAAAGAAGATGAAGCACTTACGCGAAAAGATGTTGGGACTGTCAAAACGATTGGTAGATCCTAAGCGCCGTTTGCAAGATTTAGAATTAAGAAACGATGATTTGTTAAATCGCTTGGAATTTGCGATGAATCGTTTGTTGAAAGAGCGTTCTCACCGTGTCGAGCTTTTGACAGAAAAGCTGGGCTCGCCGCAAGATCTGATCGATGAAAAACGAAAAGACCTTCAGTATCTTAAAGCGCGTACGGAAAAAGCACTTCTCTTTTCCATTGAGAAAAAACATGCTCGCATGTCACGTCTGATGGGTATTCTAGATAGCTTAAGTCCGCTGAAAGTCGTGGAGCGTGGCTACTCGATTGTTACAAAAAATAATGAAGTTATTAAATCTGCGAACCAAGTGAAAAAAGGCGATATGATCGACGTACGCCTGGCACAGGGTTCGTTGACGGCTGTCGTTGATAGCGTGAAAGGTGAATAAATGGATTTCGAGAAAAAATTAAACCGTCTAGAAGAAATCGTTCAAAAGATGGAAAAAGGCGATCTTGCCCTAGAAGACTCTCTGAAACTTTTCGAAGAAGGCGTGAAGCTTTCCCGTGAGTGCCACCAACGTCTAAACGAAGCCGAAAGCAAAGTGAAACTTCTGATGTCTGTGGGCGCCGACGGACAGCCGGTTGTTACAGATTTCTCTTCAGAGGAAAACTAAGCTTGGATTTGGCCATTCAGTTAGATCAAGAAATTGCAGTGCGCGTTCAGTCCGTGAATCAATACGTGGATAACTATCTTGAATCCATGGATCTTCCCCAAGGACCTGCCATTGCTGAACTAAGAAAGTCGATGCTGTATTCGGCAACGAACGGTGGAAAGCGCTTCCGTCCGGTACTTTCAGTTTTAGTCGGTGAACTTTTTGGTTGTCCGGCTGAAAAGATCCTTCCCTTTGCAACGGCAGTGGAACTTGTTCATACTTACTCCCTTATCCATGACGATCTTCCATGTATGGATAACGACGACATTCGCCGTGGCAAGCCTACCAATCATAAAGTGTATGGCGAGGATTTCGCCCTGCTTGCTGGTGATGCCCTTTTAACCGAGGCCTTCTATTTAATTTCAGACAAGTATAGCGATTCAACATTTCTGGTTGGTCAGCTAGTGCGCCTTCTTTCTTCAGCGGCGGGAATTCGCGGCATGGTCGGTGGTCAAGCCATCGATCTTCGCCCGGGCACACGCAAAATGACGAAAGATGAAATCGCGCATTTGCATTTATTAAAAACAGGAGCCCTTATCCGTGTGGCCGTCGAAGGTGCCGCGGTGATAGCAGGTGCTCGCCCTTCAGATATTGAACATCTTAAAAAATTTGGAGAAGGATTAGGTTTAGCCTTCCAAGTGGCCGATGACGTTTTAGATCATGGGGAAAAGGATCAAGATATCCGCAGTTTTACAGGGATTCTGGGGCTTGAAGGTACTAAATCTTATCTTCAAGAAGTCAGTTCAGCCGCTTTACAAGAATTGCATAAGGTATCTGCCGATGCTCCGATGTTAGAGTACTTGATCAGCTTTAATCAAAAACGTCAGGTGTAGTCATGTCTGAAAAGCAGCGCCTGGATGTCTATCTTGTTGAAAAGGGATTGGCCCAGTCGCGCACCCACGCACAAGAATTGATTGAAGCAGGACAAGTTTTTCTTGTTGAGGGAACTCAACGACGCGTCTTAAAAAAAGCCAGTCAGTCTGTTTCTACTGAAAACTCCGTCATCGTTGAAGCCGGTCCCGCGAATAGATTTGTGTCTCGAGGTGGGTTGAAGCTTGAAGGGGCTTTGCAGCATGTGAAGCTTTCCACTAAAGATTTAAATGTTTTAGACGTTGGAATTTCGACGGGGGGATTTACAGATTGCCTTCTTCAGTCGGGTGCCAAGTTTATCCTTGGTGTTGACGTCGGACACGGACAAGTTCACAGCAGCCTTTTAAAAAATCCAAAACTTAAAGTCTGCGAGGGCGTCAATGCTCGTGGTCTTTCCAAAGAAACTTCGGTTCTTCAGTATGTCCCTAAAGAAAAATTTGATCTAATTGTGATGGACGTTTCGTTCATATCGATCAGCTTGATAATTCCAGAACTTTCTTCTTTCCTAAACTCTCAAGGCGCATTGCTGAGCTTAGTAAAACCCCAGTTTGAAGTGGGCGTTGAAGGCCTGGGTAAGGGCGGCATAGTTAAAGACGAAAGGCTTTATGCCGAAGTGGAAAAGAAAATTCGCGAAGTTTGCGCACAAAGTTCGTTTGAAGTCCTGGATTATTTCCCTTCACCCATCGAAGGCAAAGATGGAAACCGTGAGTTCTTCATTTATTGTCGTCATTTAAATAGAATCTGACAAAGTTGGGTGCTAGGATCATTTAAATAAAAAAGGGGAAACAATGCGATTGATATTCTCTCTAGGTTTCATTTCTTCTTTGATCTTTGTTGTGGGCTGTCAGTCCATTCGCACGCGCGAGGACATGCGTAAGCCACCGCAACCGCGTCCAAGCCAAACCCCGCAACAGCCGACTCCACAGCCGCCACCCATTGAATCTGATGATGACGAGGAAGTTGCTGAAGTTCCAGCTCCGCCACCTCCTCCGGCGCCAGTTATTCCTACAATGCCTAAGATTGGAATTATCTTAGGGGCTGGTGGTGCAAAAACTTATGCGCACATTGGATTTCTTCATGAACTCTCTCGCGCCAAAGTTCCTGTTCACGCAATTGGAGGCGTTGAGTTTGCAGCACCCATGGCGGCCTTATTCGCGAATAAAGAACAAGCTAACGATGTTGAATGGCAGATGTTTAAGCTCAAAGGTGAAGACGTTATTAAAACGTCTTTATTGGGTTCGGTAAGTAAAAACGCCGATGTGACGATCTTAAAAGATTTTGTGGGGACCGCATTTAATCGGGCTAAGGCCGAAGACTTCCGCATCCCTTTTGCTTGCCCTTCTTACAACATGAAGAAGAATCAAGTCTATCTGATGAATCGTGGTGCCTTAGATCAACTCATGTACCTTTGCATGGCCTATCCGCCATTCTTTAAGCCGTATCAAGCCCAAAATATTTCTGGGGTTCGCGATGTGACGGCATTAGCCAATTATCTGCGTAGTAAAGGGGCCAACTACATCGTTCTTGTAAATGTGCTTCAGCCGCCAGGAGGCAAAAATTATACATTGGATGCTGCGGCAACTGACAACGTCCTATGGAATGAGATTGCAGGTCTGTATAATAAGCCTTTTGCGGGTGTGGATACTGTTGTTTACTTAGACACAACCAATTATGGTATTATGGATTTTGATAAGCGTCGCGAGATCATGAATAAGGGAGCTGATTCAGCTGCTCGCCAATTGAAAACTCTGACTCGCAAATGGGGACTGTAGGAGATTGTATGAGAAAACCCACTTTTGATATGAACGTTTTTGCAGAAAGAAGAAAAAAGGCCGGCCAAGAAATTCAAGGCGGTGCTTTGATCGTGGCTTCTCACCCCGAGCACATTCGCAATCACGATGTGCACTTTCCGTATCGCCAAGATTCAAATCTTTTTTACCTAACAGGTTGGGAAGAGCCTGAATCTATCATGATTCTGCGTCCAGGCTTAGTTCCAGAAACGGTGATGTTCGTTCGTCGCCGTGATCCTGAGCGCGAAACTTGGGACGGCTTCCGTTATGGCCCAGAAGGCTGTGAGCGCGAATTCAAAATCGACAAAGCTTATCCTATTGATGAATTTTCGAAAGTGGCACCACAACTTTTAAAAGAAGTGGACCGCGTTTATTACCGCCTTTTCAAAAATCCTGAAGTAGATCATCAAATGCAAAGTGTTCTAGAGACGGTAAAACAAATGCAGGGCCGCACTGGCTATGGTTTGTTGTCTATCCACGATGCCGACACTTTGTTGGGTGAAATGCGCTTAGTAAAAAGCGAATTTGAACTGACTCAACTTCGCGAGGCTTGTGAAATCACGGCGCAAGGTCACCTGGCGGCGATGCGCTTTACTCGTCCTGGAGTAACTGAACGTCAAGTTCAGGGCGTTCTTGCTCATCACTATTTCATGAAGGGTTCTGCGCGTGAGGGCTATAACCACATCGTAGCTTCAGGAAATGCGGCGACGACATTGCATTACAACTTCAATGATCAAGTTTGCAAAGACGGTGACTTGCTGTTGATCGACTCTGGCGCTGAATACAACTTCTACACGGGTGATATTACAAGAACATATCCAGTGAACGGAAAGTTCACGGATGAGCAGGCTCGTGTGTACGAAGGCGTGTTGAAAGTGCAAAAACAAATCATCGATTTTGTGAAGCCGGGCATTGTGTTTAAAGATCTGCACGAGATGGGAACATCTTTGTTAACGGATCTTATGTTAGAGCTAGGCCTGCTTTCAGGTCGCAAAGAAGATTTGATTCAAGCTTTGGCGCAGAAGAAGTACTACCCACACGGCATCGGCCACTGGTTAGGTCTTGATGTGCACGACGCAGGACTTTACTTTAAAAAAGGTGAGCCTCGTCCGATTGAAGCCAATATGTGCTTCACGATTGAGCCGGGTCTTTACATCCCTGCCGAAGATACATCAGCACCTCAGAAGTACCGTGGCATCGGCATTCGTATCGAGGATAATATCCGCGTGACGTCGACAGGTTCAGAGAACATGACTTCATCTGTTCCTAAAGAAATCACAGACATCGAAAAGGTAGTTGGGAAAGCTTAGGCAAAATTACGAACTAAAAAGAAAAAGGCCTCTTGGTTTCCAAGAGGCCTTTTTTTTATCCCACAAATCGGTGAGACAGCCAGGAATTGGTTTCAGCATGCTGTTGCAACTCATGCTCAGTTTTAAAAAGCTTATCGTCGCGTGAGGCGGCACTGACTGCCAAGCTTAAGCGTGTCGCGGATTGCAGAAGTTGGAAATCACCCATGGTATTTCCGGAGGCAAAGAAAGGCTTTTTACCACCGGTATGTTGAAGGAGAGCATCCACTTTTCCTTGGCGGTAGGTGATCAGGCCTTTTTGAGTATCGGTGATCAAGCCGTTTTCAATCGTTGTTTCAATTCCGATAACATCATCTTTTTTAAGCCCTAGCATTTCTGCCCCAGGCTCGACGGCCCACTTCACTGAAGCCGTGACGACAAAAACTTTTACGCCGCGAGAAAGAAACAGATCGATCAGTCTTTTCTGCTCCAGAAAAACCGGGAGGGGAGCTTGGTCCTTCACGGCTTGTCGCGCCCACTCGTGCACTTGCTCCAGTCTTTGGCCTTTACAGACTTGTGCTAGCCAAAGGTAGGCTTTCTGTGGATTTTCGGCCTTCATTGATTCGTAGTGATTCCAGGCATGCGGCGGAAGCTCGACAAGTTTGTTGTCGATTTGATAGTGGAAAAAAGTTTCTCCCAGATCGATATCCCACAGTGTTCCATCGGCATCAAATGCGGCGACGGGTGCAGAATCCTCTTTCAAAACTTGGTCTAGTGTCGTATTTATGCGGTTCCAAATCTCGATCGAATAGTCTTTGTATTTCATATTCTTCTAGTATGAAATAGGAAGAGTGAAATGACAAGGAGACCTCAGGCCATGAGCCTTTTTTGCCGAGTGATTCAGGCGGACGATTTACAAGATATCTTAGATCTCGAAAATAAAAAGCTGACAGAAGCTTATCCTGACGAAATGGAACGCATGATGGCGGGATGGAGCTCGAAATTTCGAGTGGAAGCTTTGAATCACTACATCCCATTGGGTTGGAGTTTTCTGGCTCGTGATGTGGAAAGTGGCAAGCTCATGGGTTATTTCATCGCGCAACCGCTTTTATTTTTGGACGGGCAAACGCAGTCATTATGGGTAGAACACGTTCAGTATTCTTCTTTGCAGGCGCGTGACGAGCTTTGTGAGCTTGCTTACAAGTTAGGTCGCGAAAAACATTTGCAAAGAGTTTATTTCCCGAACGACAACGGAGTTCCAAACTCCATCAAGGCTTTCAAGTCAGAAAGCTGGCAACCAGGCACTCTTTCAGTCAAGACGACAAAGGGATAGAGTTATGAAGAATTTTTCCTTCGCCAATCGTATCCAGAATATCAACAAAATGAAGACTCAGGAATTTGATCTGGTAATAATTGGGGGAGGAATTAACGGTGCCGGTGTGGCACGAGATGCCTCGGCGCGCGGAATGAAGGTCGCGTTGATTGAAGCCCGCGACTTCGCATCCGGCACGTCTTCAAAATCCAGCAAACTCATCCATGGCGGAATTCGTTATTTAGAAAACATGGAATTCAAACTGGTGTTTGAAGCCTTGAACGAGCGCACGCGTTTGTTTGAAATGGCTCCGCACCTTGTGCATCCTCTTCGATTTATGATTCCTTTGTACAAGGAAAGTCGTGTGGGCATGACCAAAATGGGTATGGGCATGTGGCTCTATGACGCTCTTTCTTTGTTTCAAGCACCTGAAATGCACGAACGCTTGAATGCAAAACATTCTTTAGAAAGAATGCCCGCGATCCGCAGTGAAAACCTTTTGGGATCTTATATTTATTCTGATGCTTACATGGATGATGACCGTTTGGTGCACGAAACCTTGCGTTCTGCGAACGACAACGGGGCTCTTTGCGCTAACTATGTAAAGTCCACAGGGGCTCAGTACGAAAACGGAAAAATCACAGCCGTCACATGCGAAGATCAAGTTAGCAAAGATAAGTTTGCAATCAAAGCTCGTCATGTCATTAGCAGTGTGGGGCCATGGACAGATCAAGTGGCACAGAATCTTCTGCGCGACTGGAAAAAAATTCTTCGTCCCACAAAAGGCATTCACTTAACTTTGCCAAAACATCGTCTGCCTTTAACAAGTGCAGTGGTGATGGGAGCGGAAAAAAGTGATCGTATTGTCTTTGGAATTCCTCGTCACGAAATGATTATTATAGGAACTACCGACACAGACTTTAAAGAATCGCCAGAGAACGTGACGACTACGCCGGAAGATGTGAAATACCTGCTGTCTATTACCGATCACTATTTTCCAGGTGCTAAAATTACCGCACACGATGTGATTGCAAGTTACGCCGGCGTAAGACCCTTAGTTCAAGACGGTTCTGCATCTGAAGGAAAAACAAGTCGTGAACACACGATTCTGAATGATGATGCAGGAATTACTTTCGTTGCCGGAGGAAAGTACACGACCTATCGCTTGATGTGCCAACAGACGGTGGACCGCGCTTTAGAATCTTTCACCCTCGAAGAGCGTGTGAAGTTTGCTAAAGCGGATACGGCAAAGCCTTTAAATTCTTATACAAGTGTCGATGCCTTCCATCAGGCGCAAAGTCTTGCGGATGCTTGGTCAAAAGAAACTGCTCGTCCTTTGGAAGACATCAAATTATTGACTGAAAGATATGGTCTTGAAGCGGCTGAGATCCTAGAAAAATATTCTGAAAATTATAGCTATTGGCAGCTCGAAGCGGCACAAGCTATCGACGCCACTATGTGTTTGCACTTAAGTGATTTCTATTCGCGCCGAGTTCCGTTGTTCCTAGCGGATCGCAATCACGGAGTGAAACACCTCGACGAAATCGGTGCGGTTTTCCAAGAAAAGTTAGGCTGGAGTGACCAGCGTCTTCATGAAGAAAAACACAACCTCACAGCCTACATGGCTCATGAAGTTGAATGGAAAAAACACTTCTAAGCCACTAAAATCACCGAGTATCTTTTACCCTCTGACGGCCTAAGCCGTCAGCACTGTCTAACTTTTTGATAGTGCATGGTTCCTCGTACCCCTATATTTCATTCTAACTTGGCAGGAAGTTTGAACTTTAAGCGGCGTTGCTCGTTGGTGGAGGACGTCAGATGAGTTTAAAAAATTCTTTGCTTTTGACTGCGCTTACGATGGTTTTAGGTGCCTGTGGTAACGGCGGTGGCGGACAGCCTGTTGTCACGGCGGCAGCTCCTATTCCAAATACAAACCCGACTCCCACTTCTATCGGTTACGAAGAGCTGACTTACGAGTTTAAATTTAATGGCTGTACGACGGGTAAGCACAAACTTCTTTCAAAAAAAGAATTCTGTGATGCTTTACTAAACGATGCGCTTAACAACAACTGCGCGCGTGAATTGCGTATTGAGCACTACAACCGTCAGTGTACGGCGACTCAACCAACGAGTGCCGGCAGCTTACTTCCTGCTAGCGCCGCTCGTTGTATTGTTAGCGGAATGGATTTGAAAGACCGTACCTTCTTAGACAACATGAATCCTTTTAATCCGCAACGTCGTCAAAGTGTGCGCGATATGTTTTGGAATGGAAGACAATCCCAAGCTTATGATCTTCTTTTTTCTAGCAATTCGTATGGCCGAGCTCGTTTCTTAGTTTCGCCCGCTCAAGGCGGTCGTTCTGCCCAAGGCGAGATCCTTTTGCAGCAGCAAAGAGGCGATGATGCGTTTTCTGCCCGTGGCGGGATGGGCTCCTCCCTCCGCATGGTCGTGACAAACTTTACTGACGAAAAAGAAGTCGATGCTGTGTGCATCTCTGACAAAGCTTTCCGCGTTGCCAAAAAAGATTTAAGAACCGTGAAGTGTTCCTTCCGTTTGGGTGGCGCTCACGATCGCAACTCAACAGTTCGTGAAGAGGTTTTGACATGGGACTTAGTAAGTTCTGTGCAAAAAGAAATCTTCCGTACCCGTCGCAGTGGATCCATCGTCGTGAAGCTGAAACCCGCTACCAATGGGGAAGAGGAGCGCATCGAAGTTGAAACTGTGGAGCTCGACATAGACAAAACATTCAAGGCCGAAGCGTCCCTGAATGAAGGTCTGGAAATCCGCTACCAAGGTCGCCAGACCCGTGCCGACTTCTCTCTTCAATGTGCGCCCGCGTCAAAATAACTGCAAGTCGGGGCTAAATATCTGCATTGACTCTGCTTTTCATCGCTCCTAGACTTGAGATGAAAAGAGAGAGTCCGCATGAGTTTTTTTGACAAAGTTCAAGATTATTTTTCGAATGATATTGCCATTGACCTTGGCACCGCTAACACCCTTGTTTACGTAAAAGGACGTGGAATTATTCTCGACGAGCCTTCTGTGGTTGCGGTTCAAAAAAATTATCGCGGAATGCAAAACCGTGTTCTAGCGGTAGGTAAAGAAGCCAAAGATATGTTGGGTCGTACACCTGGCAGCATCGTCGCAATTCGCCCCATCAAAGACGGCGTTATCGCGGACTTCGAAGTCACTCAGTCCATGTTGAAATACTTCATCGGAAAATCTTTGGGCGAGAAAAAATCTTTCATCCGTCCTCGTATCATCATCTGCGTTCCTTACGGAATCACGCAGGTGGAAAAACGTGCCGTGAAAGAAGCTGCTCAATCCGCAGGAGCACGTGAAGTTTATTTGATCGAAGAACCAATGGCAGCCGCGATCGGTGCAGGTCTTCCAATCACAGAACCATCTGGAAACATGGTTGTGGATATGGGTGGCGGTACGACAGGTGTTGCTGTGATCTCTTTGGGTGGTATTGTTTACTGTAAATCTATCAAAGTTGCGGGCGATAAATTCGACGAAGCAATCGTGAACTACGTTCGTCGCCAGTTCAACTTGTTGATCGGTGAAAGAACAGCTGAAAATATCAAAATCCAAATCGGTAACGCTTATCCATTTGAAGAAGAAAAATCGATGGAAATTAAAGGTCGTGACCTTGTTGCCGGTGCTCCAAAAACTATCGAAATCACTTCTTCGCAAGTGAACGATGCTTTGATGGATCCTTTGTCTGAAGTAGTTGATGCTGTTCGTACGGCGCTTGAAAAAACTCCACCGGAATTAGCTTCTGATATCGTTGATAACGGTATCGTACTTACGGGCGGTGGTGCTTTGCTAGCGAACCTTGATGTGTTGCTAAGAGAAAGAACAGGTCTTCCCGTTTCTATCGCAGAAGATCCTTTAAGCTGCGTAGTAATGGGTTCTGGTAAAGTTCTCGACCAGCTTGATCTTCTCAGACAGCTTACAGTCGACTAACATATAAGGAATTATGACCGAGGCTGACGTACAATCTATCGCTTTGTTTTTCTACTTTGCTTTGCTCGATGATCAAAAAGCGATAGAGGCTTCGTCTCAGGCTCTGGCCCTTGGTCGAGCTCGTAAGCAAAGAAATCCTGACTTAAAAAACTCCGTCGCCATTGTAGCCGCTACGAAAACTGTGTGGGATCGATATAAGTCCCGCGTGGCGCGCGGCCGTCCCAATACATCCGTTGAATCGGGTTGGCTGATTCCTGATGGGACTGATTTAGGTCCTTGGCGTGAATTTCAAAAATCAGCATCTGAAGACGAACTGCTGACGGTGATCTGGTCTAAAATTTTAAAACTTGAAGATGATGATATTTCTGAAGGCTTGGGGATCACTCAAGGAACGATTCGTTACCGTTTGGGTCGCGCTCTTCGTAAATTGGGCAGCATGACTCAGGCAGTGGGTAAGTTAAAGCATGGCACAGGAAAATAACATTCCTCTTTCAAAAAAAGGAAAAAGAGAGATCTCTCCTTTTATTGGGCATGAGCTGCTTTACGATTATCTTACTGGTTCCTTAGACAAAGACCGTCGTTTGGCGGTGGAAGATCACGTTAAATTTTCCCGAGACGCCCAGTTAGATCTTACTAAAATTCAAAACGGTCAGGCGTATGCGGAAAAGCTCGCAGACACTGTCGTGTCTCAACACATCATTGGACAAATCAATGCTCCTTCAAGTTATATGTCGGTGCTTATGCAGAAGTCGAACTTCGATAAGTGGCCACAAGGTTTGAAGTGGGGCTTAGAGGCTTTAGTCGTCGTCGTTGGAATCGTAGTATTGTTATCGATCACTCCTTGGCAGAAAGTTATGGAGCTGAGTACGACGACAGGTTCAAAAGAAGTGGTCTTAGCGGAAGTATCTAAAACTGGAACTTCGACAACGGTTGAAGATCAACCCCAGTTTGTGGACGAAGGTGTGAAGGAAACTTCAACGCCAGCACCGACCGCTCCTGTGCAAGATACGGCGAAGCCAACGACAAGTCCGACGCCGACAGTGGCGGCGAAGAAAGAAACTCCCGTGGCGGAGGCATCATCAGCAACAAGTCCAGCTACCGGTGGTGGATTTCTTTATCGGGGTGACATCGCGGTTACCAATATCGAAGTTATCGGACCGAAAATCACAGACAAGATCAACGAACTTGGTGGACGTAAAGCCGGGGCCGTGGAACTGGGCTGGAAGAAAACGGCCACTTCCATGTATTATCACTTCACTATTCCTGAAGCAAAATATCAGGATCTGATGAATTTCTTGGGGACTTACGGAAAGCCTAAGATTTCAAAAGAAAAGCATCCTCGCGTGATGCCCGATGGAATCGTGCGACTTATTATTACTGTGGATGAAGCGAAGAAGTGAAAACCTTAAGAAAAAAACCTAAAAGATCATTACGTACGATTTTGATCGTTTGGTTTGTTCTTTTCTCGGTGGTCCCTTTAGCTTTTGTCACCATCTACTCCATGATCAAATACGAAAAAGCGATCGATCACGAGTTGTCGCAGCGTTTGAGCGGCAATGCCCGTGAAATCGAAGTGGCGTTAACAGATCTTCGCGCCGGTCTTCAGCAAAAACGCGATAAATATGTCCGTGATCCTAGCTTGGTTTATCACGTGACGATGGGGGATGGATCGACGTTGCGCTCGTTATCGGGACAGTGGATTCGTTCTGATAATATTTCAAGTCTGACATTCTTTAACCGTGAAGGGCGCATGCTGGCTTCGGTGTTTAAAGATGATAAAGATGTTATTCGTAGCTTCGTTCCTTCTCAAGATGCCGTGTTTTTGTCTGCGAAATACATGGCGCAGGTCAAAGACGAAAATGAAATCGCTTTAGCCGAGTTCGGCGAAAATCAGAAAGTAAATCTGATCTTGATATCCAAAGTCACGGGAGCTGGTGGACGTGTTGTCGGCTATGTGGAACAAATCGTGGATATTAATAAAGCGTTCGTTGGCAAAATCAAAAATCGTCTGAAGCTGGAATTGATTTTCTTTAAAGACTCGGGCCAAGTCGTGGTTGCCAGTCATCCTGATTTCTATCTTTATAAAAAAGATTTCTTTCGTCCTTATTTCCGCCCTGGCGCGGAACCATTCTTTGATCTCAACATTAGAACTACACCATATGGATTTTTGGTTTATCCACTTGATTGGGGAATCACTAAGTTCTATGTCGCTCTGGGCGCTTCAAAGAGTGAAGCAAAAGCCGTCCTTAAGAACGTCAACTATGCCTTTATAACGGTTGTTGGCGCCGTCGTTGTTCTTCTAGTGTTAACAATTCTTGTGACATCAAGCTGGGTGCTAAAACCCTTATATGATCTTGTTGAGGCCTTGCAGTCATTTGAGTCGCAGGAACAAGCCGTGACCATCCCTGTGAAAAACGACACCGAGATTGGGCTTTTAACAGAATCTTTTAATGAAATGAGTAAAAAAATCTGGCAAGCCAGATCGGATCTTCGAAAAAAAATCACAGAACTTGAAGCCGCAAATAAAGAACTTAAAGACACGCAAACAAAACTTGTTCACTCTGCAAAAATGGTGAGCTTGGGTCAGTTGGTCGCCGGTGTTGCGCATGAGCTGAACAATCCCATCGGATTTATCTATAGCAACATGACTCATCTGAAAGAGTATTCAGAAAAATTGATTCAAATTGCTGAGGTCGCTGAAAAAGACCCGAAAAAACTTCCCGCAGTAAAAGAAGAGTACGAGTTTGACTATATCGTGAAAGATCTGCCGAAGCTTGTAGCTTCTTGCCAAGATGGGGCTCGTCGCACTCGAGATATTGTCTTGGGATTAAGAAATTTTTCGCGCCTGGAAGAAGCAAAACTACAAGAGATCGATGTTCATCAAAGTCTCGATACAACATTGAACTTACTGCAAGGTGAAATCAAAAATCGCCTAGAAATTCATCGTCAATACGAACCAATACCGATGATTCATTGCTACGCGAGCCAGATAAATCAAGTCTTCATGAACATTCTTTCCAATGCTGTTCAGGCCATTGAAGGCACGGGACACATTTGGATTTCCACGACGGCTTTGAAAGACTATAAAGGTTCTAAGGACCGCCGCGGTTGGGTACAAATCTCAATTCAGGACAGTGGAAAAGGAATGTCAGCAGAAACCCTGGAAAAAATCTTCGACCCGTTCTTCACCACAAAAGGGGTGGGGCAGGGGACCGGTTTAGGACTGAGTATTTCTTACGGCATTATTCAAAATCACGGAGGAGAAATCCAGGCCCGTTCTGAAGTTGGCGTAGGGACTGAATTTATCGTGATAATCCCAGTCTATCCACCGATTCAGGAAAAGAACCCAGCACTTTTGTCCTAAAGCTTTCGTCGAGCTTTTCCGAGAAGAATAGGGTGAAAACTCTTTTCTTCCTTTCAATTTTAATCATTGGAAGTTTCAGCCAAGCCCAAAGCTCGAAAGGACTGCAGCTTGCGGGAACAGTTCCTCTTAAAGCAGAAGTAAAAATTCAGTATACAAAAACGGGTGTCGCTCACATTCAATCCAAAAGCTCACCTGAACTGCGCACCGAAGTAGATAAAAGAAAACCGGCTTCAATCGTTCGAGTCTCTGCGCCTTAGAAATTTTTCCTCTCTTAGGACTAGTTGTTAAAAACTGAATAAGTTCACCATTTCCCTGCTATAGCCACTTCGATAAGCTTATGAATATGTTCAAAAATATTCTGGCTCTGATCGTTTGTTTGGCGGCGATTCCCTCAGTGTCGTTTGCGTTTCGTTTGACTCCGATGGTGATCCACTTTTCACCAAGTGGAACAAAAGCAACCCAAGTTCTTACCTTAGAAAATCCCAGTACGGAAAAAGTTCCTATTCAGATTGAAGTCTTCACACGAACAACTGATGCCAAAGGCGAAGAAGTTCGAACGAAAACAGATGAGTTCAATGTTTATCCGGAACAAGTTGTTCTTCTGCCCAATGAAAAACGAAATGTCAGAGTTACCTGGTCCGGCGAGCTTAAAGGTGCCGAAGAAAAAGCCTTTCGCATTATCGCTTCTCAACTTCCTGTCGAATTTCGAGATAGAAATGCCAAGCCAAAGGCTAATGGTGTAAACCTCAATTTTCTTTTGCAGTATGTGGCTTCCGCCTACGTCACACCCGAGGGTGCGGTCGCAAAGATCAAAGTGAAAGAAGTTAAAAGCCTGGATAAAAAGAAGGTCCGAGTGACGGTGGCAAATGAAGGTACCGCCCACTTTGTCCTTAAGCCGAAATCCTTAAAGATTTACTCTGGTGAAACTTTGGTTGGGACGGTTTCTCCGATCAGCGAATTGGAAAATACGAATTTGTTACCAAAGACTGAAAAGACTGTCGTCGTAAATTCCAATAAAGAAATTTCAGGAAATAATCTGCGCGGAGAACTTGAGCTGGCGGAGTCCGGAGATTGAGATTTCTTTTTAGCTTCCTTCTTTTAATATTCTCTTTGGCATTGCCGGCTTTTGCTCAATCTGTGCGACCGGCGTTGTCAAAGCCCTATCTTGTGGCGCCCATTGTTTTAGACAATCAAGTGATTGCCCAAGCTTGGGTATTTCCACGTGAGGATAAGAAAAATTTTGCTGTCGAAGCAAAACCACTTCTTGAAGGCTTACAAAGTCAGCTCAAAGACTCTTTATGGATTAATCTTAAAAACCGCGTCCGCCCAGAGGGTGTGGTGACTTTGCAGGATCTAGAGGGCGCAGGCCTTTCTGTCTTTTTTGATGAAGCTCGTCTGGAGCTAAAAGTTGATCTTCCATTAAAGCATCGTCGGGGCAATGACTTAGATTTAAACTATGCAGAATTAAGCACTCGCCCTTACATGCGACCCGACGCTCATAGCGGATATTTAAACCTAAGAATGCTTCAATCCTTTCAGTACGGAGCGGGAACCACCGAAGAGAAGCTGCCTTTATCTTCCCAAGTGGATTTAGTTGAGAACATCAAAGGTTTTGTTTTCGAATCGTCGGGTGAATATCTCGAAGGGGACGAATATCCGTGGAAACGTCATGACACTCGAATCCGTCATGATGACGAGGAGAGAATGATTCGTTATACCCTCGGGGATTTGACATTGAATTCTCGCGGCTTTCAAGTGGCTCCGAATCTGGCCGGTTTTTCAGTGGTCAAAGAGTTTTCTATTCAACCCTATAAAACACTTCGTCCTTTAAGCAACACCGAGATCGTGATCAAGCGACCTTCCTTTGTTGAAGTTTATGTGAACGGATTTCTTTACAGTCAGCTGCGCTTAGCCCCGGGTGTTTTTAATATTCGAGATTTCCCTTTGGCGATTGGACAAAATAACGTCAAAGTGAAAATTCGCGATGATTTTGGTCAAGAAGAGCTCTATGACTTTTCGGTTCTTTTTGAAAACACCCTTTTAGGGAAAGGTGTCCAAGAATTTTCTTACGCCGTCGGATTGCCATGGAGTGAATCAGGGGCAGACCGTGCTTATGACAACACCGGAGCGGCGACCACCTTCTTTCACCGCGTGGGCGTGACTGATCAATTAACTCTAGGTCTTAATTTTCAAAACTATTTATCTCAATCTATGACGGGTTTGGAAGTTTCGGGTATCAGTCGTTGGGGATATCTTTCATTTGATGGTGGATACAGTTCTGTTTCGGAAGACAAGCAAGGATTTGCAGAAAAACTTCGCTATCGCACTTTGGATAGAATGCTTGGACGGGATGTGCCGGTCGTCCTGACACTCGAAGCTGAAAATCGAGATCCTGATTTCGTTCCGGTTTCGGTTTTTGATACCGGAATTGTGTCTTACGTTCGCCGCTATGATTCTCAATTGAACTTTCGCTTTTTTCAAAATTGGTTCTTTGGTGTTGGCTCAGGAACCCTGGAAGTTCCTACCGGAGTCAACGAGCGCCAGTATCGCTCAAATCTAGTGGTTCCTATAAATAATCAAACTCGCGTTGAACTGAGTTACAGTAAAACGGTCGGGTTGAATGAAGACGATCGTGGTTTGATTTCGTTCTTCTGGAACGAGGCTCAAGGTAAATACAGCGCCAGCGCGTATTACGACTCTCTTCAGAAAACGACGAACCTGACTGTGAATCGAAACAACATGCACAAATATGATGATGTAAGGGCCTCTGCTTCTTTGCAAGCAAGTGACGGTCAAGAAAGTGCGAACCTTATGGCTGAATACTTGGCGCAGCCTTTCAGTCTGCGCTTGGAGCACTTCACGACACGTCAAGATTCACAGGACACAAATACCACCTCATTAGGTCTGAATACAGGCATTGCTTGGGTGGGAAATCATGCGGCTTTCACTCAACCCATTTACGATAGTTTCGTGTTACTTCATTCAAAAATGCTGCCTGAGGGTCAGGAGTTGATGATCAATCCGAATGGAGAAAAAGGAGACGCCCAACTAGGACCTCGCCATACTACGGTTTTAAGAGATCAATCGGCGTATTACAAGTACACGGTGAATGTGGATTCAACGTCTCTTCCCATTGGTTATCTTTTAGAGAAAGAATATTTCAATGTGCAACCAAGCTATCGTAGCGGTGTTCTTATAGAGTTGGATTTAAAAAAGAAGATTATGGTGAAAGGGCGTGTGGTAGATCAAAAAGGTCAACCCATTGCTTATGTTGCCGGTGATATCCTGAACAATCAGGATCAACTGGTCGACAATACATTCTTTACTAATAAAAATGGTGGATTCTTAATTGAGGGTTTAGAGCCGGGCCAATATAAAATTATGACGGACCGTCCTTACTTGGGTCCTCTGATTTTTGAAGTTACCGAAGTGCCGGGCAACTCGCTGGATCTTGGAAACATTGTTTTAAAGAAAGAGGACAGTGAATGAGAACGCTGTTTTTTCTAGGCATATTGATGTTTCACGGACACTTTGCATGGGCCTGTGTTTCCATGCAGCTGCAAACATCGCAAACGGCCATCAACTTCAACAGTTCAACGACGGCGGCTCCAACATTCACAGTCAAAGCGAATACGAATCCCGGTGGCTGTAACTTCTTTATTACTTTTGATTATGGAAATGCGCCATCGTATTCAAGTCGGTCAATGAACCAGGGATCTGACAAATGGCCGTTTCAAGTTTCCAAGGATTCTGCACAACAGAATATTCTAAAGCATTTTCCAGACGTGATGGGAACGAATGATGTTCTGACAGGAACGCTCGCTGAAGGCAGTAACGATCGACAAGTGAATGTGACATATTATGCGAAGCTTGATGATTCCAATCCTTGGTTGCGATATGGAAATTACACTGAAACCTTAAACGCGCGTTTGTATCGCGGAAGCCCTACGGTTTCAGGATATACACTTATAGATAGTCGCTCGATTGTGTTTAATTATAATGCGCAAAAACGAGCCGATATCTCTGTAACCGCATCTGGTGGTTCTTTTGACATTGGCGATACGACTGAAACACTGAATTTTGGAAATCTGTCTTCGGGACTATCGCGAACGGCCTTGATAATTCTTAAGTACAATGCGGGCTACACTCTGTTCGCGTCTTCGCAGAATAATGGACAGTTAAAGCACATCTCGGCAAATCAGTTCATCAATTATGCTCTCACTATTAACGGAACGTCGGTGAATCTTTCTAACACTGCTACCAATCCCACACAAGTGGCGAGAGTGCTAGGAAGATCTCCCGCCAGTGGAACGGCGCTGCCAGTCGTTGCGACCATTGGTTCCGTGGCCAGCAATCAGCAGTCGGGAGTTTATACCGATACAATCACTCTGACGGTGCAATCTGCGGAATAAAAAAAGCCAACCTGAGAGGTTGGCTTTTTAGTTTTTAATTGTTCGAAAAATTAGTTAGCCTCGATAGCGATCGTCAAAGTATCTTGATAAGTACCAGCTGCCGCGTTTGCATAAGCCGCTACATCCACCGTCACTTCAGAAGAATCTGTAGTAAGACCAGTCAATGAGCTTACGTTTTTCACAACAACACCCGCAACCGTTGGAGTGACTGCTGCCGCGCCATCATAACCGATTTTATAAGTCGTTTTTTGTGCAGAGTTTGTCGTGTGTCTTAATTCGCCGCCAGTAGCAGAAGAAATTTTGATTTTATAACCATTTAAGTTGTTGGAAGTCTCAGAGACTGTCGCAACATTTTTATTAGTTTCACCCGCAGTGATGTTCAACGAAGTATTGTTCGCCGTGTTTGCGGTAACAACGATATCGTTAACTACGTTGACTGTCCCTTGAAGCAATAGGGTGCCTGAAGAGGCTGCCATAGCTGTCGAACCAAGTGCCAATGTCGCCATGACTGCCGTCGCAATTTTAGTGATTCTCATGTAAAAGATCCTTTCCATATTCGGAGAATTATTGTTTTAACTTTCACAGAATCTTTACTTCATGGGTTGTGCCATTACCGGCGAGCAATTATTTGGAAAAGGAAACACGTGGATCTGTCTAAGAGTTAGACACTTTACCCAATCTTGCTTTACAGGCCTTTAACTCTGACAGCAGAAGTCTGTGGAGCTGTAATGATTTGAGGAAGACTCTTTTTGTTAAGAAATCATCTATTTAAGCCGATAAGGGCACTGTATGGCAGCCAAACCGGAACAAAAGGACCAAAAAGAAAGATCGATGCTTTTGGCACTTCTGCTTTTTTTAGGAGCAGCAGGGCTGATCTTTGCTTCGTTGGGAGAGCCGGATCCTAAGCCTGCGCCTGAAGGTGTTTCCGCAAAATTGAAATCTGAAAAATATGAAAAGTCCGTGAATAAACATTTGATGCTGACCAATGAGCGCATGGAATTAGAGCGTCAACGTATGGCGGTTGAAAACGCGCGCTTGCTGAATACGGAGTTCAATAAAACTCACGCGCAACAAGCTTATCAAAATAGCGATAGCCTAGATCTAAGCGTTGATAATCGCGCCGCAGAACTTGCTAATGAGTTAGGGCGAGGAGAGAAAAAAGAACAAGCCATGACCCCTGATGAAATTGTTCAGCGTGAACTTTTCAATCAGCAGCAGATGCACGAGTATTCTCAAGCCTATAAAGAAGAATACGCACGTCAGTTCATCGAAAATGCTCGTCGTGGTGGATACAAAGTCATCTTAAGTGAAGATTTAAGCCGTGTTATTTCCGTGCAGCCATTGAGACGTGGAAATCCAAATTCCATGGAACTCTTCGGTGGCGGCGGCGACGACTTCCTTCAATAATTAATATAAATACTGAGTTGAACTTCTTCGCCATTTCTTAAAATGACCATGATCGGCCATGCTGTAGTACTGGGTCTGTGTCACTATTAAATGATCGTTGAGTGGAATCTGAAACATCGTCGCTAGCTGATAGATTTTGCGGGTGATGATTAAGTCCTGCTCGGATGGAAGAGCCTGATTGCTGGGATGATTGTGAGCTAGAACGAAAGAGCTCGCGTTACACAAAATGAGTGTGCGAAAAATATCACGGGGATGAACCAGACAATGATCCGCAGTGCCGCGAAAAATCATTTCCTTCTGCACCATTTCCATTTGTGAATTTAAAGCGATGAGCCAAAGCTCCTCTGCATAAGGGTTTATTTGCGCGCGGAGTAATTCGTAGGCCTGCAGGCTTGAGGACACTTCATTCATAACTGAATAAACTGCAAATGAGCCGGTGTTTCAGAACTGGATCTAAGGGTTTTACTGGTTTTTGATTCGGACTTGCGTGTCCGAAATCCTCGACATAGACTTTCTGGGTATCCATTATTCAGGGAAGGTAATATGAAAAAGAATCTTACTTTAGCAGCTCTCTCTCTTTCATTCGTGGCGTTGGCTAGTTGTGGACCAAAGGCATTCCAAAAAGGTCAATACGACGATGTGAACCGCGAAAACTTGATGAATGATCAATGGTCAGAAACAGACATGCAAAAAGCTGTGACTGATTTAGTTGCTAGCTTGATGAATGCGCCAGCGATCAACAACGCTAAAAAAATGCCAGTTGTAATGGTGACGGGTCTTCAAAATAAAACAAGTGAGCATATCGACACACAAAGCATCATGGACATGGTTCGCGTCGAGCTTATGAAGTCCGGTAAAGTCGGTTTCATCGATAAAGAAGCTCGCCAAGATATCTCTGATGAATACAACTACCAAAACTCTGGAATGGTAGAGCAAGAGTCTAAAAAAGGCCCTGGTGGCCAAATTGGCGCCGACTTCATCATCAACGGTCGCCTTGATTCCATCGTACAAGAAGTTGGTAAAGACAAATCTGTGTACTACAAGTTGACTTTGAATCTGACGAACTTGAAAACAAGCATGATCACTTGGTCTGATCAAAAACAAATCCGTAAAACATTTAAGAAAAAAGCGGTTGGTCTTTAATTAGATGAAACTGAATTTGCAAAGACTCACGCCTGTCGTGGGTCTTTTTTTAGCTTTGCATCTTGTCGGCTGCGCGACCTATCAGAATAAAGTTCAAGAAGCTCGCGCTGCCATGTCTCGCCGTGATTACGAAAAAGCGATCGCGGATCTTAAGCCGTTGGCTGAAACTCAGAACGACGATCAACTGGTTTATCTCTTGGATTATGGTGTAGCCTTGCAGGTTGCGGGAAAGCTGAAAGAAAGTAATCAGGTCTTTTTGCAGGCGGACCGTCTTGCGGAGATGGTGGACTATCAGTCTGTTTCGCGTATCGCTGGTTCCTTGGCACTTAATGAAGAAATGGTGCAATACAAGGGCGATACTTTTGAAAAGATCTTTATCAATGCTTATCTAGCGATGAATTTCCTAGAGCTAAATCAATTGGATGATGCTCTGGTTGAAGCTCGTCGTATCAACGAAAAATATTTAAAGTATCGCGCTGATGAAAAGAAGACTTTTGAGCTGAATTCATTCAGTAAATATTTGTCGGCTGTCGTTTGGGAAGCCAGCCGAAATTACGATGATGCTTACATCGCCTATGCGGAAGCATATAAAATTGATCCGACTATTTCGACGATTCGTGAGGATCTGATTCGCTCCGCAAAGCTGGCTCGTCGTATGGATACCTATCAGGATTGGAAAAAGAAATTCCCAGACGTGAAAGAAGACAGCGCTTGGTATGACCGCAGTTTGGGTGAGCTTGTCATTATTTATCAACAAGGTTGGGGTCCTCGAAAAGCACAAAGTCCGAATGAATACCGCTTTCCAACTTTGGTGCCGGTTTATAGCGAAACTCAAAAAGCGCGTCTGAATATCATCGGTAAAAATTATTTAAGCCGCGAAGTTTATGATGTGCAAAGTGCCGCCATTCAAACGTTGAACGAAGACCAAGGTATCTTGATCGCAAAACGTGTGGCCGGAGTTGCCACTAAAGCAGTGTTGTCAGATCAGGTCCGTCAAAAAGACGAACTCTTGGGGACTTTGACTTGGATTGCTTTGAACGTTGCGGACCGCGCCGACGTTCGTCAATGGTCGACACTCCCGCAGACAATTCAAACTATCCGCGTGCCCCTCGCGCCCGGCAAATACACCTTTAATATTGAAGGTCTGAATGTTTCTGGAGCCTCCACGGGGGAGGTATTAGAAAACCGCGAAATCGAAATTCGCCCAGGTCAGAAAAAGTTCGTGATCTGGCGATCCTTGAAATAAAAAAAGCCCCGCAATTGCGAGGCTTTTAAGTAACTTCGAATTTACTTCAAATCTTAGTTGTTCAACAAAGAAGAACCAGGAAGGTTTGGAGTTTCGTCGTCTTGTTGCAAACCAGGAAGAACAGTCGCTTTTTCAGCAGCTACTTTAGCAGTAGTGTCTGTGTTGTAGCGAGTTGCAGCAGTAGCAACGCGGTTTTCCAAGTTTTGTTTAACGCTGTCTGTAGAAGCGTTTTCGATCACTGTGTTAACTTGTTGCTTAGTCATGTAGTCCTGAGGGAACGCGCCAAGCTTAGCCAAGTAACCAGAGATGCTTCCGTTACCGTTTTGGATGATTTCACGAAGAGTGAAAAGAGGAGCGTATTGAGATGCTTTCTTTTCTGCTTCGAAAATAATCTGAGTCAAAGTAGCAGCAGTGATATCGTTTTTAGATTTATTATCGATAACCATTACTTCTTCGTTCGTGCGGATCATCTTAGCGATATCGTCCAAAGTAACGTAGCAGCTTTGTTGAGTGTCGTAGAGTTTGCGGTTCTGATAGCGCTTGATGATTTTTACTTTAGAATTTGGCTTCGATGTCATTGTTTCGTTTTGGTTGATCAAAAGTGCCTCCCAATTTGAAATTTCCCCAAAGTCTCAAGGAGATATGGCTGCTAAATGATTCAGCGTCCCCTTGCAGATGGGCGCAACCTATCCCTGCCGCCACCCCTTGTCAAGGGGTCCTCAAATCAAAAGAAAAGACTCTAGGCGTTATTTTTTCTGCAAACTGCCATTAGTTTTTTCGAAATTCACAGACCTTTGTCTAAAGTTTTTTCCAAAGCCCGCCGAAATGTATTTATACCAACTTTCTTGGCGGGAAGTAATTTAATGAAAAATGAGCAAAAACAAGAGTTTAAGTCCTCTGGAGTCCTGGCCCTACTGGGTCTCGTCGGTTTCTCTACGGCGATTATAGCGACCCCTTGGAACCGCCAAATTCAGGATTCTCGCAGCGAACTTGCCCGCCAAAAAGCGGAAGTTGTTGGATATCAAGTCATCCAGATTTACCGCGAAGCAACAAAATCAGCTGCCAATTCACATATGCCCAAAACCCGTATTCCGGCTTCTGTGGCTGAAGAAACGGCCCTCTCCCCTGAAAATATTCGCAGTACGGGGACAATGGGGGTGGATCCGTGGGGGCAACCTTATAAGTACCGTATCTTGTCGGGAAACCAAGTCGGTAAGATTCGTATTGTCGTTTGGTCCTCGGGTCCAAACCAAAAAGTCGACACGACAAATTTAGAAAATGAAGAAATCGCTCTTAAAGAACAGCCTGTTTACTCCGGTGACGATGTAGGAGTCCTTCTGAGCATGTCTCAGAATTAGAACTCTTTCTGATCACGGCCTAGGTCGCGATGAAGTCCTGATACATCAACAAAATCTCAAAACATGCCGATCAGCATGTAACTAGGAGATCAGATGTTTTTATTCACTAGGACTTCCTTAATCCCTATTTTGTTGGCGCTGACGGCATGTGCGACGTTCACACAGAACGACGCGGACAAAGCCACGTATTATGAAGCGTCATTCGATGACAAAAACAGAGCTCCTGCATCTTTTGCTCCTGCAATCGTGGCGCAAGATGGAAGCGCCAAGTTAGATCCTCTCTACATGCGCACTCAAGCAGACTACCATTTCGCAATGGGTGAGGCTTACAGCCTTGACGGCAACTCGCAAAAAGCGATCGAAGCTTTCAAAACCGTGTTGGTGTACGATCAAGAGTCTCCAGCCGTGAACATGCGTTTGGCAGCTGAATTCCTGAAACAAGGCATGATCTCTGAATCCTTGGTGCAGGCGGAAGAGGCTGTTAAAAAAGATCCCAAAAATGTAGACGCTCACTTATTGCTTGGCGGTTTGTATTCATCAATGAAGCTTTACCCAAAAGCTTTGGCAGAATACTCGACAGTGATGAAACTTCAGCCTTCGAATACGGAAGCTCCACTTTACATTGGTGCTCTTTACTCTGAACAAAAGCAATCAGACAAAGCCGTTCAGTATTTTGAATCCTTGTTGAAAAATCCTGACTACACGACACCGTACCTAGCTCACTACTACATCGGTCGTGTGCGCATGGAGCAACCGGAAGCGAAATACCAAAAAGCCTCTGAAGAGTCCTTCAAAAAGACTCTGCAGTTAAAACCTGACTTTGCAGACGCTCTTCTTTCTTTGGGTTCGCTGTATGCCAAACAAAAGAAGGAAGACAAAGCAATCGCGATGTACAAAGAGTTCCAGAAGGAAAATACTCCAAGTCCACGTATTGCGGAAGTTCTGGCGCAAATCTATATCGAGCAAGGTGACTACGAAAATGCCTATGACCAATTGGCTATCGTGGAATCTGAATCAGAAGAACCCCTGAATGTGCGTATGAAGATGGCGTTGATCTTGATCGAACAAAAACGTTACGACCAAGCGGCGCAAAAATTAGAAGATGTACTGAAAGAAGCTCCGGATTCAGATAAAGTTCGTTTCTATCTTGCAGCGGTTTACGAAGAAACACGCAAAGCTGAAAAAGCAGTGAAGGAATATCGCAAGATTCCTGCAAACAGCACTTACTATGGTGAGGCTGTTGTGCACGCGGCTTATCTTTTAAAAGGCCTGGGCCGTTTGGAAGAGGGCTTGGAAGTTGCAGCAAAAGGTTTGAAGGAACGTCAAGATCAGCCGCAAATCTACGCGATGTATGCTTCTTTGCTAGATGAAAAGACAGATTATAAAGGCGCCTCAAAAATCTTGGAGCAAGGTTTAGAGAAGTTTCCAGACAACGCGCAACTTCGTTTTTACTACGGCACTATTAATGATCGCTTGGGAAATAAAGAAGTTGTTGTGACAGAAATGCAAAAGGTTTTGGATCTTGATCCGAACCACGTGCAGGGCTTGAACTATCTTGCTTTCACTTGGGCTGAGATGGGTGTGCAACTTCCGCAAGCAGAGAAGTTGGCTCGTCGTGCTCTAGAGCTGGAACCAAAAGACGGTTATGTCCTGGATACTTTGGGTTGGATCTTGTACAAGCAGAACAAGTTCACCGAGTCGATCAAGTTCTTAGAAGCGGCTCACAAGTATCAAGCGACAGTGAGTATCATCGCAGAGCACTTGGGCGACGCTTACTTAAAGCAATCAATGGTAGAAAAAGCCAAGAAAATGTATCGTAAAGCCGCTGATCTTGAAACGGATAAAAAGAAAGTCGAAGAGATCCGCAGCAAAATCACTGCGATCGAAAAGCAAGAGCTTCTTTCGCCAAGAATGCCAGCATCGGCTCCTAAAACAGAAGTGCCGATTGCAGAGCATGATACGACGAAATAATAAGTAAAATATTGAAACAAGAAAGGGCTGCGGTAAAAACGCGGCCCTTTTACTTTTTGACAAACTTAGTTTTCATCTCTGTGTAGGAATAATAACTGCTAAAAAAGAGCACGGGAAAAGCCACTAGAAATCCAATTCCCCAAGTCATGCCCGCTACTAAAAGTAAAAGCGCCAAATAAAAACTCACTACGAAATAGTGACGAATGTTTTTCATAGAAGCCAGGCCCACGATATCCACGGCTTCTGCTAACCCAGTGCCGGTGTCCAGGCGATATCGTAAAGCATGTGTGAGCACTAAATAAAAGAAAGCCCCTAAAATAAAAAGACCGAGAGATAAAGGTGCTCCCGAAAGATATTCCTGAGGACTTTGCAAGATTCCAAAAGAGGACCCAATAAGCACGGTTGTAGGAAACAAAATCAAACTGGTAACGATAAAAGGAAGTAAGGACTCTTTTATTGTTGAAAGATCTTTCCAGTTCTTTCCTTCAATCCAACGATCCGTGAGATGTTGAAGGACTAATAGAGCAAAAGCCGTCAACACGGCGCTAACGTAAGGGATATGGCGCAATGAGAATGCGACCACAAAACCAAGGGCTCCAAGAATAAGACTGTATTTCCACTGGTTTTTCAGCTGAATCAGCGCTTGTTTAAAAGAATTCATTTCTCTATGCTAAGGCAATGATGACAACTATCAATTATTTTTTGCTGATTGTATTAACCGCTTTCGTATCTGGTTGTGTCACCAAGACGGTGAAGCAAGGAGCTTATCAAAAAGCTCAATGGGAAACTAAAGCCCTTATAAAGGACGAGAAGCAGAATAAGACGCAGTCATTAAATATAGATATTTATGCGATCAAAAATGAAAGAGCGCGGTTGGAAATTTCAGCGATGCTGGGATACCAGGTTGCCAGCTTGGTCATGAGTCCGTCTGAAATTTCCTATGTGATTTATCCGCAGAAAACTTTTTTTTATGGCAGAAATTCAGAGCGTGCGTTCAGTCGTATGATTGATTTGCCATTGCACCCTATGAATCTTGCCAATATCGCTTTTGATGAGCCTGTGCGCGGCCCCGGCTGGCAATGCACGCTTGCGACGGACGGCTGGATCTCTCAATGTGACAATTTACAAAGGAACCTTCGCGTTGTTTGGTCAAATCGAAATGAAGGTGAGAAAAAAGTAGTTATTACGGGCCCGCAATTTGAAATGCAGTGGCAATTCCCTGCGCCCCAGACTGAAGTCCAGTTTAAAAATGACCTTTTCACATTGAGACAGCCCTCGGGGTTCAAAGCAATACAAATAAATTAATTAACTCGTTAACCGTCTAGTATTGAGGCATAATCTTATGGAAGTAGGTGTGTCACCAAGCACCTGAGGGAGAGATTATGGCCTCTAAGTTTGATCTTCAATCGTTGGTCAGTAACTGGCAGAACTCGAGCACTCACGCTAAAGAGCATTGGAGTGGGACCTTCGAAGAGTATCTCGATCTTGTAAAACAAAATCCTAAAATCACGAGGAATGCTTATCAGCGCATGTACGACATGATCGTTGAAGAAGGCACCGAAACGTATCTGGATTTCAAAAAAGAAGTCGTCAGATACAAGTTCTTCGATGATACCTTCAACAACGGAAAAGATGCCGTCTTCGGCCTCGATGTTCAATTGATGAAATTGGTGAACGTACTTAAAGCGGCCGCTTTGGGGTACGGAACTGAAAAACGTGTGATCTTGCTTCACGGTCCGGTGGGAAGTGCGAAGTCCACAATCTGCCGCATGTTGAAAAAAGGTCTTGAGCGCTACTCGCACACAAAATCAGGTGCAATGTACACGTTTGAATGGATTGATGAAAAATTAGAACTTGATGGCATTCTAGGTAAAGGTGTGAAGGTGTTCCCTTCGCCGATGAACGAAGAGCCTTTGCTCCTAATTCCCGAAGAGCTTCGTCAAAGTGTGTATGAGTCCTTGAATAAAGGACAAGAAGGTTCTTACCGCGTGCATGTTGATGGGGAGCTCAGCCCTCCTTCACGCTTTATCTTCAAACAATTGATGGAAAAATACGATGGCAACTTGATGAAAGTTCTTGAGCACGTTCGTGTGAGAAGACTCTTCATCTCGGAAGCAGATCGTATTGGTATCGGTACTTTCCAACCTAAAGACGAAAAGAATCAGGACTCTACAGAGCTTACGGGCGATATCAATTATCGCAAGATTGCTGAATATGGATCTGATTCGGATCCTCGTGCATTTAACTTTGACGGGGAGTTCAACGTTGCTAATCGCGGTATGATTGAGTTCGTCGAGGTTCTTAAACTTGACGTGGCTTTCTTGTACGACCTTTTGGGAGCGTCACAAGAACACAGAGTTAAACCTAAGAAATTCGCTCAAACTCATATCGATGAAGTGATTATCGGACACACGAATGAACCAGAATACCGTCGTCTTCAAGACAACGAATTCATGGAAGCTCTTCGTGACCGTACAGTGAAGATCGATATTCCTTATATCACTCGTTGGAGAGACGAAATCAACATCTACAAGCGTGATTTCAATTCTCAAAAAGTCCGTGGTTTAAGTATTGCGCCTCACACGGTTGAGATGGCGGCGATGTGGGCTATTCTGACTCGTTTGGAAAAGCCGAAGAAAGCCAACCTCACTCGTTTACAAAAACTAAAACTCTACAATGGTAAGACGTTACCGAATTACACCGAAGACAACGTGCGTGAGCTTCGTAAAGAAGCCAATCGCGAAGGTCTTGAAGGTATTTCGGCTCGTTATATCCAGGATAAACTTTCTAATGCCCTGGTTGCGGCTCAACAGTCCAATAAAGGCTCTGTGAATCCGTTCATGGTGTTTAAGGAACTTGAATCCGGTCTTAAGAATCACTCGTTGATTTCTAACGAAGAGCTTAAGAGCGAATACAAAGAACTTCTAGGCGTGGTTCTTCAGGAATACGAAGAAATCATTAAAGCGGAAGTTCAAAGAGCGATCAGCGCCGATGAAAGCGCGATGCAAAGACTTTGCGCGAACTACATCGACAATGTGAAAGCTTACACTCAACGTGAAAAAGTACGTAATCAGTTCACGGGCAATGATGAAGAGCCGGATGAGCGTTTGATGCGATCTATTGAAGAGAAAATTGAGATCCCTGAATCTCGTAAAGATGATTTCCGTCGTGAGATCATGAATTACATCGGGGCGTTGGCTTTGGAAGGCAAGAAGTTCAATTACAAAATGAACGAACGTCTTCATAAAGCGATTGAATTGAAACTCTTTGAGGATCAAAAAGACAGCATCAAACTTACGACTTTAGTGAGCAACGTTGCTGATAAAGATACTCAAGAAAAAATTGATATCGTTAAAACTCGTCTCATCAAGGACTTCGGGTACGATGAAATCTCTGCGACGGACGTTCTACACTACGTTGCAAGTATCTTCGCCCGCGGGGATGTAAAGAATAAATAATGTCGATTCGGGAAGACAATAACAGGTTCAGAGAAATCGTTAAGGGCAAGGTCAAAGAAGATCTTCGCAAGTATGTCTCCCAGGGCGAAATGATTGGGAAGCGAGAGGAGGAGTACGTTAAAATTCCTCTTCCTCGCATTGATATTCCTAACTTCCGTTACGGTCCTAAGCAACAGGGCGGTGTCGGTCAAGGGGAAGGTCAACCCGGTCAAGACGTCGGCGATCCAGGTGAAGGTGGGCAAGGACAGGCCGGAGAAGCTCCTGGAGAGCATCTTTTGGAAGTCGAACTTTCCATGGAAGAGTTGGCAGATATTCTTGGTGAGAAGTTACAACTTCCGCGCATTGAGCCTAAAGGTGCAAAGAATATTGAATCCTTAAAGACGAAGTTTACGGGACTTGCTCCGGTGGGGCCTGAAGGTCTTCGTCATTTTAAATCTTCTTATAAAAGAGCTTTAAAACGTATGGTGGGTGCTGGCACCTACAACCCGGAAGAGCCGCTAGTGTTGCCGATCCGCAGAGATATGCAATACAAGTCCTTCAAAAAAGTGAATCAACCGCAAACCCAAGCCGTGGTGATTTACATGATGGACGTGTCAGGCAGTATGGGTGACGAGCAAAAAGAAATCGTTCGTCTGGAAAGCTTCTGGATCAACACGTGGTTAAAGAAACATTATAAGGGTTTAGAGACTCGTTTCATTATTCACGATGCCGCCGCGAAAGAAGTGGACGAAGATACTTTCTTTAGAACCAGTGAATCAGGCGGAACCTTGATCAGCTCTGCTTATAAGCTCTGTCAGGAAATCATCCTGAAAGACTATCCCGTTCATGAGTGGAATATTTATCCCTTCCATTTCAGTGACGGTGATAACTGGTCGGGTGAAGACACCCGTTTGTGTATTAAGATGATGACTGAATTCTTCCTTCCGAACTGCAACGTCTTTAGCTACGGGCAGGTGGAAAGTAAATACGGAAGTGGTCAGTTCCTTAAAGATTTACAAAAAGAATTTGGCAACGACGAAAGACTCACTCTGAGCCAAATCGAAAACCGCGACAAGATCCTTGATTCTATCAAGGACTTCTTGGGTAAAGGCCGCTAAACGAAAAGGGACCACATGCCTTTTTCCAACGGAGATGAGTTATGGCGAATTTAACTCCCGAATTAGAAGCAGAAAGAAAAAGAATCTGTCAGATTGCGAAAGACGCAGGGCTGGATTTTTTTGAAACTATTTTCGAGTTGATCACTTATGATCAAATCAACCAATTTGCGGCTTACGGCGGTTTTCCCGTTCGTTACCCACATTGGAAATTCGGGATGGAGTACGAGCATCTTTCAAAGAGCTACGAGTACGGTCTATCAAAAATCTATGAAATGGTGATCAACACAGATCCTTGCTATGCCTACTTAATGGAAGGCAACGCGATGATGGATCAAAAGCTCGTGATGGCTCACGTGTATGGTCACTGCGATTTCTTTAAGAACAATATCTGGTTTTCAAAAACGAATCGTAAAATGATGGACCAGATGGCGAACCATGCGACGCGCATTCGTCGCTACATGGATCGTTACGGATATGAAACTGTGGAAAGCTTCATTGATGTTTGCCTTAGTTTAGAAAATTTGATCGATCGCTACAGTCCGTATGTGGAAAAGTCTGTGGCTAAGCCGGCAGAGTCACGTCCACAAGAGCCTAATTATCTTTTGCGAGTGGATCGCTCTTACATGCGCGACTATATCAATCCGCCATCTTTTGTCGAAGAACAAAAAAAGAAGGCAGAGGAAGAGGCGCAACACCGCGCTCAACGCTTCCCGCAAGAGCCTGAAAAAGACATTCTAAATTTCTTTATTCACCATGCTCCGTTGACAGACTGGCAGCAAGACGTACTTTCGATCATCCGCGATGAAGCTTACTACTTCTCTCCTCAAGGGATGACGAAAACCATGAATGAAGGTTGGGCTTCGTATTGGCATTCGCACTTGATGACGACGAAGATCTTAAATGATTCTGAAATCATCGACTTTGCCGATCATCATAGTGGAACGATGGCGATGGCACCGAACGGCTACAATCCTTACAAGGTGGGCATTGAGCTGTTCCGCGATATCGAAGAAAGATGGAACAAAGGTCAATTCGGTCGCGAATGGGAAGAATGCGACGACGTCCGTGAGCGTAAGAACTGGAACAGGGACTTGCGTTTAGGACGTGAAAAAATCTTTGAAGTTCGTAAAGTCTGTAACGACGTTACGTTCATTGACCAATTCCTGACAGAAGACTTCTGCGTTCGTAACAAATTGTTCGTATACAAGTTCAATAAGAAGACAGGTAAGTTTGAGGTCGATACCAAAGACTTCAAGGCTATTAAAGCTCAATTATTGTTCCATATGACAAACTTCGGTCAGCCGATCATTCGCATCGAAGATGCCAATTTCGAAAATCGCGGCGAACTTTTGCTGACACATCTGCATGAAGGCATTGATATGCAACCGGACTTCATGAGCGAGACCCTTAAAAACGTCTTCAAGATGTGGAAGCGACCAGTAAACTTGGCGACAATCATGGATGAAACCCCGCAGCTTTTTAGATTCGACGGAAAGGAGTATACACAGCATAAGTTGGGTGAAGAACCCACTCCGAATCCATCGAATTCAGAAAGCTCCGGTTCATGAAAAATACTCGCTTAGTTTTTAGCACTGATCCAAAAGAGAACGTTCGTTGTCCTAAATGTAAACAGCTTCAGGCCGAGTGCAACTGCGTGCCTGAGGACTCTGTGACGGACGGGCAATATACTGTCATCTTTCGCCTTGAAAAGGGCGGTAGAGGCGGAAAAACGGTCACTGTGATGGACGGCTTTCCTAGAAACGAGGAGTTCCTTAAGAATCTTGCTAAGGAACTTAAAGCAAAGTGCGGCGTTGGTGGCACTCACATTCTTTCCCCAAAAAGTGGTATAATCGAAATTCAAGGTGACAAACGCGACCAACTTAAGAAAATACTTGAGTCCAAGCGCATTAAATATAAGGGTGTTTAAAACTGGACCCCATGCAGCTTGTCTTTTCGTTTTGATCGGGAGATAGTTTTCAAATATGAATATGTTTACTTCCAGCAATCCTTTGCGAGGTGCGGATTTGGCAGCAAAAAAGATTGTTATAGTTGATGACTACGAAGAGAGCTGTAAGCTTTTGGCTGAAATTCTCAGTGCGACGTACGAGTGCACCTACACTTCTGACAGCAACTCTGCGGTAAAACTTATTAATGAAAAAAGACCTGATCTTATTTTGTTAGATTACAAAATGCCTGGTTTGATGGGCGTTGATGTGTGCCGTATGGTGCGCGAAAGCGAAACAACGAAGAACACGCCCATCATTTTCGTATCAGGTGCGGCTACGATCGATGAAAGAATCAAAGCTTTCGAGACCGGAGCAGATGACTTTATTTCTAAGCCTTTCCACGTGAAAGAGTTGATTTTGCGAATCAAAGCTCGTCTTTCAGAAAAAGAGCCGGAAGCGGCTTCTGAGCTGACAGCTTCCAATTTGAAAATGAATCTTTTGTCTCGTCAGGTTTTCGTTGATGGTGAAGAGGTTGGTTTAACACCGAAGCAATTCGATATTTTGAAAATGCTTGTGGCGGCTAAAAACAATCTAGTCACTCGTGAAAAATGTCTGACAGAGATTTGGGGAGACACGGAAGTGACTTCTCGTAACGTGGATTCTCAGATCAACTATCTGAAACGTAAGATCAGTAAGTTCAATGGTCGTATCGTGGCGGTTCCTTCGCTGGGTTACCGTTTGGAATCACCGGAATAAGTTTTTAGAAAAATTAAAAGAAAAAGCCGGATGAACTCCGGCTTTTTTATTTCAAACTATCCTGTCTTTTGTTTTTTCTTTGTGAGTTCTCCGCAAAGCAGCTTCATGCGATCAAACTCTTTCGTTGAAACAATGGTGCGTGGTCCATTTCTTTGTTCGGCAGCCATTTGATTCATCTGCACAACACGCTCACGACTTGGTGGGTGTGTGCTCATGGCGTCTGCCAATGAAGAGAGCATTTTATTCTGTTCGCCTTTGGACTGTTCTTCCATCTTAAGAAGCTTTTCATAGAAAAGACCGACCTTGTCTTTATCGTAGCCAGCAGCTACGGAAGTTCTAAAGCCAATACGGTCTGCTTCCATTTCATCTTCCCGCGAATTTGCCATAAAGGCATATTTCTGAACTAACAAGCCGCCGCCGGCTCCGGCTGCAAGCCCATACGCCGTCGCTTTCTGCATGCATTGATCATCACCTTGGTTGCACAGAAGCTTCCCAATGCCATATCCCAAAGCGCCACCCAGAATTCCACCGCCCGCAGCGTACATCCAAGACTTACCTTCGGCTTTTTTCGCGGCATCCATGCGTTGAGCGGTGTGACGTGCTTTCACGTGACCGACTTCGTGCCCGATGACCCCTGCAAGTTCGGCTTCGGAATCCGCCATCGCGATCAGTGGGGCTGTCACAAAGATAGTTCCTGCGGGAAGGGCAAATGCATTCACGTAACCTACGTCGACAACTGTGAAGTTGTAGTTATAGGGATTTCCCTGAAGATTGTTCGCCGTCACTATCTTACGACCCAACTGAGAAATGTAAGACTGAAGCTGTGGGTTTTGCACAGGCGGATAGTCTTTGCGCATTTGCGGCAAAGCTTCCTTAGTCAGATTTCGTTCTTGATCGTATGTCAAAGTGGTTTCATCACCGCGCAGATTCCCCTCGCGTTGGCGGTGCTGTTCGGTCGAGCACGCCGCCATTAAAAGGGGAATGGAAGTCAGAAAAGTTCTTCTTCCCATTGGGGTGCTAATCCATTGATCTAAGACTTCATCGAGTTTTAATAGAGCTTCTTTTTGATTCATATAAAAACTAAAGCAAACGCCTTTCTGAAGAGCCACATTTTCTTTCGTGAAAACAGGCGAAAGTCCAGGTCAAACCCCTTGGGCCCGGGCGTAAAAATTCCGAAAAAGAAGCATGCGTTTTATGTACGTATTGCTATTTCTTTTTAGTTTCCATTTTTCTTGGGCCATCACCCCCGAAGAAGCCTGTCAGTTTAAGGAAGCCGTTCAAGCAGCGCCAGATGATTTTTCATCCCGCGATCGCATGATGGCGGAAGAGCTTTGCAGTGCCGCTGGTCACTACGAAGAACCTTTGCTGCCGGATCAGAACGCTTCAAAAAAAGTCGGCACCTCGGCGGCGATGACGGACTATTCCGAGTTCTATCAGTCACTTTCAAAGTCCTTAAACAGTTTAAATAAACCCGAGATCTGCGACCCGAAGGAAAACGCTCCGAAAGGCGTCGTTTATCCGACGATGACTTTAGCAAAAACGGCTGCCGGGAACATTCCGGTGTCTGTGTTGACGGAAGACGAAGCTAAAAAGATTTTCTCTGAATTTTCTAAAGACGAAAGATATGCTTTCGGTGCAACTCAAAACGGGTGCTACGCCCGCGCCCATATTTTTGCGCAACAGATGGAGAAAAAAGGTATTCGCGTCGCCAAGATGTTTTTAGAAGGGGAGCTCATCATTCCTGAAGAGAAGCGACAATATCCCGAAAACTACATGTGGAATTACCATGTGGCCCCCGTTGTCGCCGTTCAAACCAAAAAGGGAATTGAGTTGCATGTTTTAGATCCGGCTCTGTATGACAAGCCGGTACCGGTGAAGCAGTGGACAGATAAACTTTTGACGACTCCACAAGCGAAGAAAGAAGCTCTTGCGTACATCACTGATCGTTTTAATTTAGGGCCTTTACGTGGCGAAACTTTGCCCTCGGCCAAGAACGAACCCAATCGTTTGAAATGGCATGCTGCGGACACAGTTCAATCTGAGCAAGAATTAGAGGCTCGTCGTGAAGAACAAAGTATGTTGGCTTATGAGCGAGAGCAGTTAAAGCGCGAGAAGGGACTTTAAGATGAAATTCATTCTAGTGACGTTGCTTCTGTTTTCTCAAATCTCATGGGCGCAGACATCTACGCCGAAGTCGCAATCATTTACCGACAAAGTATATAAGATTGAAAACGTGAACGAAAAAGTGCGCGTGTCCTTTAAGCTTCATCCCAGCATTTATGAACTGACGGGTAACGAGCCGTTTATGGATAATCTCAAACAAAGTTTGAAATTAAAAAAACCAGTGAAGTTTTCCATCGATCAAAAGACACGCAAAATTATTGATGTGAAAGGGCCTTAGTTAGCCCTTTCTGCCAAATCCAAAAAATCTTCTTTTAGGTTTTTGACCTTCTGATTTTTTTCCACCGCTGTTAGATCCGCCACTATTTTTGTGGGGAGCTGCTTTGTGGGGTTTTCCACTGTGGCTTCCGCTATGGGAGCTTGCACTTTTCGAAGCTTCTGCTCTGTGAGGTTTGTTTCCCCCGTGAGAAGCATCACTTTTTCCTGAATCGTGTCTGTGTGGTTTATTTCCTCCGCCATGAGCAGGGCTTTTCGGTGCGCCTTTTTTAGAATCTGCGTGATGTGGTTTACCACCACCGCCACCAAAGGAGCGCTTCGGTTTTTGACCAGCGCGATTCTTGGCCTTGTTCTCTAGGCGTTGACCTTCAAGAATGGCTTTCGCTTTACCCGCACTCATGACTTGAGCTTTCTCAACAGCTTCAGAGTGATAAGGTTGATTCTTCACGACCGGAACCGGCTGACGAGTGACTTTCTCAATCGCGTACATGAAGGATTTTTCTTCCGCTGTACAGAAAGAGATCGCCGCTCCCGAAGCCCCGGCACGCGCCGTTCTTCCGATACGGTGAACGTAGCTTTCAGGAATATGGGGAACTTCAAGATTGATAACGTGAGTGATACCTTCGATGTCGATACCACGCGCAGCGATGTCCGTAGCAACAAGAACGCGAACGTCCCCGTTGCGGAAATCTTCTAGGGCTCTTTGGCGAGCGTTTTGAGATTTATCACCATGGATGCCCGCCGCCGTGATGTTCGCTTTGACAAGTTTATCTACGACACGATTTGCCCCGTGTTTCATTTGCACGAAGACCAGAACTTTATAAAGATCATTGTCGTTTAGAAGATGAATCAATAGATCCAATTTATCTTTCTTCTCAACGTACATCACTTTTTGATCCACTTTTTCTGCCGTCGAAGACGTCGGCGTTACTTCCACTTTTTCTGGATTTACTAAAATGCTGTGCGCGAGTTTAGAAATCTCAGGTGGCATCGTTGCCGAAAAGAATAAGTTATGACGTTTCTTAGGAAGCAAAGGCAGAATGCGTTTAATATCCTGCATGAATCCCATATCCAGCATACGATCGGCTTCATCCAGGACAAAGATTTCCACTTTATCCAAACGTAAAAACTTTTGAGAAAATAAATCTAACAAGCGGCCCGGAGTCGCAACCAGAATATCAACACCCGCTTGCAAAGCTCTGACTTGCGGGTTTTGTCCTACGCCACCATAGATGACGGCATGTTTTAGCTTTAAGTGCTTGCTGTAAGCTTCAATATTTTCGTGAATTTGAATCGCCAACTCACGTGTCGGAGTTAAGATCAAAGCGCGCGGGCATTTTGCCTCGGGACGCGTATGATGTTTTGCTAGGTTCTGCAAGATCGGCAAACTAAACGCGGCCGTTTTTCCAGTTCCTGTTTGGGCAATACCCAAAAGGTCTTTCCCTTGCAAAAGAATAGGGATGGCTGCCAACTGAATGGGAGTTGGATTTTCATATCCTGCTTCTTTTAACGCAAATTGAAGAGGGGCTATTAAGGGAAGATCGGTAAATTTTGTCGTTGTCATGAAAGGCCGTTGTAACAGCCTAAAGGCCTTTAGCGCAAGGCGGATTTCTTTTGAGCGGTTTTCAGCAATTTTTGCACTGCCCACAGGATGTCTTTGTTATATGCAAAGATCTGTGAAGCATCTTTTGTTCTCATCCAGGCAACACCTTTGTGATAATCGGCATCGTCCACTTTATGAGGGGGAGTCCATTCCTGATCTAACTCTGCCAAATAGAACACAGTTCGACAGGCGTGCACTTTTCCATTCCAAGGGAAGTCGTACTTTCTTTCAAAGGCCGTTTCTTCAATAATGCGGACCTTATAACCTGTTTCTTCCAGACATTCGCGGGCGGCGGCTTCGGGAAGGCTTTCACCAGGCTCAATCGCGCCCCCAGGTAAAAAGAAATAAGGGGCTTGTGACGTTGGATCTACGGCATGAAATCCCAGAATTTGATTTTTGTGAACCACCACAACGGAGGTTCGTTCACGATAGACCTTTTCGGATTTCTCTGTCTTTTTTTCTTCACGGCGGTCTTGAAAGAAGCCTTGCAGAAGGGCCGCGCACTCTTCAGCTAGAACACCGCCAGCCACTTCCACTTGATGATTTAGTCGAGCGTCGTTCAGTACTTGGTAAAGGCTTTGAACCGCGCCACCTTTAGGATCCGAAGCGCCATAGACCACGCGTTTTATTCGAGCTTGTTGAATCGCTCCGGCGCACATCACACAAGGCTCTAGCGTGACATACAAAGTGCAATCACTCAGTCGCCAGCTTTGTTTTTTTTGTGAAGCTTTATGAAGGGCAAAGAGTTCAGCATGTCCCAAAGGAGTCTGCTGTCGCTCACGAGTATTGATTGCCCAAGAAACCAGGCCTTCAGGTCCAACAAGAAGAGCGGCAATAGGAACTTCTCCTTTGTCCGCTGCTTTACGCGCAAGATTTAAAGCCTTGCGCATCCAATATGAGTCTTGTTGGGAGATAGAGGACACTATTTTTCCTCGGCCACTCTTTCACGAAGCTTAACGTGATCCTTCACACTCGCTTTACGCATGCGAATGTTCAACATCTCAACACCGACGGAGAATGCCATCGCGAAGTAAACATATCCTTTTGGAATGTGAACTTCTAAAGCCTCGACAATCAAAGTGAAACCGATCATCAGAAGGAAGCTCAACGCTAAAATTTTCAATGAAGGATGGGAATCAACGAAATCGCTGATGCTTTTCGCAGAGAAAATCATAACTGCGGTCGAAGCTAGAACCGCCGCGATCATCACGGACAATTCTTTCACCATACCTACGGCAGTGATAACAGAGTCTAACGAGAATACGATGTCCAAAAGAAGAATCTGGATGATCACCGCACCGAAAGAATGCGCGACGTTCTTAGACTGACTTCCATCAACGCCCTCAAGCTTGTGATGAATTTCAGCCGTACTTTTAACGATAAGAAACAAACCACCCAGAAGCAGAATCAAGTCGCGACCTGAAATCTCTTGGCCCAGGGCAGAGAAAATAGGCTCTGTAAGACCGATGATCCAAGACAAAGAGAACAAAAGCAAAATACGAGTCAAAACCGCAAGACCCAAGCCCGTCATGCGCGCTTTTTGCTGTTGGTCTTTAGGAAGTTTGCCAGCAAGAATCGAAATAAAGATAACGTTGTCGATTCCGAGCACAAGTTCCAAAGCGAACAATGTACCAAAGGCAATCCAGATTTGAGGGTTCGAAAGCATTTCCATCATAGTGGTAAAACTCCTTTATGAGCTAAAGGAGTTTATAAACTACTTTGTGGCTTTTGGGTATTTAAGATCTCTTTGGTAGAACGCTTCTAGCCAAGATTTTTTGGGAAATAAAACATCCCATTTCTTTTCTAACGAGTAAGCCATGTACGGCGTTTGCACGCGGTAGTTCCATTCACCTTGGAGGCTAAGCACATGGAAAGTGAAGCTCTCAGCAAAGTCTTCATAAGGTGAAACGGCCGCATAAGTTGAAACGAAGTTTGTCTGATCCAGTTGTCGATAGAAGCTTTCCATGTCGGCGACTGTCAGGCGTTCATTACAACCATAAAAACAAAGCTTATCCCAAAGTGGAAAACGTTGTGCATCCTGTGGATACATCGGGTTTTTCCAGCTTAAAGCACCAAAAGAATTTGCCGCGGGAACCATTTTCCCAAACTCGACCGGATCCCACTTGCTCAAATCACAAGTTTCATTCGCAGGGCAGACAAATTCATTCGCGGAATTTGCAAAATCTAAAATATGACCGATTTCGTGAATGAAAATATATTGAAGCGCGGACAAGCTATGCGGAAGGATAACTTCGACTCGCGGTCCATCTGGTAAGTGTACAAAAGGAGGGGCGATAATGCCGAAAGCTTTTTGCTCTTTCCAACCGAAGACGGAAGTCGCGTCGTATGCTGTTTCTAAAAGTGTACGGCGAACCCCGATAAAAGAACCTTCGACCTCGCCTTTTTCGTTGGCGCGAATGATACCCGCATAGGCTAAAGACTCCACATCACTTTCAACGAAAATAGCATCAAGTCCGCAAAAAGCCTTTTGCAGCTTTTCGGGCAAAATATCGTAGATCTTTTCAATGGGGGCGGCGAAGTTTTCGGACCCGCTAAGACACTGGCGGGGGCCATTCGGTGAAGATGAGTTATCCACCAAACAGATCACTTGTTTGATGCGGTCTCGGCAGCTAACTGAATTCAACGGAGTGAATCTTTGGCTAGGGGTGCGTTCAATTTGGAATTCTGAGGGCTTCAGGATGTAAAAATCCTCCCAGGCAAAGGCCGCCGGAGTTAAGGATAAGACCAGTAATATCAAACAGATAAGATTTCTCATAAACACCCCTCGATGAATTTTTCCCGTGCTTTCCCTGGCTGCGCAATAAAAAAGCACATTGGAAATAATAATTCATCGCGTTAAGACCCCGAGACTTGCGCCTTTTATGCCGCTTTGTTATACACTCATCTCTCATTTTCCACATCGAAGGGCAGGTGATTGTCGTGGCAATGGTTAAGATCAAAGACGGTGAGTCTTTTGAATCTGCTTTCAGAAAATTCAAAAAATCTTGCGAAAAAGCAGGAATTCTTTCTGAAGTTAAAAAACGTGAACACTTTGAAAAGCCCTCAGTAAGACTTAAAAAGAAGTCTCTTGCAGCTCGTAAACGCGCTGTAAAAAAATCGAGAAAAGGCTGGAACGACTAGTCCTTCCTTTGCGAAGATAGTTTTTCAAGAGGCGGCCCAAAAGGTCGCCTCTGTTCTTACAGACAGACTGTTGAATAAGACCCATCCGACTTCATTGAACTTCTTGCGGCTGCGCCTTTTTGAACAGTCTTACTCTCGGAGGTATCGATGGAAATCAAAGATCAAATCACTGCGGATATCAAAGCCGCGATGCTCGCGAAAGACAGTGCTAAGTTGGGAGCTCTTCGTATGCTCCAAGCCGCGATCAAAAACCGTGAAATCGACATGCGCCCGAACCCAATCACAGGTGATGAAGTTCTTGGCGTAGTTAAAAAACTTGTTAAGCAAAGAAAAGAATCTATCGAGCAGTTTCAACAAGCAGGTCGTCAAGACCTTGTAGATCAAGAATCTGCAGAGTTGAAAGTTCTTGAAGTTTATTTGCCAGCACAAATGAGCCGTGAACAAATCGAAGCTCTTGTAACTGAAGTGATTGCAGCTACTGGCGCGAAAACTGTGAAAGACATGGGACCTGTGATGAAAGAAGTCATCGCTCGTTCTGGCGGTGCGGCTGATAACAAAGTAGTAAGCGAAGTAATCAAATCTAAACTTGCGTAAGAAGGTTCATGAGATTTTCTCAAGACTTTATCGAGAGAGTTTCCGAGGCCAATAACCTCGTCGATATCATCTCTCAATATACTCAGTTAAAACCAAGTGGTAGCGGCCTTATGGGCCGCTGTCCATTTCCTGATCACGTCGAAAAGACGGCGTCGTTCTCTGTTTCTGAGACGAAACAAGTCTATCACTGCTTCGGCTGTCACAAGAGTGGAAATATGTTTTCATTCTTACGTGATTACCAGGGTATGAGTTTTCCTGAAGCGGTCGAGTATCTTGCTAATCGCGCTAGCATTCCAATGCCAGCTCCTGAAAAGAACGAAGGAGCTCAAGACCAAGTCGCTGAAAAAAAGAAGTTGTTGTTAAAAGTAAATAAGCTCGCAGCTCATTACTTTTCAGAGCAACTTCACCGTGTTCCTAACGATCATCCGGTGAAAAAATATATCGCCAGCCGTGGCCTTTCTAAAGAAGTCATCGAGACTTTCGGGATTGGCTATGCGGTTGCCGAATGGGATGGGCTAGAAAAGCATTTAGCTTCTCACAACATCTCTATGGCCTTGGCCGAAGAAGCGCGTCTGGTAAAGGCTCGCACGAATAAATCCGGTTACTTTGATATCTTCCGTGATCGTTTGATGTTCCCGATTTTCTCGGCGATGGGTGAGCCTATTGCTTTCGGTGGACGTTATTTAGAGAAGAAAGAAAACGAACCGAAGTACCTGAATTCTCCTGAAACACCGGTCTTTATTAAGGGGAAAGTGCTTTACGGACTTTCTCAGACCGCTCGTTATATCCGCAGTGATGACATGGCCCTTATTGTAGAGGGGTACATGGATTTAGTTTCTTTATATCAGGCGGGTATTCGTAACGTCGTTGCGACAATGGGAACGGCTTTGACGCCGGATCATGGGAAAATGCTTAAACGCATGACCAAAAACGTGGTGGCGATGTTTGACGGCGACTCTGCCGGAATGGAAGCCGCCGAACGCAGTCTACCGATTCTACTAGCTGCCGATTTGTATCCAAAGGGCCTGACGCTTCCGAACAGCATGGACCCTGACGATTACGTGAAAAAGTATGGGGCGGAAGCCTTGAAGGCCGAGCTTGATAAGGCTCCAGACCTTTTTGTGATGATTTTAGCGCGTTGGATGGAAGGTTATCGGGGCGAGGCTTCGGAAAAAGTGAAGCTCGCAGATAAGCTAAAACCTTTATTTGAGGTCATCCCGGACTTGCGCTTAAGAGATCTGTATTTGGCCGAGGCCGCCCAAAAAATGAGCGTAACTCTGCCCTGGTTGCGTCAAGCTGTCGGAATACAGGGAAGTGGTCCTGTTTCTTCGCAAAACCGTTCGGCTATGACTAGGACGGTGCAGCCAAGCCCGCAGACTAACCCTCAAGGCCCGGCTCCCGTGTCCCAATCAGTAGAGGGTGGCAAAATCTCCCTTAAAGGAGCCTCTAAAGCTGAACTTCTGCTATTAGGATTGGTACTCAAAAGTCGTGCCAATTTTGATCAATTTGTGAATGAAAAATTGCTTGAGAGCGTCGCCCACGACGGAGTGAAAAAGATCCTAGAAAAGGCGACGGATGTGTATAGACAAGATCTTAATAAGTTTGATAAGTTGACCAGTCTGCTTGTCTCTTACGTCGATCAGCCTGAATATTTATTTCAAGCCGGTCCACAAGCTGAAACCGAGCCAGGGTTCGATGAAGAGGCCGAGATGAAGCTCTTGCGTGATTGCTTTAAACGCGTGCGTGAAAATTTCTTAAGAGAGCAAGCAAAGCAATTGGCGCGAGATCTTAAAAACGAACCTAGTTCGGAAAAGTTGGAACAGATTATGAATATTCAGAGAAACCGAATCTCTCTGAATAAAGGGTAAAAGGCGGGGTATTGATGAAACCGAACCTACCAAACAAACAAGAGAAAGAGCCCGTAAAGGTTCTTTCCCTGCAAGAACAAGAAACGTTGATTAAAGAAGAAATTCAACGATTTCTGAAGCTTGCGAAGGAAAAAGGCGCGTTGACTATTGAAGAGATCAACGACCTTCTTCCGCCTGAAATTATCGCTCCTTCGGTGCTCGATGCATTCATGCACGCGCTTGAGGGTGGTGGTGTAGTAATTTCAGACTTGTCTGAAACTTCGAAAGAAGAAGAGGGCGAAGGAGCATTCCTTGAAAGCCCGGATTCTGAAGACGAAGAAATAGATGATGAAGAAAAAGCCGAAAGCGAAGACGTAAAGGGTAATGACCCTGTTCGTCTTTATTTGCGTAAAATGGGTAGCGTCTCTCTTTTAACTCGTGAGGGTGAAGTTGAGATTGCCCGTCGTATTGAAAAAGGGGAGCGTGAAATCGTTCGTGCGATCCTTTTGTCACCTCTAGGTACGTACGAGATCATTCAACTTGGTAAACGTCTTGATGAAGGCCGTATCAAAGTTAAATCGATCTTCCGTGGTCTTGAGGACGAAGACACTCAGTACGATGAAAAAGAGTACATCGATAAGATTCATGAACTTATCGGTAAAGTGACTGAGTACCAAAAAGGTGCTGAGAAGCTTTTCATGGTTCTTCGTAAAGAAGAAACCAATACTCCAGCTCGTCAAGCCGCTATGAAAGAACTTGTTGTGATGAACGATAAGTTGATGGCGAACTTCGAGTCTGTGAACTTCAACCGTAAAACTATCAATCGCGTTGTGATCAAGTTCAAAAACTTGGTGAACCGTATCGGAACTCTTCGTCGTCGTATCAAAGACGGTGTTGAGCGTACGTTCTCTAAAGACGTTGCAGCTATGGCTGAGCGTATGAAGTTGATCGATGCGAACGAAAAAGAATTAACAAGAATGACTCGCGACACGGGTTTGAACTATCAAAAGTTCAAGTCTTACGTGTTACAGGCTCAAGAAGCTGAAAAACGTATCAAGCGTTTGGACTCTGAGACTGAGATGAACCACAACTGGGTTAAGGAAACTTACACAGCGATCTGGAAAGGTGAGCGTGAGGCCGATGCAGCGAAATCTGAATTGGTTGAAGCAAACTTGCGTCTGGTGGTTTCTATCGCGAAGAAGTACACGAACCGCGGTCTTCAATTCTTGGATCTAATCCAAGAAGGTAACATCGGTTTGATGAAAGCCGTTGATAAGTTCGAATACCGTCGTGGTTACAAGTTCTCGACTTATGCGACATGGTGGATCCGTCAAGCGATCACTCGCGCGATTGCCGATCAAGCTCGTACAATCCGTATCCCTGTGCACATGATCGAGACCATCAACAAGCTTGTTCGTACATCTCGTTATCTTATCCAGGAACTAGGCCGTGAGCCGACCCCTGAAGAGATCGCAGATAAGATGGACATGCCGGTTGATAAAGTTCGCAAAGTTTTGAAAATCGCTAAAGAACCAATCTCTTTGGAAACTCCAGTGGGTGAAGAAGAAGATTCACACTTAGGTGACTTTATCGAAGACAAAAAGGTTATCAATCCTGCAGAAGCGATTGTGAACCTGAACTTGGCTGAGCAAACTCGCCGTGTTCTTTCGACTTTGACTCCAAGAGAAGAAAAAGTTCTTCGTATGCGTTTCGGTATCGGTGAAGAATCCGACCACACTCTTGAAGAGGTTGGTCAAGACTTCAACGTGACTCGTGAACGTATCCGTCAGATCGAGGCGAAAGCTCTTCGTAAGCTTCGTCATCCTTCACGCTCGAACAAGCTTAAGGCGTTCGTTGATAGCTAGAGCGCGTTCTTAAAACTAATTTAAGCTCTTTAAAGGGGACTTTTTTCGGAAAGTCCCCTTTTTTTTAGAATCTTTTTCATCTTTTATATTCCTGACAAATCGTTCGGAAATTTTCTTGTATGATCCCTCCAGTTTTAAAACTGGAGGTTAAAATGAAATCAGTTCTTTTCGTGGCTGTTTTGCTTTTGTCTCACTCCGCTTTCGCTATTGATTCCGCTGACAAAGTCATTAAGTCCGTTGAATGTTCCGCTGAAAAAACGCCTGATTTGGTTCAGTACACAGGCAACGACACGGTGGCGACCGTGTATCTAAAAGCTGAACGTGCGACCCCTGACGAGCCGTTGCGTATCAATTATACCGAAGAGTTTTGGGCAACGACGGGCAATGGCCCTCAACACCGCGTGCTCACGGTTCGTGACGTCGCTTGTACAACACTTTGGTATCGCTCTCGTGCTTCATCCTTTGTCGGACGTGCCCACTATGAATTGACCTGCTATGAAGGCGGCTCTCTTGTGCGCCTGGATTTAGATTCTAAGGCCAAGAACGGAGTTTACTTAGGTGTTGCCGGTCTGACAGGTCGTTTTGCTTTGGCTTGTTCGTACACGAAGTTTTAATTTATCGCTGATTTAACTCTACACAGCGTCAAAAGGGTCCCCATCGGGACCCTTTTTTATTTTTAAACGGTGGCTGCTATCATGTGCGGTTGATAGTGTTCATTAGGTTTGATACGGTAAAGTCATCTCAGACTTCCGGGGGGCTAGCTTAGTTGGTTAAAGCACGGTGCTCATAACACTGGGATCGGGGGTTCAAGTCCCTCGCCCCCTACCATTTTCTACTTCAGATTTTCAGCTTTCGCAGATTTTTAATAAAAACAAATAACATTACACAGTTAGCCGTAAGAGGCCCCGGTGTTCCGCTTTCCTTTTAAATCACTTCAAAACACTGCAATTGCGGAAGTTTGTAGGAAGGCTTGTAGTACTTTTAAAAAGTACTACAACGTGATTTATTGAATAATGATTTTCTCATTGTTGTTTGAAGGCAGGTGAAAATGGGTCCAATGCTTTTGATAGATAAGTCTTTAGTAAATGGCTTAGGAAGAAGCCATATCCCACTTCTCCATCGCTCTTATCATGTTGTGATTTCCCCAACATTAATACGTGAAATTTTGGGCGATTTGGTCAAAGAGGACGGAGATAAAGATCCCCAGGAAACAGTTTCTTTACTTGCCGGTCGCACGACAGATGGCAGTGCGTTTGTTCTCTCTGATTATAGAAAAATGGCTTTTGCATCACTGACTGGAGAAGAGGTCCCTCTTACTGGGCAAATACCTTCTTTTGAAGCGGTAACTGTGCGTAATAAAAGAGGGGAGCTTGGGTATATTCTCGAGCAGCCAAAAGAAATTGAACTGTTAAGAAAATGGAAATCCAAGCAATTTAGTGCACAAGAATTTGAGACAGCTCAATACATTAGAAATGCGGGAACTTTTGATTCCAGTACTCTAAAAAAGAACTGTAAGGAAATTTTAAAGAGCCGTCCTGGATTTCAATCTTTAGATAAATTGGTTGAGTGGGTTGATTCTGATTTCATTGGTACTATGACTAAGCAGGAGAAGTTTATTAGCGCGGTAAACTTACTTGGGCTATTGCCTCATCAAAAGAAGAGGGTATTTGAGGCTTGGAATAGAGAGTCTTGTCCTCCACTCGAGGTTTATTCCCCTTATGTTAATTTTATTCAGAGAGCCGTCTACATTTACAACTTTGGCATTGCTTCAGAAAAGTTGCCCTCCGGTAAATCTGCAAAATCGCACGTCGATTTAGAATATATTTTATATTTACCCTTCTGTATGGCATTTGCTTCAGGTGATCGCTTTCATCAAAAGATATCACCGTTTTTGATGAGGCCCGACCAGACATTTCTCTACAAGGATGATGTACAAAAAGATTTAAAGATTATCGACTCGTTAAGCGATGGAGATGACCCTAGAGAAAAGCTTGCAGAGTTCGATGCGTCCTTAACTCTAACCTCTTGGTTGGAACACCTAGATGGGATCGGCAGGGCTTCGCAAAAGAACTCTTCCCGTGAAAACAGTGCCGACGAACTGAGTATATCAGAAATCATGGGTATGATCGATAATAGCTATGTAGTTTCGGATGGGAAGAGATACAAAGAATCAAAATTTCATCAGTCTATAAAGGAGCTAGATTTAGAGCAGAGAAACCACATTCTGCTGGATCTTGTAGAGCATGAGCTTGGTATAAAACAAGGGCTCTCGTTCAAGGAACGACGAGAAACCTTTGGGGTTGAGAACGTAAAAAGATTTTACAGTTCTTACGCGGATATCTGGCCTCCGGACACCGACTATCTGTCGATGTTAAGGCAACCCTCAGGAAAAAATAGAGCATGTGTGTATATTGATTTTTCTACCGAACCTGTTTCAAGGGTGATTCCATTTTTGCCAATTTATTTCGATTCTTTTCTGATGGTTGATCCCGCTCTTCATCCATGGAGCATGAAGCCTGAGATGAATCCCATCGCGAGTCCAGAGAAATTTATCCTAGATACCTATGAATATCTAAATAGTGTGATATTCGTAATGCCACAGATTTTAATGAAGAGACTTAGTTTTGTTCCCGATCCTTCTAACTTTAATTCGACAGTTCGAGAAGATTTAGTAGGTCGGGCGAAAAAGAGAGTAAAATCATCGACTCCTAGTGCGCGGGACCTTGAAACACTCCAGAGGAAATCTCGCCGCATGATCGCTGATTGGCTAGCTTGTCTTCCGGAGGATAAGTTTAAAGAGCAGATTAAAATGTATGACCCTTCTCTTTCTGAAATGCAAATTATTGATTGTATGAATTACTTCCGAGAGGAGAGAAGAAAAGATCCGAGGCATCTGCCAAATTTTGACTTATCTAAAAAAGGAAGTATTCAGTTTTGGCGTACAGGTGGCAACTTAGAACAAATGATGTTGGTTAGCGAGCTGACGAGCTCTGTTCCGATTTTTGAAAGCGATATGAGACTGGCAGAAGTATGCGAAATATCAGATCCGCAATCAGAATTTCATGATTCCCTGACGTTCGATGTTCCTCTTTTTGTATCTAATGATCCATTTCTAGCAGAGATTATTCGAGATCTTGATCCGTTTACAGAAATGAGAAAATTAATAAATGATTTGCTTAGGTGGAAAGAAAAACCTGTTATTAAAATACCAGCTGAATTGTCTAAAGATTTAGTAGGATGTGCGCAAGCTTTGGAAAAGCATTTAGATGAAATAGGAAAAGCCATTCATCTGGCATTTTCTGAAGACAATCACAAAATGGAAGAGAATTTCTTCGCGGACTCTCATGCGATTTTACGGTTTCACGTAAGAACCCTTAATCAGCTTGGTATTGACATCAAAAGGAAAAATTCCGAATTGATTGGTAGTGCTGATAACAACGCCAACGTTTTTGTATTTGCAGAAGTGATTCTGCGTGATGGATTTGTGTATCGGGACTTTGTCTAGAGGTTCACAGATAAAGAAGATGTCATTGGAAGCCCTCAGGGAGGATAAGATATCCTATTTTGACCCAATACGCTTCGCGCGCCTTTACCCATATGGACGTAGTGGGGCCTTGTAGAAGAAAAATTTACTACCTACAAAGACACGTACAGAAAGTTTTTTTTAAGTATTTGCGTGGGGCATTTAATTTCGCAGTTAATAACGAAATAATTTTAAAGACACTATTTAAATTTATTAGTCTTCCTGCACTCAAAGCTGCTGCACAAGCACTTGTAGGAAATTTTCTATGCATTGCTCTTTATTGTTGTCGTTCCTTTGTTCAACATATGTAATGGGAAATCAATAGCATATGCGCAATAAAGGCTCTCAATTTTGATTTCCTCAAATCAAATACATCTTTGTTTTTCATGCTAAATCATGGCATTTGAAGAATCTTGTAGTGACTTACTGTCTAGTTTTTTTGATAACTACCGTTTTTGTAGTTCACAAACTATAGTTTGTATAGATCCGCGGGTTGCGTGTTTTGGAGGATAGTTTGAAGAATTATATTAAAATTCCTAAAGAGTCTTGGAAGAGACGGGGGCGTCGCTATTTCAGTGGTAAGGTTTTAAAACTTTTCTCAAAGTATAATTTGGGTTTTCAGATTGAGGCCGTTGAATCAATTAAGAGCTATGCCCGATATGCCCGTAAAGATAAATGGAACAATGCTGTTCCTCCGGAGACAGACCTCCGATTAGATACGATTAGCCTCCCTATTATTATCACCTATGCCGAATGGCTGCGTGTACATTCGCGGCTGCCGAAGCTCTTTAGCGAATTCCCACAGAAAGAGGGATTTCCGCGTAATTCACTTAGGGAGGTATATGAGCGTATTCAGAAAATTACTGAATCATCTGTTCAAGTGCGGTCTTCATCACCTATTGGATACATCCAAATTCCGGAAAGCGACGACTTATTTAGGTTAACCAAAATAGTGAAAATTGACGTTGTTTCTTTTTTTAAGGGACATATTGGAATTGTTTTTACATGTTCGGTCGGTTCTAGCCTTCATGCTGAGATTGAGGAGCTTCTCCGAACTCATTTCTATTCAGATGTGTATTTGTATGCTCCCCCTTTAAAACGAATTTTCAGAACGTGGGGAATGCAAGCTGGAAACGGTACAATACACAAACAAAAAGTATTGAAAGAAAAAATCAACACTGTGAAAAATGAGTTACTTGGTTTTTTTAAAGGATACCTTGGATTAGGCGTGGCGCAATCAAGAGCATTGATTCCCTCATTAGATATATGGCACTTTGACTGTGGAACCTTAATGAAGCCATATCAACAAGAATTTTGGTCTGTTCTGGACCATACGCCTCGGAAGTTCTCCTATTATCGGTCTGAAAAAGGAAAGTACTCTCTTACTTTGCCCGATCTAAGTGAGTTCGACGCATCGGTAAAAATCGTAGCTAATCTTGACCGTATTAAGCCTGGAACTGGAGAGCGAAAGAGCGTCCATGAAGCGAGAAGTAATCTTGAATTTTTTAATACCGACTTTTCGCTTTTATGGTTCTACTATTTTCATAATTACCAGTTAGTGGAGACTATAGGAAGCGAGATGCATCATGCTGCCGAGAAATCTAGTTTTTGGAGTTTGAAAAATTTTAAGCTTCGTGACTATCTTTTGGAAATCGAATTTCGATTAGATACTCTAGCCAAAGACTTCGATTTAGATTTCCAATACAGGGAGATAGGGTCGGACTTTCTAAATTGTGAGTCTTTGCGAAGACGGAAAAAAGTTCGTCTGGACGATGAAATTAAAAACGGAATTTTGTTTCAAAAAGAGAAGCTTGAAAGGTCGGTTCAATCATTGCGTAAGTTTTTGGATAATGCTGTTGAAACAAGAATTGCCAATATAAATATTTTAACCCAGATTCTGGTTTTAATTCTGGGGCTAGTTACTGTTTATGATCAATCAGAAAAAACGCGAGAGGCTATTTTGTCTATTTGGGAAAGCGTTACTTTTTGGTTTATAATTCTTTTTTAAATACCAAATGTCAGTCGATATTAGGGATGAACTATACTAATTCTATGCCTCGACGAGAGTGTCCCTATTGCTCGAAATGGCTAGTAATGATTATCAAATGAAACATCAAAATTTTTCTTACTTCCACTTGGCAAAAAACTCGTACTTAGCAATTACATGGTCTTCAGGTGATTCGCATAATTTCTTTCCGGTGTTTTTCCAGGTGAACAAATCGTTTTATTAATTGGCAGAGGTACTTAATACGCTATTAAGTATAAGATGAAATCCAAAAAGGAAGATAGCTATTCGGTTGACCGACTAGATGAAGAATCGCTTTGCAAACCCCTGTTTTTCAAACAGTCAACTACGCATTTTAGCGTCTGAACCAGGTCTGAGTGCCTTCAGAGCTTCTTCAAAGTACGATCTATTGGAAAAAGGGGTATGATATTCAAACAACGAACGTTTTAGGTGAAATTATACCACGGAATGTCTGATGCGCAGATTTGAACTTTTTGAATAGGTTGAAAGAAAGAGCATGGCGCGGTTTGTAAAGAGATACTTAAGTCATTTAGTCGTCTGTATAGGCAGCCTTCATAAGGCTTTAACTAAAAGGCGCAGTGTGCCTAGTTTTGCCTATCAGTTAGATCCTTTTTTTGGTCGTGTAGAATTGTCCGGTAAAAAGAATTTTCAACCCAATTTTTTAATAGAAAGAGACGGGAGAATTATTCTAAGGATTCGTTTGTCGGTGAAAAATGAAAGATTAAAAGAGGAGATAATTGCTAAGCATTTTCTTAAGTATCTTCATCAAGAGGGTGAAAGAGGGCGAAGCTTTGAGATATTGAAACGGGACAAACCATGGGACTTTGAAATTCAAAGTGATTCCGGATTATTTAATATCGAAATAACGTCAATTGCAGATAACGAACGGCATTTTATTTGGTTAAATGATCAGGATAAAATGGGGGGACTTCTCAGTAATAAGGCCCCTACAGAACGAGATTTTGATATTATAAAAAAGCACGTTAATACTGAGTTTCGGGAGCGGATCAGAAAGAATTTTGCGGAGATTGGTTTCGGTGGAAAATATATTCTAATAGGCTCTCATCCAGGTATTCAAGGAACATACGAAGACATGATTTTTACGGCTATACAAAAGAAAGCCTTAAAACCGCATTCAGGTAAAGAGAGTACAATAATCCTAATTGAGAATCGAACCTCTGGGATGAATCCAGAGGATATACTACGCCTTCGTGCGAACCTGGGCAGCAAATTACGGTCTTTACCTTTCTCTGAAATCTGGATTTATACCGGTTGCTATTCGGATGATGACGGCAACAATTCGTCATTCGTTCTTAATAAATTAAAGTAAGGGACCTTTTAGGTTAGTAATCTTTGGATTTATGTGGACATGTAATTAAATTATTAAATATTTAATTCTCTGAGCCAAAAAGCTCCTCTCTTCTTTAGTGCTCCCTAATGGTGACTTGGGTGACGGGTTTTAATTATTTCGAGACGAGAAATTTGACTCTGTTACGAGTTGGGATCATTGATTTAACTTGTTGGAGAAGTGATCTTTATGAAGACTTTGATTTTTTCGTTTTTGATGATGGGTCTTTTTGGTTCTTTGGCGGTTCAGGCGGATCCGGTTAGGGCTTTGTGTTCGACTACTATTAAGTGTGCTAATGGCACTGCTACTTGTACGGCGGATCCTCAGCAGTCGGGGGGGACTTCTTTGGAGGCGGCTTCTTGTGGGGCGGTGTCTGGGAAGTACCGAAGTTGTAAGTATACGGCGTCGATGGAGTCTAGAAACGACATTGTGAAGCGGGAACGGTTTGTTTGCTGTAACGCTAATGGTGATGCGGTTTCTTTCTCTGAAAGAGCCAGCGTTGATGAAAGCTGTGCTTCTCCGGGTGTTGTTCAGTAATTATCCTAAACAATCAGCTAAAATTTGATGTCTTGTCTTCGTTGGCCTTGAAGTTCCTTCTTAAACTTCTTACAACTGAAGTATGGGATATTACATAGTGTTTTTACGAGCGGTGACTCCTACTGGGAAAAATAAAGTTCCTATGGCGGAGTTTCGCAAGCTTCTTGAGCAGAATAAGTTTTCTGATGTACGGACTTATATTGCTAGTGGGAATGTTCTTCTTAGAACTTCCTTGGAAGCTCGTGAAGTTGAGAAAAAGGTACGGGCTCTTATCAAAAAGAACTTTGGTGGGGATTTGGATACTTTTGCTCTGACGCCGGACGAGCTCGCGCGTGTTCTTAAAGAGAGTCCTTTTAAAAAGCCCGACGGAAAGACGCACTACTACACTTTGCTTTCCGATATGCCCAGTGCTTCTGCTCAGAAGGCGTTTTCCGTAATTGATTTTTCTCCCGATAAGATCGTACTTAAGAAAAAAGTGGTCTATGCAGAGTATCGCACTCTGATTAGTGAATCTAAGTTTAATAACAACTATTTTGAAAAGAAGCTTTCGGTACGAGGGACGACTCGTAATTTTAATACGATGTCGAAGCTTCTTGAAATAGCACGCGAGATGGTTGGATAGATTCGATGCAGATTAAATTCTTTAAAAGTAAAAATGAACTTCATAAGTGGCTTCAGAAGAATCACGATAAGGCTTCTGAGGTCTGGATTGGTTTTTACAAAAAGGATTCCGGCAAGAAAGGCATCACGAACCAAGAGGCGTTGGATGAAGCGCTTTGTTTTGGATGGATTGATGGGATTCGTAAGGCTGTCGATGAGATCAGTTACTGCAATCGATATACTCCCCGTACGGCGCGCAGTAAATGGTCTAAGATTAATACCGAACATGTGCAGCGTTTGATGAAAGATGGCCTGATGCAGCCTGCGGGCTTAGCGGCGGTGAAGGCTGCGAAAGCGGATGGTCGTTGGGATGCGGCTTATGCTTCGCCGAAGAATTCCGAAGTGCCGGAAGAGTTTCTTAAACAACTCAAAAAGAATAAGAAGGCGAGTGCGGCATTCAAAAAGTTAGATAGAAGAAATCTTTTTTCAATCTCGTACCGACTGCAAAACGCAAAAAAACAGGAAACCCGCGATCGGATGATTCAAAAGTTCATAGATAAGTTAGAACAGGGTGAGCCTATCGTATAAAAAAAAGGCTGCGGATCTCGCAGCCTTTTTTATTTCATTCCATTTTTTAGGAAAGAACTATTTGCAGTCGCTGCTGATAGCTTTTTCTGCGTTTTGGTATTTAGCGTAAAGCTCTTCGTATTGGCCCATGTAAAGCTCAAGAGTGTCAGAGTTTCTTGTTTCTCTCATTTTCTCTCTCAACCAGTTCAATTCTTTTGCAAGATTGTTTTTGTAGTCTACTAGTTGGCCGCAAGAAAGGCCGTAAGCGTGAGAAGTGGATACTGCAAAAACCAAAGCTAAAGCGATAAGTGCTTTCATGGAATCTCCTTAATTGTGTTTATAATGCCTGGGGAACTTACTCAGAGCCCTCTGAAAGCGCAAGATTTGGGGCAGAGAGAATAAAATTTACAGTCTGAGAAAGCCCGTATTAGTTTTCAGCGTTAATTACGGGCAAAGAAAAGAAGATCGATGTTCCGTGATTAGGCTTGGAGTCGGCCCATATTTGGCCTCCGTGCAGCTCGACGACTTTGCGACACGTGGCCAGTCCAATTCCTGAGCCAGAGAGCTGTTTGCCCGAGTTCAATGTCGTGTACAGACCAAAAATAGTGTCCTTTTCCTTTGGGTCGAATCCGATTCCCTGATCTTTAATGCAAAATACCCACGAACTTTGTTCAGGTCGGCTTTGCACGGTGACTTTGATGCGTGAAGGCTTTGTACCTCGAAACTTGATCGAGTTAGAAAAAATATTCTGGAATACCTGCACCAGAAGTTCAAAATCACCATACACAGAAGGAAGCTCATCAGATTCTATCTGAGTTTGTGTCTCTTGAATGGCGCTGTGTAAGTTTTGAATTGAAATTTTTAGGACATCGTTGAGATCCACTTTCTCAAAAGGAATGTTTTTTCCCGAAAGGCGAGCATAGCTTAACAAGCGGTCGATAAGCTTGCGCATTCTTTCTGCGGCACCCTCAATAATTGGAATATATTCGTTACCTGGCAAAGCCTGTCCTAACTCTTCTTCCAACAAACTTAAGTACCCTGAAATTGTCGCTAGCGGAGACTTAAGATCATGAGCTGCAACACCAGCAAACTGTTCTAGACTTCTATTACTGGTTTCGGCCTTCGTCAGGGCATCTTCGGTTCTTTGGCCCTTTGTGGTCACAAACTCTGTGACTGCCAGCGAGATCACGGCGTCGATGGCCTCATCGACTTTATTTCTAGCCTCATAGCTAAGCTCATTTTGTTTTTGCAGTTCTTCATTAACGGCTTTGCGTAGCAGACTGAATTCTTTTAAAAGTTGTGGAAGAGGAAAACTAGTCAGTGCGGCTTTCGCTCTTCCGTAGGGTGCCGACATGCCATCGGTTTCTAAATGACGGAATGTGAAACGACTGTCTGAGTTTATGTAGCTAAGTAGATCATCCAGAAAAGGAGGAACAGCATCCAGAAGAGCATCAGAGTTGTTCGTCACAGATGATTCTTTTGAAAGCATCTCCGTCAGTCGGTTCGTTACATTCTTCTTAATTGTTTCAGTCTCTCTCACCTGATCATGTCTCCCTTTCACTCTTTTTTATAACATCATGAAATCTTCAGAAACAGAGAGGTTGTGAAAAGACTTAGTGCCGGACTCGACTTTGTTTTCGCACAAATAACATGAGACTGAATATTTTTCGTCTCAAACACGTCCTCTTCGATCTGAGCTCGATTTGAACGTTTCGATTTTGGTTATATCTAATTGAGGGGGAGTGTGTTCTACTAACGGCAACAAGTCGTTCACATCCTTCATTAGATTCCCTTTTGTCTTTTGCGAATGGCCCCTAGCTTTTTATGGAGGCAATTATGGGAAGAAAATTATACGTCGGAAACCTTTCATTCACAGTGGATTCAGAGCAACTAGGCACTGTCTTTTCAGAGGCAGGAAGCGTGGCTTCCGTCAATGTACTGACCGATCGTGAAACAGGTCGAAGCAAAGGTTTTGCGTTTGTCGAGATGTCGACAGATGAAGAGGCACAGGACGCGATTCATAAATTAAACGGCATTGCCTTGTCAGGTCGTCCCTTGAATGTTTCTGAAGCGCGTCCTCAAGAAAATCGTTTCTCATCTAATAGACGTGGTGGCGCCTTCGGGTCTCGCCGTTCTTATTAGTCACAGAATTTCAAAATTAATTTCCTAGTCGGTGTTGCCCACCGGCTAGTTTTCTATTCGTAAAGCAAGGTACTATGGCAAAAGATGATTTGGTAAATGTCGAAGGTAAAGTCGTCGATCTTTCTGGCGGTGGTGTTTATTCAGTGACTCTGGAAAATGGAGTCTTGGTCAAGGCACGCCTTTGTGGAAAAATGAAAAAATTCAATATCAAGGTTGTCGTCGGCGATCGCGTCAGTGTCGGAGTGTCGCCTTACGATCCTAGTCACGGGCTGATTCTTCACCGTCACAAATTCTAGTGGTGAAATTCTATTGAGTTCCGATAATACCCATAGAGGCCGGCGAACGGGCTTCTTCGGTGCGGGCGCAATTTGAATAGAAAAAGCAAAGAACCAAATAAATCACGGATAGAGCCAGAAAGCCTCTTATCTTATTATTTTTCATTCCATGAACTCCCTGGCTCAGTTCTGCAAAGATCTATTTTTATTTTTGCAAAGAATGAGATTTTCTACTCGTAAAAAAAGTGAATAGCCTCATCTTGAGTCGGGGTTTCACGAAAGATTTTTTCTTAGTTTTGCTAAGGACTTATCCGTCTTTAGGATGTCTCGCAATTAGAATGGCGCAAATCACTTAATTTTGCGCAGCTTGCTCTCATTTTCTATGGCCCAATCAAACAGCACGGAAAGTGTGGGCATAAGGCTTCGGCCAAACGGGGTGAGCGAGTACTCCACTCGGGGAGGAATTTCGGGATAGACCTCTCGTGAAATAAAGCCCCACTCTTCTAAAGACTTTAAAGTTTGAGCGAGCATCTTTGGCGAGATGGTCGGTATTTGCTTTTGAAGTTCATTATAGCGTTTGGTCCGTTCAAGAAGGGCGACAAGAACAATCATTGTCCATTTGTCGCCCAGGAATCGTGCCGCTACGCTAAAGATACATGTTTCATCGAACAGGGGTTTTTTAATGACACGCTCTAAGGTCGTTTCAACCTTATGGTTAAGCACTTCTTTTTCAGTTCTTTTGTTCATTTAAAAAACCCCTGGGCACGCTACATATTTGCTGTAGCCCCGTCGTATTTATTGTTCTCTCCGAGCGCCGTTTGTAAAACCAGTGGATTCCAAAAATCCTTGTAGCTGTCGATCTTTCCGTTTGTTGTTTTCACGACGGAAATATACGTTTGATTGTACGGGCGTCCGTTCGTGACCATCTTACCAAAACCTTTAAATTCAGCAATCACAAGGTTTGGATCTTCAGTCAGATGATATGTGGGTTTTGTAAACTCAATCTTCAAGTAATTCGGGAAGTGGCGGATGTATTCGTGAATTGCTTCATTGCCGCTGACCTGGGCTGGGTATTCCTTAAGGCCGAAGGGAAATTCCAAGACGCCGCCTTCGTTCCATAGAGCCATCCAGGCACTGATATTCCCTGTAGAAAGATACTCAAGATGCTTTTCGAAAGTCTCTTGCGCTTTTGTTCTGATTGATTCGTTTTGTGTTTTCATGTGCGATATCCTTTCTTTTAGTGAGTCGCTTTCTGAAGGATAGTTGAAATCTAAAATATTGGAAGTACGCACCTTTTTGTGCTTTGGTTACGAAAAGGAAAGTAATGAGGCCATTTCGATCTGAAGCTAAAACCCAAGAGCGCCTGCGTTAAATTTACAGGACGAATAGCTGTACAAAAGGTGTCAGCCAAATTTGTCCTTGGCCATTTTGATTCTCATCTTGGTTCGCTAATACCGATGGAGTTGCAGATAACAGGGCGTACCTTTTGCTCTTTCATAAGCTGGATATTCCTTTGAAAGGAAGACTTATGAAAGCAAAAGCGGTTGTCTCAAAATGGATCATAGTTTTTTCAGCACTGACGGCGGTTCAAGCGAACGCGGAAGTTTTTGAAAATTCGGGATACCGTCTTGATACTTCTGTGCTCTGTGACGGTCTTCCCCAAGCCCCGGTGGCGACTCTAGAGGGATTGTGTGTTGGTGTTCTAGCTGGAAAAAAAGAGGGATTTAAAATGCCTCGTTACGCCGTGCAATCTAAAGAAGGCGTGATCTATGTCACTGAAATGGGTGGCTGGGCTTTCGGTCGCGGAACTGTGTATGCTGTTTATCGTGGAAAAGATTCTTCTGGCGTCGAAAAAACAGCGGTGGTTAATCTTTTTCCTACAAAGAAACTCACGATGCCTAATGGGATCATTATTGATCCCGAGGGGCGCCTTTATGTTGGAACGCCGACAGCCGTGGTGCGCTTTCAACCCAGAGACCCAAAGACGGGACAATTTAATATTGATACCGCAACTGAAGTTGTCGTGAATGACTTTGCTCAGTCTATTTTCCGTAAAGGAGAATACGCAAGTGCGGGCAGCTATAATGCTTTGGAAAATCGCTTGAAGAACAAACATCCTCTTATTCAAATGGCCGCCAATCGGGACTTCACGGAAATGTATATAAATGTCGGTGCCCCTTCAGATGACTGCGGTTCTGGTATAAAAACCATCGACGAAAATGGAAAATGCATTCAGTCTGAAAGTGCCCTTGCGAGTGCCGCCGTTTGGAAAGTAACACTCAGTAATGACACTCAAAGAAAAGCGGTGAGGGTTATTCCTTTTTCGCGCGGCTTAAGAAACTCTATGGCGTTAACCGTGCATCCAATTTCAGGCCTGGTCCTTCAAGGTGAAAACGGCTTGGATCTTCCGGATGAAGAACGCCCTTATGAAGAGTTAAATATTCTAGAAGAAGGAAAACACTACGGTTGGCCTTATTGCCATTCGCGCGGGGAAGTCGCTCCAGGATTTAAAAATAAAGTTACCGGTGAAATGTGTGCGAAGAATTTCGCTTTACCAAAAATCTTTATGCCTGCTCACACGGCTCCTCTGGGTCTTCTTTACTACAAAGGGGAACTGCTGCCTCAATTGAAGAACAAACTTTTAGTCGGATGGCACGGATATCAAAAGTACGGTCAGCGAATCGTCGCTTATCCCGTTGATGAATTGGGAACACCGACCGATAGCCAATACCAAGAGGTGGTATTTGGTTGGAAGGCACAAGAGGGAGTTCGTCCTCGCGGCGCCCCCACAGGCTTAACCGCCTTGAATGACGGTTCGGTTCTTGTTTTGGATGATAAAAACGGAGCTCTTTTAAGAATTTCCTCTGGTAAAAAAGCAGATGAGATTTCTGAAGATCCGTCAAAGTCGCATATTTCCGAAAAAACTTTGCAGGCTTTTGAGCCACTTGTCCCCCTTGTGAAAAAGAACTGTGCTATGTGCCACTCGCAATTTCAGAAGGCGACCGCAAAAGAAATGGTGCTTGAGATGAAGGGCACCATGCTCAATCTTTCAAGCCCTGCGGAAAGTTCTTTCTGGCTCAGAATGAAGGCCAAAGAGATGCCACCAGAAATGATTCGTCCCACGCTGAACTTTCACGATAAAGACTTTGATGAAGTTCTTCCCAAGGTAGAGGCCTTCATCAATACGTTGCAAAAGTAATTAGGATTTCGTGACAGACAAGATAAATTTTTTACCCGCTTCGGAAAGTGCAGTGAAACGCACGCCGTAGCGGATATAAATATCGTTGGCGCCCGGCAGTTTTACTTTTCGAACTGAAACCACAATGCCTTTGGCGTCAAACTTACTGTCTTGCAGTTTGTCGTCAAATTTAATCATTAGCTCGTCATTTAAGTCACACTTAGCGGCGCGAACCAAAAAGCCTAAGCCGGTTTTAGAGATATCGGCACAGAAGACCTGAAAACCTGTTCCCTTTTTTGAAAGGGCGACGAAAACCTTTCCACAGTTAAAGCGTTGCGATTTTCGACGAATATGGACGTCGGGAAGATCTTCATTTGAAGCTCTTTTATAATCTTCTAATGATTTCGGCGAGAACTCGTCCCAATTGATAACGGGCTGCCAAGGGCCGTGCGGATTCTTCGAGATCAAGCTCTGTTCAGAAAGCTTTTGAGAATGAATAAGTTCAAGCACATCCAAGTATTTTAAACGCTGGTCTGAGTGGTCTTTTTCGTACCAGTAAACGGGAGTTAAAATTGGAAAATTATCGGGAGTGATAAATTCAGGGAGATCTAATTTCTCGTTCGATTCTTGATCCGATATCAAGCCAACCGCCAGATGATCGCCATACTCAGATGAAGTGTTAGATTCATTTGAAGGATCTAAATCGGAAAAATCAGGATGCTGGGCTAGCATCATCCATTCGCCCGTCTGATTATTCAAAATCATATCAAACAAACTGATTTTTCCAGAGCGAACGCCATCAATGATATTCTTCTCTGATAACGGCCCTAGTTTTTGTTTACCTGTAGTTAGGTAGTAGTTGGCTGCCAAGACGCTTCCCCCAGTCCCAAGACATTCAAATTAAGTGGAGTATCGCTATCTTTAAGTTTGAGGCATCTTCCTGTTAATTCACAAGCGCTTTCTTTTTCTGAGACGGCGGCAGGCCCAAAGTTGGAAGCAAGAAGAGCCGAAGCTCTCCTTGCGAACATGAGATTAGCCAGCTTCTTTTAAAAGCTTTTTTCGGGCGGGGATGACGTGATCGATGACTCCAAAGATCTTGGATTCTTCCGCACTCATATAATGATCTCGCTCCATCGTCTTTGCCAGGAAATCTGCCTTCTTACCGGTGTGAAGGGAGTATATCTCGGTCATCCTTTTCTTCGTACGGACCAACTCTTTTGCGTGGATCTCGATATCGGTCACTTGTCCGCCCAACCCTCCATCACCCAGATGCGGTTGATGCAGTAAAATTCGGCTGTTAGGCATCGCGAAGCGTTTCCCTGGGGTGCCTGCCGTTAAGAGCAAAGAACCCATGCTTGCCGCCAAACCCAAACAATATGTGGCAATGTCGCATTTTACGAATTGCATGATGTCGTAGATGGCCATCCCAGCAGTGACGGATCCACCCGGGGAATTAATATAAAGATGGATATCCTTATCTGGATCGTTCACCTCCAGAAATAAAATCTGGGCGATCAAAGAGGTTGCGACCTCGTCGGTGACAGCCGAGCCCAAGATGATGATACGGTCTTTGAGCAGGCGAGAATAAATATCGTAACTGCGTTCTCCAGCGGATGTTTGTTCGATTACGTACGGATTGATAGGCATAGTGTTTCCCTTCTTTTTTTAAATTTCTTTTGCAGAACTGGGGCCGAACATTCAGTCCGAAGAGCCTGTTTCAGCCTGAAACAAGCACAAACCCAAGTCGCAAATAACGAAGGGTGATGATCTTCCAAAAAAATTCTTATACGTTGGATAAGGCGAAAAAAAGCTTTCGGGTGACATTTTTGAAAACGACAAGTAGTGTGTGACTATGAAAATCCGCGCCAGCCACATTCTTGTGAAGCATCAGTATGAAGCCGAAGATGTTCTTCGCGCCTTGAGTTCCGGAAAAAGTTTTGAGGAATTGGCGAAACGTTGTTCGACGTGCCCTTCTGCGGCCCAGGGTGGAGACCTTGGAACTTTTGGTCCAGGTCGCATGGATGAAGACTTCGAAGACGCGGCCTTTGCTCTAAAGGTCGGGGAAATATCGTCTAAACCTGTGCGCACACGTTTTGGCTTTCATATAATTAAGCGCACTGCCTAAAGAAAACCCCTCCCAAAGTTTTGTTCTTTGTTGGGAAATACGTACTCCGTAGATTTTCGCCGAGGTTCGAGAAAAGATATTCGAAACACTCTCGGGGGATACATGCATAAATTCGGAATTTTGAACGTTTTGGTTTTAATGATGGCGTCTTTTGCGCAAGCAGAGGTCGTGAAGGACAACTCTTTTCTTATGGAAGAGGCTTACAATCAAGAGCCGGGTGTTGTTCAATTTATTCAAACTTATCAGTATCTAAATCCTTCGCATGATTGGACTTATAACTTCACAAGTGAAATCCCTATAACGGATGAAACTCATCAATTCTCTTTTGTTGTTCCGGTGATGAAACAAACGGGCGAGGCGGGTGAAAGCGATCAAACTCAGGTCGGCGACATTCTACTGAACTATCGCTATCAACTTTTGAACACGCCGACTCTCGCTATGGCTCCGCGCTTTACTTTAATTGCGCCAACAGGTGATTACAAAAAGGGATTCGGGACAGGCGTTGCTGGATTACAGTTCAACCAGGCCGTTTCGATCACGATCAATGATCGCTGGACAAATCATTGGAATGCGGGTTTCACCTTCACTCCTGATGCTAAAGACGTCAATGGAGACACGGCAACGACCTTTGGGTTCAACTTTGGATCCAGCGTCGTTTACAATTACACTCCAAAAACAAACCTGCTTTGTGAGTTTGTATTTAACAGCAATGAATCTGTGATCGGTCCTGATATGAAAGCCGCCGCATCAACATATTACGTGGTGCCGGGCATCCGTACAGCTTTTGAGGCTGGAGAAGAAACTGAAATCGTTCCTGGCATCGGTGCTTTGTTGGGAATTGGCCCTTCCGCGGAAGAACACGAAACTGGTGTGATTCTTTATTTATCAATCGAATCAAAACTCTGGTAAGGGTGATATGGGTTTAACCCTTAAAAAACAACTTTGGTTGCTGTGTGGCGGATTTTTGATTGTACTATCTGGCGTCGCTACACTTTCTTTCGTTAACTCCACCAAGCTGATGAATCAGTTTGATAACGTCGCCAATGTGCAACTGCCCGCAGTTCGCAATATGACGTTAGCGGATATGATGCATGATGGATTGAGGTCTGTAGTTTTGGCGTCATTGCTTGCCGCTGAAAACAATCCGGAGCAGTTGAAAGAGATCAAAACAGAAGCGCAGGAAAAGTCCGAGGAATTTCAACAATACCTTGAAGCTCTAGAAAAGCTTCCTTTAAATGATAACACTCGAAATGCGATTCTAGAAACCAAGCCGGAAATGATGAACTACATTGCATCCACAAATAAGATTGTGGATCTAGCCATCGCCGAAGGTTACCGTGCTGCGCTGGTGGAGCTTCCTAAGTTTGAAGCTTCGTTTAAAGTTCTCGAAGGCAAAATGGAAACTTTGGGTGAGTTGATTGAAAAAGATGCGGCTACGGCGCATGAATCCGGTGCGGCCTTCCGCATGATCAACTTATTGATTTCCATCATCGGTGGTTTGTTCTGTTTGGTGATGGGCATCTGGGTGACAGTGAGTTTGGTGCGTCGAATGACTGGCTTTGCTACACGCATTGAAGGCACGGGGAACTCTTTAGAAAACACGAGCACGCATTTGAATAAAGCCAGTCAGGATTTGGCTTCAGGAGCGACTCAGTCGGCCGCTTCACTTGAAGAAACAGTCGCTTCGCTTGAAGAGCTATCCAGCATGGTGAAGTCTAACTCTGAAAATGCCAAAGCGGCTTCGGGATTATCTCAAGAAAGTTTTGATGCTTCCAAAGCGGGAGCTGAGTCTGTACAAAAACTTATAACTTCGATGGATGCTTTAAGAGCTTCAGCAACGAAGATCGAGGAAGTCAGCCAAGTCATTGATGACATTGCTTTCCAAACAAATCTTTTAGCCTTGAATGCCTCTGTGGAAGCAGCCCGTGCCGGAGAAATGGGAAAAGGATTTGCGGTTGTTGCGGATGCGGTTCGCAGCCTTGCGCAAAGAAGTGCAGATTCTGCTAAAAATATTTCAAAGATGATTCAAGAAAGCGTGCGCCAGATTCATGAAGGTGGCGAAATCGCGAATCAAAGTGGTGAGCTTTTAAATAAATTTTTAGCTTCGGCTCAAAAAGTTTTAGAAATTAACAATGAAATTGCTGGCGCCAGTCATGAACAAGCCCGCGGTATCTCATTAATCAGTGAAGCTATGAATAAACTAGATCAGGCTTCGCAGAAAAATGCTCAAGTGGCTCAAGAGGTCGCGCAGACCAGCGATCAAATGTCACACTTGTCCCAAGGTATGCAGGACTTAGTGGTTGAGTTGAAGGATTTAGTCGGTCAGCAAACTTGAGTTTGCACAAATTAACAGTCCTTAATATGACCCCTCCGAAAAGTTTCTTCAGTATGGATCTTTTCGGAGGAGCCCATGTCAGCACAATCCATTCTTGTGACCGCATTTTTTCTTTTCAACTCAAATGCCGTCCATGCAGTTGAAGTTAAGCCACAGATACTGCTTCCCATTCCGGAATCGAGCCAGAGCATTCCGACGAAAAAAATTATTCTTAGCGAAGGAAAAATGATTCGTTATGAGGTGAATGGCATTCTTGAAGCAAAAGCGGAACTCCCTGCCGGCGCGCAAATTGAAATTCCGCTAGAGTACACAAAGAAGTATCTGCCTTTTCGAAATTCTAAAGGAAACCTAGAAAGATCTAGCACGGGTTTCATCCATCCCATTCGCATTCTTTCCGTGCCCGCAGATTATCAAGATGAGTTCACCGCAGAAAAGATCAATGACTTCAATACCACGGCCGGTGGTTTATCTATCTTTGCTTCTATTATTGAAGATATCGAAGGGACCGAAGGCCACTTCGCCGTTCATACCACGTCAGAACCTAATGAAGCATTTCTTGAGTACTTTCATGCCGACGGAAGACCGAAATTTCGCTATTCAAAATCCATTCGTAAAAGATTTGGCTCACGACTCAATCACATGGTGGATGGCAAATCGTTATCTTCCGAAGAAAGAGAAAAGTGGCGCAGCATTTACTCTGAACTAAAAAGAGCGGCGACACGTACAGAGCCTTCAGAAAAGTCCTATATGATGATTGATTCTAAACTGGCTCAGCGTCTTTCAGCGCAGTTTGAAAAAACGGGTGCCATCTCTACGCGGGGAGCTTGGACCATCGCCACTCGAGCCACGGCTGTTCGTCATGGTTTTGAAAGTGTTCCGTGCGCCGAGTTTCAGTCCGAAGTTTTAAGGCAGGCTTATCAACGCGCAGGTTATCGAGTCACTGATGACTTTAATGAAAACAAAAAGAATCCATTGATCTGGCATCACACGGCGGCGGTGGTGAACTTCTCTGCAGCACTTTATCGAGCTGGTTGGATTCCGTGGGATGCTTCTGTTTATCGTCCCATCACTGGTAGCTTTATCATGCACCAAGTTGGAAAATCACCAGGCCACACATACATATCCGCAGGTGAAGACGGAATGATTGTCGTTGATAATGGTTCACCTCAGGGAAAGGATCTTCGCAAATCCAGTGCTCGTGTGCTGTCTATGATGTATCAGTCAGGCGTCTTCTTTTTACCGCCGGGAATCAACCCGCCCGCTTGGTCAGAGTAAGAATATTTCCTAAAAGACAAAGAACGACGCCGGTAATAATATACGGCGTCCACACAAAGTTTTCAAAAAAACTGGAAAGAGTGATCGCGATCACCGGAGAAATAACGCTGGTGTAGGCCGCTTTTTCAGCACCGATTTTTCCTGCCAAAGATAAATAAGCCCCAAAAGCGATGACTGAGCCGAATAGCGCCAAGTAAAGAAGCGCACTTAAGAAACGTGCGTTCAGTGGTATAGCTAAGCTATCGCCATGAATAAGTGCTACGAGTAACGTGAAAATGCTTCCGTAAAGCATTCCCCAGGTGTTTGTGATTAAGACGGGAATACGCAATTGATAACTTTTTTGCGCGACCATGTTTCCAATCGAAGCGGACATGGTCGCAAAAAATCCGATCACAAGACCAAGAATGGTTTTTGAATTCGTATCAAAATGCAGAATCTCGTTAAGAAAAATAAAAACAATTCCTAGGCCACCTAAGAGTGAGCCCACAATCACACTGCGATTGATGGGTTTTTTGAAGAAAACCCTCATGCCGAACATATTATAATAAATCAAAAGCGTGAAGGTCAGCGCGACCATCCCAGAGCTGATCATTGTTTCCGCGATATAGGTCAGCATGTAGTTCACGGAAAACATGAAAATTCCCTGAAGGGCGAAAAGAACATGTTCTCGACGCTGATACTTAAGATTCTGTTTTTTAAAGAAGCAAAAACCAAAGAGCAGAGCCGCGGCTAATAAGAATCGCCAGAAGACCGAAGTTATCGGAGAGGCTGCATCGACTTGAAATGTGATCACAAGGTAAGTGGAACCCCAGATCAACGTGCAGATGGTATACAGAATTAGGTTATCGAATCGCGCGGTCTTCATGAACTATATGTAACAAAAACGGACTTCGGGGTCACTCCGCATTTGTATGTGAACACACGCTTTCAATCGATCTTTAACTGATAGTTCACTCAAGCCATAATGTAAGTGAGTTTCGTTCGTAGAAATATCAAAAGGAGGTCCCAATGCTTAGAGCCGCGATTATCTTCTTCATCATCGCAATCGTCGCTTTTATCTTCGGAGCTTCAGGAATCGCAGGTATGTCGATGGAAATCGGCCGCCTACTGTTGATGGTATTCCTGGCTTTGGCGGTAATCACTTTCCTTATCAATCTTATCGGTGGGAAACGGGGACACAGGTGACGTCGTTGTTATAGCTTAAGAAATTAAAAAGCCCCAGTAATGGGGCTTTTGCTTTTAACGAAGCTTCTTAGTCTTCGTCGTCTTCGTAATCTTCATCATCCTCATCGTCGTCATCATCATCATCTTCGTCTTCATCCTCGTCATCGTAATCTTCATCAGCTTCGATGCGGATCAACCAACCCTCTTCGTAAGGGTCTTCCATGATAATAGATGGATCTTCAACAACTTGAGTGTTCACTTCAATCACAGTTCCAGACACTGGAGAGTAGATATCCAACGGACCATCGTCAGTCTCTAAAGTACCAATGACAACGTCAGCGTCGATTTTTTCTTGCTCAGCCGGAAGCTCAACAGAAGAGATCTCTTCAAAATCTTCCAAACCGTCTTCGTTGATGCCGATAGTGATAACACCATCTTCCTGACGGATCCAAAGATAACCCATAAAATTTCTTACGTCGTCTGATGCCATTGTCTTTTCCTAAGTTGTGTATTTTTAGAGATTATTCCCTAACCAGGGAAAGATGTCCAGCGGGAGCAAGCAAGCTTGCCCCCACTTCTTTTGAATAGCGCAATTAACAGTCGTAGTACAAGTGGAATTCGTACGGAACAGGTCTTTGCTGAACCGGACGCACTTCTTTGTCGATTTTGTACTGGATCCAAGTTTCGATCAGATCTTCACTGAACACGTCGCCCTTTTTTAAGAAGCTGCAGTTATCGCGAAGATTATTCAAACTTTCTTCCAAAGTTCCAGGGACAGAAGGAATTGCCGCTGCCTCTTGCGGAGGAAGGCCGTAAATATCTTTATCAAGTGGATCACCTGGGTGAATCTTATTGATAATACCATCAAGGCCCGCCATCAAGATCGCCGCCTCAGCAAGATAGATATTTGCCGTTGGATCTGGAGTACGGAATTCAATACGACGCGCTTTTGGATTTGGTCCTGAATTCGGGATACGCATTGCTGCAGAACGGTTTTTAAAGCTGTAAGCCAATTTTGTTGGTGCTTCGAAACCTGGAACCAGACGTTTATAAGAGTTTGTCGTTGGATTGATAATGCCGCAAAGAGCAGGAGCATGTTTCAAAACGCCGCCAATATAGTAAAGCGCCATTTCAGAAAGACCCGCATATTTGTTACCCGCGAAAAGATTTTTTCCATCCTTCCACAAAGACATATGAATGTGCATTCCAGAGCCGTTATCACCGAAAACAGGTTTTGGCATGAACGTCGCTGTTTTGCCGTAGCGTTTTGCCACGTTTTTAACGATGTATTTAAACCACATCATTTTATCGCCCATGTTCAAAGCTGTATCGAAGCGGAAGTTGATCTCGCCTTGACCTGCAGAAGCTACTTCGTGGTGATGACGTTCCACTTGCATTCCGCATCTTTCAAGTTCCAAGCAGATCTCGGTGCGTAGATCTTGTTGTGTGTCTGTTGGAAGAGCTGGGAAGTAACCTTCTTTGCTACGTACTTTGTAACCCAAGTTACGGCCGCCTTCATCGCGACCCGTGTTCCAAACAGCCTCTTCGCTGTCGATCATATAGAAAGCGGAGTTGCTGGTTTGTTCATAACGAACATCATCAAAGATAAAGAATTCAGCTTCAGGACCGAAGTAAGCCGTATCGGCAATGCCTGTTGACTGCATGTAAGCGATCGCTTTTTTAACCAGCTGACGAGGGTCGCGGTTGTAAGGCTGCAGAGTCTCTGGCAAACAGACGTCACAGATAAGTGAAAGAGTTGGAACCTGCATGAATGGATCCATCATGGCTGTGCTTGGATCCGGCAAGATGATCATATCAGATTCTTCAATACCTCTCCATCCGCGGATAGAACTTCCGTCAAAGCCGAAGCCGTTTTCGAAAGTTTCATCAGTCAATTGATGAAGGGGAACAGTTAAGTGTTGCCAAGTTCCGATCATGTCACAGAACTTGAGATCTACCATCTTTGCGCCTTTTTCATTGGCGAACTTCAGTACGTCTTTACCAGTCATCTGGGTCATTTGGGCCTCCGAGCCTTGCTTAAAAAACAATCCTAAAGTGCCTGCTCGTCCTTCTCACCAGTGCGAATGCGAAGAACAGATTCCACAGGAATCACGAAGATTTTTCCGTCACCAATTTTTCCTGTGTGTGCAGTTTTACGAATAGCCTCTACTGCGCTATCGATCAGAGCGTCAGGCAGAACTACTTCTATTTTTATTTTTGGTAGAAAATCGACGACGTATTCGGCGCCCTTGTAGACCTCGGTACGTCCTTTTTGTCTTCCGAACCCGCGAACTTCTGAGACAGTGATACCTTCTACGCCGACTTCTGCTAGTGCGTCGACGACATCATCGAGCTTGAAGGGTTTTATGATCGCCTCAATTTTTTTCATTGAACCTTTTGTTCGGGAAAACGTTGTGAAGAGGATAGCAAGTTCACGCAAGAATGCAAAAACTGTTAAAGTCATTTAATTTTTTTAATTGCTAATAACGCAAAACAGAAACTGTCACTTCTTGGAAAAAAAGAGCAACTGCTCAGAAAGCGGCTTGCGGTGCCCTGTGGTTTTTGGTACACACGGGACCTCTTTTAGGAAAAGCCACTATTGTTGTCGTACTCGGGGGGGATAATGACTACAACACGTTTTTTCGTCTACGGATCTTTCTGTGAAGGCATGGTTCACTTTAACAAGATCCAAAATTTCTTGGAATCTTCAGTACTTGCGCGCGTTAAAGCGACGGCTTACCGATTAAAAGTAGGCTTTCCGGCTATCGTTAAAGCCGGCAGTGACCTGGTTCCAGGTCAGCTAGTGGAACTGAAAAGCTCAGAGTTGCTTTTGAGCCTCATGGATGAGTTCCACGGCTACAACCGCCACGATCCAGATCAGAGTCTTTATTCTAGAGAAGAAGTGGATGTGTATCCAGAAGGCTCATCGGCTCCAGTCCGCGCTTGGATTTACTTCCTAAATCCATTAAAACTTCCGGTGAATGCCGCTGTGATTCCTGGCGGAGACTGGAAACGTTCTCTGGAAGAACATCCATCTTTGACGTCAAAGCTTTCAGAAAAGCAAGTCACGTACATTCAAAAGCTAGGAAAATCGACTGGCCGAGAGATTGTTCCTATTGACCTGACTTTGTATCGCGAACTCATGAACTTAGAGCTGATCGTCGATAAAGGTCGTCGTTTAGCTTTATCCAAACTTGGCCAAGAGGTTTATAAGCATCTTGCCTAGTTCTGATTCGCAAAAACTTTTCCGCATTGTTCTGATCGAGCCCGAAATTCCGCAAAACACCGGAAACATCGGGCGCACCTGTGTTGCCACCAACTGCGAACTGCACTTGGTTGGCAAAATGGGTTTTGAAATCAACGACACCAACTTAAAACGCGCCGGCCTTGATTACTGGCCCCATCTTTCTTGGCATCGCCACGCCACGTTTGAAGACTGGTGGAGCAAAGTCGAAGACACATCCCGCATCTGGCTCTTCACAACAAAAACAAAACGCACATATTTCGAACCCAAATTCCAACCAGGCGACTGGTTCGTCTTCGGAAAAGAAACAAAAGGCCTAGATCCTGACCTCTTACTAAAATACCCAAACCAAACAGTAACAATCCCCATGATCGGCGAAGGAGCGCGCAGCCTAAACCTCGCTACTAGCGTTGCTATTGCTGCTTACGAAGGGGTTCGTCAGGTTAACTATTCGAAGTAGAGTTTGTCCTTCGCACGACGGATTTGCGCTTGGAAAGTGGGCTTAGCCTTAACCGCTGAGTCGCTTCGGCGGGCACGCCCTCCAGGCTCAGTCGGTGCCGAGCCTTTGGCTCGGTTCGCGCCATCGTGGCGCCACCGAAGGCCCTTCTTCGGACTCATCGCTTAAGGCTAAGCCCACTTCCAAGCGCAAATCTGGTGTAAAGAAAATCTTTTTCGGAAAAGAACTGATGTACTTGTATGCGAGAATTTAGAAATGCGTAGGAGTTTTCTGTAAGCTTCCGCGAGTGGTTTTTCTGGCCTTCGGCGTTTTTTAAAAAGCGCTATGAGTATTAATTAAAAAATTTTAAAAGACGAAACCAACTTAATTTTAGTCATCAAAATATCCCATGATTATTTGCTGCTGCTTCTGACGCAAAGACGAAGACGGGGAATGAAGAGGAAAAATAAAGTTCCACAAAGTTAGCTTATGCGAGCCTTCTTGGAGGGGAATTTAGGTGGTGTGTCTCCGAAGAGAGGCCTTTGCCGGCGCCACGATGGCGCGAACCGCACAAAGTGCGGCGGCAACTGAGCCCGGATGGCGTGCCGAACGAAGCGAGAAACACCACCTAAATTCCCCTCCAAGAAGGCGTCGTCCGAAGCCAACCTTTCGTCGAGGAAATGTATCTTTTCCGAATGAATGACGCAGACTAGTTATGGCACGTTACCTTGCCGCCTTAATGGATTTGGGTCTATTCTCTAAGACTATGATTACACAAGCGCTTACAAAAATTTTCGGTACGAAGCATGATCGTGAAATGAAGAAGATCCAGCCTACAGTGGATCGTATCAATGCCCTAGAGCCAAAGATGGCGGCTCTCACGGATGAACAACTTAAAGCAAAGACTCCTGAGTTCCAAGAGCGTCTTCGAAAAGGCGAAACTGTTGATGATATTTTGCCAGAGGCGTTTGCGGTTTGTCGTGAAGCTTCGAAGCGTGTTTTGGGAATGCGCCATTACGATGTTCAGATGATCGGTGGTATCGTTCTGAATCGCGGTAACATTGCCGAGATGAGAACGGGTGAAGGTAAGACGCTTGTGGCGACTTTGCCGGTTTATTTGAATGCGCTTACTGGTAAGGGTGTGCATCTTGTGACAGTGAATGACTACCTAGTACGTCGTGACGCAGAATGGATGGGTCGTCTTTACGGTTGGTTGGGTCTTACGACAGGTATCATCGTTCATGGTTTGAACGACCAACAACGTAAGCAAATGTACGCTTGTGATATCACTTACTGCACGAACAATGAATTGGGCTTCGACTATCTTCGTGACAACATGAAGTTTGATTTGAATGACTACGTTCAACGTGGTCACAACTTCGCGATCGTGGATGAGTGTGACTCCATCCTTGTCGACGAAGCTCGTACGCCGCTGATCATTTCAGGTCCTGCGGAATCTTCAACGGATAAATATTATGCCGTGAACGCGATCATCCCTCACTTGAAGCGTGATGTTCACTTCACGATGGAAGAAAAAACGAAAACAGCTTCTTTGACGGACGAAGGTAACGCGAAAGTTGAAGAGTTGATGGGTCTTTCAAATCTTTACGATCCACAAAACATCGAAATTCTTCACCACGTTTACCAAGGTTTGAAAGCTTACTACCTTTATCGTCGTGACGTAGAATACATGATCAAAGATGGCGAAATCGTGATCGTGGATGAGTTCACGGGCCGTTTGATGCCGGGTCGTCGTTGGAGTGATGGTCTTCACCAAGCGATCGAAGCTAAAGAAGGCGTTGAAGTTAAATCTGAAAACCAAACTTTGGCGACAATCACTTTCCAAAACTACTTCCGTATGTACACGAAGCTTTCAGGTATGACGGGTACGGCGGATACAGAAGCGGTTGAGTTCAAAAAAATCTACAATCTTGATGTGAATGTGATTCCAACAAACAGACCTATTCAGCGTAAAGACCAAGAAGACGTTGTGTATAAGTCTGAAAAAGCAAAATACAAAGCGATCACTGCCGACATCAAAGAGCGTATCGCCAAAGGTCAGCCGATCCTTGTTGGTACCGAGTCTATTGAAAAATCTGAATCTTTAAGCGCGTATCTTCGTAAAGAAGGTATTAAGCACGAAGTTCTTAATGCGAAACAACACGAACGCGAAGCAGAGATCGTAGCGCAAGCCGGTCGTAAGGGCGCTGTGACTATTGCTACGAACATGGCCGGTCGTGGTACCGACATCATGCTGGGTGGTAACGCAGAAATGTTGGCAAAAGCTTCTGTAGGCAATGATGATTCACCAGAATTCCAAGAAGCCTTGGCAAAAGTTAAACCTCAAGTTGAAAAAGAGCGTGCGGAAGTGCGTGAACTTGGCGGTCTTTATATCATCGGTACGGAAAGACACGAATCTCGTCGTATCGACAATCAGCTTCGTGGTCGTGCTGGTCGTCAAGGGGACCCAGGTGAGTCTCGCTTCTATCTATCTCTAGAAGATAAATTGATGAGAATCTTCAATGGTGAGCGTATCCAGAAAATCATGGAAATGCTGAACATTCCTGAAGATGAACCTATCACAGCGAAAATGGTGACAAACGCCATTGAAGGTGCGCAACGCAAAGTCGAAGGTCACAACTTTGATATTCGTAAAAACTTGATGGAGTACGACTCTGTCATGAACGCGCAAAGAAACGCGATCTATGGCATGCGCCGTAAGGTCTTAGAAGGCCAAGAGATCGAAAGAACCACTTTGGACTGGTTGGGTGACGTCGTTTCTAATCTTCTTGATACTTACGCTCCAGAGGGCGGCAAGAAAGAAGATTGGAGCATGGATGGTTTGAACAATTCTCTTGTTCAAAGCTTCGGTTTCAAAATTGATTTTGCTAACATGCCAATCAACTCTGATACGGTGACAGACGCTGTGAAAAACGGTGTTAAAGAAGTTTTTGAAAAACAAAAATCTTCAATGGGTCCTTTCTTTGAACAAGTTCAAAAAATGATTCTTCTTCAAAGCATCGACCATCACTGGAAGAACCACCTTTACGTGATCGATAAATTAAAAGAAGGTATCGGTCTTCGTGGTTATGCTCAGAAAGATCCTTTGATCGAGTATAAAAAAGAAGCCTTTAAAGCTTTTGAAAACTTGAATAACACGATCAAGAGCGATGCGATCGAAAAAATCATGCGTGTTCAATTGGTAGCGCAGCAATCAGAAGAACAAGTTCTTGAAAGCTTGCGCCCGGAAGAAGCGGATCTGGATGAGTTGGATTATTCTTCTCCTTCAGAAACTGACATTGGTCACACTCTTCCAGAAGTTGAGACTTCGGCAGATGCACCAACACGTAAGATGACTTTCCAAAGCGGACCTCGTGATGATCGTCCGATGAATCGTGAAGAACGTCGTCGCCTTGAAAAACAAGGTAAAGGAAAAAGATAATTGATCCCTTGTCCGAGTTGCCAGTCACCGGTAGAGATTCTTGATAAGCATTTGGGGACGTTATTCACGTGCCCCCATTGCAACGCAGTTTACTTTATCGATTGGAACGGACAGCCTGAGATGGCGGAGCACGAACCCGAGGCGCCGCCGGAACCCGAAATACAACCGGGTACTGAGTTTGAAGGTGGTGCGGATTTTCAAGCCGGCACCTCTTTCGAAAATCCAACCCCGCAAGACTTCAATGCGTATGGCGTAAATCCGGTTGAGCCCGCACAAGACTTTTCTGCCGGCGCTGAGCCGACGGTTTATCAAGGACAGATTCCGCAAGAAGTTCCTGAAGAAAATACTCCACAGGAAGATCCTTATTTAACTCCAGCGGACGAGATTCCTCCGGGCAGTGAATTTGAAGTTCCAGGTGGTGATAATTATCAAACTTCGGATTCTTCTTACGATACGCCGGTAGAGGCTCCTGTCGAGACGCCTTTAGAAGAACCGTCAGAGCCTATTGAAGAGGTTCCTTACGATTTCTCTCAGACTTTAGATCGCATGCCGGAGTCGACCACGAATGTGGCGACGCCCGATACTCCTGATTTCTCGGACGTGACTGATTTTGCCAATGCCGACACCTTGGCTGGCCCAATGACTTATGCCGTGATCATTGAGGGTATAGAGTCCAGCCACCTGGTAATGCAGCTTAAAGAGGCTATGACGGATTCCCGCTTTGGTTGGGATGTGACTGAACTTCTAAATCAAATTGGTCAGGGAAGACTGGTCCTAAAAGGTTTGTCTCCGGCTAAAGCCAGCGTCCTAATCAACCGAATTAAATATCTGCCTTTTAAAATTTCTTGGAGGCAAGATGTACTCTCTGGTTCTTAAAATTTCGTTGAGCTTTTTGACACTATCTTCGGTGGCGGTGGCTAATGAAGCTCCGGCTGCTGAACATGGCGAAGCCCCTAAAGAAGGTGCAAAAGCCGAAGCTCCTCCGAAAGAAATCAAATCCAGTGAAGATTCTTATGCCGTTGTACAAGCACGCGTGCAGGCTTTAGAAGCCAAAGTGCGTTCTGCCGAAACAGAAATTCAGAAGCTCATCACTGAGAAACAACAAACAAAAGACTCTGCGCGTGTTGCCGAGATCATCAATCAGATGAAAACGTTGCATAAAGATCTGAACACGAACGTGAAAGAATACGATCAACAGCGGGCTCTTTTGAAATACCGTTATCCAGAAAAAGGTCAAACGGAGAAGCGCGAGTACGAGCGCATCGAAGTGAAATCCATTGAAGAAATGGAAACTCAGCTGAGCTTGGGGAACTCCGTGAAAAAGACTTTGCAAAAGGTGCGCATTCAATACGAGAAGCCTAACAAAAATGAAATGGGACACACGGTTGCCGAAGAAAAGAAAAAGTCCCCAGAGTCCGCGCCAAGTATCGTTGATCCGGTCATCCTAAAGAAGTAATAGTTCCTATATTGACTCTTATTTTGGACGTTATTTAATACTCCTCAGGGACACTGAGGGGTTTCAATGAAACAATTTTCTTTCTTAATTGTATCGGCGTTAACGATCACAGCTTGTTCAGGTGGAGGCGGCTCCGGATCCGAAGCGCCGGTTGATCAATTCCGTCCTTTTGAAAAGCCAGCCAATGCGATGACGGCGGCGGATGTTACCTACTATACGGATCTCAACAAAGCCTTAATAAAAATCGTTCCCGCACCCAATGCTATCTTCACCTCTGTTGTCAGCGGGGCATCCGCAAAAACAGTGGAGGTTGAAGAAAGGCAAAAGTCCATCGAAAAACTTTCACCGGAAGGTGTGGCTCTTTTAAAGAGAATCAAAAAAGAATGTGAAGTCTTTCCCGCTTTCGGGGCACAGTGGGGAGATACACAAATTCGTGAAGGTTCAGTTTCGGGTGAACGGGCCCAGATGTCGATTGCAGCAAAAGGATGTCCGCTCAGCTTCGTCGAAGAAGGTGAAGCTATCACTCGCGTAAATAGCGTGCGCGCTGATAAATCTTCGCAAGTTGCAGAAATTTCAAATCAAGTGACTCTTAAACAGAAAGTGTTCAGTGTAATTCAAGATCCAAAACTGCGCGAATCCACGAAGGTGGAACAATATACGTTAGAGCTGATTTCTGTAGGTAACGCCGACGTTAAAATTGAAAAAGAAAAGATGTCGATGATTATGAAAATCAGTGGAGCGGGACGCGTGGCTGTAAAGCTGGCAGATGGCGACACCGTCAGTGGACCACTTAAGCTACAGATGAGCGTAAATAGCGCGACCGGTGAAATGCAGATGCAGTATCTTATGGACTTACAGACCTTGCGCGGAGCTTTGCGCATCGTCGCAGTTGCTTCGCAGGCGCAGACGGAGCTTTACATTAATGGAGAAAAAGCGGACCCAGCAGGGTTTGGCGATGCCATCAATCCGAAAAAAGGTCTGGGCCAAGCTCCACAGGCTTTCCGTAAGTTTTATTCCTTGTTGAAGTAATTATGACATAGATTGGGACGACCGCTTGACGGAAAAGCGTTCTTCCCCGATGATAGTTTTATATCCACGAACCAGGAGGGCCTATGATTGTAAAATTCAATAAATCAAACAACAGCTCTCTGGGTCTATTCGCTTAGTTTTAAATTCCTAAGACAATTCAAATCCACGAGAGCTCCATTTTTCTATTAACTTGAAAAACTATTGGAGTTTTTGCGTGAATTCATACTCACACCTCAATTCTTGGGGATGGGATTTATTTTTTGAACTACAAATTGAAAACAAAGAAGACGATCTGAAGTTGGCGCGCGTGATTGGTCAGGAAAGAGACCTTTACCGTGTGACATTTGGTGAATCGACCAGTCTTTTGGCGCAAGTATCAGGACGCTTTCGCCATGATTTTGCAAATGCGCCCGGCGCGTTTCCCGCCGTGGGCGACTGGGTGCTTTGCCGTATGGAAGAGCATCAAGACAAAGCTCTTATCCAAAAAGTTTTAGACCGTCGCACGTGTTTTTATCGTCGCGATCCGGGGCAAGGTGTGCAAGTCGTCGCGGCGAATGTCGATGTTGTCTTCATTGTGACGTCACTCAATCGCGATCTGAACGTCAATCGTTTGGATCGATACTTGAGTATTGCGTGGGATAGCGGCGCCTCGCCTGTTATCGTGTTGAGCAAAGCCGACTTAGTCGAAAACGCCGAAAGTATTCTGCGTGATCTTGAAAACACTTATATCGGAGTTCCGATTTACGCCGTCAGTGTCTTTGAACCGCAGACGTGTGAGGGCTTAAGAAAATATTTGAAACCAGGAAAAACAGCCGTTCTTATGGGATCTTCCGGCGTTGGAAAATCCACGTTAACGAACTTTTTTCTGGGCGAAGAGATTCTTAAAACTCAAAGTGCTAGAGAAGACGACGATCGCGGTCGCCATACCACGACATCTCGCAGCTTGTTTCGTCTGAAAGAAGGAGCCGTGTTGATGGACACTCCGGGTATGAGGCAGTTGGGATTGCATGATCAGGAAGAAGGCGTGCAGGAATTATTTTCGGACATCCTGTCTCTTTCAGAGCAATGTAAATTCCGAGACTGCGCCCATAATCAAGAACCCGGTTGCGCTATTCATAATGCTTTATCCAACGGAGATTTGGATCCCGACCGGTGGGAAAGCTACTTGAAACTGCAAAAGGAAGCGTCTTATCAGGAGCGTCGATTGGATCCCGCGAAAATGGCGGAGGAAAAGAAAAGATGGAAGAAAATACATCTGGCCGCTAAAGTTCATATGGCAAGAAAGAGCCGGGGAGAAATCTAACCCCGGCTTCGGCCGCTTCTTTTTTGTATTAAAATGAGACAAAAGAAAGTGGCGGCCTTTCAAGCTTCTTAGTAAACTAGTAGCATAGAAGGATGGGGGAACTATGCTCCGTTATTTGGCTATTCCTGTCGTGATAATCGGTCTTTTGACGACAGCCTGTCAGACGTCAATGCTAAAGCAGTTTGGCGAAGTAAAACCCGGCATGGAAAAAGATGACGTACTTGATTTAATGGGAAGCCCCTCTCGCACCCAACGCTTTCATGGGAAAGACCGTTGGACCTATGTTTTTTATGACGACCGCATCCGTTTCGAAAAAGAAGTTCAATTCTTTAATGGCAACGCCATTTATGTAGGAGATATATCTCAACCAGAAGTCACGAAAACGGCGATGGCCGTTGATGCTATCAATGAGCAGAAGAACAAAGAGATCGACGAACAAATCGCCAAAGAAGTCGAGCAACACCGCAAAGAGTATAGCGATTATGAAGCGAAAGCTCGCGGCGAAGATAAAGTCCGCTACGTCCCTGAATTTGAATCTATTCGCTAGCTTTTAAGATAAGCGGTTCGCCAAGAACCGAAATGACTTCGTACCCGTTGATCTGCAAAGTGTCTTCGGGGTTTATTCCGTAAAACTTCACGCCTGTCCAAGTCCATTCCGTCGGCCAAAACTCGACAACGTGTCGGAAAAAAATCTTTCCTTCTTCGCGGGACCCTTCCGCGGCTATAGGAAACTCATACTGAGAGGTAGGACTTTTTAAAATCTTGGAAAATGGAATGGGTAAAGTATCGATGTGGCGTTGATCGGCCGCAACCGTACAAGGAACACGCACGATCATTTGTGGAATTTCTCCGGAAAATGCAATTCCTTCCGCCGCAAAAATTAAATCCACCGTAGGATACTGTTCACAGGCAAAAACCTTGCTTCCCGAATCATTCTTCATCAGGAAAAGGCCCAGACGCATTGCGGGCCCTTGAGATGTCGAAATGACCGAGGCTTCTTTTAAAACTTGGTACTTAAATGCTTTTTTAAATTGTTCAGGAGATGCTTCTGTCAAATCATAATCAAACGTGGTCGCAGTGACAGCGGCACCTTCTTCAGTAGAGGCAACGCCACGAAGTTGATTCACCTTTTTATTAAGAAGTAAGACACCGAAAGGCAATGCAGCCATTAAAAGCACGAGGCTTATCATGCGCGACATTTTTTGCAGATTCGTTTTTTCTTTTTTCATCTTAATACTCGCACTTGATTGTTTCACGATCGGCTGCAGTTAAAGAGTCTCGTTTCACGGCACCATTTAATGTCGACCACATCACACTCGGCACTGTGCGATGTTTTAATCCCAGCACATGTCCCAGCTCGTGGATCATAAGACTTTCTAAATGAACATCATAGGGTGTCGTTGCTTTATCGACGAAGAAATTGAAGTACTTATGATCAACGGCAATATCAGATTCGTAAATCTGATTTCCGCGCCAATAAAGATTCGTGACCGCTTGCAGGGTCTTTTGGGCTTCCGGCCACGTCTTCATCCAATGGACGGTGTTCGTAGCGTTACGTGTAACTTCAGTGCCCAGATTCGCGCCTGTTCTATCAAATCGGAAAAGCGTCATGCCGGCAGCATCATTCCAATGCTGAGCAGCCCGTTTAATCACTTCATCATATTCAGGCGGGTATTCGCTATGAAGTTGCAGCACAACAGGAATATTGAGCTTCCAAGACACACGTTGACCATAACTATTTTGAATGAAGCCGCAGTCGGTTTCAGCGGCGCTGGCCAAATGATCATCATCTCCAGGTCCTAAAGAGGGACCTTGCTGGCAAGACACAAGGGCGATGGCAGCGGAAATGAGGAAAAGCAATTTATACATATCCCTCAGTTTACACGAACTTTATTTTCAAATCTGTGAATAGAAAGTGCTGAAAAGAAAAGCTCGACCTAGGTCCTAGGTCGAGCTGAAGAGCTTAGAAGTAAGAATCGGCCCAATCAATCAAAGTGCCGTTGATCCAAGAAATTTTTTCTTTCTGAGTGATGCGACGGCCGCCTTTCAAAAAGTCTAAAACTTCTTTTCGCATGTCCAAAGCTGTGGGCTCATGCAAAATCAAAGCGCCGCTCTCTGTGTCGTGGATGAAGCTACGACGATTTAAATTCACGCTACTGATAAAACTTAATTTCTTATCAATAACTAGAATCTTTGCGTGCATGATCGAGCGTGAATCTGTCCACTCATAGATCTCAACATTTTTCAAATGGCGGTTGATCCCTTCTTTATTTACGTCTTCCGCAATTTGTGGGGTGCCGTCACCTGCTAGGTGGATACGAGTTAAGATCTTTACTTTGACTCCACGTTGGACGGCGCGATCCAAAGCCGCGCTGATGGCCACAGAAGGACGGAAATAAGGTGTCGTCAGTAGCAACTCGGATTGAGCTGAATCAATCATATTGATATAGAACTTTTCCAGCTGGAAACCGTCAAAGAAAGGCAAGGACATCACATGGCGAACCAACGGATAGAGGTTCGGTAAAGCCGTCAAACGTAAAACCTGACTTTGGGAAGCCGCTTGCGGGATGTTTACATTCGTTGAGCGGAAGCGATTGGATACGGGATCGCGCATCCAGAATGAAAGCATTTGCGCCATTACAGACTGAATGAAGGGATGACCGCGCATCTCAACTTCGAAATCATTGTAGTAAATGTAAGGCTCTTCGCCTTCACCGTAGTTCTTCAAATACTTGTAGGCTTTGTAGAACGGAGTATCACTGAAGATGTAAGAGTCACGGATATTTCTTCCGCCCGTGATCAAGAAGCTATCCTTCCAGTTCGTCGAAGAATACCCCATAACGATTTTCGTGTGATTCACGCGGTGAAATTTATCAAGCCAAGAGCCGTCTTTGGCTTCTGATAAACGATACTTATAATATTGAACCTTCACGTTGGGCATTCCAAATGCCAACCATTCAAGAATACGCTTATCCTTTTTAGTCATGGTCACTTCGGGTACCAGAACGCGAATCTGTGTGCCACGCTCGGCATGATGACGAAGGGCACGCGCCAGCACCATTCCATAAAAGTCAGCAGAAAAGTTCAAAGAGGAAACCCAAATAATATCGAACTTAGGTGCTTTATCGAAATTCAGGGCCGCCATGGGATTTTTGTCATTAAAATCTTTTCTGGATAGAGGAGAGCCCGTTAAAGAAAGCACGCGGCGATTCATTGAAAGATACGGATCGCGTAAGTTGATCAGTTTATCAAAGCTTTGTGGGCACGTCGTAAATAGATAGTCCTGTTGCCAGAAAAAATTTGTCACATTGTTGCCACCAAAATTTCCGACAGGACGGGCACACACATCAATTTGATTAGTGAGCTTAACCCATTCCGGCGTCGTCATTGCAACGTCGACAAGCCTGATCGTATGAGTCCACTTACGGTCTTTATCCGGATCATAGTATCTGAGCTGACAACTTCTAACACCCGGAGAAAGCTTTACCCTCACGCGCTGGCCATTTTCTTTGTTGAAATACCAGTTGAATTCATACACGCGGCCGCGTGTTTCGTTTTGGAAGAATAAAAATCCTGATTGATAAATAATATCGCCGTCGCAATCCAATCGCGCTTTAAGATATTTTTGACGTTGATCTTGTCGGTCTCCGGCAAAGGGCGTTGTTTCGACCGGCAAATTGTTCATAAGGCGCAGAGAATAGTTAGAATAGAAACGGTGCTCAAGCGGGAAAGCGTTTGTTGCGTTGATATCCTCGCTTTTAAACTCGTTCAGGTTCGTGATTTCGACGATCTCTTCTTTTTCAAATAGTGGTGAACGGAAAGACGCTGAAAACCAAGGCCCTAAGCCGTCCCATTCACGCAATGAAAGTTTTGATGAAAGCACGTCGACTTCTTGTTGGCGCTCTTTCCAAAGACGGTCGACTTGATCGCGCACATAAGGATCTTGATACATACGACCATCAAAAGCTTGAGGTGCGCTCAGACCTGTTTGTGTTTGGAAGAACTGCTGATTCGCTCTCCAATCGTTGTTCCAGAACTTAGAAAGCTCTAAATCGATTTCCTGGATACGATTCACACGTTGATCATCATAGATGACCGAACTCGGTGTTCGCTGAGCGCTAGTACATGCCGACACTACCAAAATTATTGCGAATAAAACGGAGAGACGTTTCATTCTTTGTAGTTCGGTTATCTATACGGAAAAGTTTAGGTTTTCAGGCGGGAATTCTAAAATTGAGACGGTGAATTTGGATTAAATTTTCAGAAGGGCCTAAGAACAAAAAAGGAGGCTTTTCAGCCTCCTTCTAAAGTCGAGTCTTATTCAAAGAACTCTGCCATGGCATTGTCGTCGCGGAAGTATGTTTTGAAGTCCTTACTGACGAAAGAGCTTTCAACGATGCGGCCTTCCGTACAGTCTTGGTACTTGTCTTCGCTTTCATCTTCATAGTCGAAGTCACAAGAAGCCGTGTCCCAGGCTTTTTCAGAATATGTGATTTTGTAGCCAATAAGATTTGAAGACTTAAAGATCGCAACCACTTCGTCTAAACGCGTGTCACCTTCGGATTGATAGTCGCCTTCAAGAATAGTGTCCGCCCAGATGTTGGATTGGTGAATCATGATCTTATTCAAAAGATTCAGATCCTGCTTCGTCAACAAGCCAGATGATTTTCCGTTTGAGTAAACAACCGTGTGGTAAAAAGGTTTTTCGCAAACATCGTCGCAAGCCTGGTTGTATTGTTCCATCGTATCGTAGAAATCGCGGCCACCAACGAAGTACTCGTCAGCTTGAGCAGTCAAAGAAAGAGTCGCGATAACCAGGAAGCCTAAAAACTTCTTCATATATCCTCCGAGATGGCCGAATATAAACGCCATCAGGTCGAAAAGTGCAATGCAAAATTGGAATGATATTATCAACGGAAAGCTAGTTGGGAGCCAATTCCATCAATTTGCGCTTCAAAATCTTGCCGCTATCGCCCTTAGGTAAGGACGGTAAAAACACAAAATGCTTAGGGATTTTGAATTTTGCCAGATTTCGAACGCAGTGTTGGTGCAGCTCATCCGCGGTCAGTCTTTCTTGGTCTGCCACTATAAAAGCTTTACCCACCTCGCCCCATTTTTCGTCAGGAACGCCAATGACGGCCGCTTCCAATACCGAAGGATGAGTGCGAAGAATTTGTTCAATCTCCGGAGGATATACGTTTTCTCCACCCGAGATGAACATGTCTTTTTTGCGTCCGACGACGTAGTAATAGCCTTCAGAATCCCGGCGTACAAGATCGCCGGTGTAAAGCCAGCCCTCTTTGATGGCTTCATTGGTGGCTTTTTCATTGTGCCAATATCCCTGCATGCACATTGGTCCACGCAGAATCAGTTCGCCGACCTCATTGTCTTTAAGCTCTTTTCCTTCCATATCGACTACTTTGGCTTCGATATAAAAGTTGGGAAATCCAATAGAGCCGATTTTTCTAAGTGCATCTTCTTCATTTAAAGAAAATACGTTCGGGCCAAACTCCGTCAATCCGTAACCCTGACGAACTGGAATCCCTTTTTTGTCCCAAACGCGAATCAATTCGATCGGCATCGGTTCGCCGCCCACGATGGCATAGCGAATGTTAGAAAGATCCACTTTATTAAAAAGTTCTGAGCGCGCCATCATATCCATGGTCGTTGGTACGCCGAAAAGCAAAGTCGCTTTTTCTTGGGCACTCAAGTGAAGAATCTGGTCCGCATCAAACTTTTTCAGGAAAACCACTTTGGCACCGCGATGGATGAACGGTGTTGTTAGAACGTTCCAGCCTCCCGTGTGGAAGAAGGGGAGGAAGATCACCGTGCAATCATTTTGCGAAATATTCAAACGCAGTGTCGTGTTGATCGAGTTCCAGAAAATCATCTTGTAAGTCAAGATAGCGCCTTTGGGGGAACCCGTTGTGCCCGAGGTGTACATTATCATCACGGGATCATTTTCCTGTGACGTGAAAGAGTATTCTTCGGCGGAACTGCTAGATTCTAAAAAGCTTGCGAAGCTGTTGTCGCCTTGAAGCTTCAAAAGCTCAGGTTTTAAGGAAGAAGGCAGATTTTCAACGATGTCTCGATAAGCCTCTTGAAACAGAACTAACTTTGGAGAGGAATCGGAAATAATGTGATCCACCTCACGTTGAGTAAGACGGAAGTTTACCGGCACCATGATGGCGCCCAGGCGCTGCAAGGCAAAGAAAAGAAAAACGTATTCCAGTTCATTGGTGGCAAGGACCGCCACGCGATCCCCTTTACGAATGCCAAACTGGTTGTGTAGATAATGGGCTCCGCGATTGGCCAAATCAAAAAGCTTGGCGTAAGAAAATTCACGTCCCGTATCGCCATCTTTGATAGCGATATTGTGAGGCGAATAAAGTTTCCAGCGTTTCAGCCAATCCAGTTCCATTATGTGTCGTATCCCCATTCAAGTGCGAGGGCGGCCATGCTCATACCACCGCCAGAGCCCAACATAAAGACCATATCACCTTTTTTCATCTTCTTTTGGCGGGCGGCATCGGCCAAAGCCATTCCAATAGAGGCAGAGCCCGTATAGCCGAAGCGATCCATTACGTAATGGGCGCGTTCACGAGAAAGGTTTAACTTATCCATCGTTTCGTAAATGCTCTGAACGTTAAACTGAGTGATGAAGAAATGCTTGATGTCTTCAGGCTTCATGCGCTGACGGTCTAAAAGCATGTTCGTCAAACGCGGCCAGTGAATGCCGTTTGTTTCTGGTGGAATGCGTTTCGGGAAAGCCAATAGATGGCCTTTGTTTTCGACCACTTCATGAGTTACAGGTTGTGCCGTACCTCCGGCGTAAATTCCCATGTAGTCGTGATATTGTCCGTCGGTGTACATTTGACTATCGATAAAACCGCGCGTGTCTTTCGCAGGTTGAATGACAACGGCGCCGGCACCATCCGCAAACAACGAAGCGATTTTGTAGTCGTCAAAGTTCAAATACTTACTCATGCCGTAAGCACCAACGACCAGAACGTTTTTATATTTTTCGTCAGCGGCAATGTATTTTGAAGCAATATCACAGCCCACAACAAAACCCGCACACGCCGTATTGATGTCGTAAGTTCCTGCATTCACTGCACCCATGCGATAAGCGACAACCGAAGCGGTAGAAGGAGAAAGGTAGTCCGGAGTGTCTGTAGATACGATGATAAGATCTAAATCTTTCGCGGTAATACCCGCATTTTTCATCGCCTCTTCCGCCGCGGGAATAATAAGATCTGATGTGCGCTGATCTTTTTCCATCCAGCGACGTTCGCGAATATTACGGCTTTCGCTTAAGAAAGTGCCGATATCTTTTTTATACAAATCATTAAAGTACTGATTTGTAATCACACGCTCAGGCGCGTACATCCCTGTTCCTACAATTGTCGCTGTTCTTTTGCTCATTGTTTTTCCTTTGCGAATTGGCTTAACTACAAACCATTTTATCGATTTGGCAAGAAAAGAAATTTAGTGCATTTGCTCTATTCACAGAGCGAAAAAGTGCGATTTTCTTTGACGGGATGGGGGCTTATTGGGTTAAGCCCATTGAATGACAAATATTAATTTTGATTTCAAAAATAAAAATGCAATCGTTACTGGCGGCGCTGCAGGTATCGGTTTTCAAATCACACAAAAATTCCTAGAAGCTGGCGGCAACGTTTCTATCTGGGATTATTCTGAACAGGCTTTGCAGACGGCAAAAACTGAATTCGCCAAATACGGAGCGCAAGTTCACGTCGCACAAGTCGATGTGACGAATCGTGAATCAGTTGCAAAAGCGGCGTCTTCATTGCCATGGGCTGTGGATATCCTTGTGAATAACGCTGGTATCACACGCGATAAGTCTTTTGCGAAAATGGGACCTGAAGATTGGGATGCAGTTATCAGCACAAACCTAACAGGTCTTTTCAACGTTACAAAAACGTTATTAGAAAAATTCAACGCAAGCTCTAACCACAAGCGCATCATCAATATCTCCTCCGTAGTTGGACTTTACGGAAACTTTGGTCAAACGAATTACGCTGCCGCAAAAGCAGGTGTGATCGGTATGACGAAAACTTGGGGTAAAGAGTTAGGTCGTAAAGGCTTTACATCGAATGCCATCGCACCAGGCTTCATTATGACGGCTATGACGAAAGCAATGCCGAAAGAAGTGCTTGAAGGTATGGCGGCCAAAGTTCCTGTGACTCGCTTGGGTGAAACTGAAGATATTGCAAACGCGTGTTTGTTCTTGGCAAGTGAACAAGCGAGCTATATTAACGGCACGGTCTTGAGTGTTGATGGTGGAATTGTATTGTAAGTAATTAGGCCCTTTTTTGATCTGGCTTGAAACTGTTCTGGGGGAATTATGAAATCAGTTTTGTTAGCGGTTTTTGTAGTGGTCTCTGCTTTGTTTGTTTCGATGGAGTCTGTGGCTCAGTCGAAAGCTTATAAAGGTTTTGTGGCGCTTTCGGCGACGAAGGAACTTTATGTTGATTATGTTCCTGCGGAAGCAAAACAGCCGACAGTTATTTTGATCAATGGTCTTACTTACAGCACTCGTCAATGGGATAACTTCACTGACAATCTTGTTGCGAAGGGTGTTGGTGTTCTTCGTTACGATCCAATCGGTCAAGGTCAGACTCTTTTAAAGTATGCGCCGATCCTTGCACCAATTCCCTATCAAGATCAGATCGTGGATCTTAAGGCTCTTTTAGAGAAAATGAAAATTAAAGGCCCTTATAATTTAGTTGGGCTGTCTTACGGTGGCGGCATTGCCGCAGGCTTTGCCGCTGCTTATCCATCACTTGTGAAGAACTTGGTGCTCATGGCGCCCTTCACTCGTCCCCTGGATGGAACAGACAACTGGATTAAGGCGCAGATCTGGGCGACTCGTCAGATTTTCCCGTTCAATAAAATGTCGGATGATGATTTGTATGATTACTATCTTCATCAGATCGTCTATGCCACGTATCCGCAGGCAGAACCGATTGTCCTGGAAAATCCATTTAAGCTCGAAGCAACTTATCGCCTCGTACAAGGAATTCGTAAGGCTCGTCCGATTGATTTCACTCACACAATTCCAAATCGTGCTTTGCATTTGATGATTGCTCGTCAAGATCAGTACATCAATACAAGTGTGCTAGATGAGTACTGGGATGCCGTTCCTGAAGAAGCTCGTGCCAGCCGTCTTTATATCAACGGTTCTGAACACAAGATGGTGGAGGCTGTTCCTTACTTCACGGCAGCTTGGGTTTACGAGATCGTCACTGGCAATAAACGTCTTTATAAAGGTGATGACTTTGAAGGTTATCCTTTCCGTGGCGAAGTTCGTGCGGGACAGGAAAATATCAAAGTAGGTCGCGAATGATTCACGTTGAGGTAAAACCCGGATTAGTTCCTGAAAATGTTTTCTTCATCCATGGTAATCTTGCTTCAAATCGCTGGTGGTTGCCTTCCGAAGAAATTTGGAAGAAAGAAGCTCAAGGTAAGAACTATCAAGGTTCATTGATCTATGCCGAGTTTCGCGGTTGTGGCGGTAGCACGCCTCCAAAAAGCTCTGATGAAGTGAACATGCATCTTTTTGCAGAAGACTTCATTGAAGTCGTTCGCTCGCTAAAAAAAGGACCGGTTCACTTGGTGGGTCATTCAACAGGCGGGTTGATTGCTTCCTTGATGATGGCTAAAGCGCCAGAACTTTTCGGAAAAGCGATTTTGCTGGACTCCGTGGGTGCTCAAGGTGTGACGTTCGACACTTCCATGATCACTGCTTTTGAACAAATGAAGCAGGATAAAAATCTAACGGGCGTGGTTCTAGGATCTACGATTCATAATAATAATCCTGAATCGAAATTCTTTAAGGATGTCTTGGTAGAAGATGCTTTTCACGCGGTGAAAACCGTCGGTCATTGGGTTCTTCAAGCCCTAGATGGATTAGATATTCGCGAAGAAATTCAAAAAATTAAGAATGAAGTGCTCGTTCTTCACGGTGAGCACGACAAGCTTTTACCGATGTCGGAATCTGAGGCCCTGGCTTCTTTGTTTTCGCGAGGAAAATTTCAAGTTATCGAAGGTTTGGGCCACTGTCCCAACATCGAATCCCCTGAAAAGTTTGTGAGCATCACCCGCAACTTTTTGTTTCAGCCTCTTTGATGCCTAGTGTCGCATCATTAGAACCTCGACTGGGTCGGCTTAATTAGTTGCCGACCTTAGTCTTTTAAGATACTTAGAACAATACATTACAATATTGTGACAAAACTATTTTGCGTCTCCTAGGGAGTGCCCACCTATGTCTGAAAATAGAGATGAGTATAATCGTGCCGGTTTGCTTGCGTTCGCCTTTTCAATGGCGTTTTGCTTCGCTTTCTTCTTCTACCTAGTTGCTATCAACAAAGGTGTCGATTTGGCTGAGAACGTAATCGATCCTAATGCTCCAGCAGCAGAAGGCGCGGCTCCAGTCTTTGATATCACTAAAGTTAAAGAACCTTGGGTTTCTTCTCCTGAGCTTGTGGCTTACGGCCAAAAAGTATTCATGACGAACTGTGCAATGTGCCACGGTAACGAAGGTAAAGGTGACGGTGCCGCAGGTGCGGGCTTGAATCCTAAACCTCGTAACCTTGTTGAAGGTAAATGGACTCAAGGTGAAGGCGCTATCGCTCACTTCAAAGTACTTACTGTCGGTATCAAAGGAACTTCCATGGCTGCTTACGCTCACTTCAAGCCAGCAGATCGTTGGGCTCTAGTTCACTACATCGATTCTATCACTCAAAATAAATCTAAAGACGATCCTGCTAAAGTTGCTGAGTTCGCAAAAACTGCACAGTAATTAAAGGTTTATAAATGCTAACGAACGCGCGTGTTTTTAAAATGAAAACAATGGGAATGCTGCTCTCTGCAAGCGTTCTCGTTTTGTTTTCAACGGCACGTGCTTACGATGGCAAGCCGGCTCCGAAGGTTGCAAGTGAAGCGCCGAAAGAGTTGGAGGGCGTTGGTATCGACGAGAAACTCGGTGGCAAGATTGACCTGTCTTTAAAGGTTAAAGACGACAACGGTCAGGAAGTCACTTTAGGTTCTTTCTTTGATGGCAAACACCCGGTGATTATTTCTCCGGTTTATTTTTCTTGTCCCGGTCTTTGTAACTTTCATTTAAATGGTCTTACGGATGCATTGAAATTGATGGATAAGAATTGGACGGTGGGGAAGAAGTACAAAATTCTTTCTATGAGTTTTGACTCAAAAGAAACTCCCGACTTGGCCGCGAAGAAAAAAGAGACTTACATCAAGCTTTATGAGCGTCCTGAAGCGGCATCGGGCTGGCACTTTGTGACGGCAGATGAGTCTGCGGTTCAGGCAATCACTCAGTCTTTAGGTTTTAAATTTAAATGGGATGAGACAGCGAAAGAATGGGCACATGCTTCTGCGGCCGTGATTATCACGCCTGACGGAACAATCTCTCGCTATCTGCCGGGGATTATGTTCAATCCTCAAGATATCAAGTTGGCTTTGAATGAAGCGACCGAAGGTAAAATCGGAAGCATCGTCGACAACTTAGTGCTCTATTGTTTTAAGTATGACCCACATCAGAGCAAGTACACTTTGGCGGCTTTCAATCTTATGAAAGTCGGCGGGGCCGTGATGGTTCTGGTGATGGTATTATGGTTATTGCCGTTTTATATTCGTTCTCGCAGATCGAAGAACAATGCGGCGGGGAGATAAAGGTACATGATGTGGTTTAATATTGCGAAGGCCCAATCCTTCATGCCAACGCAGGGGACCGAGATTGCAAAGCAGGTGGACAATCTGTACGGTTTCTTGCTGATTACAAGTTTCATCGCCTGCGTTCTTGTTATCGGTGGGATGATTTATTTCGTTTGGAAATACAGACGTAAAACTCCTAACGATAAAACAGCCTATATCTCTCACAATACTTTCTTGGAGTTCTTGTGGTCATTCATTCCACTTGTGATCTTCTTGGCAGTGTTTGTTTGGGGTTGGTACATCTACCACAACATGCGCGCGATGCCGAAAAATGCGTTAGAAATTAACGTATTAGGTAAGCAATGGGCCTGGGAAGTTGAATACAAAAACGGTTATAAAACCGTGAATGAAGTCGTTGTACCTATCGGTCAAGACGTCAAAATCCTTCTAACTTCTAGCGATGTGATCCACTCTTTCTTCGTACCTTCTTTCCGTATTAAACAAGATGCGGTTCCAGGTCGTTATACAGCTTTGTGGTTCCGCGCTGAAAAATTGGGTGACTTCCACATCTTCTGTACTGAGTACTGCGGTACTTCTCACTCTGCCATGATCGGTAAGCTGAAAGTTGTTTCTCGTGAAGATTTCGATCGTTACTTGGAACAAGGGCAGGAAGAAAGAAATCTTCCACTTGCTAAAAAAGGTGAAAAACTTTTTGCCGTTAAAGCTTGTGCCTCTTGCCACTCTGTAGATTCTGCAGCGGTTAAAGTCGGTCCTTCTTTGTTCCAAAAATTTGGTCACGAAGAAGAGATGGATAACGGTGAAAAGCTTAAGTTCGACGAAAACTATATTCGCGAATCTATCTTAGAGCCGAACAAGCACATCGTTAAAGGTTTCCCTAAAGGTGTTATGCCTACCTTCCAGGGTCAGTTGAATGAAAATGAACTCAGCGCACTTGTTGAGTACATCAAGGAATTGAAATAAGGAGCGCACCTATGGCTACAAAATCAGCTCATCACGGTGACAACTACATTAATTTTGAAAAAGGCCTATGGTCTTGGTTAACGACTGTTGACCATAAACGCATCGGTCTTATGTACATGATCTCTGTTATGTTCTTCTTCTTCGTGGGCGGGGTTATGGCCTTGCTTCTTCGTTTGGAACTTTTTGCTCCAAACGCGACAGCGAACGTAGGACAAGTTTTGAAAAACGGAGACGTTTATAACCAAGTCCTTACTTATCACGGCGCGATCATGGTCTTCATGGTTATCGTTCCTGGTATCCCGGCGATCTTGGGTAACTTCTTCTTGCCTCTTCACTTGGGTGCAAAGGACGTGGCTTTCCCGAAAATCAACTTGGCAAGCTGGTACTGCTTCATGGCGGGTGCGGCTTTGGCTGTTTTGACTTTCTTCTTTAATAAAATCGACACTGGTTGGACGTTCTATACTCCATACTCAATCAGAACTGGCACTGCGACAGTGATGATGGTTTTGGGTGCGTTCATCATGGGTATGTCTTCAGTTCTTACGGGTTTGAACTTCATCGTGACAGTGCACAAACTAAGAGCTCCTGGCATGACAATGCACAGAATGCCATTGTTTGTATGGGCTCTTTACTCAACAGCGATCCTGCAAATGTTGGCAACTCCAGTACTTGCGATCACTTTGTTGTTGTTGGCAGCAGAAAAACTATTCGGTGTGGGTATCTTTGATCCGGCACTAGGTGGTGACCCGGTCTTGTTCCAACACTTCTTCTGGTTCTATTCGCATCCAGCGGTTTACATCATGATCATCCCAGCGATGGGTGTTGTGTCTGAATTGATCACAACGTTCTCTCGCAAAGTGATCTTCGGTTATACGGCGATTGCTTACTCTTCACTAGGTATCGCAGCGGTGTCCTTCTTCGTTTGGGGTCACCACATGTTCGTATCTGGTCAGTCTGAAACTGCGGGTATCATCTTCTCATTCTTAACGATGCTGGTTGGGGTTCCAACGGCGATCAAGATGTTCAACTGGGTTGCGACACTTTACAAAGGTTCCATCTCTTTTGATTCTCCGATGTTGTTCGCATTGGGCTTCTTGTTCTTGTTCGCTATCGGTGGTGTGACAGGTATCATGCTTGCCACTCTTCCAATCGACGTTCACTTCCACGATACTTACTTCGTAGTGGCACATTTCCACTACGTGATGGTGGGTGGTACTTTGATGGCGTTGATGGGTGGTTTCTACTACTGGTTCCCAAAAATGTTCGGAAAGATGTTCAACGAAAACTTGGCTCGCCTTTCTTTCGTATTCATCTTCATCGGTTTCAACGTGACGTTCTTCCCTCAATTCATCTTGGGCGCGATGGGTATGCCACGTCGTTATTTCGATTACATTCCAGCGTATGAAACTTTAAACAAAGTTTCTACAGTAGGGTCTTGGTTGATCCTGACTGGTTTCTTGTTCGGTCTATACGCGATCGTTCAAGGTATCAGAAAAGGTCCAAAAGCTTCTATGAATCCTTGGAACTCAAAAACTTTGGAATGGCAGACGTCGTCTCCTCCTCCACACGATAACTTTGCAGTTGAACCAATTGTAACAGCGGGGCCTTATGAGTACAGATAGCACTACACACGGCGGAGTCCGTTCAGCTCACGTATCTCACCACTTTAAAACAGCGGAACAAGAATACGATAGCGGTAAGCAAGGTATTTGGTTGTTCATGGTAACTGAGATCCTGATGTTCGGAGCGATCTTGGTTGGTTACGCGATTTTCCACAATATCTATCCTGAGATGTTCGCCGAAGGTGCGAAAACTTTGGACTGGAGAATGGGATTCGTTAATACGCTGGTTCTGATCTTCTCTTCTTTCACAATGGCGATCTCGATCTCTTACGTGCAAAGAAATGAACAGAAGAAGGCGGCGATTGCTTTAGCAACGACGATCCTTTGCGGTGCGATCTTCATGTGTATCAAGTACTTCGAATACAGCCATAAGTTCCACTTGGGCCTTTACCCAGGCCGTTTCCTGGATGTAGCGAAAGTCGGTGCAGAACACGCAAACCTTGGTATGTACTTCGGTTTCTACTACTGCATGACAGGTCTTCACGGTCTTCACGTGTTGATCGGTATGGGCTTGATCGCTTGGTTGTTGATTCGTACGATTCGCGGCGATTTCCACTCTCAATACTGGATCCCAGTAGAAGGTGTTGGAATCTTCTGGCACATCGTCGACTTGATCTGGATCTTCTTGTTCCCTCTTCTATATTTGGTGGGGTAATTAAAAATGGCTAGCAACACTCAAAACGATCCAAATGTTTTGCATCCACACATCACGCCGATGTCCACTTACCTTAAAGTGGGCGGCGCTTTGTTTGGTTTGACTTTCTTGACCGTGATCGCGCATCAATTCAACGCTCAGCTTGGTGCTTTCGCAGCTTTCGTTGCGTTTGCTATCGCGGCGGTGAAAGCGGCTCTGGTTTTGTTGTACTTCATGCACTTGAAAGACGACACAAACATGAATCGCGCTATTTTCGCGTCTGGTTTCTTCTTCCTAGTAGTTCTTCTCCTCTTCAGCGTTGTTGATATCGCAACACGTGTGACTGAGGTAAGTCCTCTATAAGATCGTGCTAAGAACATTCGCCGATCTTACCAAATTTGGCATAGTCGTCTTCTCGGTTCTTGCGGGATTAGCCGGCTATGCCACTGGTTTTCAAATCGAACAAACATTTAGCTGGAAAGAGTTCTTAGAAACTCTGTTGAGTATTTACTTCCTGGCTTCCGGATCTTTGGCTTTAAACCAAGTTCAAGAATGGAAACTGGATCAAAAGATGCCTCGCACATCCAAGCGTCCGATTGCGGCTGGAAAAATCAAACCAGCAGCAGCCGGAATTTTGGCTGTCAGTTTCTTAGTTGTTGGTTTGAATTTCTTGTTCACCCTTGAGCCTGTTGCAGGCTGGGTGGGCTTGGTTTGTGTATTCTTATACAATGTCGCATATACCATGTACTGGAAGCGCCGCTGGGTTTATGCCGCAGTTCCAGGAGCCATTCCCGGGGCATTGCCGGTGACGATCGGTTACGCTGTTGCCAATCCCGACATCTTCAACCCTGAATCACTGTATCTGTTCCTAATCATGTTCTTGTGGCAGATGCCGCACTTCTGGGTTCTAGCGATTAAGTTCAAAGACGATTATGCCGCTGGGGGAGTCCCGACTTTACCTGTGGCGCTAGGGATGGAACGCACTCTTTTCCAAATTGGCCTTTATACTTTCGTGTATGTGGGTGTAGCTTTGGCGGCACCGATGTTCGTGCATGCAAGTTGGATGTTCGTTCTTCTGACGTTCCCGTTCTGTTTTAAAGTTCTTCAAGAATTCTATCGCTACTATAAATCAAACGGCACAGAGCGCTGGTTGGCGTTTTTCATGTGGCTGAATGTTTCGATGCTGGTCTTCATCGTAATTCCGGTAATCGATAAATGGAACTTTTTGTTCATCCATTCCAACTAAAAGGGTGCCTTCGCTAGAGGGCCTCATCCGTGACTTCTTCGCCGTTGGATTTTAAGTCCCGACCTTGGTTCTTTTAGTCAGTTGTACCGTTGGAACGCTTCAAATAGAGACACCTATAAAGACTTAAGCTTCACGATAATAGTTAGCAAGAGCAGAACTACTATCAAAAAAGCTTTAGTTACTTTTAAGATCTTCCGAATAGTACGTAAGGTTTTGTTACGCATATCGGACTCCTTTGAAAGGTAACGGACAAAGGAGTCTAAAAAAGAGGATCTAGCGAAGACGAGATCCTCTTTTGCATTTTTGGAACCTATTTATTTTTGAATTCGTCAGGTGTGTCGATTTGTTTGAAAGGGTGAGCCTTTTCAAACGCAGGAAGTTTCTTGCAGTTTTCGTTGATCTTCATCAGTGTTGGGTACTTTGTGATGTCGACCTTAAAGCGTTGGCAAGTAAGTAGCTGTGGCACTAGGAACAAATCCGCCATGGTGATCGTGTCGCCGAAACTGTAAGTACCAGAAAATTCCTGCAAAGTTTTTTCTAAAGTTTCGAGTCCTTGGGGAAGCCAGAATCCGGCCCACTCTTCTTTTCTGGCTTGGTCATAGCCATGAGTTTTTTCTAGATAATTCAAAGTCTTTAAGTTGCACATAGGGTGCATGAAAGAATTGATCACTTCGCAGACTTGGCGAACGCGCGCCTTTAGGTACGCATCTTTTGGGAACAGTGCGGGTTCGGGAAATACTTCGTCTAGATACTCCATGATCGCAAAAGACTCAGGGATGTTTTTTCCACCATGAACCAAAGTCGGTAGACCACCCAGCGGATTGATCTTTAAATACGCTTCGGATCTTTGTTCCGCCTTCAAAAGATTGATCGGCTTGTATTCAAAATTCAGGCCTTTCACATTCAAAGCCAGACGAACACGGTAAGAGGTGGAACTTCGAAAGTAGTTGTAAAGTGTCATTGAGGACATATACTTACTCCTAGTGAGATGGCTTATTTCATTCCCGATTTTTAGATCAGTCAAAGGACTTTTCGGTGCCTAATAGATTTATCTTTTCACTGCGTTTTTCCACAAAAGTTTTCTTAAAATTATTCATGCTGGCCGTGGCCATGATCGTTTTTATGACTTTATTCCGCATGAATTTGTATTTCCTCTCTGTCTTTCATGCGACGGCAGAGGTGCCTTTTACGGAAGTTCTTCAATCTTTCGTTGCGGGTTTAAGATTTGATCTTTTGATCTTTGGTTTTTTATTTATTCCACTTTATTTCCTCTTGTTAATTCAAGCCGTAACAGAGAAATGGCCACGTGGAATGTTCGTCTTTTACAAAAGCTATTTTACGGTCATTTGGTTTTTGATCTGCGTAATGAGCTTCATTGATTTCTTTTACTTTGCTCGCCATGGACGCCGCATGCGTTTTGAAGAATACATGTCTTGGCATCCGCAAGTCTTTATCGAGCAAGCGCAAGGACTTCAACCGAATCAAACTTGGATCTTCATCGTAATTACGATTTTGTTATTTAGCTTAGGCTATATGCTGATTAAAAGTCTTAAGTTTGGTGAGTGGAAGGATGAGTATTCTCCGCAAAGAGGTTCGACTTTAGAGGCATCTCTACGTATCTTGCTTCCACTAATCCTTATCGTTTTGGCCGCTCGAGGGACGGTGGAGCCTCATCATTTAGCTTTGGAGCACAGCGAAGTGTCCTCGAATACGGCTATAAATGAGATGGCGCTGAATGCTGTGTGGTGTTTTGATAAATAAATAAAGTTGTGGGAGGATTTTCCCACTTCGCAAAGAAGATTTTAGGAGGATTTTAGGATGAAAAAGTTAGCTCTTTCATTGATGACAGTTGTGGGATTGATGTCCTCTTCAGCGTTGGCCGACATCGATTACGGATTAGAAGTAGGTATTCGCAGCCAATCTGGCGATGTGGATTCAGGAGCGTCTACAAGCTCACAGATGGGATTCCAATTCGGAGCAACAGCGCACTTTCCGATTTCAGGTCCTTTGCACTTAAGAACGGGTCTGCTTTACACACAAAGACCTTTGACGGTCGACGGTCCTCCAGAAAATAAAGTGACGATGAACTACTTAGATATCCCCGTCGCTCTTATGTACAAATTTGAAGAGTACGCAGGTGTGTTTGCCGGTGTTTCTTTGGGTATGAACTTGGATAAGAATGCTGACATTGGAAATGTGACTGGAGTTAAGTCTCCGCTGATTCCTCTTTTGATTGGCGCAAGCTTCAAGTTTGCTCCTGATTTTGGAATTGCATTGTATTATGAATCAGCAAGTGGCGAAGTGGCTGATGGTTTGAAAGACTATCGTGCTGTTGGTGCAAACTTGCAGATCACTTTTGACTAAGGATAAATCGTGAAACTGGGTTCTTTAAAATCAGCGCTAAGTAAAGATGGTGAATTGTGTGTTGTCAGCCGTGACTTAAAAACGGCGGTCAAAGCGACACACATTGCTCCGAATTTGCGAGAAGCGCTGGAGTCGTGGAAAGACAAAGAAGCTTCTTTGCAGAAGCTTTATACGGATTTGAATGAAGGGAAAGCCGCGAATGCTTTTCCTGTAAAGGAAAGCGATTTCCATTCAGCGCTTCCACGCACATGGCTTTTTGCTGACGGCTCTGCTTTTATCTATCACATCAAACTCGTTCGCATGGCCCGTAAAGCGGCTTTGCCTGAAACACTGGAAACAGTTCCTTTGATGTATCAAGGGGAGTGTGGGCAGTTCCTAGCGCCGACCGAAGATATTCCGCAGCGTGATTTCGCTCACGGAACTGACTTTGAAGGCGAAGTGGGTGTGGTTACAGATTTTGTTCCAATGGGCGTCACTCCCGATGAGGCTTTAAAGTACATCCGTTTGTTTGTTTTGATTAACGACGTTTCTTTACGCGGTTTGATTCCTGAAGAGCTCGCAGGCGGATTTGGTTTCTTCCAAAGTAAGCCTGCTTCAGCGCTTTCTCCGTTTGCAGTGACCGCGGATGAGTTGGGTGAAGCCTATAAAGGCGGTCGCGTTCATTTGCCGTTGAATGTGACTTACAATGGTCAGTTTTTCGGAAAAGCGAATGCAGGTGCCATGCACTTCCATTTCGGTCAGTTGATTGCGCACGCCGCGAAGACACGCAATTTGGCGGCGGGAACTGTGATTGGTAGTGGAACTGTTTCAAACGATGATCACGCCAGTGGTTCAAGCTGTTTGGCTGAAAAGCGCATGATTGAACAAATTGAAAACGGCGCCATTAAGACGCCGTTTATGAAAGCAGGCGACACCATTGAAATGCAGATGTCGGATGCTCAAGGTCAAAGTATCTTTGGAAAGATTTCTCAAAAGGTGAAGGCTGTTTAAGCCTTCACTTATTTTACAGCCTCAATAACTCCACATGCGATGCGTGGACCTGAGTTTCCAGCGGGTTGAGATTTCAAATCATCTTTGTCTTTGTGAATGATGACAGATTTCCCAATGATGCTGTTAGGCCCTGGCTTTAATGTCAGTCCTTCTACCGTCATAGTCACATTGGCTTTACCTTTGTTGTTCGCCATCAAATTTCCTAAATCGCCTGCGTGACGATGCTTAGAATCTGCAGCGCCGTGATGCGCCTGAGTCGGATTAAAGTGGCCGCCAGCTGAAGAGAAATCACCTTTAGAACAATCACCTACTTCGTGAATATGAAATCCATGAGGGCCGGGCTTTAAACCTTCCGCCATCGTTTCGATTTTCAGGTTTCCATCTTCGGTAAAATGAATAATCCCTTTTACTTTTGAGTCGTGAGAAGCCTTGAGGACAGCTTGGGCTCTTGTTGGAGCCAAGACCGCGGCGTCTTGAGACGACGTTTGTTCTGAGGTCTTGGAAGTTGTTGAATCTGAAGTCTTTTTTTGAAACAAGCTACAGCCGGCAAATATCAAAGCAACGGGTGCTACGAGTAATATTTTTTTCATCGAGGTTCTCCTTTGCAAAGTTCTACAGGAGCATTTTTACCTGCGCAGATTAAAATGTCATTTATCTATTGGCGAAGTAAGTCAGAAGTCCGACAAAAGTGAAAGTCGTAAGGTAAATGAAAAGAACCACGCGTCCCACGCGAATTTTATTAGCTAGAAGGGCTCTTGTTGCGAGTGTGGTCATAAAGACCTCCCTTAATACGTTAATTATCTCACAAGCATAAAAGCCGTCTCCAATAGATATTTGCTAATGCAGGCATAGATAAAACCTCTAGGTGTTTCAATACGAGAGTCTAGGTCCGATATAACCGAGGGCATCATCGAGTGACAGTGCTTAGTCCACCCAAGGAAGCTTAGACGATAGGAGTTTTTATGTTCTTCCTGATTCTGACTTCACTCATTTCGTCTTCTTATGCTCAAGAAAAAATTCAGATCAAAACCGTGACCCCCCAAGGTTTTGTAAAGTCTGTTGATCAGGTACGAATAGAATTCAAGCAACCTATGGTGCGCTTTGGAGAAATCAAACTTGATGCTCCCGCCCGCAGCGAATGCTTTAAGGATGGTCAGGGCCGATGGATCGATACCAAAAACTGGGTTTTCGATTTTAAAAAACCTCTTCCAGGTGGAAGCGCGTGTGCAATCGAAGTGGCAGGACAAAGTTTTCAGTTCAATACCGGCGGTCCTCACGTGACAGAAATTTTTCCGCGCGTGTATCGGAATATCGATCCTGAGCAAAATTTCGTCGTGGTGTTAGATGCGCCTGTGAAAAAAGAAAGCGTTTCTTCCGGAGCGTACTTCGTTGTTGAAGGCCTGGGGGATCGCATTCCTGCTGAGATCGTTTCTGAAAGTGAAGCAAAAAAAATTAAAGCTTCTGCAGAAGACGAATACAAATATGAAAAAGACAGCTTTAAAGGTGAATTCATCGTGGTAAAGGCCCCACGCAGTTTTCCAGCTGGAGCAAAAGTCAGCTTTATCTGGGGTAAAGGTATTCAGTCACTGGCGGGATATTCGTCACCTGAAGAAGAGACATTTGAATTTACTGTGTCGGAGGCTTTTAAAGCTCAATTTTCTTGTGAAAGAGAAGCCCCAGGGAAACCATGTATTCCTCTTTTGGGTATGAGCGTGACATTCAACGCTTCGATTGCGGTGGCAGATGCTAAAAGAATTTATATTGAGACTAAAGAAAAGAAGAAAATATTCGCATCGAGTCTTGAAGGTACCGCAGAAAAAGAGCGCGTAGGATATTTAAATTTCAAAGGTCCGTTCCCACAAAACTCTCAATTTCAATTAGTGATTCCTGCGGATATCAAAGATGAAGATGGAAGATCGCTGACCAATAAGTCGCAGTTCCCTTTGACGATAAAAACTGGGGAAGATCCTTCGCTATTAAAATTTGCTTCCGATTTTGGAGTTATTGAAGCAGAACAAGCGATGTTGCCAGTGACGTTACGTCGGGTTGAAAAAAGTCTTCAGACAAAATTTTTAGGGTGGACAGGGCAGCTATCTGCACTCCAGTTCAAAGAGGTGATTGCAAACCTTAATAAAATTCAAAAGGAGCCCACGGGCGAAACCTCATTGGTTCTAGCAGGTAAAGCCGCCGTCGAAAAAGTCCAAGTTCAGAAACCTCTGAAGGCCTCTGACATGGAAGTTGTCGGGATCCCGCTGAAGAAAAAAGGCTTTTATGTCGTTGAAATGCAAAGTGCCCTTTTAGGCCAAAGCCTTTTGGACAAAAAGGCCCCGTTCTTCGTAAGAACGGCAGCCTTGGTAACTAATCTAGCGACACATATTAAACATTCAGGGGATGAGGCCTGGGTGTGGGTCACAGAGCTTAAAAATACTCAAGTTGTGCCTCAGACCACAGTGCGAATATTCGATATTTACGGTAATGTCGTGGCTGAAAGTAAAACAGATTCGAAGGGGCTTGCTTACTTTAAATTTAAAAAATCTTTTCCGACCAATCCGAAATACGATTCTTACTATAACGACGGTTTTTTTGCGGTCGCTGAAAAAGGCGATGACTTTTCTTTCACGCATTCATCTTGGGATCGAGGTATTGAGTCTTGGCGTTTTCAGCTTGGATATAACAGTTCTTCATCACCTTTGATCGCCCATGCCATCTTGGATCGCACCTTGTTTAAACCCGAAGAAACACTGTCCTCGAAAATCGTTATTAGAAAACCAAATCAGTCCGGTTTATCAATGCCGATGGAAAAAGAGTGGCCAACGACTTTGGTTCTTTCACATGATTCAGGTCTGCAATCTTTCAAGGTTCCTTTGAAATGGAATAAAAAGAATGGGACCGCCTTGGTAAAATGGAGCATTCCTGCGGCGGTAAAAATGGGCCGTTGGACAATGATAGCAGAAAAAGAGACACCGTTAATCTCAATGTCTGTAGGTGAATTTTCTGTCGAGAGTTTTCGCGTGCCACTCTTACAGGTTCGTCTATCAAGCTCGCAGCCAAATTATGTTTTAGAATCACAGGTCCCTGTTCAGGTCAGTGGAACTTATTTTTCCGGTGGTCCCGCTGCGGGTCTTCCCATGAAGATGCGTTGGAGTGTTGAGCCCGACACCTTCTTGCCGGAAGATGATGACTTCCAAGATTTTTCTTTCGCCAATGGCTCGGTTAAAGAAGGTCTTTTCCGTAGTGGAGAAGATGAAGGTGCACGGCATATTCCGCAAAGTGGCGTCATTGATTTTAAACTCAATCCGCAAGGAAGCACTGAAGTCCATGTTAAAAATTTGAAATATGGAGGCGGACCTCAACGCCTTCGTACTGAAGTGGAGTTTAAGGACCCCAACGGCGAAATTCAGACGGCCATTCGTTCTTTCGGGATGTGGCCATCGTCAGTGATTCTGGGGATTAAAGCGAAGTCGTGGTGGGCGACCCCGAATCTCGTAGAGTTCGATGTTGTTGCATTGGATTTACAGCAAAGACCATTAAAAAAGCAGAAAGTTCAAGTCGACCTTTACACAAGCCAATACTATTCACATCGAAAGCGCTTGGTGGGTGGATTTTACGCTTATGAAGATTTTAGAGAATTTAAAAAGATTGGCGAACTTTGTCGTGGTGAAACAAATGACAAAGGCATTTATAGCTGTGCAGGTAAAACCAAAGTTACGGGCTCGGTTTTAGCCGTTGTATCGACCAAAGATGCCAATGGCAAAGAAGCGCTGGCAAATGTAAATCAATGGATCGTGGCTCCAGGTGAAACTCAATGGTTTGGCTCAAACGACAACGATCGTGCAGATCTGATTCCGTTTAAAAAGACTTACGAGCCTGGTGAAACGGCTGAGTTTCAGTTGCGAACTCCATTCCCGACGGCGAAGGTTCTGGTGACCGTAGAACGTGACTCAGTTCTTTACTCTGAGATTGTGGAGGTTAAAGGAGAAAACCCAGTGATTCGTCTTCCTATAAAAAAGGATTACGCACCCAATGTGGTGGTTTCTGCTTTTGCCATTCGTGGACGTTTGAATGATCCCAAACCCACGGCGCTAGTTGATTTAGGAAAGCCGGCGTTCAAGTTAGGGATGACTAATATCAAAGTAGGCTGGAAGGATTATTCTTTAAAAGTCGATGTTACTACGGATCGCAAATCCTATAAGGCCCGCGATAAAGCCCAGGTGCGTGTCCAGGTAAAAGACGCCAATGGAAAACCTGCAGCGCAAGGCGAAGTGGCTTTAGTTGCCGTGGATGAAGGTCTGCTTGAACTTCGCGACAATAATTCTTGGGACTTATTGAAAGCGATGATGAAGATGCGTGCTCATACTTTGCAAACAGCCACATCTCAAACTTTTGTGATCGGCAAACGTCATTTCGGTTTGAAGGCATTACCTATCGGCGGTGACGGCGGCGGAGCTTTAAGACGAGAGCTCTTCGATACACTTCTTTATTGGAATCCGTCCCTCACTCTAAATGCTCAAGGTGAAGCGAAGGTGGAGGTTCCTCTTAATGATTCAACGACTAGCTTTAGGATCGTGGCTATCGCATTACAAGGCCAAGATCAATTTGGAACGGGCTTTACGTCAATTCAATCTTCTCAAGATCTTATCATCATGCCGGGCTTGTCGACAGTGGTCCGTGAAGGAGATCAATTCTTAGCGGGGTTCACAGTGAGAAATGCCTCGGCCCAAACTCAAGATTTGCAGTTAAGCTTAAAAGTTCTTCCGCTAACAGAGTCTTTTTCGTCTCAGAAATTGAAACTGGCGGCAGGTGAATCAAAAGAAGTGCAGTGGAAAATAAAAGTTCCTTCGATTGGAACTCTAGAGTACGTGATGACGGCACGGAATACTCAAGGTAAGGTTTTAGACGAAGTTAAAAAGATACAAAAAATTCTTAGTTTGCGTGAGCCAAGAATTTACCAAAGTGAGTGGGGTGCTTGGCCGGAATTTACAAAACTTTCCTTGAAGCAGCCTGCGGATGCGGAACTTGAAAAAAGTTCGATTGTCATCGAGACAAGCGCAACTCTGGGCGGTTCTTTCGAAGGTATTAAGGATTTCTGGAAAAACTATGACTATAATTGCTTAGAGCAGCAGATTTCTCGCGCGGTTTCGACCAACGACAAAAAACTGTGGTCGAAGTTATCTTCTCAACTGCCGACTTATCTATCAGCGGAAGGTCTTCTAAAATACTTCCCAACTTCGCACGCTCGCGGAAGTGTGATTCTGACATCATATGTATTAAACATCGCACACGAATCAGGATTCAGCTTGGGAGAAGAGACTGAAGGCCGCCTTTTAGATGCGTTGTCTGCCTATGCGGAAGGACGTCTGAAAGAGGATGAAGGTTTCAGCCGCAGTGATGAGACTTTGAAAAAGATTTCCGCTTTTGAATCTTTATCCCGTTATCGTCGATTGAATTTGGATCTTTTAACGAGCATTGATTATCAACCCAATCAATGGCCGCTTTATACTCTGGTCGAATGGTATCAGATTCACTTGTGGGAAAAAGACATTCCTCAACGAGATAAGAAAATTTCGGATTTAGAAAATCTTTTGCGCAGTCGTTTCAACTTTTCGGCGAAAAGGCTTCAATTGAAAGAAGAAAATCGTGAATCTATGTCTTGGTTGATGCGGGATTCAGAAAGCTCGATCCTGCGCTTGATTCTTGCCACTTTAACTTCCGAAAAATGGAAAAGTGATACCCCTCGCCTTTATCAAGGTGTTTTGGCCCGCCAAACCCATGGTGCTTGGATGTTAACCACAGACAACGCTTGGGGAAGTTTAGTCATGCGCAAAATTCAAGCGGCTTACTCAAAAGAAAAAGTTCAGGGGGTTTTCGAAGCAGAATTAGAAGGTAAGAAAACTTCTTATGATTGGAATAAAGGAAGTGCCGGCGTCTTGGTTCTTCCCTGGAATAAAAAAGAATCCGAGGTTCAGTGGCAGCAAAAAGGTGAGGGCAAGCCCTGGATTACGGTTTCTGCCAAAGTTTCCACCCCGGTCACGAAACCTCTTTTTGCAGGATTTAATGTGGAAAAAACTGTGACACCTGTGGAACAAAAGAAAAAAGGTGTATGGAGCGTCGGGGACGTAGCAAAGATCCAGCTCAAAGTAAAAGCCTCGGCACCTCAAACTTGGGTGGTTATTGAAGATCCCATCCCAGCAAGCAGCAGTCTTTTACAAAGTTCTTGGGCTACAGCCGTTGAAAGAAAAGAAGAGCTGGTTCGATTCTATCAAGCGTGGTTTAACGGTGAAGAGAACTTAGAATACACAATTCGTTTTAACCAGGCAGGCACGTATAAGCTTCCTGCAAGCCGAGTTGAAGCGATGTACAGTCCTGATATCTTTGCCGAGCTTCCAGAAAGCCAGTGGGTGGTTCAAGAGTGACGAAAAAGTTTTTAACCGCAGGGGCTCTTTCAACAGCTTTGCTCACTTTGGGAAGTGGAATCTATTTTTATAATTCTCTTCCCGTATTGCGTTCGTACGATCAGGTTAAAGCGCAATATCAAAGCTCGGATTTGTACATTCTTAGCCATGAGGGAAAACTTTTACATCAGTGGCGTAAAAACAAAGACAATCGAAGTTTTCAGTGGACTGCACTGGCCGATGTTTCGCCGGTTTTAACTTCCGAAATTTTGAAATCGGAAGACCGATTTTTCCATGAACACTCAGGGGTTTCATTCTCGTCACTGATGGCAAGTGTGTATCAAAGATTATTTAAGGGTTCTTCCCGCGGAGGAAGCACAATCACCATGCAGCTTTTAAAGCTGATCACTCCAGAGCGCGTGAAGTATTCGGGAATGACAGGCAAGCTTCGGCAAATAATAGCGGCCTACCAACTGGAACGATTCTGGTCCAAAAAAGAAATACTCGAAGCTTACCTTAATCTGATTCCTCTTCGCGGTGAATACCGGGGTGTCGCTGCGTCTTCGTGGTCTTTGTTCGACAAATCACCTACTGGATTGACTCTGAAAGAAGCGGTCGCGTTGGCCGTGTTAGTCCGGGCACCCAATGCCAGCGTGAAAGATTGGAAAAATCGCGCCTGCTGGCAAGAGCCCTCATTGTGTTCTGAGTTTCCCGGCTTTATTGCGGAGCTTTCGAAAAAAACTTTAGAGCCATCACAGCAAAATTTGGCTTTGCACTTAGCGCAAAGATTGAGTCCACGCTTTACTAGTGGCGAAGTTAAATCCACCGTCCACCTTGATGTTCAAACCTACACTCAAGAAATGGTCAAGTCGCAGATTCTGAATTTACAAGAACAGAACGTGAATGATGCCGCCGTTCTGGTGATCGAAAATGCCACCGGTAATGTTTGGGCTTACGTAGGTGGAAGTGGCATTTCAGATAAGAGATATGTCGACGGTGTTCGTGCCTATCGTCAGGCAGGATCTACATTGAAACCTTTCCTTTATGCCACGGCCTTTGAAAATAATATTTTAACGCCCCATTCATGGATCGAGGATTCAGCGGTCGACATCGTTTTTGAGAGAGGCATTTATAAACCGCAAAATCATGATAAGCAGTTCTATGGCTGGGTGCAGGTTAAAACAGCGTTGGCCTCTTCTTTAAATGTTCCTGCGGTGAAAGTTTTCAAACTTCTGAATGACGAAAGCTTTTGGACTCGTCTTCAATCTTTGGGGTTTAAAAATCTCAAAGAGCCTGAACACTATGGACCTGCGTTGGCATTAGGTGTCGCCGACGTGACACTTGAAGATCTGACGCAAGCTTACCGCACTTTGGCCAACAACGGCATATACACTGATTTGCGCTTTACCTCTAATGATCCCGAACCGGAAGCACGACAGGTTTTTAAAACAAAAACAGCTCAGGAAGTGTCTTTCATTCTGGCGCAGAATGAAAACCGCGCCTTGGGATTCGGATTAGATTCTGCGCTTTCAACTCAAGGGGCTTCGGTTAAGACGGGAACGAGTAAAGACATGCGAGACAATTGGTGCATCGGATTTAATTCTCGTTTCACGGTCGGTGTTTGGGTCGGAAACTTTTCAGGTGAACCCATGTGGAATGTGATGGGGGTTACCGGGGCCGCACCGATTTGGAAAAAAGTGATAGCGTTTTTAGAGACAAACTATCCGTCACCAAAAATTTCTGAAGGCTCTGCTTTGGCAAGCACTACGGTGATCGCACCTGAAAAATATCCTCAAGCTCGCATTGTATATCCTCAAGATGGGATGATTATGGCCTTGGACCCGGCAATTCCGATAGCTCATCAGAAAATGCCCTTATTGGCAGAGGGGCCACATCCCGAAAGATTGCAGTGGAGAATCAACGGCAAAAAGGTCGCTGGAAGTAAGTCAGTATTGTGGACGCCCGAAGCCGGACGTCACACTTTTGAACTTTATCAAAACCAGAAGCTTGCGCAAAAAGTGCAAGTTCTAGTGAAGTAAATTACATGTCGTAGTGGAATAAAATGGGAGTTTGCAGATCCGGGTGCAAGCTCAGCTTAACGGGGCAATTCAAAGCGATGTCTTCTAATTTCTTGCGATAATCGTGCGGAACACTTTGTGGAAGATGTAAAACAATGTGCAACTTGGCCACGCGACGAGGGTTCAAAGCCATTTCTTTTTCTACGGTGACGCGTGAACCTTTCAGCTCAACACCGTCTTTTTCTGCGGCAATCGCCATTACGGTGAGCATGCAAGATCCAGTCGCTGCGCCTAAAAGATCTGTTGGGGAGAAGAGTTCCCCTTTCCCATTATTATCTTTCGGGGCGTCTGTGCCGATGCGGGCTCCAGAAGGAACATGCGTCAGTTCACAATGTTTTTCGCCTTGATAATGGGCTTCCATTTTTACCATGTGGGGACTCCTAAGATGACATTTCTTCGATGATTTTTCTTAAGCGCATTTCGGATGATTTAGACATATCCGCATAAACTTTGCGCAAGTGATTTGATCGAACAGGATCGTTTTTAGAGGATTTCATTTCACGGCCGAATTTTAAAGCGGCACACACACTTTCAATCACTAATTTTCTTTTTGAATCTTTAGTGATGAAGTCAAAAGCTCCAAGAGAAAGAGCTTCAAGGGCGCGAGAGTGATCGCCGTGCGCAGTTAACACTACAAATGGAGTCATCTGACCTAATGAACGCACGTAAGCTAAAAACTTAAGCCCATTCATCTGGGGCATTTCGATATCAGAAAGAATAGTGTCGAACTCTTGAGTTTTCACGTGCTCAAGGGCGGCTGCGCCATTTTCAGCTTCGACGATTTCGTCTACAAACTCTTTAAGAAAGTGTTTTAATAACTCACGGATATCGGAGTCGTCTTCAACGATCAATAGACGGCTTTTTTCTTCAGTGCCCATGAGAAATCTCCTTACAGAGAATATTTGTTAATCACACCGACCAACGTGTCTTTTTTAAACGGTTTAGCAATGTGATCATCGCAGCCCGCTCTTAAAGACTTCTGTCTGTCTTCAGAAAGTGCATGCGCAGTGAGGGCAATGATAGGGGTGTGAGTTTTTTGATTCTCGTTTTCCCATTTGCGGATTTCATCCGTGGCCGCATAACCATCTAGCTCGGGCATTTGCACGTCCATAAAGACAATATCAAACTGACCTGACTTTATCTTATCTATAGCCTCAAGTCCATTCTCAGCTTCAATAATTTCATAGGGCCCGTTTTTAAGATAGTGCGTAAAAAGAGTGCGGTTGTCTTCTGTGTCGTCGGCAACCAGGATCTTAATTTTTTTATTGGGGTCGCGCTGCTTCGGAGTGGTAAAATCGAGTTCTTTACCTTGAAGCGGCAGAGGCTTTTGGGTCACAGGATTATAAACTTGCTCGCGATACGGGACTGTAAAGAAAAAAGTTGTTCCGCTGCCTTCCCGACTCTTAAACCAAATTTTACCGCCCATAAGTTCGATCAAGCTTTTGGAAATAGCCAATCCCAATCCGGTTCCGCCGTATTTACGCGTCACTGAGCTGTCAGCTTGGGTGAACTTCTGGAATATTAAGTGTTGCTTAGAAGACGGGATACCTACACCGGAATCGCTGATGCTAAAAAGGACTGTGTCCTTTTTAGAAGGATTCTTTGCCACGGAAACTCGAATGTGGCCGTGCTGAGTGAATTTCAACGAGTTTCCAACCAGATTGATCAAAACCTGTCGAAGCTTGTTCGGATCACCCATGACGTACGGAGATATCCCTGGAGAGATCTCGAAAGAGTAGCTCAAGGCTTTCTCTAAGGCTCTTGGTTTCATCATGTCTTCTACGTCGATCATGAGCTTATTCAAATCAAAGGGGATATTTTCGATAGAAACTTCGCCGGCTTCAATTTTAGAAAGGTCCAGGATGTCATTGATAAGCGCCATCAAAACTTCGCCAGCCTTCACGAAAATTTTGACGTAGTACTTTTGATCGTCATCAAGCTTCGTTTCTTGAAGTAGATCGGCCATACCCATTATCGCATTCATTGGAGTGCGAATTTCGTGACTCATATGAGCCAGGAATTCCGATTTAGCCTGAGAAGATTTTAGGGCTTCATTTTTCGCAGCAATCAAAGACTGCTCTACGCGGCGAAGCTCGGTGATGTCTTGGGTAGTTCCATACACATACACTGGGTTTCCGTATTCATCATATTCCGTACGGCCGCGACATCGCACCCAAATCATTTCGTTCGTGCCATTCTTTTTAACTCGCAAATCCACATCAAATGGTTGCATGCTTTCGTGCGAGTTTTTCAGGGCATTGTCGAATAGCGAAAGATCCTCAGGGATAATCATGGAACGGAACAGATTGTAAGTTGGATTGACTTTATCTGCTTCGAATCCAAGGAGGCTATATTCTTCTTCGGACCAGATGCATGAGCCGGTCTTTATTTCCCAACGGAAAGAGCCTGTTTTGGAAAGAGATTGTGATTCTTTTAATAGATCTTCTTTAAGTTTAAGCTCTTTCGCGATTTCCTTTTTCCAACTTATATCCCTTCCTGCCGCGATCAGAAGAATTTTTTCGCTGACGTTGCCCTTGATGCGCGACCAGGAAATTTCAATGGGAGTTTCTTTGCCAGAAGTTTGCTTTAAGGTACCTTCAATAGTAATTTCGGTGTCTTCAGTGCTGTTTTTGATTTTTTCATCAAGCACTGAATAATCCATATCAATCCAATTTCTTAAATCGGTCCCTCTAAGAGAGGCAGAGGGAACACACAAAATTTCGGCGGCAGCGGGGTTGGATGCTTGAATAGTGAGTTGTGAAGGCACCGTTTCAATAGGGGCGGAGTATTCAAGGATAAAGAACGTTTCATGAAGTGAGTAAAAAACATTCTCTAGAAAATCTTTTTGAGATTTGATGTCATTATAATGTTCAGAAACTTCGTTGAAGGATTCAAAGACTCCCTTGAATTCACCTTTTCGCGGAACACTGAGTTTCTCGAACGAATGAGAACGCAGGCGGTGAAGAGCATGAGAAAGTTTTTTGAGTGGATGGAAAAGATTTAGAGAAACCCAGTAGGCGGCGGCAAAAGAAATCACAATGATTAAAAGTAAGCCCAAGAATAGAGCGCCGAGGTGATTTTTTAACGGCGCCACGGCATCTTGCAATCCCATTTTGGCGATTAGAATCCATGTGGTTTCGCCAGGAAGAATGACTTTTCCCACGGATTGCAAAGTACGGTGACCAGCATAATCTTCCGACTCATCGACAAGTTCCGACATCTCCAAATATTCTTTGAGCTGAGTCTGGGACAAACCAACGATCATGGCTGTCGATTGAGAACGAAGTATCAACTCTCCCTCATTTGTCGAAGGATGACGCTTTTGGAGGTCATCAATAAGTCGGTTGGGATTCTCAAAAAAAAACCGAGATGTATTTCGCATAAGACCTTCTGGCCCGAAAGCGACCATTTCGCCGGAGCTTCCTAATCCCAAAGATTTCCAATCACGATTGTTGGAAAGAATTTCGTCAATTCTTTGCACGGGAATTTGAAATACCAAGACGCCAAGATGTTTGTTGGAGCCTGCGGAGTAAATGGGTGCCGCCAGAAAGGCGACATTCTCGGGCCAGAAATGAGCCAAAGGCGAGAAATCAAAAAACTTTGTCGTTGCATTGGCTGCTTCTGTGGACCACTTAAATACTTGCGCCAGGCGTGTATTAGCGAAGCTGCCAGTTAATAAATTCGCTCCAAAGTTCAATCTTTTATTAGCAGTGTATACGATATTGCCAAGGTTATCGATAAGGAGAATGTCACTTAAGTGATTTCTCTCCATCTGATTAAGGATGAAGTTATGAATGACGGCGTGATTCTTAAAATATGAAAGTTTGGGTGCTTGAGAAGGCTCAACGATTTCACGCGAATTTTTATTTTCATGTAGAGCTTCTTGAAGAAACTGCGCTTGAAGAAAGATGCTAGTAGGAGTCATTTGCGAAAGTGAACGCAGTATATCTTCAGTCTGCGGAGACTGATATTGCCGTGCTATTAAGGGGCGCCATCCACTTTCGCTTCCTGATCTTTGTAGATATTGGCGGATTTCTTCCTGATCTGACGGCGAATTTAGTAGAAATTTCTGAATGCGACGAGTTTCTGCCATCGTCAGTAACACGTTATTAAGATGCTGGAAGTCTTGGGTGAGTTCTTTTGTCTTAGCTACGCGAGCTTGAACCAACTTATCAATGCTAGATTGCATTAAGGCGGCGGCGCCCACTCGGTATCCGATGCTGCCCGCGATGAGTAAAGTACCCAGAACGAGAGCAGTCGTGAAAAGAAAAAGGCGCGTTCTGTGAGTCATGAATCCTACATCGTGACGTAGCGAATTTCGATGTTTAGGAAATGAATTCTCATTCTTTTAACAAGGTCTTTAAGCGGAGTGCTATCGTTGGCTTTTGCAGATTTTTCCATCTGCGCAGCTAGCTCGCTCAGTTCGTTGAAACCATAGCCCGCAGCTGCACCCTTAATTTTATGTGCAAGCTGAGCGATCGTCACAAGATCATTCTTTTCCACCAGCTGTTCGAGTGTCTCGATATCTTTTTTACGATTCTCGACAAACTGTGGGATGAGATCCTGTAGATCGGCATCAATTTCGACAGTTACTTTAGACATTTCCATGCACTCCTTATCCCGAAATGAACTCTGCTTTACAATGCATTTTAGTTTAGATTAGTGTTTATTGCATACATTTAATAACGAGAGTAACTTCAGTAGAAATTCCTCACGGAGAACATTTGTGTTGAAGAATATCTTCGTCCTTGCCGTCTCTTTGCTCTTACTTTCTTGCACTGCGCATGAAGAACTGGGCTCCAAAGATCATCCTGTGCAGTTTGCTCTTGTTCCGGGTCAGGACGCCGTTGTTCTCTCAGAAAATGGGAAACTTTTAGAACGCTGGATTCAACAACAGACTGGCATTTACGTTAAGATGCATGTGCCGGTGAATTTTATCGCCGTAGTTGAAGCATTAGGATCCCAACGTGTTGATGTCGCGATCATGAATCCTTTTGGGTACATATTGGCGCACCAAAAATACAAAGCAGAAGCCTTTTTGATGGGGGTCAACCGGGGACGCTCTGAATATTGGGGGCAAATCATCACGAAGAATCCCAGAATCCGTTCGCTTGCCGACTTAAATGGAAAAAAATTCGCGTTCGTCGATCCGGCGTCCACTTCGGGTTATGTTTTACCAGCCAAACTGCTTAAAGACGCAAAGGTTCAATTAGGTGAAATCGTTTTCGCCGGCAAACATGACAGCGTTGTAACCATGGTCTATCAGGGCCGCGTCGACGCGGGTGCTACCTATCACACGCCGGCTGAAGACGGCGTGCCGCAAGATGCACGACGCCTGGTGATATCACAGTTTCCTGATGTTTATGAAAAAGTGCGCATCTTGGAAAAAACGGGCTCTGTTCCTAGTGATCCCGTGGTTTTTCGAAAGGATTTCCCAGTAGAGCTACGAAATAAGATAGTTGATGCGATGAAAAGCTTTTCTTCCACCCCTGAAGGGGAAAAAGCGTTGAAAAATCTTTATCATCTCACAGATTTTAAAGATTGTACGGATAAGGACTACGATCATGTTCGTCAGATTCTTTTAGATATTGGGAAGAACGTTCAGGACCTTGTTAAATAAAATAATTGGCGTATAATGCTCCCATGCGCCTTTCTTTCAAAAATCTCATTCTTAGATTTTGTTGCAGCAGAAAATTTCTGCTGATGGCCTCTTAGTCCCTTTTTTATTCCGCTCTCATTTTTAAAAATCAATTTTCTAATAAACTCTTACCTTTTTTAGGAGGAAGCATGAGCACACAACCTCGCATATTTATCACTGATCAAGATCATCACCGTTTGATGGCTTTGCTATCGCAGGTGGAGGGTCCTTGGGCCGAAGCTTTAGAAGAAGAACTTGGGCGTGCGCATGTTATTGCGCAGACAGAAATTCCTCGCAATGTTGTGACGATGAATTCGCGCGTTAAATTTTTAGACGAAGCCACAGGTCAAGAAAGCGAAATGACACTGGTTTATCCTCAAGATGCAAAGCTTGAAGAGGGGCGTATTTCTATTTTGGCCCCGGTAGGTATGGCGCTATTGGGATTGACCGAAGGCCAATCCATCGACTGGAAAATGCCCAATGGTTTGGTAAAAAAACTTTCGGTACGTCGAGTGGAATTTCAGCCGGAAGCCGAAGGCCGTTGGGATCTTTAATTGCGCAGTTCCACGCAGATTAATTTTTGTTTTTCAGAATTCTTCACGTAGTTGGCGCGAAACTCTTTGTTGCCCTGAGAGTAAAGCAGTTGCGCGTCGACTCTTAAATTTGCTGAATTCCAAAGCTGTACGTAGCTTTGATTATCTAACAGCGGGATTTGATACACTTTGGTGGGTGTGCTCTCGACGACTATAAAATTTTGAATTAGGTCGACCTTTCCCAACTCCATATTTTCGTGTTCATCAAAATACTTTTTCATTCTCACTGAAGAAAATCCGTGCGGATCATTCTCAAAGCGACACGTGTACACAGAGCTTTCTTGAGCTTGTGCAAATGATGTCAGAAGAAGGATGACGAAAAGGACCTTGCGGTTCATATTTTACTTATCGCCAAGACATGGAAGGACTTAACGAGGTATCTCTGGCCATTGGCCTAGAATTGACGTAAGTTTCTGTGCACCCGAATTTCTGGGGAGGTTGAATATGCGCGTAATCGATATGACGGCTCCTGGTGGACCCGAAGTACTTCAGATGGCTGAAAGACCTCAGCCTCAAGTTCATCCTTATGAAGTTTTGATTGAAGTCGCCGCAGCGGGTGTGAATCGACCTGACTGTGCACAACGCCAAGGAAGTTATCCTCCGCCTCCTGGCGCATCAGATATTTTAGGATTGGAAGTCGCGGGCACAGTTGTAGCCTGCGGAGAAAAAGTTTCGCGCTGGAAAATTGGCGACAAAGTCTGCGCATTAATTTCAGGCGGCGGTTATGCCGAATATGTGGCCGCGCCAGAAGGACAGTGTCTTCCTGTTCCTCATTCCTTAGACATGATTCAAGCAGCCGCTTTACCAGAAACTTTCTTTACCGTGTGGACGAATGTCTTTGAAAGTGGACATCTAAAAAAGGGTGAACGTATTTTAATTCACGGGGGATCGGGTGGCATTGGCACTACAGCAATTCAATTGGCGCGAGAATTCGGGGCCGAGGTTTTTACTACGGCAGGAAAGAAAGAGTCCGTAAAGGCTTTGCGTGATATAGGTGCCAAGCACGTCATTCTCTATAAGAACGAAGATTTTGTGAAGGTGATTAAACAAGAGACTCAAGAAAAAGGCGTTGACGTTATTTTAGACATGGTCGGTGGCGACTATTTTATTCGCAACGTAGAGGCTTTGGCCTATCTGGGACGTTTAGTGCAAATCGCAACTTTGCACGGCACGAAAGCAGAAATTGATCTTCGCAAGGTTATGATGAAACGTCTGACTATCACGGGGTCCACGTTACGTGCGCGCTCCGTCGAAGAAAAAACCCGTATTGCACAGGCTTTAGAAAAAAATGTGTGGCCTTTACTGAATGCGGGAAAATTAAAGCCCGTGATTTTTAAAACCTTCTCTTTAAATGAAGCGCGTGAGGCGCATGAACTTATGGAGTCTTCGGCTCACACGGGTAAAATTGTTCTTGTTGTTAAAAACTAGGTGTCTAAGACTCCTTGGGCCACCGTCGCGACAAGCGCCGTAAAGTTGTGCATTTGTTTTTTTGAAAGTGTCAGCTCTTCATTTTCAGAATTTTGCACGGCTTCATCAAGCACCTTGGTTAACCCCTGTTGCAATCGGGCGTAGGACTCTTCCGAAAGCTTCATGCTGACCAGACGATGTAAAGCTCCTTTCTTCTTTTCTAAAGCTCTTTGCAACGTCAGTTCAGACCATTCTTGATTTAAAATTTTGACGAGCTTTGTTTCTTCATTCCATTTGAACTTTCCAACATGTCGGGGAGTGTAGGTCCCGCGCTTTAACGAGAGAAGTTCCAAGTTAACAAGCTTATCCAATATTTTTTTTAGTTCGGTCTTAGAGAGCTTTTGAAGTCCTTCAATTTCACTTAAGTCGCGGCCTTCGACAGTAAGACGCCAATAGACAGCTAGCAAGGACCGTTGTTTCAATAAAGCCTCTTCCTGCTGCTTTGATAAAGTGACTTCCGCTATAAAACTCTTTTCCGACAAAGAGAAAAGCTGTCCAGGTAAAATCCCTAAAGCATCACAAATTTGCAGGATGCGCCGGAAGGAAATGTCTTTCGCGTTGAGCATTTTCTTTACGCCTGATTCGGTCATTTTCAAATGCGCGGCAAGTTCGCTGTAGGTCACTTCACGGGTGCGAAGGACTTTTTTAATCGTTTCCAAATATCGAGAGTGCTCCATAAGTCTCCTGATGTCTTCTTAATAGTACCCAAATCGGGAACTTTTAAGAAGAATATTTAGATAAAAGTATCTTAAGTCGATACTCTTAGATATGGAAAAGTCATTAAAGTATTCTTACCGCCGTCAAAATTTAGGAAATAAGTTTTCTCGAACTCTGTTTGTCATTCCATCCGGGGACCTTCGTATGCGATCGCATTCGGTGGCATACAGGTTCAAAGCCGCGTCTGACTTTTTATATCTTTGCGGAGTCGAAGTCTCTGAAGCGTATCTGGTTGTCGCTGGCCAGAAATCTTATTTTCTTTCTGATCACATCAGTCAAGAGGTGGCCCTGTGGGAAGACGTAAATACATTGATGGAGGAAGACCGTGAAAAACTTCGTGGAATTGAATTTGCTTCAATAAGCCAGTTGCAAAACATTCTGCAAGATCATTTAGGCAATTACGACCGCCTGGCATTTCCTATCGGCAGAAGCGAGTTGTTAGACCGTCTTTTGCTAGAGCAGGTTTCATTTCAGAATCGACGTCGATCTCGTTATACGAATATTCCATTGGCACTATGCGATTCCAGAACTTTAGTGGGAGCGCTTCGCCACACCAAAGATCAAGACGAGATTCGGTTGATGCGAACGGCGGCGCAAAAAAGCTCTGCCGTCTATCAAGAGCTATTTAAAACACGTCTTGCGGGACTTACGGAAAAGGACGTAGCGGCTTTTCTAGAGTCTGAATTTATGAAACAAGGAATGCACTGGACCGCATATGAAACCATCGTTGGAAGTGGCGAGCGGGGAACGACGTTGCATGCTCGCGCGACAGAACGAATCTTACGAGCGGGGGAAGCCGTGCTGATCGATGCTGCCGGGGAATTTCAGGGTTATTGCGCAGACATCACACGCGTATTGCCAATTGAAAAATCTTTTAGCAAAGAACAAAGGACTATCTACCAGATTGTGCTTAACGCGCAAAAAGAGGTCCTCAAAAAAGTTCGCGCTGGAGAAACTTTAAGTTCCCTTCATGAGACAGCTCAGCAGTATTTAGTTGAAGGTCTTAATAAAGAAGGAATTAAAGGTGACATCACCCAACTGATGCCACACAGCACTTCACATTGGATAGGCATGGATGTTCATGATCCTTCTGCTTATGTTGATGAGTCAGGAAATGCTGTAAAGCTGACAGAGGGCATGAGCTTTACAGTCGAGCCAGGTCTGTACTTCCGTGAAAGAAGTTCCGCCTATTGCGGAATTGGCGTGCGAATCGAAGATGATGTGGTTGTTACAGCTGAGGGCTGTGAGGTTCTCTCTTCCGCCTCAAAAGAAGTGGATGAAATTGAATCCTTAAGGCCGAGCTAAAGTTGAACTAAGTTTCTTTCGACTTCCAAAACCGGCGAGGTTAAAGGCGTGATCGTGGCTTTGGCATTTTTAAATTTTTTCAGTGCTAAAGCCATTTCTTCGTCAATCTTTTCACGGCGGGCCTTAAGCAAAAAGTATCTTCCTTGCTTGTTGAAATAAGTGCGGCTGACATCGAGGATTACGTCGATGGGTTTAAAGCCACGAGCTGTCACCATTTCGATGGCGGCTAAGTCTTTGGGGATTTCTCCGTGGATTTCTAGATTTGGAGCGATACTTTTGCACTTGGCCAAAAATTCCTGCTTCTTCGGACTTTTTTCGTAAAGGTGATAGCGCATCTGTGGAAACTGGATCGCGTAGATAACAGCCGGAAGCCCACCGCCAGATCCAAAGTCAGCGGCCGCTTTTAAATTTGCAGGAAAGTACTTCAAAGGAAGAAGGCAATCGATGATGTGATTGTCGATCAGCTCTTCAAAAGTCATTTTACGGCTGATTAAGTTCAGCTCTTCGTTGGAAGACCATAAAAGGTCAATATAAGCCTTTAATAAAGGCAATGCCTCTTCACGAAAACCGAGCTGTAAGATGATGGGGATTCTGGACTCAAAGTACATAGTCCCCAAGTTAGCGCAAAAAAAATAGAAAGGCGAATTCTTTTAATGTGTCACAAAGCCGGGATCATCAGTGACCTCGACCTTGCTGATAATGCGTCGACTGCCTAAGACGAAAATAAGCAGTGAAAGGAAAGCCGTGCCTGCAAATATCAAAGAAATCGGAAAAAGTTCCTGAGCCTTAAAGACTCCAACAAAAACGGATGCCAAAGAGCCTACCGTCATTTGCAAAAATCCCAAGAGGGCCGCAGCACTGCCCGCATTTTTACTAAACGGCGCTAGCGCAAGTGCCGCCGCATTCGGGTTGGCAAGCCCCACTGACGAAAGATAAAGAAACAGCATCGTGATCGTCGAGGCGAGTCCCAACCAACCATTTCCGGCTCCAATCGGGAAAAGAAAACCCATGACTGCCAAAAATGAAAGGGCAGAAAAAAGAATTTTTTCATTCGAATAAACGCGTGAAAGAGGAATATTGAATTGGCTCGCACCGATAAATCCCACCGCTAAAAATCCGAAGACCCATCCGTAAGCTTGTTCGCTGACTTTAAAAACCTCCATGAAGATTGTCGGAGAAGCGGCCAAATAAACGAAAAGCCCGGCGAAGGCGACTGAACCCGCAACGGCATAAGTGAAAAACTGGGGATCCCTAATAATGGAAATATAATTTAGAAGAATTTGTCCAGGATGCAAAGAGTGTGAGGTGTCAGCGGCCCGTCCTTCCGGAAGCAGAAACACCGTCACAAGGAATAGAGCGATACTAAGAACGGCCAAGGCAATAAAGATCGACTGCCAGCCAAACGCGACAGATAGAAATCCACCTGTCGTCGGTGCAAGCAACGGCGAGACTCCAAGGATTAACACCAGCAAAGAAAAAATCTTTGAACTTTCTTTCGGAGAAAAGAAGTCGCGCACCATCGCCATGGCCGCCACATTTGCAGCACAACCTCCGAAGGCTTGGACGAAGCGGAAAAATACGAAGGACTCCATCGACTTCGACATGAAACATCCGATCGTCGCAAAGATGTAAATCAAGAGTCCCATGTACAAAGGTTTTTTTCTGCCGAAGCGATCTAGCAAAGGACCGTAAAGAAGTTGCCCCACGGCTAAACCAATAAAGTAACTTGATAATGATAGCGACATTGCGGATACGTTCGTCGAAAAGAATTCGGCCATCTTAGGAAACGCGGGAAGATACATGTCGATGGAAAAAGGGCTTAATGCCGTAAGGGCACCAAGAATCAGAATCAATGAGAGAGAGCTGCGCTTTTCGTTTTTCAAGAGGGTAATTCCTTAGGTCTAGAGCGGACAAGAGAATGTAACCATGATAGTTACATTCGGTTTATTTGTAATTCAAGGGCTATTTGGTCCTGTCGATAATTTCTTCAACTCGTAAGAAAAGGGGCGAATTTCCCTCTGAGATATAGAGGGGATTCATAATAGACCTGTCACAATTTAGACAGTTTTAAAAACAGTAAAGCTCTGCGTAAGGCCCGCCGATGGGTTACGTATGAAAAACACTATCTACAACAAAATCACTTTATTGGCAGGTCTTATCATCCTTCAATCCTCATTCGCTTTAGCGATGGGGCAGCGCCTTCCATCTTCAGGAGGAGGAAGCACGCGACCAACAACTCCAACCACTCCAACGACACCGACAGAGCCTACGACACCACCGACCTCCGGCAGCGATGTGACGCCATCTTGGGAAGCGAAAAACTCGGCAGGAAAAACTTGGACCGCTCACGTCAACAACGAACTCGATCGACTTGGGGAAGATATGCTGGATGTGATTCCTGCAGACGCCAGCACTTTCTGCCCCAACTATAAAAATCTGACTTATGCTCAACGTAAGCAGTATTGGACTCACTTCATGTCCAACATGGTTCGCTTCGAAAGTAACTACAACACGAACACTTCTTACACCGAAGCCTTCAATGACAGTCAAGGCCGTCGCGTTGTCAGTCGTGGTCTTCTGCAAATCTCGATTGAAAGTGGCAATGCTTATGGTTGTAATTTTAAATCAACAAAAGATCTGCACGATCCATTGCAAAACCTAAGCTGTGGTATTCGCATCTTGAATCGCTGGGTGGGACGTGATGGACGTATCGCCGGCAAGGTGAGTGGCAGCTGGCGTGGTGGTGCTCGCTACTGGGCGGTTCTTCGCGCAGGCGACAAAACGTCTTATCAAACGATCCTAAGCTCCAGTAAGAAGTTATCTATCTGTAAATAATTTGTTAACCGGATTTCAGGGCCATCATCATCCCAGTGGCCCTGGAATTTCTAAAAGAACAAAGTCGCGGTGATAGAACCTTCACGAAGAAGATAATAATTGTAAAGACCACCGATCATCAGATTTCTTGTCAGTGTATATTGAATTCCTCCGAAGTACTCTTCTTTCACTTTTACGTATTCCAACGTTTTCGTCTCGTAATTATAGGCGGGAGTGGGCGAGTCTTCGTCTCTTTTAGCGGCCGTAAAAATAAATTTTCCCAGCGTCAGACTGGCGGTGTAAAGATTTATCTTGGATTCAAAAGACTCATCTTCTGTTTTTAGATGCATGTTGGAATAGTTCAAAATCACCGAATTTAAATACAAACCGACGTTATAAGTCTGAACTTTATACTTAGTCAGCTCTTCTGCTGGCCCACCGATACTTCTGGCGTCCCACTGTGTTTGATCTTCGTATATGGAGTAGCCGAAAGAAATAGGGCCCAGCGCTCCGCTTAAACCACCACCCGGAGTGACGTTGTAACTCTTCTTATTATACTTCGCCATTAATCCCAGCTTTAGGTTGTATTTTTTAAGCCCACTTCCTTTTCGCTCCAGTAAATTAAAAGCGGCAGCTAAGGTGATTTTTTGATTCGGGTATTTTAGCTTTTCATCTTTACGCAGAAAAAGATCGTCCGTAGTTTCAATTCCGGGCGCACCAAAAAAAGTGTCTTCGCTGTTTGAAGGGGACAGGGCTGCTCCCATGCGACCTGTTCCTCGTACCAACGAAAGATCGGCCTCCTGAGAAAAATAGATCGCCTCAATTCCATAGCCCTTTTCCGTCGGAACGGCTGAAGGATTGATTTTGATTTGGGTTCCCGGGGAGGGGCTGCTCGGATCGCGCCGAAAACGACTGCACTCGTTGATGAGATAACAGTTCGTTTCCGCTTGAGCAAAACTAAGACTGAGCTGAATTAAAAATAAGATGGAAAAGAACCTGATCACTCTTTAAAAAGAGTAACTTCGAAAGCCGAAGCTGTCTAAAAATTGCCTTTGCTCCACGGCCTTGGTATAGCTGGTCCATGTACAAACTGCGACCCTATCAGTTGGAAGCCGTTCAGGCGACGCTGAAACATTTTAGGAAAGAAAAGACACCCGCAGTGGTTGTACTTCCCACTGGGGCGGGAAAGAGTCTAGTCATCGCCGAGCTTGCGCGTTTAGCTAAGGGTCGTGTTCTGGTTTTAGCGCACGTGAAGGAGCTGGTAGAGCAGAATCACGCCAAGTATATTTCTTTCGGTCTTGAAGCTGGAATTTATTCTGCGGGACTTCAGCGCAAAGACATGGATCAGAAAGTAATTTTCGGAAGCATTCAGTCCATTGCGCGGGCGCCGGAAGATTTCTTTGATAGTTTTTCTCTGTTAGTCATCGATGAGTGTCACCGTGTTTCTGTGCAAGACGATACTCAGTACTTTCAAGTTATTTCAAAGCTGCAAAAGTCGAATCCTGAAATCTGCATTCTTGGGTTGACGGCCACGCCCTACCGGCTGGGATTAGGCTGGATTTATCAGTACAACGAACATACAAAAACATTGCAAACGGATGAAGAGCGCTTTTTTAAAAAATGTATCTATGAACTGACCATCCGCTACATGATTAAGAATAAGTATCTTACGATGCCTGTGAAGATTGATTCTCCGGTTGCATGTTATGACTTTTCTAGCTTAAAGCTTCATGGCACAAGCTACGTCGCAGCTCAGGTTGAAGCTGTTTTAAAAGATCAATCGCGAATAACTCCATTAATTATAAAAAACATTATCGATATGGCGAAAGAACGTCAGGGTGTGATGATTTTCACAAGTTCAGTCACTCATGCCATAGAGATTATGAAGAATCTTCCGCCTTACATAGCTGCCCTCGTGGTGGGAGATACTCCCGGACCCGATCGGGACGAAATTATCGAGGCCTTTAAATGCCGTAAACTGAAGTATCTGGTAAATGTGTCGGTATTAACAACCGGTTTTGATGCGCCTCATGTAGATGTGATCGCTATTTTACGGCCGACAGAATCCGTCAGTTTGTATCAGCAAATCATCGGCCGGGGTTTACGTTTGTCTGCAGGAAAAACAGATTGTCTGATTCTGGATTATACCGGGCAAGGACATGGCCTTTTTTCTCCGGAGATAGACGAAGACAGGCCTTCCTCCGAATCAGAGATCGTGGACGTGCCTTGCCCGCAATGTGGAGTGATCAATCATTTCTGGGGAGTGCGAGATCATGAAGGTCAGATCAAAGAACACTTTGGGCGGAAGTGTAAAGGCGCTTTTGAAGATCCCGTGACCCACCAGATCGAGGCTTGCGGTTTTCTTTTTCGTTTCAAACGTTGCGAAAAATGCGGAGCGGAAAATGATATTGCAGCCCGAAGTTGCAAGTCTTGTGAAAATGTTCTTGTCGACAACGACAAAAAACTGAAAGAAGCGATGTCACTCAAAGATGCCCATGTTCTGCGTGTAGAAACTATGACTTTCACAAAGGGTCACGACAAAAAAGGCCAGGATCGTCTTGAGGTTCGGTACTACGACCACAGTGCACAGTTTTTAACAGAGTACTTTTATTTGGATAGCCAGGAAAACTGTCACGCTTTTTATTTTAATTTCATTCGCATGCACAACCGATTGCCTGAAAGAAAAATCTTCGTGCGCAATGTTGATGAGGCATTGAAGTATGTTCCTGAATTCCGAAAGCCTCTTTTTGTTGTCGCACGGAAGGTGAAACACTTTTGGGCTATTCGAGAAAAGATTTTTGAATAGAATGAGTCCATCTTAGAATTACATTACTGACATCATGACTGGGCTTTTCTCTAAATGAACTGAAAGTAGCTTGAGCTTATGTGGGTTGGAAACTCATACTAAGCACATCATGCGACATCTAATAATTGTATTTAGTTTATTATTTGTTTCCGTCGGTGCCTTGGCCAAACCTAGAGTTCTTACTTTTATTACTCACGAGGCACCTCCTCATATGAGTGAGTCTATGCCTGATAACGGCGCTGTCTTTTACAGTCTAAAGAAAGTTCTGGAAAAGAAGGGTTACGATATTAAAGTGATTTTTGCGCCCTCGTGGATTCGAGCAAAGATGAATGCCGTAAAGGACCCGAAAATTGATGGCTTGGCGCCTGTGCGAACCATAGAAAATACGGACCAATTTGTTTTCACAAAGTTATTTTATAAAAGTGCTTGGCTGATCGTCGAAAGAAAAGATCATCCTATTGTATGGAGTAAAGTTTCTGACCTTGCAAAATACACGGCAGGTAATATCCAAGGTGTTGAACTGCGCGATGGAATTAAAGAGCTTGTAGAGTCCGGAAAGATGAAAGTCGAAAACGTAGCGTCACCGCTTAACAATTTCTTAAAAGTGGCTACGAAGCGTGTCGATTTTGCTTTTTCCGATGAACTTGTATTTCGATTCACTATGGGTACTGAGCCAGAGCTGAGACCTTATCAAGGTGTCTTACAGTTAAATCCGAAGCCGATCGTCATCGATAGCTACGGCATTGCACTTAAGAAGTCCGAAGATGCAAAGGCGATCGTGAAGCACATAGAGCTTCACGAAGGTGACTTTGCAAAATACACAGAAGAATATCTAACAAGTCTTCTTCCTAAAAAGCCTTAGCCGACGATTTTTTGCAGATTTTCAACTTGTTCGCCAAGCACTTTGGCTTGTCTTAGCATGACCTCGGAGGACGCGGCGGCTTCTTCTGCAGAAGCGGCATTAGACTGAGTGGCCTGATCCAATTGGTTCATGGCTTTTGATATCTGCGCAATACCTGTAGACTGTTCATTCGATGCCGAAGCGATCTCTGTATTAAGATCAGTGACCAATTTAACTGAAGTGACTATTTCTTTCAGCGCAACGCCACTTCGGTCGGCGATCACTGTACCTCTTTCAACTTCAGTGACTGAGTCTTTAATCAAGGATGTGATTTCTTTTGCAGCTTGGGCGGATCTTTGCGCCAGTGATCTTACGGCCTCTGCGACAACGGCGAAACCTTTTCCTTGCTCTCCGGCGCGAGCGGCTTCGACCGAAGCGTTCAAGGCTAAAAGATTGGTTTGAAACGCGATATCGTCAATGACCGTGATAATTTCTTCGATTTTACGAGAGGATTTTTTAATATCCGTCATTGCAGAAATGAGGCTCTGAATCTCGGTGTCTCCTCGTAAAGCTGTTTCTTGGCTACCACGTGAAAGAGTGCTGGCCTGAGACGCGTTGCCCGCGTTGAGTTTAACCATGCTTGTCAGTTCTTCAATCGACGCGACCGTTTCTTCCAAAGAAGCCGCGGCCTCGGTAGAGCTGCTGGCAAGTTGTTGACTTGCATGATTGAGTTGCTCGGAAGCCTGTTCAACTGTGTTTTTGGTTTCGGTGACCGATGTCGCGATACCTTTCAGACTTCGTTGCAGTTCACTAGCGATATATGCAGCCACCCCAAGACCTAGAAGCAGACCTAGGGCGCTGATGACTATAACGGTATTTCTGGAAGTGCTCATAATGCTTTGAGCACGCTGGGCCCAGCTTAAAGCCTGCTCTTCTTGGAATTTAATCAATGAGTCTAAAGCCTTCCCATGAGCATTGTAGGCCGTGCGAAATTCGCCATCTAAATATTTGTGAAAGGAATCAATATCACCTTTTTGTCGCATCGAGATCATCGTCGAAGCCACCTGCAAAGTTTCCTGCCAATGCTTGGCGACAGGTTGGTAAAGCGCTTCTTCACCTTCGGCAAAAGGGGACGCTTTATAGCGCATATCACTTTCTTCGTATTTTTTTGCGTAGTCATTAAATCTACCCGCAAGATATTCAATTTCTTTGTCAGGTAGACCGGTGAATCCTAAACGGATGATTTGGCGAATTGAATTTCCTGTCGCTAAAGACATCTGTTGTAGTAACAAAGCGTTGGGTAAATTGACTTGGGCTACGTGCTCATAAGTCGAAGAGACGGTCTTGAGTGAAACGAAACCTGTTATTCCTACGATACAAAGTGCTAAAGACAATAGACCACAGATCAATGCCAGACGTGCGCGCAATGTTTTCATAAGTTAAGTGCTCTCCCTGCTTTGTCGATTAGACCACGACTTAAACAGAAAGCCCTTTTACATTCTTATAACAGGACCATTTTGAGATGTGTTATTCAAAATTTTTCATTTTTAGGCTACTTCACAAGAAGCGCCAGAGTTTCGCGAGACAATTTTTTTGTGAGTTCGGCCGCAGGAAGAACTCTTCCTAGCGAAGCGGCCTGTCCAGACCACATCTGCACAAAATCGTTACGGCCTAGCTCTTCTGATTTTTTTCTAAGTGGATTTACAGCAGGGCCAGCAAAAGGAAACGGAGGCGCGAGTGTTGAAATAGGTCCTTCTTCTTGGATGAATTTATTACGAATGCCTCGTGCCGGTTTTCCGCTGTAGACATTAGTTAAAACAGTTTGGTCGTCCGTCGCTTGCTGAAGTGTTTGAAGATAAAGCTTAGAAACTTTGGCTTCAGGACAGAAAAGATAGGCTGTTCCCAACTGAACGCCACAGGCGCCCAGAAGAAAGGAGGCCGCAATTCCGCGGGCATCGCTTATTCCACCTGCTGCGATCACTGGCACCTTCACCGCATCCACTATTTGGGGAACTAAAGCCATAGTGCCTACTTGAGCCGCTATATCGTGAGTTAAAAAACTTCCTCGATGTCCACCGGCTTCAAAACCTTGAGCGATGATGGCGTCACAACCTCTTTCTTCCAGCCATCGCGCTTCCGTAACAGTGGTGGCTGAAGAAATAATTTTGCATCCGACACTACGCAAGCGTTTCATTAATTCCAAAGACGGTAGACCAAAGTGAAAACTTACGACCTCAGGTTTTAGTTCTTCGACGACAGCGCAGTAATCTTCATTAAACGGCACACGTAAAGCTGTTGGATAGGAGGCGTTCGGATCAAGACCTAGCTGGAGATAATATTTGCTAAGGTGTTCTTTCCAGCCTGCTTGTTGGGCGTCCGTGTTTTTCGGATTTTCATGGCAAAAGAAATTCAGATTCACCGGCATCGTCGTCAATGAGCGCAGTTTTTTAAACTCCTCTCGCAGTTGATCCACGGAAAGCAGTGCACACGCCAAAGAACCAAGTCCCCCCGCATTCGAGACCGCAGCGGCAAGTTCGACAGAATCCACGCCGGCCATTGGTGCCTGAATAAGCGGAAGTTCGATGTTAAAGAGTTTTTGCAGTCTGTGAGAGGGCCAGTTTTTCATACACAATCTCGTTTATTTTGTTGTCTTGCCATATTGTAACGCCCCCAGCAGGTTTTATTTTGAGCTTACATGCGACACGTAGCAATATCGAGAGACACATGTGAGCCCAATCGGTACGCATGACTACCCCTGGGGACTCAATGAAAACCATTAACTTCGATCAGTCTAACGCAACCCTGTTAATCCAGGTATTTCAAAATTCGCCCTCTTTTATGGCCTTCGTTGAAGGGGCGCATTTCATTTTTAAATTCGGCAACCCGAAGTTTTTGGAATTAATTGGGCACAACGAGATTATTGGTAAGACCGCTAAGGAAGCCCTGCCAGAGTTGGAAGAGCAAGGTCTTCTTGATATTATGCACACGGTTTCTCAGACCAAAACCCCTTATAAAGGTTTTGAAGTCCCCGTCTATTTTAAAAGTCCTCTCGGACGCCTAGATAAGTTTTTGGATTTCACTTATCAGCCTATTCTTTCTGATCACGGCAATGTTGTTGGGATTCTGATTGAGGGGACAGATGTCACCGAAAAAGTTCTTTCGCGCATTGCTGTTGAAAAAGCCAAGAGCATTGTTGAAAATGAAAGAAATAATTTTCGATCTTTGTTCAAAGATACTCCTCATCTTGTATGTATCCTTCGTGGCCCGGAGCACACCTTTGAGTTTGTGAACGAAGCTCACGCAAGGCTTCTGGGATTTGATGCCACCGGAATGACTGTGCGACAAGCACAGCCTGAGTCCATCGAAGTGCACGGACTGTTAGATGATGTCTATCGCACCGGGGTGACCTTGCAACACTTCGAAATTCCTGTCACCGTCGGGGACCGCATTCGCTATTTCAATTTAACCTATAGTGCTCGTCGCGATGACGACGGTCATATCAACGGCGTTATGATTTTGGCTTCAGAGGTTACTACCCACATCGAAATGCGAAAAGAGCTGGAAGCTTCCAAGCAAACTCTGGCACTTGAGCAACACAAATTAGATGCCATATTCCATGTTTCTCCTGCGGCTATGGCTCTCTGGGTGGGCGAAGACATGGTGTTTGAAAAATTGAACAACGAGTATCAGAAAATTTTTTCGGGTAGAGACCTGCAAGGTCGTCCTTTTTTAGAAGCATTGCCAGAGCTTGAGCAATTTGGCGAGCTTGTTCGGAAAGTTCTTCGAACCGGTGAGCCTTTTGTTGGTACTGAATTCCCGGTGCCTGTGCGTCGCACTGAATTTGGTCCGACAGAAGAGCGCTATTTTGATTTCACCTACATCCAAATTAAAGATGCTCATGGAAATCCCTATGGCGTTTATGATCACGCGATTGATGTTACGGATCGGGTAATGGCAAGAAAAGATCTTGAGGCTGCTAAAGAAGAAGCTGTGCGAGCAAATGATTTGAAGTCGGCTTTTTTAGCAAACATGTCTCATGAGATCCGCACTCCACTGGGAGCCATCATGGGATTTGCAGATCTTCTACGTGACCCGAATCTTCCCTATGAAGAACGTGTGAATTACCTGGAAGTTCTTCAAAGAAACGGCCATCAGCTGACAGTTATTATCAACGACATCCTGGATCTTTCTAAGGTGGAAGCCGGACAAATGGCTTTAGAGTTCTTGCCATTAAAGCCTGAGACGATTGCTCACGATGTGATTTCTTTACTGCGCGTGAATGCGGCAGAAAAGGGCTTACAACTGGGATTTGAGCGTGATCCATCGACACCTGCAGAAATTCACTCGGATCCGACACGGGTTCAACAAATACTTATTAATCTAGTTAGTAACTCCATCAAGTTCACGCATACGGGAAGTGTTTCCATTCGTACTTTTGGAAAAACCGAGAAGGGCCGTACCGTTGCGGCTTTCGAAGTGATCGACACAGGGATCGGGATACAGGAAGATCAGCGCGAAAGAATATTCGAAGTTTTTGTACAGGCCGATAGCTCAGTGACGAGAAAGTTCGGAGGAACGGGATTAGGTCTATCGCTTTCGCGTCGTTTAGCGCGTGTCCTGGGTGGCGACGTGATTGTGAAAGAAAGTCTGCTTGGAAAAGGCAGTACTTTTCTAGTAACAATTGAGGATCAGCCTGAAAAGAAGAAGGCCGTGCTTCCGGTTGTCGCTGCATCATCAGCAGCAGAAGCTAAAGAAAATTCTGAAAAGCCTTTGGAGGGAATTAAAGTCTTGGTCGTCGACGATACACCTGACAATCAACGTCTTATCAAGCATTTCCTTCGTCGAGCGGGTGCAAGTTCTGACATCGTTGATAACGGATTGGTGGCGCAAACAAAGGCCTTGGAAGGTGACTACGATATAGTTCTTATGGATATTCAGATGCCTGAAATGGATGGATATACTGCAACTCAACAGTTGCGCCAAAAGGGTTATAAAAAACCCATCATCGCGCTGACGGCGCACGCGATGGCTGAAGTCCGCAGAAAATGTCTGAGTGTTGGTTATACCGATCATCTGACGAAGCCTATCAATTCCGTGGACCTGATCAGCATGGTTCACCGCTACGTGCGTGCCTAGGGCGCAACCCTTTGTCAAAATACTCATTTTGATTCCCACGGAATCATTCGAACATGAAGTTTTCTTATAACAGGGAAAACTTATGCAAAAACTCTTTTTATTGTTGCTGTGCTTTTGTTTGTTGGCGTGTTCAAACAATCCACCAGTGGAAAAGTCCGTAGACACCGTGTTGGTCGGTGGCGGTATCATGAGTGCGACGCTGGGGACTTTGTTGAAGGAGTTAGATCCGAAGATGACCATGGAAGTCTTTGAGCGATTGGATGCAGTGGCCGCTGAAAGTTCCGCAGCCATGAATAACGCTGGGACGGGACATTCGGCGTTTTGTGAACTCAACTACACCCCAGAAAATGCAGATGGCAGTATCAATACGAAGAAGGCCGTCGACATTAATGAGTCATTTGAAATCTCAAAACAGTTTTGGGCTTACCAAGTTCAACAGAAAGTTCTTCCTGATCCTAAGGCTTTCATCACAAACGTTCCGCACATGAGTTTCGTGTGGGGTGAAGACAACGTTCAATATCTTAGGAAGCGTTACGAAGCTTTACAGCAAGAGCCGCTCTTTCGTGGCATGCAGTATTCCGAAAACCACGATGAAATCAGACAATGGATTCCTCTTGTGATGGAAGGACGAGATTCAACGCAAAGAATTGCCGCAACTCGTATGGACATTGGCACAGATGTGAATTTCGGTTCTCTGACAAAAGCTTTCTTTGAGCATATGTCGACATATCCTGATGTGAAGATCAATGTCCGACATGAAGTGCGTGATATTAAAAGAAACGAAGACGCCACTTGGAATGTAATCGTAAAAGACTTAGATACCGATTCTTACAAAGCTTATAATGCGAAGTTTGTCTTCATTGGAGCAGGCGGCGGCGCTTTAAAACTTTTGCAAAAAAGTGGAATTCCCGAAGCCAAAGGATATGGTGGAGTTTCTGTGGGTGGTGAGTGGCTTGTGACGACAAACCAGTCTCTAATCGAACGCCATCAAGCCAAGGTGTATGGCAAAGCATCCGTGGGTTCACCTCCTATGTCAGTTCCTCATTTAGACACTCGTGTGATTGATGGAAAAAAAGCCCTGTTGTTTGGTCCGTTCGCGACTTTTTCGACAAAGTTTTTAATGAATGGATCTTGGTGGGATTTATTCCGCTCGCTAAATACCAGTAATATAATTCCGATGATTCAAGCGGGTTTAGACAATATTCCTTTGACTCGTTATTTGATTGAACAGCTGATGCTCAGTGAGGATGAACGCATTTCGACCCTTCGAGAGTACTTTCCCAATGCTGAAAAAGCGGACTGGAATTTAGAAGTCGCCGGTCAGCGTGTGCAGATCGTAAAGAAAAGCGAAGAAAAAGGGGGAGTTCTCGAATTCGGGACAGAGATTGTTGGCTCGGAGGACGGGTCGATCGCGGCTCTTTTGGGGGCGTCTCCAGGAGCTTCAACGGCGGCGCCTATCATGATCACACTGGTTGAAAGATCTTTTAAAGGACGCATGCAGACACCCGAGTGGCAAGCGAAGATAAAGGAAATCATTCCGTCCTATGGAAGAAAACTGAACAGTGATTTGGCGCTTTTAAATAAAACTCGCGAGTGGAGCAGCAAGCAGCTTCAACTTAAGTTTATAAAAGTAAGAGAGCTGCCTGCTGAGAAGAAAATTGTTAATAACTAGCGTCGTTTTCGCGGCGCTGTTCGAAATGCTTCGAAGCAACGATGCTCGCTTTCGTAATCACCAATTCATGCAAAAACGAAAGAACTTCTTTTTGATTCTTCAAGCGATAGTGGGCTTCGGTTATACCCGGGCCTACTTTGATTGAAAATCCTTTCTCACCTAATGCTCTAAACATGTCTTCGTCCGTGCGGTCATCGCCGATACAGATAATGGAGTCCGCGTCCGTGTTTCCCAACTGAAGAAGCCAGCGCAGAAAGTTTCCTTTGTTACATTCGATCGCCTTTGCTTCTACGATATTTGATCCCATGGCTATAGAAACAGGTTCATTTGCCATACCGACTTGCAGTTCGTCGTGAAGTTTCTTGGCCTGAAAGTTAGCAAAATCCGCTGGCGATTGGCGAAAGTGCCAGACTAGGGAGGCGCTCTTTTTTTCAACCCATGCTAAGGGGACGCGGTCCGAGTAATCATTCATTACTTTTTCAATTTGTGGATACCAAGCTTGAATCTCAGAGGCTATGCGACTTTGCCAAGTTTCGCCTGGAAATTTGAAGTAAGCTCCGTGTTCGGCTGCTAAGCCAATCGGCATGTCGGCAAACTGAGATTCTAGAAACTCTTTGGACCGTCCGCTGATAACGAAGACTTCCATTTTTTCGTGCAAGGATAAAAGAAGATGTTTTGTTTCCTCAAGCAGTGTCGCGAGTTCGGGACGCTTTGCTAAGGCCACGACCGTGCCATCATAGTCTAAGACGACCTTCATTTTTTTAGTCTGCAAAGCGCTATGCAGTGGCTTCGGCCAGGATTCCGGTGGCGCTTGAATATCTACAACTTTTTTGCTGGAGATTTGCGTGATTTGTTCCAGATCTTTAAGAAACGCTAGGGCCCATTTGGTAGAAGAGTAGCGCGACAAGATCTCTTGCAGATGGGACAGTCTTTCATAGCGCTCATCAAAACTCATCTCGAAGGCTTGTTTGATGGCGTCGGCGATGGCATCTACGTCCCACGGGTTCACGATCAGAGCATCACTGAGCATGGAAGAGGCTCCGGCAAATTCACTTAAGATCAAAGATCCTGGAGTTTCAAGGTCTTGAGCCATGACGTATTCCATGGCGACAAGATTCATTCCGTCTCGCTTGCTCGTTACTAAAGCCGCGTTAGAACTTCTATACAGAGCTAAAAGCTCAACTTCAGAAATAGACTTAAAAATATAATGAACAGGAATATAATCCGGAGTGCCGAACTGTCCGTTGATAGAGCCTACCAGTTGCTCGATTTCCTTTTTCAGATCCATGTAGGCTTGAACATTTTCTCGAGTCGGAACGGCGATCTGTAAAAGTGAAATTTTTCCGACGAGTTCAGGATATTTTGTAAACGCCCTATGAAGACCGCGCAGCTTTAAAACCAATCCCTTTGTATAATCCAATCGATCGACGCCCAAAAGAGTGAACGGAACATTGCTTACGCTTGCATAATAGTCACATTTTTGTTGGACCTCAGGAGAAGACGCTTTCGCCTTATAGGCATCACTTTCAATACTGATAGGATAAACACCCAGATGAGCTGCGTGTCCGTTAAGGTCGGCTTTAAAAAACGAGGTATCTAAACCCAGAATAGATTTTAGACTCACCGTGAACTGCCTGAGGTACGAGTGCTCATGAAAGCCGATAAGATCTGAGTGAAGCATCGCTGAAAGAATTTCTTCGCGAACGGGAAGCTGGCGGAAAAGTTCCGCGCTGGGAAACGGAATGTGTAAAAAAAATCCGATTTTAACGTTCGGCAAACGTTCGCGAAGCATCTTAGGTAGAAGCAGAAAATGGAAGTCATGAATCCAGATAGTGTCTTTGTCAGTTGCCACTTTCACGATTTCGTCGGCCATAATCTGGTTTGCTTCTTTGTAAGCTTCCCAGTTTTCGCGGATAAAACCTGTCAATTGACTTTCATAGTGGAAAAGCGGCCAGATAATTTCATTAGAAAATCCATCGTAGTACTTTTCGTACCTTTCCTTCGAAATATAAACAGGATAACTTTGTAAGTGAGGATGCGCTTGGCTGACTTTGTTTTGCAGTCGCTCTGCTTCGTCTTTATCGGTGTCAAAACCAAACCAGGCAAATGGCTCATCAAGACTGACCCCGAGCAACGCAGAGACAAGCCCGCCACTACCTCTTTTAAGCTCGCCGTCAGCAGTGATGTTGAAAGGCAGTCTGTTGCTGATAAAAATTCTTTTTGGTTTTTCTGACATCAAGGTCCTCCGAAATTAACATGGGGGTTTTGGTTTCAAAGAAAGGTCTGAAAAATGGAAAGCACTACGTTCGGTTCACCTCATCGTTACGATCACGGCTTGATAGGCAATTGCGCCTACACAGCGTTAGTAGATACAAAAGCTAATATTAGCTGGTTGTGCTGGCCAAGATTCGATTCCAGCTTTATTTTCGGTCCGCTGTTAGATCCAGAAAAAGGCGGACAATTTTCATTCACACCGTCAGGGAAGAATTTTTCGTCGTCACAATCTTATATTAAGAACACCAATATACTTTCGACTCGTATCGAAACAACAGATGGTGCATTTGAAGTGATCGATTTTGCCCCGCGATTTAATTTGTTCGAACGCTATCATAAACCCTTGATGCTCTTTCGCAAAATTAAAAAATTATCAGGTCGTCCGCGCATCACTGTGAAATGCAATCCTGTCGGAGATTATGGAAAAATTCAGCCACGAGTCATGCTAGGCAGTAATCACATTCGATATGAAGGCTTAGAACAGCCCGTGCGTCTTACCACAAATGCTTCGCTCACCTATATAGTCGAAGAAAAAGAATTCACTGTGACTGAAGATCTTTACTTTGTTTTGTCCTGGGGGATTCCTTTGGAAGGCCCACTGCAAGCGACTTTCGAAGATTTTTATAAAAGAACAAAAAATTATTGGACGAAGTGGGTTGAAAACTGTCATTTGCCGCAAATTTTTCAGAAAGAAGTGATTCGTTCCGCTCTCGCTTTGAAACTTCATCAATATGAAGACACGGGCGGAATCATCGCTTCGTGTACAACAAGTCTTCCTGAAATTCACGACGAAGGCAGAAACTGGGATTATCGTTTCTGTTGGTTGCGCGATACTTACTACACGTTGTCTGCTTTAAATTCACTGGGCCATTTCGATGAAATGGAAAAGTATGCTCACTTCGTCGAAAATTTGAATCCCCATGATCTTGCTTCATTGCAACCTGTGTATTGCATTGATGGTTCACCGGAAATGACAGAAATTGAGTTAGAGCTTCACGGGTATATGGGAAATAAACCGGTGCGTGTAGGCAATCAAGCCTCAATGCAGATTCAGCACGATGCCTACGGACAAATTCTTCTGGCGGTCTTTCGACTTTTTATTGACGAGAGGTTGGTGGGAAGAGTCGATCAAAGCTCGGTGCGATTGATGAAAAGTATCTTACGCTATATCGAGAAAACAATGGAAACGCCGGATAACGGTGTATGGGAATTCCGCGGAAAACAGGCGATTCATTCTTACACGTTGATGTTCCACTGGGCCGGAAGCGCGGCGGTTCGCAAAGTCGCACGTCTGATGAATGACGAAGAGCTGGCCGTGCGGGCGGAGAAGGCCATGAACTATGCTAGCGAACTTCTTGAAAAATGTTATTCGCAGAAAAAGCAGGCCTATGCACAAGCACTGGGATCCGAGGAGCTTGATGCGAGTGCCTTACAGCTTATTACTCTGGGATATTTTCATGATAAACCGAAGGAAGCTGCTATGAAACATGTCGAAGCTATTGAAAAAGAGCTGATGCTTTCGCCAGGGTTTCTTCTTCGCTACAAACATGCAGATGATTTTGGTCACCAAAAGTCTGCATTCTTGGCTTGTAGCTTCTGGTACGTAGAGGCACTCGCGCAGATGGGAAGAGCCAAAGAGGCTGAAGAAATACTTCAAAGCATTATTCAAACCCAGAACCACGTGGGCCTTATGAGTGAGGACTTCGACGTCGAGACGCAGAGCCAGTGGGGGAACTTCCCACAGACCTACAGTCACGTCGGTTTAATCAACTGCGCATTTGCCATTGATAAAGCGATGACATCACCCGCATTTTTTTAAGAAAGAAAACAAATCTTGAAATGAAATTAGAATCCTTTATAGATTGTTGTTATGAAAATTTTAAAGGGTTCTTGTCATTGTAAGAATATCGAAGTTGAAGTGGGAATAGAAACGGATCCAGCAAATCTTCAACCTCGCTCTTGTGATTGTGATTTCTGCGTAAAGCATCACGCCGCTTACGTCTCAGACCCGCGAGGTTTTTTAAAAATCCAATATAAATCCGAATCGCTTCTTGGTCTTTACAAACAAGGAACCGGAACGGCTGATTTTATCTTTTGCCAAAATTGTGGAATTCTTGTCGGAGTTATCTATAAGACTCCGGCTACCATCTATGGAGCGGTTCATAGTCATATATTGGAAGCAAACTTTCAGGAAGAAGTGACTGTGTCGCCCAAAAAACTCGATAAACAGGCAAAAACTCAACGTTGGGAAGAAGTTTGGTTTCCTGACGTGATGCTAGGTCCATAGGGGATCGCGCGGAGCTTGTCCCATAAGAACACGCTCTACGTTTTCTAAGGCCCTTAATCCCATGTCCGTGCGCGTTTCAATCGTGGCACTCGCCATATGAGGTGTGGGAAAAACTCTTTCATGCGTTACGAGTTGATTATTTGGTGACGGCTCATTTTGAAAAACATCAAGGCCTGCGGCAAAAATCTTACCTGAATCGAGTGCTTTTAAAAGAGCTGTTTCATCGACTAAGGAACCGCGAGCCACATTCACCAGAATGCTTTGTGCTTTCATAATTTGGAGTGTTTTTTCATTGATAATATTTTTAGTTTCGTTTGTTGCGGGGGCGTGCAGGGAAACTATATCACAATGAGGAAGCATTTCTTCGAAGGTCTTAAAGTATGTAGCACCGTTTTCTAGTTCGGTGCTGAGTCGTTTTCTATTGTGATATAGGATCTTCAAGCCGAAGGCGCGTGCTCTTTGGGCCACCGCTTGTCCGATGCGACCCATGCCCAATATGCCTAAAGTCCTTCCCGAAAGCTTAACTCCTAAAAGTTCATTCTGAGCCATGGGCTTGGTCCATCCTTTTTCTATCACGTGAACATATTCGCGTGCGCGCCGACTGGCCCCTAAAAGCAAAAGCAGAGTCAGATCCGCCGTGCAGTCAGTAAGGACATCGGGAGTATTGGACGCTTGCAGCCGGCGCTTTTTTGCGGCCTCAACATCGATGTGTTCAAAACCTACGCTGGAGGTTGCGATGATCTGAACTTGCGAAGGAAGTTGTTTAATAAAATCGGCATCGCACTTTTGCTTTGAGCCGACTACAATGGCGTTTGCTGGACGAGATTCTAAATTTAACAAAATTTCTTTGGGCGTTAGATCTAGCTCCGTAGAAATAACGTCAAATTTTTTAGATGCCTGCTGCAAGACCTCAGTGGTTGTTGGAAAAGTAAAAAAGACTGTAGGCAAATCGGATTGGTTCATAAGGACATCGTAAAAGAAAAGGCTCTGGGAAACCAGTGAAGAGTCCTCTGCTATTTCGCAAGAGTGAGTCTTAGCAATGCGATCTTTCCTAAACGACAGAGGAAGATTCTCAAGTCATAATCGGCATTGAGTTTACTAAGATTAAAAAAATGAGGACGCAAATGACATTCCTAAATTTAGTAGCTGTTTTTATGGTTGTTCTTCTGGCTTATTCGAAATCAGAGGCTTGCACTCGAGCTGTGTATTTGGACGGAAAAACCAATGTCATCACCGCACGTTCGATGGATTGGAAAGAAGACATCATGACAAACCTATGGATTTTTCCAAGAGGAATAGAAAGGTTCGGGCAGGCGGGTAAAAACTCTGTTCAGTGGAAATCGAAGTATGGAAGTGTCATTGCCTCTGGTTACGATATTTCGACAACGGATGGAATGAACGAAAAAGGATTGGTGACCAACTTACTTTGGCTTGTGGAATCCGAATATCCAAAACTGAGCAAGAAGCCAGGGCTGGCAATTTCATTGTGGGCTCAGTACGTTTTAGATAATTATGCCACCGTCGCCGAAGCCGTTGACGCTTTAAAGTCAGAACCCTTTACCATCGTTACCGCGAATGTTCCGGGACAAGAGCGTTTGGCGACACTTCATTTATCTCTTTCGGATGCTTCAGGGGACAGTGCCATCATCGAATACATTGAAGGAAAGCCGGTTATTCATCATGGACGTGAATATCAAGTGATGACGAACTCTCCCACTTTTGAAAAGCAGCTAGCATTGGAAAGTTATTGGAAAGACATTGGTGGTACGGTCATGCTTCCGGGAACGAATCGAGCGTCAGATCGTTTCGCAAGGGCCTCGTTTTATATTAACGCCATTCCCAAGAGTAAAGACCCCGTGGTGGTGCTCGCAAGTGTGTTCAGCGTGATTAGAAACGTCTCTGTTCCTTTTGGTATCACGACTCCGAATCAACCCAACATTTCCTCTACACGCTGGCGAACGGTTGCTGATCACCTTCGCATGCTCTATTTTTTTGAATCAGCGCTGACACCAAATACGTTCTGGGTGGATTTCAAGGACGTCGATTTTTCAGAAAAGACGGGGAAGGTTCTGAAGCTGGATTTGGGAAAAGATCAGCGCAACACCTTTGCCGGTAATGTCGCCAAAGCGTTTAAGCCTAGCGAGCCTTTCAAGTTTATGGGGCTTTAGATCGTTTTTACTCAAACGCAGGCTTGCATAGTGCGACGCGCAATGCTATCTTGGCTTTTCTTTACGTTCCTGTCCCGGAGAGGTGGCCGAGTGGTTGAAGGCGCACGCCTGGAACGCGTGTGTAGGTCACAAGCCTACCGAGAGTTCGAATCTCTCTCTCTCCGCCATTTCCACATTCCAAGCTAAGCCAGTAATAAATGAACTAGAGACAACGAACATCGGCGATCAATTCGAACGAAAGAGTTCGAGAAAAGTCGCACGATGCGATCGCGCAAAGCGCGACGGCGAAGCGACCGAGGCCCACGAAGGGCCGAGCCAATCTCTCTCTGTTTCAGCAAGGCGGTCATATAGATGATGCTTCTAAAACTAATTTGCAACTATACTGCTCCACGGAGTGAATGTGGATATAACTATCAGACAAGAAAATTTAGAGGATATTCCGCAAGGTCAAAAACTTATTGAAAAGGCATTTGAGAATGTGGAGCATTCGGACGGCTCAGAACCTTTACTCGTAGGAAAACTACGAAAATCGAAAAATTTTATCCCACGGCTTTCGCTTGTTGCGAGTGGCATTGGAAATGAAATTACTGGCCACATTCTTTTTACTCCCATTGAAATTGTGCGGGATGATGGCTCATCTCAAAAGTCTTTGGCACTTGGCCCTGTGTCGGTATTACCCACTTATCAGAATAAAGGTGTCGGCGGACTGCTCATTAAACGAGGCCACGATATTGCGAAAGAGCTTGGATTTACGTCCATTATCTTACTTGGCCATCCTACGTATTATCCAAAATTTGGATACAAGCCCGCATCCTTATGGAATATCAAGGCGCCGATGGACGTTCCTGACGAGGCATTTATGGCGATTGAACTTTATCCCAACGCTCTTGCCGATGCTTCGGGATATGTTAAGTATCCCCCGGAGTTTGGAATCTAAACAATTCACTTCGCCATTCCTACTTATCTTCCTGCTTTTCCAAATAACTTTTTATCGGGTCCCAGTTGTATTTGCGCCAACCAAGCTCGATAGAGGGAATCATTTCCTTGGGCACGCCCCGATGGATCAAGATAAGTTCGGTGCCGTTTTTGCTGGTGGGTTTTAAGTTGAAAGTCGCCATAGAGAATATTCCTTCAGGGAAGCTATGGCCTCTCCAAGCCTGGACGATTCTTTTATTTCGAACTAGCTCCACGATGATTCCTGTTGCTTGTCCTCCATAAACTGAAAAGGGAGCTCCGGCTGACTTTCCGATCTTAGCTTTTTTTCCTGTCAGGGACGCATACTTTTTAGAGTCTGTGAGTAAACTGTAAATCACATCAGGTGGGGCGTTAAAATGAACCTTTTGTTTTATCGTTTTACACATCTTATGCCTCATTACTTAGGAATTACATTAGATGTAACGATATTTGAAAGTACAAGTAAATGAAAAGCCCTGTGGAGCTTGGCAAGAAAAGTATTAAATTCTTTGCGCTGTCTCAAAATACTCCAACCTAACTTAAGAATTCGAAGAATATTCCGATAAATATGTCATGAATTTCGGAGCGTTTCTTGTGTTCATAGCTCTGTCTTATTTTGGGACAGAAGCGAACGGAGCGCCTACGACACTCACGTACCAAGGGCGTATCCTTCGATCTGATGGAACTCCATTAGAGCATTCCAACGTTAGCTTTATTTTTCAAATAACAAATCCCTCTGGTCAGTGCACTATCTATCAAGAGCAAGTCACTGGAATTAATATGACGAACTCCAAAGGCGTCTTTGATGTTCCTATCGGTGCGGGTCTCATCAATTTTCCATTGAGTGGCGGCTTCACTGTTCTGGATGCCTTCAACAACTCTACCAGTTATACTTGTGGCGCGTGCGTTGGCTATAACTGCGTCAACGGCACGAGCACATACACACCTCTCGGTTCGGACAGTCGTGTTTTGCGCGTGCAATTTCATGACGGCAGTGGCTGGCGAACTATTGCGCCGGATAATCTTATCCGCTCAGTGCCGTTCTCTGGTTATGCTCTTTCCGCACAGAAGCTCGGAACGAATGTCGCTTCTGATTTTTTGTTGAAAGCGGGCTTACCCACTTGTACAAGCAATCAGTATCTATCTTGGAATGGCACCACTCTGATATGCGCGACTTCTTCTGCCGCCAGTAGTTCTTCAACGGGTTTACTAAGTTCTACGGACTGGAATGCTTTCAACAACAAGCTGGACAGTTCTTCTTCTATTTCTACTTCGCAACTTCCAACGGTTCCCGTTTCTAAAGGAGGAACCGGGGTCACGTCACTGATTCCGAATCGTCTGTTGGCCAGCGATGCAAGTGGCTCAGCGGTGACGGCTTTTAATTGCGGCGCCGGTCAGCTAGTCAGCTTTGATGCATTAGGTGTCATGGGTTGCATCAATATTTCGTCTTTAGCAATGTTTGCTAACGGAGGAAACAGTTTTTCAGCGAACGCCGTTTTAGGAACTAGCGACAATTTTTCAGTGAGTTTCGCGACGAATGGAATCCGTCGAATGACGGTGACTGCAGATGGTAAAGTAGGAATTCTTACCACGACGCCGAACTCCGCTTTGACCGTCGGCGGACAGGTGGAATCAACGACAGGAGGTTTCAAATTTCCCGACGGCTCCGTGCAAACGACGGCGGCTTCTGCAAGTGTCCTTCCCAAAGTCATTACGTTTAGCAGTGTTTCCGGTATTACGACATCATCAGCACCTAGTTACGTCACGATGTCGACCCGGAGTTGGACGGCTCCAGCGACGGGGATGGTCTTAATGACATATTACAAAATAGCTCCTTACATATTCTCCTGCACATCCGGGAATCTTGGGTTTCGATTTACCGTGGATGGAGCGGCAGGTTTTATAGGTAATCACGCATTTATAACCGGGGTGCACCGCTATCAAAACGGAGAAGTGGTCTTTCCTCCCATGGTGGATACTTTTAATGTCACGGAAGGCACTACTTACACCATCGCCACTCAGTATTTCACACAATCTTTTAGCTCATGCCTTTTCAATAGCCACGGCAACTCTTCAGGCCAAGACACAATCGTCATCCAATATGTTCAATAGAGTTGGCTTAAATAGTAGAATTACCGTGTTCCGGTTTCTCTTGTGATCGGTGCAGGACCCGGTCTTTGAATTTCTGGCAGACGCGTGCACTTGCCTGTTAAAAGACCTGTGCACACCATGCCTATATGAATAGTTTTTACTAACATAGAAGGACCCGCGACTTTTTTGTACGCCGTCATCTTGCGAATTTTTTCTGCAAGATCATCATTAGAAATACGACGCGGGTCGAATTCCATTTTTAAGAGGCCTTTTTCTTTAAGCTTCGCTAGTTCTCTGCGGATATTTCGGAAAATAGGCTCCATGTCAGAGCGGTACTTTTGGTCGGCCTTAATAAATTCATTGAGTGCTTCAATAAGAGCTTCAAGCTCTTTTTCGTCAATTTCTTGCACCGATGACTCAGATTGTATTTCGTATTTAGTGATTGCAGGATTGCCTGCGGTGGCAAAGGTGCCGGAAGAGAATAATCCAATAAGGCTGAAGAGAAGGACTGAACGCATGCGCTAGTAAACCTCTTTATGATTTTAGCGCAATCGCTTTCTTAAAGAAAAGAGGTTTTAGAAGCGGTGGCACCGATTTGTTTAATGCATCTGATTTTTTTGTCTCAAATTGATCACTTCCCGTAAAGAATCTCGATGTCTGAGATTAACATTGCCAAATTGCCATATAGAGAAACGAACCTAATATAAAAGTGCCGTCTTGAGGTGAAGCTTAACTGCTACTTTTCTAAAATCGATTTTAGTTTCTTAAGGTCTTTAGTGACCAACTCAGCGTCTTTGGCAAACATCTCTTCTGTCATGTTGGGTCTACGGAAAAGAGTGAAGATCACTTCGCTGCCGGATGCATTTTTTATCACTCGAAGTGGATTGTTAACGACTTCCCCTGACGGCAGCTCAACATCGTGATCGATGACGCCATACGGGTTTTTATCGACGAACTTAACTTTAACTTGTCCCATAGGTGAATTAGTAATCCACTCATTGCCTGACTTCCTTAAAGTAGCATCCGCCAATCCCGCCGCCCATTGCGGGAGATTTTCAGGATTAGAAGCGAATTGATAAACTTCGTCACTCGGACGATTGATAGTGATGCTGATATGCTTAGCAGGAAGCGTGGTCGTCATTTTATCCTTTGCGCTTTTGGTGCTTTTGCCGAAAGCTGACACGCAGAATGTCGTAAGTAGAATGGTGATGGCCGTTTTAAACAGTCTCATTTTACAATTTTCTCTACTTCTGTTGGAGCAATAACTGAAATTTTGACGCCGCTTCCGTTCATACCTGAGGAGGTAATTTCGATGCCGCGTTTTTCGCAGTAAAGAAGTTGCCCGCCGGAACCTTGGTATTCTTCACAACCTTTGAAGAAATTTTTGAACGAATTAATGTTGTCGCTAGCGGGTAGAGCTTTTCCGTTCAGACTGAGTTCACCCAAGTTTTTACCTTCAAACCAAATCTGCACGGCTTTATCGTTTTGCAGTCGGACTAATAAGTCTTTCTTTTTCATGTATGTAGTCGTAGAAGGCGATTGTCGAGAGTCATCAGTGATGAAGCCCTTCTTTTTAAGCTTAGAAGCAGAATCTCCAATGGAGACTTCGCTCAACCGTTTACCTGGGATGATCGTCAGAAGGTTTTTCCCATTAGCACTGAATGCTAACGTAATTAAAGCGAGCGCTCGTGAAATCATTTTCATAGAACAAATTTTATTTCTGCCTTCAGTGGTGGTCAATAGAGCTGCCGCTGAATTTTAAGAGAAGGTCTTAATTAAAAACAAAACCCTGAGCGGGATGCGGCTCAGGGTTTCACTCTTGCGGGGATTTTGATTTTATTTACATATTCTACTCCTCATTAAATTCTGGGTACGCGCCACCCAGTGGGTTGTACCCATCGTGAATATCCATTTCTGTAGAATCACCTTTTCTGTACATCGTTGCATCAATGCCATACCACCCAGTCATTCTTCCTGCCTTCGTAATGTCGTCGAAAGTGCGGCCACCGCAATCTAAGTTCTCTTTCACCTCGCCGCGAACCTGGTAAAAGAAAGGTGGGTAGTAGCCTGTGAAGAAAGTGGATTCACCCGGCTGCAAACAGGCGTTATCACTAATGCGGCTGATAGAGTTATAGATAGTTACCCAGACTGCGCGATCCATGTGATTGTTGAAAACTATCTGAGTTGGGATCGGTAAGTAGTTTGCTTCCGCATTTTGAAAGTCGTCAGCTTTTGCAGTGAATGAAGCTAGGACGATAAGTGTTGCAATAAGTGTTTTCATTTTAAATCTCCTTGTCATTTGTTTGCGTTACACAAAGAGGTATTGCACTGGCGATGCCAGCGAATAGATCGTGTGATTTCAATAGCTTAGACTGCAACCGGCCTGCGGGAATTTCGGCAGATGCTGGGATTTCGGGAAGGACCTGCCGGGGCCTCGGCAGAGTCTTTGTTTGAGACTTTGGATTGATCCTTTTGTCAAATACAGGTAGATTCAGTCTTGAGCTTTGGCGAAGCTCCAGTTGCTGTATCAGCATCCAAAAAAACTAAATGCTCCTTTAGAGAAGGCATTCTCTATATTTCCCCATTTTGGGAAAAGGAGTATTTATGTAAGTCCGATAGCAAGAAATAAATCAAAAATAAAAACTCATACTAACGTGCCTAACGGGCGCCTATTTCATTTCTCGGAGAGAAAATGGATTTCAAAAAATTTGATCAAAGAAATTATCCCACTGTTTCTGCTAAAGAAGGTTACGGCGAATGGGCAGAGACTTATGAAAACTCAGTACCTGATCTTTTAGATCTTCAGACATTACATCAAATAGAGTCAGTGTCTTGGCGTGATTCGAAAGCTTGTCTGGATCTTGCTTGCGGAACGGGGCGAATCGGAGCCTGGCTTAAAAGCAAGGATGTAAACACCATCGATGGTTTGGATTTAACACCGGAGATGCTTGAAAAAGCCAAAGCCAAAAACATTTATCAGGAACTGAAATTGGGGAGTGTTGAATTCACCGGACTTTCAGAAAATCACTATGATCTTCTCATCATGAGTTTAGTTGATGAGCATCTTAAAACTTTAAAGCCCGTCTATGCAGAGGCTTATCGACTTGCTCAGCCTGGAGCAAAGTTCGTCGTTGTGGGAATGCATCCTTTCTTTTTTATGACTGGAATGCCAACCCATTTCAAAGACAAAGAGGGAAACTCGAAAGCCATCGAAACAAACCTGCATCTTATCAGCGACCATGTTCGAGCCGCACTGGCTGCGGGCTGGAGACTTGAAGAAATGCACGAAGGTTTAATCAATGATGACTGGGTCCGAGTCAAACCGAAGTGGGAAAAGTTCAGAGACTATCCTGTGAGCTACGGCTACGTTTGGAGTCGATCCTAGAAAAAAGACTCAGGACTGCTATCACTCGTGCTGGTCTAAGACGGTTTAATTCGATACAAAACGTGACGTTTTAAGGGATGGCCATCGGCAACTTTTGGATGATCAAAATCATCTGCCGAATTGTAGGTCATCCCGATTTTTTCCATCACTCGTCGAGACTTCCAGTTTTCAACAGCCGTCATTGCAACGACCTCTGATACCTTTAAACTTTGAAAAGCATAATCGACTACGGCACGGGATGCTTCAGGAGCAAAACCGTGTCCCCAATGCTTCTTAGCTAAACGCCATCCCACTTCCACGCAAGGACTGAAATGAGTGGGATGAGTGAAATAAGATAGTCCAACAAACCCGACAAACTCGCCTGTGTCTTTGCGTTCGCAGGCCATAAAGCTATAGCCGTCTTTCTTTTGGTTTGCTTTGAGTCTTTCAATGAAAGCGATGGTTTCTTCTTTGCTGAGTGTTGAAGGAAAGTACTCCATGACTTCGGGATCCGAGCAAAGAGCGTGGAAAGGGTCTATGTCTTCAGGCTTCCAAAGGCGAAGAATCAATCTAGGTGTTTCAAGGTATTCCATAGCAAGCTACTTTGTTTTCTTTTTTAGTTTGGATTTGTTCAATGCTGCAGCTTCCTTAATTAAAGCCTTGAGCGCGCGTTTATTGATTTTTTCACCCTCGCGGAAATCAATAGCGCGACGAACATTCCCTTCAAGACTTGAGTTGAAAAGTCCTGTGGGGTCTTTCAACTTTGCGCCGTTGGCAAAAGTCATTTTTACGACAGCTTTATACGTTTCACCTGTACAAATCATACCGTCAGAATACCAAACCGGAACGCCACGCCACTTCCATTCTTCAGTAACATGAGGAAGGGCTTCTTGAATGACTTCGCGAATCTGCTGGAGTGTTTGGCCTCGCCAGTCGCTCAGTTCTTTAATTCGGGCGTCGATCATTTGCGATGGTGATTTTGCTTTTAAGACTTTTTTCTTTACAGCCATAGGGTCTCCACACGGGGATTGTCGGGGATATACTAAACATAAGAAGCCCGGGCCGCAAGCCTAGAGCGCGTGAGGTGTCGGATAGAAGACTTTTTCTGAACCTTTCACTTTAGCTCCTTGGGTGAGCTTTGCGGTTTCCACGCGATCACGCCCCATGAGGTGAAATACGGTTTCTCCATGAGCGAGCAGATAATCCGCAATGATCCGTCGATGGCAGCGCCACCACACGGCTTCAGAGCACATAATGGCGCAACGTTTTTTTCTGCCTAGCTGAATTAATTTCGCTAATCCATGAACGAACTCGTCAGAGAGGGCATAGTCCGCATAGTTGTGAAAGCTTTGGTTCTGCCAGAATCCATTTTCAGCTAAGGGAATTGTTTTACGTTTGCTACGCAGACCTCCTAGCTCCGCAATGTGGCGATAATCGATATGAAACGGCTTTAAATTCTTGGGTAAAATGTCTTTGTTATATTGTGGATTGGTGCGCGATCTTGGCACTGTTCGCACGTCGACGACAACCTGGACTTCGGCGACTTTTAAAAGTTCGACAAACTCTTCGATGCTTCTTGTAGAGTGGCCCACCGTAAAAAACGGCAGGCTTAATGCTTTCCCGAACTTTTCACCTTGCGCAAAGCAGAGCCCTTGTGGGACGCGATATGATCGGTTTTGTCGCTTTTGAATTTGTTAGGCATCTCAACCTCCTGATTCAGCATTTATTATAAGACGTTTGCGCAAAGATTCAGATTTTTCAGAGATAAATGAAGGCGTTGATCTGACGATGGACGGGCACTTTATGTTAGATCTCAATGAATAAATACAAAGAAGGTTGCGGGGAGGTCATGAATGCCTCAGCATAGAATTCAGGAGAAGTTATGGCCATGAATCGAAAGCCGCTGAAAATTGTGCTAACGGGAGCGCCCTCTTCAGGAAAAAGCAGCACGATGCGTGAGCTTCAACGCGTCTTTGGGGATCAAGTCGCGTTAGTCCCTGAAAGTGCGGTCGTGCTTCTGTCGGGAGGTTTTCCGGCTCCGCAACACGGTGATGTTGAGCAGATCCGCGCTTTCCAAAAGGCGATTCTTCAAGTGCAAGCAGGTCTAGAGCAAATCATTCCACGACAGCATCCGCTGGCGAAAGTTTACATTTTCGACCGAGGGTCTTTAGATGGCGCGGGCTTTTGGCCTTTAGGCGCCGAAGATTTTTTGAAGCAATTTGGTCTGACCAGAGAAAATGAGTTTGCAAAATTTGATCACGTGCTTTTTATGGAACTGCCTTCACCGGAAGCCTTCGGCGGAGTGAATCAGCTGCGTTTTCATGATTATCAACAAAGCAAACAAAGCGAAGAACAGTTGCGAGAAACCTGGGGGTCTCATCCGGGGTTTAAAGAGATCAAAGCCCAAGCGACACTGGAAGAAAAAACATCCCTTGTCGTGGGCCTTGTAAGGTCACTTTTAAATAAAGCTTAAAGATGCCGAGTTTCTTTCGGCGGATTTAACTGATTATCGTTAATACCATCTTCATAGATGACCGGCGCGAAGATGATTTCTTCCGGTGTGACATCGTCGATGGTCGCAAGGTTCACGGCATAAAACCAACCATTGAAAATATCATGTTCAGGCATTTCTAAATAACCTTTGGAATAAACCTGCACGCCACAGTTTTTACAGAAGTAGTGGTGAATGTGACCTTCAGGCCAGCCTGAAGGCGAGGCGTGATAATTCGTTAAAGAGTCTTCACCGGTTTTTAATGTGAGTTGGTCGGCTTTCGTGAAGACTTTCTGATACTTCGTTTTCACGCAATAAGTGCAATTGCATTTATGAATCCCTCGAGAGACATCTAAGTTCACGTCAAATTGAACTTTCTTGCAGTGACAACTTCCATGGTAGGCTTTAAGCATAGAACCTCCGGTTCCCAAAGCCTCCCATGGTGAAAAAATAAAATCCACCATTAAGATGGAGCCGGTCCTTCATTTTCTTGCTGCACTTTGCGATAAGAAGCCTCAACGCGGGCTTTTCTGATTCTTTCGGCAAGAAATCCCCAATAAACCACTTGATAGACTAGGAACACAAAGACACCACCGGCCACTGCGACAAAGGCGGCTCGACTGTCTTCCCATTCGTACATTGCTACGAATAACGACAATGGATGCATCATAAATAAAACGGCGTGAAGCCACATCTCTTCCGCTGAGCAGAACTTTCTGTGCACCCATTCGTCTTTAGTTACACAGATGCATGAAATCGTCGCCATCACGTAATAAATGATTTCAGTCGTCGGCGTTCTTTCCATAAAAGCCAGGAAAAGTAAACATGCAATGACCGTCATCGTATCAATGGGATGCCCGATGACTTCCCACTTGGGAAGGCCGCGTTTGCGATGAAAGAAAAATTCATCAAATAAAATGGCGGCTCCCTGCACGGCGGAAACGATCAAAAACGCGCTCATACTTTCTCCATAAGTCCTGCACAGATTGTTAATCCTGGGCCGAAGGCATAACTGATTATCGGTGTGCCGGATGGAATGCTGTCGTCATCCAGAATCTTTTCCCAAAGATGCGGTAAAGTCGCCGAAGACATATTGCCCCGCTCTTTTAGAAGGGCCCGACTGGCTTGCACTTGTTGATCTTTAAGATCCATCTGCTTTACGACTTGATCAATGATTTTTGGTCCACCCGGATGAACAGCAAAAAGAGCTTTCTTAGAAATTTCAGCCGGATCTAGTCCTCGGGCATTCAACCAGCGATGTGTGAAATCGCAAATTTTTTGTCCAACCATTGAGGGAACATCTTTTGATAAAGTCATTTTCATTCCCCAGTCGGAAACCATCCACTCCATCGCGCCTGAGGTTTCAGGAACCAGCTCTTCATATAAGGAATGAACTTTGAAACCTTTCGAAGGTTTATCTGGTGTCATAGAGTAGGCAATCACACCATCGGCAAAAAGACTTTGAATCACCATCTGCTCCAGCGTCGGATCTTGAGGGTTTAAATGCAGACTGCAAAGTTCGGTGTGAACGAGGTCTACAGCTTTCTTCTTCCCCAAGACTTCCTGATTCGCTAAGAAGCCCGAAGCCATACGCAAGGCAGGAAAGGCGCCATAACAGCCCATGTGATAGGAGTGAGTGACCGTCACGGGTTTCGGTGCTCGCACCGCCACCATCTGAGCCGCACTTGGTGAAACATATCCGGTGCAACTGACGTGAATGATGTCATCGGGAAATCCACGAGCGTCGTAAAGCTTATTAAAAAGATCGACCACTGTTTTGTGATAAAACTCGTGGCGATGGTGCATGCTGACGCCGCGAGGAGATTGAGTCACCGGATAGATTTGATTCTTATCCCACTCGGTGTGCTGCGAATCGGGAAGAAAAAATCTTCGCGTCGCAATCTGCGTTTCTGAACAAGCCACACGAGAAAGAAGTTTTGAGTATTCTTCTTCCGTATAGGCTTGATCTTTTTGAGCCGCTTTGTAAATGGCGGCCAGCCACTTAAGACCGTCGCCTTGGTTTTTCGGATAGGGTGGTTGTATGGAGTGAAAGTTTTGTAAGTACATACCGAAATGCTTCAGGAACACCTGAAGCTTCGGTAGATCCAGTGTTATGAATCACGGGCTCTTCGGTTGTGATCTCCACTCTTTATCAACAATCAATCGAGCTCCGCGTTTGAATGTAAAGTACGCATAAGCCCACTGCCAGATGACGAAGACTTTATTTTTAAAACCAATTAAATAGTATACGTGAATGAATAACCAAAGAAGCCAGGCAAAAAATCCGCTGAACTTCAGGCGATTGATTTGTGCAATGGCTTTTCTCCGGCCGATTGTGGCCATTTGGCCTTTATCGCGATATTTAAATTCGCTCCGTGGCTTTCCGTTGATCTCTTGTAAAATCTCACGAGCGGCATGTTCACCCTGTTGCATAGCTACAGAAGCTAAACCGGGTAAAGCTTTTCCATCGTCTCCCATATAGCAGGCTTGATCGCCAAGAACGAAAACCTCGCGATGATCCTTCAGGCTTAAATCTTTTTCAATGATCACGCGACCGCTACGATCGAGTGGAACGCCTAAAGATTTATTTAAGCTTGAAGGTTGAACGCCTGCCGCCCAAAGGATAGTCGAAGCTTTAACGATTTCATCCCCTAAGACGACGGACGTTGGCTTTACATCTGTCACGCGTGTGTTCGTCCAGATTTGCACGCCCAGATCTTCCAAGTCCCGGGCAGCCTGACGAGAGAGTGATTCATCGAAGGCTGCAAGGATTCTTTTGCCAGCTTCGATCAAAAGCACGCGTGTGCGTGAAGGATCAATGTGCCTGAAATCTTCGGTCAGTGTATGCCGACTGATTTCAGCAATGGCGCCGGCAAGTTCAACACCTGTGGGGCCTCCGCCGACAATCACAAATGTAAGATGCTGTTTTTGTTTTTCAGGATCTTCTTCTTTTTCTGCGAGTTCAAAGGCGATCAAAAGACGACGGCGAATTTCTGTAGCTTGTTCCAAGGTTTTCAACCCAGGCGCATTTTCTTCCCACTCTGGATGAGCGAAGTAGCTGTGTTTAGCTCCGCAAGCCAAGATCAAATAGTCGTAATCCACAGTGCGGTCACTGACTTCTAATTTTCGATTTTGTAAGTCCACGCTTTTGACATTGTCTAAGAAAACAGAAACGTTTTGATATTTTGAGAGGAGTCCACGGATGGGGCCTGAAATTTCTGCGGGAGATAACCCCGCCGTTGCGACCTGATAAAGAAGAGGTTGAAAAAGATGATAGTTACGACGATCAATCAGTGTCACAGACACTTCATCTTTGTTACCTAATGCGCGAGCTGCTTTTAAGCCCGCAAATCCACCACCGACAATGACGACTTTTTTGGCTGACATAGAAACCTCGATTGCACGAGGTCATTCTAACACTCGCCGCAACGGAAGGAATCATTATCTTCCTGAATGTGCGGCGATGACAGAATACTGAAAAAAAGTTTTGTTGTTATTTAGCGACCCTGTTGCTTCGAACCAACAAAATGCAAAGCAGCAGCGCGGGGATACCTACAAGGGCTGTGCTGACAAAGAAAAGTGCATAGCCCTCCATAAGGGATTTTCCCTCCGAGAAAGTCTGCACCATCACTCCCGAGAAGCCCTTTAATACCTTTCCAAGCAAAGCGTAGAAAGAACTTAAAAGAGCGTATTGAGTTGCAGTGTAACCAAATGTTGTGAGACTTGACATGTATCCCACCAAAGCCGTGCCCGCAAAACCAGAAGCGAAATTGTCTATGATCATTGCTGCTGTGAAGACATCGTTTCTGGCGCCCATCAAAGCTAAAAGAGCGAATCCTAAATTAGAAGCGGGTCCGATGACCGCTCCTACTAAAAGCGTTGATACAAATCCAAATCGCACAGCCGCAAGACCACCAGCCGCGACACCGACAACTGAAGCAATCAAGCCGACAGAACCGCGAACAGCTCCAACAGTTTCTTTGGTGATTCCGATATCAGCATAAAATGGATTTGCCATAGGGCCCATCATGAAATCAGAAAGGCGATACAAGCTGACTGCGGCAAGAATAAGTAAAGCCTTATTTCCATGCTGTTTAAAAAATGCAATGAAGGGACCACAGACCGCATCGAAAATTCCACGTGCCGTCCATATCGTGCCCGTCTGTTGTTGCGTCAGATTTCTTCCCGGTTCTACCGCAAGCAATGTTGCGACAAGGCCGACGGCCATCAAGGCACCCATAATCGAATAAGAAACGGCCCAGCCGACAGAAGCCGCAACGATCAGAATAAGCGCATCTGTGAGTAACAAAGAAGCGCGGTATCCCAGCTGATATGCGGATGAAAGCAGCGCCATGTCTTCGCTGGCGTCAGAAACTTCAATCCTCCAAGCATCCACCACAATGTCCTGAGTGGCCGAGGCAAAAGCAGCTAACGCTGCAAGCCCCGTAAAAAGCATCAATCCGCCTTCAGGCTTTATGACTGACATTCCAAAAAGTGCTGCGCCGATGAGGATCTGCGATAACACCATCCATCCACGGCGACGACCTAAAAGTTTGCCGATGATCGGTGCGTTGGCTTTATCGATCAGCGGCGCCCACAAAAATTTTAAAGAATAGGCGAGCCCCACCCACGACAGAAAACCAATTGTCGCAAGGGTGATTCCTGATTCGCGCAACCAGAAACCCAAAGTATTTCCGACCAGCATAAAAGGAAGGCCTGAAGAAAAACCCAAAGCCAGCATAATAGCTACTTTGGGTCGAGTTACGGCGCGAAGAGTTTGAGTCCACGAAGGCTTCGTCGATTTTTTCGTTGTTGCGGTCACTAGCTGTTCTTTCTTAGTTTTTTTCTCATCTTCCAAAGAAGGTGACTGATGTAAGGACGACGAGTTTCACCTGTCGTCACCATAAGTAATTTAGTAATCTTTAGGTTTACGGCATCCGTGTAAAGAAGAATCAACATCTCAGAGATGAAATTCGTATTCAGTGTCACATAGTTGTCGGTGCCGACACCTAATTGAACGCCTTTTTTCTCCCACCATGAAAAAGGATGGTCCTTATAATCTTCAAATTTCCCTGTCAGTTTATTATTTGAAGAAGGCAGTGACACCAATGTCACACCTTTTTGAATCATACGGTTCAAAACATCGTGCTGATAATGTTCAACCTCGCGAGCTGTGTGAAACTTTGCTTTGACGAAAAGGATGTCTTCTTCGTTGGTAAGAACAGTTCCCTTTAAAAGCTTTTCAAGAACAGCTCGGTTGAAGCCCCAATCCAGTTCAACAAGTTCTCGATACAATGGATCTTTTTCACCAATCGGCTGGCCTTTTTTATTCTTGGCTTTGATGTCTTGATAGATATGGTGGAAATATTTGTTGGGGTTAATTCCCAAGCTGATTCCGTGCTCTAGAGTGTCGATGTGCCAGATATTCATGGCGTTATCGACTGCTTGAATACCTTTTTTAAGTGTGTGCCAAGTTTCACCGTGATGCGAGCGGATTTTAAATCCACGGTACTGAAGTTTTCGGAAGCCCGCCTGCATTTCGTTGAAATGCTCCTTGCGGTAAAGCTCTCTTTCATCTCCGACAGTGTCGACGTCTTTCAAGTAGCGCACCAAGAAAGGATATTTATCTAACATGGCCACCAGATCGTTCACTTGATCCATAAAATGGTCTTGGCGCGTTTTGTATTTATCTGCATCAAACTGATTGGCTTCTTTTCTGAATGAAGGAGATAGAATGAAATCAAAATCAGGATGCTTTTCCTGGAATTTCTTGAACCCATCATGCAAACCCAGCACGACATCTTCCGACGTCACATCATCAATCCCAGGGATTTGTTCTGAAGAGCTTGAACTTGCGCGAGACAAAGAAAACTTCAAACGAATGCGACCGACATTGTGTTTGTTATAAAGTTCTTCAGCCATATGGAAGGCCGCATCTTTGTGCGCTTCACGAGAAGTAAAAATCAATTTTGGAAGATACAAGATTTTTAGATAGCGGGAAAAGCCTTCGTTCTCTTGCAGGCTGATAAGTTTTTCCACATCTTGTACGGATCGGATGGGAAATGCGCTATCACCGTAAACTTCTTTAATCTTTTTTTCGTAAATGTCTTTGTTCGGGCCCTCTAAAAGTTTCATCAAACGCGGATAAATGTATTCGGCAGTGATGGCACCTGTTAAGTGGATATGTTCTTCATTGTACTTTAAGGGAAAGTTTTTGAAGAATTCGGCGAGGGCCGCAGAAACAGGATGCTTTAACAAAGCGCTGATCGACACTTGGTTGATTTGAAATCGATTTAACAGTTCTCTAAATTCAGAGACTTGTTTGAAAGCTTCTGGATGCTGAGTTTGCAAATCGGAAGTGATCAAAAGATCAATGGTGTCAGAAAGCGAGATGCCATTGGTCTCGCTAATGATAGTGGTGAGTGCTGAGGTTAGCTGATTGTGAACGTCCGTATTCACTCGATTCCTCCTCTGAAGAGGTTAACGAGGAATCAAACTCTTGTACATGACTTTATGGGGCCCGATGTCTTTGATATCAAACAGAGGTCCGTAGTAGGCAAAGCCCAGTCTTTCATAAAACGGAAAGGCTTTGATGCGAGCATTGAACCAAAGAAAATCACAACCACGACCTCGCAAAAAATTTTCTCCATAAGTCAGAAGTTTTCCTCCCAACCCCTGGCCTTGATGAGCGTCGTCCGTGGCCATTCCTCGTAAGCGATACGAAAGTTTTGCGGGAAAGTTTGGATGTGCTTCTTGCACGAACGTCGCGATAGAGGCGAGTTTTCCGTCAGTATAAAGACCAAAATGGAATGTGGAATGAAGGTAGTCTCCATCCACTTCGCATTCCTCAACACGCAAAAATGGCTTTAAAACTTTTTGCCTCAACGGCAAAAGTTCTTGGGTGGTTATTTGTCTGATTTCGTAGTTCACTTCTATCCTGTACTCAGCCTTAGGTAGGGCGCCCAATCAGGTGGGACATGATCCTCACTGATTTCTAGCTGCAATGTTGGCAACCAGTTTGGTGCGCGAGGCTCTGTGAGTAAAGGCATATTTGCTGTGCGTGGTGTGCGGTTGGCTTTTCTTTGATTGCACTCCCGACAAGCCGAAACGACATTCGTCCAGTTTTTAGGGCCATTTTGAGAAGCGGGAACAACGTGATCTAAAGTGAGCTGTTTGGCGGGAAGTTTGGTAGCGCAGTACTGACAGGTATAATTATCGCGGATATAAACATTTTCACGGCAGAACCGCACGGCACCGGCGGTTCGAGGTCTTACGTAACTTTTCAGCCGCAAGACACTGGGAAGTTGAAACCTCCGTTGAACAGACCGAGCAAACTCAGAGTGATATTCGAGAATCTCGACTTTACCCTGAAACCACAATACCAAGGCCTTTTGCCAACTTACAACCCTCATAGGTTCGTAACTGGAGTTGAGCAATAAAGACCTCAGTGAGGACATGTGCATCATGCGTTCCCCCCTCAGGCGATCCTATCTTAAATTATATCGAAGTCGGACAGCAGATTTCAAGCCCCTCTCTTAAATAATCAAAAGAACTGGGTGTTATAGGTTGAAAAAGGCCAGTATCAATGAGATACCGCGAACTTAAAGCCACAAGGAGGCATCAAAATGAGAAGAGTTTTGGCATTCAATTACGTTTTAAAAGGACCTGATGGCAACGTATTAGATGCTTCTGAGAAGGGACAACCACTTCCGTTCCTAGAAGGCTCTGGTCAAATCATTCCTAAATTGGAAGAAGAAATCAAAGACCTTAAAGAAGGCGATAAAAAAACTGTGAAGTTGGCAGCCAAAGACGCTTACGGTGAAGTGAAAGATAACATGTTCATGGATGTGCCTAAGCAAGAACTTGCACACCTTCCGCAATTGGAAGTTGGCGCGCACCTTCGTTTGGAATTGGGTCACGGCGCTCACATCGTACGTGTTTCAAAAATCACAGACGACTCTGTTACGCTTGATGGAAATCATCCTCTAGCGGGACAAGATCTAGAATTTGCCATTGAAATGGTTTTGATCCGTGAAGCAACGACTGAAGAAGTTTTGCATGGGCATCCACACGGCCTCCACGGTAATTCAGGACACTAGGACGAGAGTTTATGCCGTCGTTTGATATTGTTTCGGAAGTTGATGTTCAAGAAGTTGATAATGCTATCAACCAGGCTCGTAAAGAGGTGGAAGGGCGTTACGACTTTAAAGGAAGTAAAGCTGAGATCCAGTGGGATAAAAAAGAAATCACTTTGCTGGCTGAAGACGATTATAAAGTTGAGGCCATGGGAAGTATCCTGCAGACGAAACTTCATCGACGCGGCATAGATATTAAGGCAATTAAGTTTGAGAAGATGGAAGAAGCCGGCGGACGCATGTTGCGCCAAAAGGTCACTTTGGTACAAGGGATTGACCGCGAAGTTGCTAAAGACATCATAAAATTGATTAAAGACTCAAAACTGAAAGTCCAACCACAAATCGCGGACGATAAACTGAAGATCACATCTAAAAGCATTGATGAGCTTCAAGAGTGCATCAAACTTGTACGGGGCGGTAACTTCCCCGTTCCCTTACAATATAATAATATGAGAGCGTAAAATTGGGCTTGCACAGAATTTAGGCTATGCTAGCCTAAATTAAGTTTAGGTTCCCGTGTGAGTGTTCTCGATTTTATATGGTTCGAAGGCTTCCTCGGGTTTTTTTTGGAATCCACAGGAGGTCTTTGTGGCTAAGAAATTATACGTAGGCAACTTGCCTTATTCAGTAGATGATGAAGCTCTTCATCAGCACTTCGCACAATTCGGTGCGGTTGATTCAGCAAAAGTAATCATGGACAGAGAAACAGGCCGTTCAAAAGGTTTCGGCTTCGTTGAAATGGCTGATGATAACGCAGCTGACACTGCTATCGAAAAAGCTAACGGCATTGAACTTTCAGGCCGTGCTATCAACGTTTCTGAGGCTCGTCCTCAAGCTCCTCGCGAGGGTGGTCCTCGTCGTGGTGGCTTCGGTGGCGGTCGCGGTGGCGGCGGTGGTGGTCGTGGTTTCGGTGGCCCTCGCGGTCCTCGTAACTAAGACGCCCGAAGTTTGACTTAGTCAGACTTGTCATAGTGTCTAACAAAAGGTCTCATAGTTCTTCTATGAGACCTTTTTTATTTTCACGTCGAAGTATTTTAGTTTTCTCTCTTTTTCTATTCACAAGTTCCTTTTCTTACGCGCAAAAAAAACTGATCGTCTTGGGGGATTCACTCACCGAAGGTTATGGCGTGGCGAAGGATGCAGCTTATCCCGCGCTTCTTGAAAAAAAATTGCACGAGTCCGGAAAGAAAGAATGGACCGTGGTGAATTCCGGAGTCAGTGGTTCAACAACGGCGTCCGGTATTTCCCGCATGAAGTGGCTTTTTAAATCCAAGCCCGAAGCCGTGTTGCTTGTACTGGGCGCGAATGATGGCCTTCGTGGATTGAAAATCGAAGACAGCCAAAAAAATCTTTCTGAAGCAATAGAGTACGCAAATTCTCAAAAGGTGCGCGTGATTTTAGGCGGGCTTTATATGCCACCTAACTATGGTGTCGCCTACACCGACAAATTTAAAAAAATGTACGAGTCATTGGCAAAGAAGTACAAAGTTACTTTTATTCCTTTTGTCTTAGACAAGGTTGCCGGAAATCCAAAATACAATTTAGCAGACGGCATTCATCCCAATGAAGAAGGCCATAAGATTATCGCTGAAAATATCTTCCAAGTTCTGAAGGGGGAGCTGTGAGCTTAGTTCTTAATGATGTCCGTAAAAGTTTCCGCCAAGGTGAAACTGAAATTCAAGTTCTTAAGGGTTTGGATGTTTCTATTGAGCCAGGCCAAGTCGTCTCTATCGTCGGACAATCGGGGAGTGGTAAGTCGACGTTGCTTTCAATCCTGGCGGGGCTAGAAAGAGCTGACGGCGGTGAAATCCTTGTCGATAAAGTGAACCTGACGCCTTTAAGTGAGCAAGAAATCACTCTTTTCCGTGCGCAAAATATTGCCATCGTTTTTCAGCAATATCATTTGATCGCCCACTTAACGGCTTTAGAAAACGTCATGCTGGCTTTAGAAATTTTAAAGATTGAGGGCCCTCGCGAAAAAGCCAAAGAAGCCTTGGAAGAATTAGGTTTAGGCCATCGTTTGAATCACTTCCCGAGTCAATTGAGTGGCGGTGAGTGCCAGCGTGTCGCCATCGCCAGGGCGTTGGTGGTAAAGCCGAAAATCCTTTTGGCTGACGAACCAAGCGGAAATTTAGATACGCATACAGGTGATAAAGTGATGGATGTCTTCTTTGATATCGTTCGCAAACATAAGATCACTACAATCCTTGTCACTCACAGTGAAGCTTTGGCAAAAAAATGTGAAAGGACTCTTCGTCTTGAAGAGGGCCGCTTGAGGGAAGTCTAATGTTAATCAGACTGGCAGTCCGTGAACTTCTGCGCAGCTGGCGCTTCGGTTTGTTTTTTATTTTTAATTTAAGCTTAGGCCTTACTGGTTTTGTTTCTTTGCAAGCTTTCAACACGGCTTTAGAAAAAGAGATCACCGCCAACGCGAAATCCATCTTATCTGCGGATCTGGCTGTATCTGCTCGTCGTGAGTTGACGGACGAGGAAGTACAGAAGATGCGTGGCGTGTATCCTAGGGGGACAGAAGAATCTAAAGTCTATGAATTCTTTGCGATGATCAATTCCGCAAAAGGATCTCGTCTGGTTTTAGTGAAGGCGATCGATTCTGCTTATCCGTTTTATGGAGAGCTCGAGCTTGAATCCGGCAATGTCATTAAGAATGACACTGAGAAATCCATCATGCAGTCCGAGACGACCTGGATCTACCCCGAGCTGAAGTCTCAATTAGGCCTTGATACGGGTGATGAAATTACACTGGGTAATTTAAAGCTCAAGATCACTGATTTAGTAAAAAAAGACGCGACTCAAACTTTCCGCGCGGCCAATCTCGCCCCGCGTATCTTTATCAATCGCGAACTTTTGCCAAAGTCAGGTCTTCTTCAATTCGGCAGTACTTTTACTTTGGCGTACCTTCTAAAACTTCCGGTGCCGACGGATGAATTGGTTTTACGTGAAAGCATGTATCAGGCTTTGTCTGATCCTGCTGTGAATGTGGATACTCCCTCTTCCGCAGGTGAGGACTCTGGTAGGCAGTTGGGTTATCTGTCCGACTATTTGGGACTTGTTTCCATCGTAGCCCTTTTCATGTCTGCTTTAGGGGCCGCCTATATTTATCGCTTGTTTCTTTCGACTCGAATGAAAGAGATTGCGATCTTAAGAACCTTGGGTTTGCAAAGCTGGCAGGCAGTCAGTGTTTATATCTTGCAGGCTTCTTTGCTGGGGTTGATCGCCACTATCCCGACGCTCATTTTAAGCCACTTGATCTTACCAGTCTTAAGTGGGCTTCTTTCAAGCTTTACACCCTTTGATTTACAGCCGCACGTAAATGTTGAAGCGATGCTGGTTTGTCTTTTCATGGCGATCTTTGGAAGTTTCATTGTGAGCTTGCCATTCTTGGTTAAAATCTTTGATCTTCGAGCTAATAAACTTTTCAGTGAAGAAAAATTCGCGGTGGGAGAGGGCACAAGAAGATATTGGACGTTCTTGCCAAGTTTGATTCTTTTTTACTTCTTAAGCGTTTATCAGGCTCATTCTTGGAAAACCGGCAGTGCTTTTGTCGGCGCGATGATCGCGGTAATCGTACTTCTGCTGATTATCGGTTACGCAACTGTGAAGCTTGCGGGAATGCTAAAACACTTCCGCCGTTGGTTTTTAAAGTTCAGTTTCTTAAGTCTTTCTCGCCGAGCGGGAGCAAGCCTTGCGATCTTTGTTGCGTTAGGTCTTGGAGCTTTGCTGATCAATATTCTGCCTCAACTAAAAAACTCGCTCCAGGCGGAATTCCAATTTGAAGGACGTGGAAAAGTTCCTTCTCTTTTCATGTTTGATATTCAAGATGAACAACTTCCTGGGGTTCAGCAGGTTTTGGATAAAGACCAAGTTCAGGCTTTGGGACTTTCGCCGTTGGTGCGTGCACGCATCTTGAAAGTGAACGGCCAAGACTACGAAAGAAAAATTGAAGAACAAGGCTTTAAGACCCGTGAAGAAGAACGGGAAGCTCGCTTCCGCAATCGCGGGGTGAATCTTTCTTACCGTCACGATCTTTCCGCATCGGAATACATTGTTGAAGGACGTCCTTTTTCGGGAAACTTTAATCCAGACACTCAAACCAAAGCCGAACTTTCAGTGGAAGTGCGTTTTGCTGATCGCATGGGTTTTCATGTGGGCGACACTTTGGTTTTTGACGTTCAAGGGGTTGAGGTCGAAGGGCAGATCATAAATCTGCGCAAAGTAAAATGGACAAGCTTTCAGCCGAATTTCTTTATCTTGGTGCAAAACGGTGTCCTTAATGAGGCACCGAAAACCTGGATTGCAGCGATTCCTTTCTTACCAGAAGAAAAGCGTGCACAGTTGCAAAACGAAATCGCGGCGACGTTTTCAAATGTCTCGGTGATCGATGTGGTCCGTGCTGTGGATGATGTTTTGAAAACGGCGGAAAAAATGAGTTGGTCACTGGAGCTGATGGCCGCTTTAGCACTAATAACCGGATATATCGTTCTTTTCTCGATTGTTCGCAGTCAGATCAAGCTGCGTCGTTGGGAACTCAATATGCTTAAAATTCTGGGGGCTTCTGGAGGGGAAGTTGCAAGCTTCATTCTTGTGGAATTTGCCTTCTTGTCTTTCCTTTCGGCGTTAACCGGCGCTCTTTTAAGCATTGTCGTGAGTTTTTCTTTGAACACCTTCATTTTTGAAGGCGACTTTAAGCTTTCTTGGGCACAGCCGTTGATCTCGGTTTTGATTATCACGGCATTAAGCTTATTGATTTCTTTCCTTGCAAGCCTAGATATTGTAAAAGAGAGTGCTCTGGGTATCTTGCGCGAGGAAAAGTAATCAATGATGACGCCGAACGAGGCATTAGCAAAAGCGAAAACAATCTTGGATGAGGGGGGAGTTATTGGACTTCCCACCGAGACTGTTTACGGTTTAGCCGCTCGTATTGACATCCCTTCGGCGATCGAAAAGATCTTTACCACGAAAGAACGTCCTTTTTTTGATCCCTTGATCGTTCACGTCGCCTCTATTGAACAAGCAAAAAAAGTGACGGCCTATTGGGGGCCCGCAAGTCAGGCATTGGCCGAAGTTTTCTGGCCGGGACCCTTGACAATGATTTTGCCGCGAGATCCTTCCGTAAATCTGATGATCACGTCGGGCTTAGACTCTGTCGGATTGCGCATGCCGAATCACCCCTTGGCTTTAGAGCTTCTTCAGCAAGTGGGAGTTCCGTTGGCGGCGCCGAGTGCGAATAAGTTTGGTCGGACCTCTCCGACTTCGGCAAGCCACGTGCGTGTGGAGTTTAAAAACGAAAACGTTTTCGTTGTAGATGGCGGAGATTGCCAAATTGGTATTGAGTCGACCGTTTTATTAGTTCGTCACCGTCCCGACAAAGTAGAGCTTTCCATTTTAAGACGCGGGCATATTTTAAAGTCGGATATCGCGAAAGTTCTTAGCGATAAGGGTTTTACTTTTGAATTTATTGAGCAAGTGGATAAGCGCGAGTCGCCGGGGCACATGAAGCATCATTACATGCCTCCAGTCCCTCTTATTGTCTGCCTTGATCCTCAACGAGACGCCGCCGATGTTCTTAAAGAAGTGAATCAAAAGATCAACCAGCTTCCCGATGAGATCGAAAGCATTAAGATCATAAAACCCAAAGGTGGAATCGCGACACATGCGGTTTTGCGTTTGTCCGAGGACCCCTTGCTAGCGACGCGCGAATTTTACGGAAAACTTCGCGAAGTGGCAGCCCAAGGTCCAGACTGCATTCTATTCTATCGCGAAGCCCATCAGGCGGGTGAAAGATGGGAATCCCTGTTTGATCGTCTGAATAAAGCCGCTTCACTGATTCTGTAGGAACTTTGTTAGTGTCTAACAACAGAATCCTAAAAGACTTCTGACAATTTTGCATTTTAAAGATCGCTACACTGAAGTTGATTAAAAGGGAGGGGCCTTATGATCAACTCGCTAGCGTACACCAGCCTTGAGCGTGTTTCCTTGAATCTGCAGTCGTTCTATCAACTGCGCCTAAACCGTATCCACAAATTCAAACCTAAAGTTGAAATTCGCAGCGAGGTAGGCCCTTTCGAAATCAAGACCGTCACCAATGTTGACGAGCTGAAGGAAGCTCTGGCTTTACGCTATGAAGTGTTCCATCGCGAAATGCTGGGTAAAAAAGCCCTGCACGGCGTGGATGTGGATGAGTTCGACTTTGACTGTGATCATTTAATTATTAAAGAAAAGCGTTCGGACAAGATTGTGGGCACTTACCGATTGAATTGCTCTTTGTTCACTCAGAACTTTTATTCCTCTAAAGAGTTCATGATGAGCAATATTATGCAGCAACCGGGAGTGAAGCTTGAATTGGGGCGCGCGTGCATCCACAAGGATCATCGCCGTGGAATTTTGATCTCTCTTCTTTGGAAGGGGATCGCGGAATACATGGCAGCCACCGAAGCGAAGCTTCTTTTCGGTTGTGCGACGGTGAAAACCGATGATCCGCGTGATGCCGCTTTGTTAACTCGTTATTTTGAAGAAGAAGGACGCGTGTTTTCAAACTTCCGCACTCGTCCGACTTTAGCTTTCACGATGCCTATGCTTAGCTATTTCTTGGACGAAGTTCGAGGCCCTCTCACGGAGACTCAGAGAGCTCAGGCCGAAGAACTTCTTCCACCTCTTTGTCGCGCTTATTTAAAGATTGGCGCTTCTTTAGGTGGAGAGCCGGCATGGGATCGCGAATTTCAGTGCATCGATTTCTTGACGATTCTTCAGCGCGAGGATCTCAACAGAACTTTGTGGAAAAAGTTCAAGCTGGATGAGACTCAAGTATAGTTTTTGATTTGCCACATTAAGGGGCCTGTGAGTTTTATCACAGGCCTTTTCTTCGTTTTGTGTCCTTCCCTGATCCCGACTACTTTTATAGAGATAGGAGGGAGTATGCGTTCAAATATTTGGAAGGGCAGTATCAGCTTTGGTCTTTTGAATATTCCCGTTTCACTGCAAAGTGCCCAGCAGGACAGAGACATCCACTTCTCACTTCTAGATGGAAAAGATCTTTCCCATATTCAGTATCGAAAGATCAACGCTAAAACCGGTCGTGAAGTTCCCTATGACCGTATTGTCAAAGGCTTTGAATACAAATCAGGCCAATACGTTGTCATGAACGACACGGATTTTGATAGAGCCAATCCCAAAGCAACAAAGACCATCGATATTGAGGATTTTGTTTTGCTTGATGAGATTGATACGATGCTTTTTGAAAAGCCCTACTACTTGGCTCCACAAAAAGGCGCCGAGAAAGGCTACTTCCTTTTAAAAGAAGCTTTAGAGCACACAAAAAAAGTCGCTGTCGCTAAAATTGTTATTCGTACAAAGCAACATCTTTGCGCCATCATGGCACGTGGAGATTATCTTGTCTTAGAGCTTTTGCGTTTTGCACACGCCGTGAAGGACATTAAAGAAGTCGATTACATGAAAGAAGTGAACAAAAAAGTGAACTTCAGTGATCGAGAGCTCAAGATGGCCGAAGACTTGATCAAGGGCATGACATCGAAATGGAAGCCTGAAAAATACAAAGACACCTATTACGAAGACTTGATGAAGCGTATCCAAGCCAAAGTAAAACAAGGCAAAGGAAAGTTTGTCGAAGAAGCTCCCAAAGAAGAACGCGTGGAAGAATCTACGAATGTCGTCGATCTCTTGCCACTTTTAAGAAAAAGTATCGAAGCCAAAAACAAGAAGGAAAGAACTTCTTCCCGTGCGCCGACGAAGCGTGCGGCTAACTCCAGTCGGAGGTAAGCATGCCTCTTCGTGAGTACGTTAAAAAACGCGATTTTAAAATTACGTCCGAACCAAAATCCACGCCTCGTCGAAACAAGAAGGCCAAAGATGACACCCTGATGTTCGTGGTGCAAGAGCATCATGCGTCGCATTTGCATTATGATTTTCGCCTAGAATTTAACGGCGTTTTAAAAAGCTGGGCCGTTCCGAAGGGTCCGTCTCATGATCCAAAGATCAAACGGTTAGCGGTAGAAGTCGAAGATCATCCTGTATCGTACGGTTCTTTCGAAGGGGTGATTCCGGAAAAGCAATATGGAGCAGGTCGCGTTTACATCTGGGATACCGGTACCTGGGAACCAATCGGCAGCGTGCGTGAAGGGCTGAAGAAAGGGCATCTGGAGTTTAAGCTTAAAGGTAAAAAGCTGCATGGCCAGTGGATGCTTTTAAGAACGGGTCGTCCTGCCAGCGGCAGTAAGTCGCAGTGGCTTTTGGTTAAAAGAACTGATGAATATGTGATTCCAAATGATGAGGTCGTTCCGATTGAAGATGAAAAGGGGAATGTTCGTCGTTCAGCACGAGCGACTTCATCACCTTCAAAAAAAAAGTCGGCAAGCCCCGCCAAAAGAGCAGTCAAAGAAAAGAGAAAAGTAAAAGCGCTGCCTGAATTTATTAAGCCCATGCTCGCGGAATTAGTCACAGATGTTCCCGAAGGCACAAAGTGGATTCATGAAACAAAATTCGATGGCTATCGCACCCAAGCTCACTTTGAAAAAGGAAAGCTCAAGCTTTTCACGCGAAGCGGTTTGGATTGGACAGAGAAATACCCCGGTATTGAAAAAAGTCTTAAGCAGCTGTCGGTGGCAAACGCCATCTTAGATGGTGAAATCGTAGTTTTAGATAAAGAAGGACGCAGCGATTTTCAGAAGCTTCAAAATTCTTTGAAAGCTCACGACGTGAATAACCTTGTTTATTATGTTTTCGATTTGTTGTTCTTAGATGGTGAGGACTTAAGAGAGCGTCCTTTGATCGATCGCAAAGAACTTTTACAAGAAGTTATCACGGATCTCAACGAACCGCTGATTCGATATAGCGATCACATGGCCGGTTTCGGCAAAGATCTGTTCAAAGAGGCTTGTGATTATCAGCTCGAAGGTATCATTTCCAAAGATCAAGATAGCACTTATCAATCTCGTCGGGGCAGTTCGTGGGTTAAAGTGAAGTGCAAACTTCATCAGGAGTTCGTCATCGGCGGGTACACCGAAGGCACGGGAGCTCGTTCCTCATTTGGTGCTTTGCTTTTAGGTGTCTATGAAGGTGATCAGCTTCGTTACGTGGGAAAAGTGGGAACAGGGTTCACTGAAAAATCAATCGAAGACATTTTAAAGAAGCTATCGCGAAGGGAACAAAAGACATCTCCCTTTGATATTAAATCCCCCCGCGAAAGAGGAACTCATTGGTTAAAACCGGGCTTGGTGGCTGAAGTGACTTTTGGAAATTGGACTTCGGATAAAATTTTAAGAACGGCCGTCTTTCATGGATTGCGGGAAGATAAAGCTGCTAAAGAGATCCATATCGAAAAAGCCAAGCCGCTTGAAGAGGTTTTAGAAGAATCGCCTTCATCTAAGAAAAAAACCTCTAAGAGAGCTAAGTCTTCAAAAAAGCAAGAGGTCACAGAAGAATACTTGCGGGGTGAAATTTCTAATCCCGATAAGATTCTTTACGCGAAGGAAAAGATAACTAAACTTCAGGTCGCAAAATTTTATCAAGATCACGCGGATCTTATTCTTCCGCATGTGAAAGACCGTCCACTGAATCTTTTGCGTTGTCCAGAGGGGACATCTAAACAATGCTTCTTTCAAAAACACATCGCCGGAACGGTGCCAGAATCTATCACGCCTGTGAGTATTAAAGAAAAAAGTGGCACGAAGGCTTATCTGACTTTGGATTCACCAGAAGGTCTTCTGGCGCTTTCCCAGATGGGGGCGTTTGAAATCCATGTGTGGGGATCGCGTCGAGAGACTGTCGAACATCCAGATCTTATAGTGATGGATTTCGATCCGGGACCGGGAATCTCTTGGAAGCAGGTCGTTCAGTCCGCAGAAGATTTGAAGCAGATACTGGACGATTTAGGATTAAAAAGTTTTCTCAAAGTTTCCGGGGGCAAAGGACTGCATGTGCACATTCCCGTAGCTCCCATCTATAGCTGGGATCAAATCAAATCCTTCTCGCAAACCTTGGCGCAGGAAATGGCCCACCGAAATCCTGATATGTACACAACGACTATTTCTAAGAAAGCTCGGGATAAAAAAATATTCGTGGATTATTTGCGGAACGGACGAGGCGCGACGGCGGTGATGCCGTATTCACTTCGTGCCCGAGATAAAAGTGCCGTGGCGATGCCGATTGCTTGGAAGGACTTAAGAAAAATCAAGGCGCCTGATCAATTCACTTTAGAAAAAGCTATTGAACACCTTAAACATCGTAAGGTCGACCCGTGGAAGGACTACTTTAAGTACAATCAAAAAATCTCGATCTTAAAGCCGGTCCTATGAATCCGGAACAGTTACCAAAAGAACTCACAAATCTTGTGAACTGGTCCGTCACTGAATTAGGTAAGGTGATTCAGTCCGAACTTGGAGAAAAGGGATTTGATCGTATCGAATCTTTGCGTCAATACGTGAAAACGGAGGAGGGGGAGAAGCTACACGGTCTTCTAAAAATTAAAAGTGATCTGAGTCAGCTTTCAAGACAAGACCAGTATGCTATCGCTCATTCGTTTGCTTTAATGCTGGAGCTGATCAACTCTTGCGAGTCGGCTTATCGGACTCATCGTCTTCGTGAAGACACGAAGATCATGACCGAAGAAGGGCATAGCTTCGGTCATATCATTCATGTTTTAACGGCGCACCCCACAGAATCACGCAATCCCGATATTATTTATTACTTCAAAAAGATTCAGAAACTTTTAGAAAAACACCTGGTAAACGAAGAGGAAAAGGATACGACAGAACTTTTCGCTCTACTGAAAATCACTTGGCGCATTCCCATGTCAAAACAGCGAAAACCGACTGTGATGGATGAAGCTGAATATATTTATTCTCTGGCATTGCACGAAGATGTCATGCGGGTGTTTATTGATCAAACCGCGCAGAAGCTTCCGTTTTATATTCGCTCTTGGGTTGGCGGGGATAAAGACGGGCATCCCGGCGTGAATGAAAAGACGTTACTCGGAAGCTTGCAGATGGCGCGGCAATTTCTTTTGCGGTGGATACAAGATAAGTTTTCATCCTTTATGAAGGATCTTGAGCCTTTAGCGCACACTTTCGGTAAACACCAAAGCGAGATGGAACATTTGCTAAGCTTGGCGGCATCTATTCGCAAACTGCTGACGCAATTAAAGAAAATAAGAGCTGGTGATTCCAAAAAGGTAAAAGCATTGCAAAAAAATTTAGATCAGTTGTTGGCGGACTACCAAAGATTTTTAGGTATTGAGTCTTCGGTTTTATACGAAGTTCGACTTCTGTTAAAGATCTTCCCGGGCCTCGTAGTTCCGTTAGAACTGCGCGAAGAGGCAAGTCTTGTGCATGAAGCTCTTCAATCGCCCCTGCGAAAATCGGCCATATCACGGATGCTTCAGCTGTTAGGAAAGATCGCTTCAGAAAATGACCCGCGTTTTTACGTACGTGGTTTTGTTCTAAGCCAGACGGAAAGTGCCAAGGACCTTATCGCGGGTGTTCAGCTTGTGGAAAAGTATCTGGGAAAAGCGCGGCTCCCGGTAATTCCCCTTTTTGAAAGTGCGCATTCTTTGAGCTCGAGTGTCAGTATTGTCGAAGAATTTTTAAAAAATTCTGTTCGGCGCAAGTATATCGAAAATCTATGGTCTAAAAAATTTGAAGTGATGCTGGGATATTCAGATTCGGCAAAAGAAAACGGGTCTTTTCCATCTCGTTTTTTAATTTATTCAGCGATTCGTGAACTTGAAAAAGTAATTAAGACTCATGGTTTTGAACCTGTGTTCTTTCACGGTTCAGGTGGCAGCGTTGAGCGCGGCGGAGGAAGTATTCAAGAGCAGACCGAATGGTGGCCGCATTCTGCTTTAAATACCGTCAAGATGACCGTGCAAGGAGAGATGATTTATCGCAATTACAGCTCACCTGAAATTCTTCGCAGTCAGTTGGATCGTTTAGAGTCCGCCCGAGATCTCAGTCAAAAAAAAGAAGATCGCTTTGAAAGTCCTCGTGCTAGAAAGGATCTGCTAACGCTTTCGCAATTTGTTCAACAATCCTATCAGGAACTTTTGAAAGAGCCTGCGTTCTTGCAGCTTATTGAAACGGCGACACCGTACATTTTTTTGAAAGATTTGAAGTTAGGTTCGCGTCCGGCGAAACGACAAGGAAGTGTTGATATCAAACATCTTCGCGCCATCCCGTGGGTTCTTTGCTGGACCCAAACAAGGATTCTTTTTCCAAGCTGGTGGGGGATCGGCAGTTTTTGGAGGAATTTAAATGAAGAAGGAAAGATCCACTACATTCGGGCGTTTGTGGAGTCTTCACTTTTTCGCTCTTATATAAAACTTTTGGGCTTCACCTTAGAAAAGGTGGAACTAGAAATCTTCGCGATGTACCTGCACTCCTCGGAGCTTCCTAAAGAAGTCGCTGAACAAATGGTTCAGCGTTTCACCGAAGAATACGAGCAATGTCGACTGGCGGTACGCGAAATCACCGGTGAAGAAAGTCTTTTGTGGTATCGACCTTGGCTGGAAACCAGCATCGCGCTGCGCTCGCCGCTCATTCACCCTTTAAATATTCTTCAGCTCATTGCTTTGAAAGAAAAAGATGTCACTTTGCTTCGAGAAACTGTCACCGGTGTTGCCAGTGGCATGTTGACCACGGGATAAAAAAGTATCCTGGCACTTTCTTTGAATGACGCTTTACTAGGGGTTGTACTGGTGGCAAAAAGCTCCAGACATTAAAGGGGGATTTATGGGTAAAGGCGTTATTTTAGCAGCAGCAACAAGTCTCTGTGTGATGCAGGCGCAGGCATTAACTCTGGATTCCGCCGAGATCGCCGGAAATGCCTGTGAAGCTGCAGTGGGGACTCACGAAATCCGTGAAATCGCGGCCCATCGCTTTTTAGTTCCGACGGGTCTTTATATTCGCAAAGATGAAGACAAGCGAGTGGCCCGCGGCACTTGCACTTTCGCTCTAAATCTTAAAGCCTCGGCCGGCAAAAAAATCGTCGTGTCGGACTCTCATCAAACAACAAGTCTTCGTGCATATCCTACAAACACGCGCGCTCGTGTAGATTTGGAAATCTTTAAAGCGGGAGAACAATCTGTAAAACAAACCCTCGAAGTCGAAGCTTTAGAGCAAACCTCAAAACTTGAAAAATCTTTGGGCCAACAAGGAGCCGTTGTTGAAACAAGTTGTGGTGGTTCCGCCATCCTGCGTGGAAACCTGGCGGGCACCGTGATGGGAGAGGGCCGAGGTCGTGTTTTCACCCGCGATTTGATTCTGTCTATAGAAGAGGTCGACTGCGCGAATTGATTTCTTGACCATTTTTGCCGCACAGGTTTTAAATGGGGCCTGTGGAAAATATTGTTACGGGCGTACGCGGCGTCGTTAAAATTTTAGTCTTTATCATTATCATTCTGACGTTTTTGATTTGGTCATTTGTATGCCACTTCGCTTTGCGTTCTCCGGAAAAACGTTTGAAGACGTTTTCTGCGAACGCCAAGTTCTTCAGCGGCTTGATTATCAAAGCCATGGGCTTAAAACTGCTCGTAAAAAACAAGCCTGCCGATAGCGAAAAATTTCTTCTTATCAGTAATCACATGGGCTTTATCGACATCATGATGTTAGCGTCTTGTACGCCCATGGTGTTTGTGACTTCTAATGAAATGCGTGAAACTCCATTCTTGGGTCTTCTGACTGAAATGGGCGGTTGTATCTATGTTGAACGTCGCAGTCGCACGCGCATTTTAGAAGAAATGAAAACGATCGTAGACACTCTAAAAAAAGGTTTCCGAGTCGTTCTTTATCCCGAGGCGACGTCTACTAACGGCGAAAAAGTTTTGCCATTTAAGAAAACATTGATGATGGCCGCTGCTCACGCCGGTGTGCCTATTCAACCTGTCGTCATCAACTTCCGTAAAATCAACGGCGAAGATTTCACCTTGAAATGGCGTGACCATGTTTGTTGGTATGGGGATATTCCCTTTGCTACGGCGATGTGGAGAGCCGCGACTTTAAAGTCTGTGATCGGTGAAATTGAATTCCTAGAACAAATTCATTCGACCCCCGAAGATGATCGCGGCGTGATTGCTGAAAAAGCACATGCCCTGATAGCGTCTAAGTTCGTGCCGGTAAAAGGTGTTCCTGTCGAGGAGCAGCCTCCCGCAGAAATGCAGGCAGATCCCACTTGATTTCTTAAAACACATATGTAAATAATGTGTAAATGAGGAAGATCATTCACATTGATATGGATTGCTTTTACGCTGCGGTGGAAGTGAAGTTTCGCCCGGAGCTTAAAGGAAAAGCCTTAGGTATTGGCGGTCCACCTAACACTCGCAGCGTCTTAACGACGGCGAGCTATGAGGCACGCAAATATGGCGTGCGCTCTGCCATGCCCTCCTCTCAAGCGGTTCGCTTGTGCCCGCACTTGATTTTGATTCCTCCTCATTTCGACTTATATAAAAACGAAAGTCGAAAAGTTCGCGAAATTCTTGAAAGATTCACGAACAAGATTGAACCGCTTTCCCTAGATGAAGCCTATTTAGATGTCACGGACTGCCAGCTTTTCGGTGGCAGTGCGACCTTGATTGCGCAGGAAATCCGTCGCCTTATTTATACGGAGCTAAATTTGACCGCGTCGGCTGGCGTTGCTCCGAATAAATTTTTAGCGAAAATCGCCAGCGACTGGAAAAAACCGAATGGGCAGTTTGTTATTCGTCCTCAAGATGTAGCGTCGTTTGTAAAAGACCTTCCGGTTGAAAAGATTTTCGGCGTGGGGAAGGTGACGGCGCAGAAGATGCACGATTTGGGTTTGCATACTTGCGGGGATATCCAGAAATACACCGTATTAGAGCTTCACAACTGGTTTGGATCGCGTGCTCAAGAGCTTTATGATTTTGCCCGTGGCGAAGACAATCGCGCTGTCATCACCGAGTGGGAACGAAAGTCTCTGACAGTTGAGGAAACTTTCAACCGGGATCTGCAAAGTCTTGAAGAGTGCCGCAGAGCCATTCCGACACTTTATGAAGATTTCTTGCGCCGCCTTGAAAGAGGACAATACGAAGACCGCATTCGTGGCATTGTGGTGAAATTGAAGTTCTATGACTTTAAACAAACTACGCATGAAGAAGTCGCAAGGTCTGTACCTACAAAAGAGGACTTTGAGCGTCTTTTAGAAAAAGCCTGGCTTCGCCGAAGTGTTCCTGTTCGCTTAGTGGGCCTTGGCGTGCGTTTGGGATCACAGAAGAAAACCTCGGAAGGTGGCGACTCGCCGCAACTCAAGTTCGCGATTTAATTTATAATACTTACCAACTGGTGACACTTTTTTTGGCACTCTCGTTGCTCTATTGGTCCACGGCTTAAAGCCGGTGTCATTGAGACATCGGAAAAAAGAAAGGACCACTATGAAGAAGATTATTTTATCAGGGCTTCTTATCACCACTCTATTTTGTAATACAGGCTGTGACTCTTCGGATATTGCAGCGGGAGCTATCGGCGTTGCCATCGGCATTGGCATTGGCTCCAGCCATGATGGCCATCATCACCATCATGATCGTCGTCCTCCACGTTATCGTCAATGCGGACGACATCGTTGTTGGAGCGCCGAAGTTCCAGGCTTGGTTGAAGCAAATCCAGATGTGGTTGCATTCGCTCAGCGACATCAGATCAAACTCGAAACTGCGGAACAAATTAAAGCGGCTTTTGACAAAGTTCCAACTCAAGGATTAGCGGCGTTTGAAGCTATTGGTCTGAATGAAAAAGCGATCAAGTCTATTTCAAATCGCAGCCTTCCAAAAACAGAAACAATCAAAGCCGTGGCTTTGAAATTGGATATGTCAGAGGCGCAAGCACGTGACTTGATGAAAGAAGTTGTGGCGGATTTTGATGCCGAAGCTTCTGATGTGCAAAGCGCTTACTGGCAATCTTGCATGGCTAAAGGTAAATGGAAAACGCCACAAAACATGTACTGCAAGAAAACGTTCTGGAATGGTTGCAGCCCTGAAACAGGCGCCACTCTTTGTATGTAAAATGCGATTTCAGGAAGGGCATTTACGTCCGCCCTTCCTGAAGTGTCGAAAGCCAAGTTTACCTTCACGGTAAGGTCTTCTATAAAAGTTCCATGAGTGTTTTACTGTTGGGACAATCTCTTTTTTATTTAATTACGGGGCTTTGGCCCATTCTTCACTATCCTAGTTTTGCGAAAGTGACAGGTCCTAAGACAGATGTTTGGCTTCTTTGTATTGTGGGTTGGTTTATCACAATCATCGGCGTTGTCTTGCTAGCGGCGTATTTCCTCAACGAAGTTTCAACAAGTCTTTTTATATTGGGAGCTGGCGCACCACTGATGTTGGCTGGTGCTGACATCTACTACGTCTCTAAAAAAGTGATATCGAAAGTTTATCTTTATGATGCCTTTGTCGAGATTGTGATTGTTGCCGCTTGGCTCGTCATGTGGTTTGCGGGGAAGATGACTTCCCCGTTTCATTAATGATCCAGAGCAGGCCCGCTCGGAATTTTCTTCTGATTCGATGGATTATTTTCCGCATAAGTCTTTTCCACGGCTTCAGGAAGCGATTCAACGTAAAGAGATTGTCCGGGCAATGCCAAGCGCACATTTTGGGACTGTAGTTTTTCCTGAATACCCCACAGAATATTTTGCTTTATATCCATGTGCGCATTGAAGTCGGGATTTTGCACCCAGTAAACGAATTCAAACTCGACTGAAGAAGTTCCAAGAGCATCAAGATGACTTCTTTCCAGTTCAATATCCTTTTGTTGCTTTACGATTTCGGTGATCCACCCGGGAATTTGCCGAACGATCGGAAGCGGAGTCGTGTGCGGTACGCTGAAGCGTAAAGGCACACGTCTTTTCCACATGCGTTTAAAGTTTTGAATACGGCTGTCTAAAAGATCTCGGTTAGAAAAAACCAGTTCTTCTCCAGAAAGGCTGCGCACGCGCGTAGTTTTAATTCCAATATTTTCCACGGTGCCCATCTGAGGACCCACGGTGATGAAGTCGCCGACTTCAAATGGTTTATCCAGTACTATAGACAGGGAGGCAAACATGTCTCCTAAAATATTCTGCGCAGCCAGCGCGACAGCGATACCACCCACACCCAAACCGGCAAGCAACGCACCGATGTTCACTCCCAAATTGCTTAAGCTGATAAGTAAGAGAGCTACAATCAATGTGCCTTGCAACACCGTCGTGATAATTCCCATCGCTGAAACAGTGCTTGGATTAGTGCCTGTTTTTTTCTTTAAATAATTTTCTTTCCAACGATGGATGGCAAACAATCCCCAAATCGCGATTTGAAAAGCGGTGGCAAAAACGAGCACGGCTTTTCCAAACGAAAGCACTCGATCATCAGCGCCCATGGCGTGCAAAATAGGAATGAAAATCCAGATAAAGATAACCCACGATTTGGTTTTCATCAGACACGTCGCCAGAATATCATCTAACTGGCGAGTGGTTTTAGACGTGATATAGGTGAGGCGAGGTGAAAGCGCTTTTAAGATGGCTTTGATAACCAGCGTTCCTAAGATGGCTCCAATAAATGCAAAGACCCAAGGCCACGGGCCTCCCGCAGCGGCCACCACTTGCAAGTCGTGCATCATCTTTGAGTTCTGAAAATCCTCCAACATTCAAATTCCTTTCACGTCACAAGACCTGTTTATTGCAAATCAGATCTGGAATTTGTTCAATTCTGCCGAGGCTAATGTGGGGAAAGTCAGGACAAAACTACAAAATCGCCGCGACCTCATTGTTTGCTGACAGTGTGGGGTCGAAATTCACTTTTCGCTGTGGCAATCTGTCTTTGTAACGACCGAAGGAAGAAGGTAATTATGGTCAGCTTAACCGTCGTGATATTATTTTTTGCAATGGTTTTCGCAGGCATATACTTCGTCTATAAAATGAATAGAACTGAAGCATTACACCATCGACCTCACAGTCGTAGACCGCCAAAAACTCAAAGATGATTTTACCTGAATCAATGAGCGAAGCAGATTTCTTGGAATAAGTATTTAGGAAAAGAAATTTCGGCGGCAAAAAGAGGAGCTTGAAACGCTCCTCTTTTTTTTATTTGAACTTAGAATACTTTTTTCCACTCATCTTCTTTGAAACCCACAAGATGAGTGTCGTTAGAAATAACAAACGGTCTTTTTACAAGCTTTCCATTTTCAGAAAGAAGTTTGATCGCCTCAGCTTCCGTCATATCAGAAAGCTTTTCGCTCAACTTCATCTCTTTGTACATAACACCTGAAGTGTTAAAAAGATTGCGGAGACTGCCACCACGTTCTTTCAAAGCAGCAAGCATTTCCTTAAGCTCTTTTTGCGAAGGAGCTTTATCGACAATCGGAAGCTTTTCGTATTTTACTTTTTTCGCGTCTAAAAACTTAAGTGCCTTCACGCAAGTTGAGCACTTCGCGTATTCGTAAACCTTAAGCATTGCTTTTCACCAACCAACCGCACATTTTATAAAGAATGCGGGCCCCGACGTTGCCGTCCCACTCCACTTCGTGCTCTGCCAAACCGCCCGTGGAAACTTCATTTAAGTCAAAAGCGATGATCTTGCGACCGGAAGCGTGTACTTCGCGGAACAAAAAGAATACTTGGTCGACACTCAAGCCACCTGGAACCGGAGTGCCCGTGTGAGGGCAGAAGGCTGGATCCAAGCCGTCGATATCGAAAGAGATATAAACGTTTTGCGGAAGTTCTTTGATGATGTCTTTGCAAACCTGTTCCCAAGTTTCGCCTTTAAGCAGGCGGCGTTTTAGTTCCAAGTCATAGAATGTTTTAATGTCTTCGCGTGAATTGCTGAAGTCGTATTCTTCTTCGCAGAAATCACGGATGCCGACTTGAACCAATTTCTTTGGTTTCTTCGCGTCTGTCATCACGTTGTACATGATCGAAGCGTGGGATTGGTTAAAGCCTTGATAACCTTTTCTAAGGTCCGCGTGCGCATCAATGTGCAAAACACCAAAGTCGCCTTTGAACTTATCGCTCACAGCACGGATCGCTCCAAGGGGCGTGGAGTGGTCGCCTCCCACGAGGCCTAAGAGCTTTCCCTTTTTCAAAACGTCAGAACATTGATCATAAACCCATTGCGACATCTCTTCGCAGGCCTCGTTCACCTGGGCTGCCAGAGAGTTCATTTTCTTTTCGTCGTCGCTCAAGTTTGTGCGCATTTCGATAAGTTCTTGGGCCACGGCTTTGAATTTGTCGTTCATCGCGCAAAGATCTTCCGGGAAGTCGCGCATGTGGTAACCGACCTCATAAGCTTTGCCGACTTCGATATCGAAAAGGTCGATCTGTTCGCTGGCTTGACGGATGATTTGAGGTCCGCGAGAAGCGCCCTCACCGTAAGAAGTTGTGACCTCCCAGGGAACCGGAACTAGAACGACTTTGGACTCTTCTTCTGTCATGGGAATACCGAAGATTCCGAACTCTGCAGAAATGGTTGTGGTAGGATCGAATTTCACCGTCTTATCAGACATTTATTTACTCCTTGAGAATGGACAGCTTTATAGCATTTAAGCATAGCGTCAATCGAGCAATAACTTGATTATTTTTCTCGCATAACCGATTTTAACCGCACTTTGGGAAGTACGTAAATTCCCTACGAAATTCTTTGGAGGAATCACAATGAATATGAAGGGTCTCCTAGCTCTTATTTTGAGTTCAGCTTTGACAGCACCCGCTTTTGCAGCAGCACCCAATGCTAACGCACCAAAAGGCGGAAATTTCGTTTTTAACCTTGGCGGCGAGCCTCCAACGGTTCACCCGATCACAGCTACTGACGCTTACTCACGTTACGTACAAAACTACGTGTGTGATGGTATGGCGACTCGTGACTCTGAGACATACGACTGGAAACCTCGTTTGGCTGAGAAGTGGGAAATCTCCAAAGACAATAAAGTTTTCACTTTCCACCTTCGCAAAGACGCTGTTTTCCACGACGGCACGCCAGTAACTGCTGAAGACGTGAAGTTCTCTTTCGATGCTATCTTTGAACCAAAATACGAAGCGGCTCACTTGCGCCCTTACTATGAAGGTTTGACGAAAGCGGAGGTTCTCGACGCTCACACAATCCGTTTCACGGCACGTGACCTTTACTTCAACAACTTCGAATCTGCTGCGACTTTGACTGTCATCCCTAAGAAGATCTACAGCGATATTGAAAAGTCTAAGAAAATGAACCGCCAACTTATCTGCGCGGGCCCTTACGTACTTTCTAAGTTTGACCGTGGCCAAGTTATCACTTTGAAAAAATTTGATAAATGGTATGGCAATAAAGATGCAGCTTATGCTGGCATGTACAACTTCGACACAATCACTATGCGCTTCTACAAAGACGAAAACGTAGAACTTGAGCGCGCGAAAAAAGGTGAATTGGATTACCTTGATCTACGTGTTGAAGCCTTCATGAAAAAAACAGAAGGTGCTCCTTGGGGCAAAACAATCATCAAGCACAAAGTTGAAAATAGTGCTCCTAAATCTTACGGCTTCATTGGCTGGAACTTCCGCAAAGAATTGTTCCAAGACAGAAACGTACGTGTGGCTTTGGCTCACTTGTTGAACCGTGAAGAGATGAATAAAAAGTTCCGTTACGGAATGTCTGATCTTGCTAACGGCGCGATCTACTTGCGTTCTGAATACAACCCAGGCAACAAAGCTCTTGAGTTCAATCCGAAGAAAGCTCAGGAACTTTTGGCTAAAGCTGGTTGGACTGACAAAGACAAAAACGGTGTTCTAGAAAAAGAAGTGAACGGCAAACGTTCTGAATTCAAATTCACTTTGATCTACCCATCAAAAGACACTGAAAAATACTACACTATGTATCGTGAAGACTTGAAAAAAGCCGGTATCGATATGGAATTGAAGTATCTTGAGTGGAACTCTTTCTTGAAGCTTGTTGACGAAGGTAACTTCGACGCTGTGACAATGGCGTGGGGTGGCGGTTCCGTAGATCCAGATCCAAAACAAATCTGGCACTCTGCGAGCTCTGTAGCTGGTGGATCTAACTTCATCGCTTACAAAAACCCAGAAGTAGACAAATTGATCGACGAAGCTCGTGTTGAGCCTAACAAGGCTAAACGTGTGGCGGCTTTGAAAAAGGTTTACGCTAAGATCGCTGAAGACGCTCCATACGCGTTCTTATTCAACGACAAATACGCTTTCTACGCTAACTCATCTCGCATGGGTATGCCTGCAGAGACGTTCAAATATGAGATCGGTAGAGATTACTGGTGGTTGAAGGCTCAATAGTCTTCACCCAGGCGCCGACATATTAATTTTTTTTCCAGAAGGCGTACAATGTACGCCTTCTTTCTTGCGCCTCACTAAAAATAGTATTACAGCGTAACTATCTTTTCTCATCATAAAAGTATTGTGGGAGTAGGGCTTTGATCGTTTACCTGATTCGCCGATTGTTATTGATGATTCCGACGTTTTTCGGGATTACCGTAGTCACCTTTGTGTTGATTAACTTAGCTCCTGGAAGTCCCATCGAGCAGAAGCTTCAAGCTATCCGTTTCGGCGCTGCCGGCGGTGGTGGAGGCGGCGGCGGGGGTAGCATCAATACCCGCGGCGACACCTCCGTAAACGAAGAAGTTATCGAGGCTCTAAAAAAGCAATATGGCTTTGATAAGCCCCTTCATGTTCGTTACTTCATCTGGCTAAAAAACCTCACTCGTCTTGATTTCGGTGAAAGTTTTACTTACCAAGAACCCGTTATCGACGTTATTAAAAGTAAATTTCCAGTTTCCCTGCAGTTCGGTATTGCCTCCCTTATTTTAACTTATCTGGTCTGTATTCCTTTAGGGGTGCGGAAAGCCATTAAAGCAGGCGCCTCTTTTGACCGAGTGACGACGATCCTGCTGAATCTGACGTACTCGATTCCTCCGCTGGTGTTGGGTATCTTCTTGATCGTTGTGTTCGCAGGTAAACTGAATATGTTCCCAATCGGTGGTATTCAGTCTGACGACTATGAGTCCTTAACAACCATGGGTAAATTGTGGGACCGTGTTCACCACTTCGTTCTTCCTTTGATCTGTTACATGATCGGTGGTTTCACGGAGCTTTCAGTTCTTATGCGTAACTCGATGTTGGACATCATCAAGTCTGACTTCGTTCGTACGGCGCGCGCGAAAGGTCTTTCTGAAAACATCGTTATCTTTAAACATGCTCTTCGTAATGCCTTGATCCCTATCGCGACAGGTTTGGGTGGTTTCTTCGGAGCCTTCCTTGCTGGTTCGTTGATCATTGAGCAGATGTTTAACTTGGACGGTATCGGTCTTCTTGGATATCAATCTGTTCTTTCGCGTGATTATAACGTGATCATGGGATTGACGTTCATTTCATCGTTACTTTTGATGTTTGGCCGCGTATTCAGCGACATCATCTATGTTCTTATCGACCCAAGGATTGACTTCAAATGATGGATCCAATTCAGAAATATCTTATTAAGAATGAACTTACGCTTAAACGCTACAAGCGATTTAAGCGCGATCGCACTGCTGTGATCTCTGTTTGGATTCTATTGACGATGTTCTTCTTCAGCTTCACGGCAGAGCTTTGGGCAAACAACCGTCCTCATATCGTTAGTTATCACGGTAAACTTTATTTCCCACTTTTCGTAGACTACCATCCGACTGATTTTGGTCGCGATGATATCTACGTGATGGATTATCGCCAGCTTGAGATGAAAGAGGGCGACTGGTCTGTATGGCCCATTATTCAGTGGGATCCGTACGAAAGTAACAAAACAGTTGATACGTATCCTTCTCCTCCAACTTCAGTGAACTGGATTGGGACGGATGAAAGTGGTCGTGACGTGATGACACGTCTTCTTTACGGTTTCCGTTACACAATGCTTTTTGCTATCGGAAGCTGGATTGCCACTTACGCGATTGGTATCACGTTGGGTTCTTTGATGGGTTACCTTGGTGGTAAAACGGACTTAGTTGGTCAACGTATCGTAGAAATCGTTGAAAGTACGCCGATCCTTTTCGTTTTGATCACGATCATTTCGATCTTCACACCAAGTTTGCCATTGTTGATCATCTTCTTTGCGTTGTTCAGTTGGACAGGAATTTCTGCTTACATGCGTGCGCAATTCCTTTCATTAAGAAAGCGTGAGTACGTAGAAGCCGCTAAAGCTATCGGCGCAGATCACAAACGTATTATCGGTAAACACATTCTTCCGAATGGTTTAACACCGATCGTAACCTTCGCTCCGTTCTTCATCGCCGGTGGCGTAAATACTTTGTCTTTCCTAGATTACTTGGGATTGGGACTGGTTCCTCCAACACCAAGCTGGGGTGAGTTGATGGCCCAAGCACAAAAATGGTTCACCATTGCCGAGTGGCTAGTATGGGGACCGATGGTTGCGATCGTTCTCACATTGACGGTCCTAATCAACATCGGCCTCGCAGTCCGCGACGCCTTCGACTCGAAAATGTAAAGGTACCTGCTTCCCTTTGTATCGAAAAGGAACCAGGTTTCGGAAGCGCTAAAATCTGAAACCAAATTAAAGAGACTTCCTGATGGAAGTCTCTTTTGCTTTCTAGGTCTAGCATGCCTAGAAAAAAGCAAATTTTTACCTCTGAATATCCATATCATTTGTCTGCAAGATGCCATAACAAAGAGTGGTTCGATCTGCCGATGTGGCAGGTGTGGGCTGTGATGTCTAAGTATCTTTCTTATATTTCTGGAACCTACAAAATGGAAATCCATTCGTTCGTTTTGATGAACAATCACTTCCATTTGATTGCCCGATTTCCGGAAAACAATATGGCTGAAGCGATGAACTACTTCATGAGAGAAACTTCCAGGGTGATTTCCCGAAAGGCGGATAGGATCAATCAAACTTACGGTGGGCGTTATTTTCGTTCCGTGATTACGAAGAACAACTATTTAGATCACGTTTACAAATATGTGTATCGGAATCCCGTTGAAGCTGGTGTGGTAGAGAATGTGCAAGACTATCAGTTCAGTACCCTCTATTTGAAACTTAATGGCGTTAGTTGTGATTTTCCAATAGTCGATGATCCTCGTCTTTCGGCAATGCAATTGAATTCAACTTTGCTTTGGCTGAATACAGTCCCAAACGCGAATGACAAAGAAGAGGTGAGGAAGGCATTAAAAAAGCCCGAGTTCAGTTTGACGTCTCGGGCTTCTGGTTTCTTTGTGCATCATTTGGAGGTCGATCCTTTTTAGATCGACCTTTTTTAAAGAACCTGGTTCCTTTTTAACACAAAGGGAAGCAGGTACCTATTCGGCTTCTTCTAGGTAGGTGTAACCGGAGAGTCCTTCTTCGTAGTGCTTGATCAGAAGTTTGGCTTCTTGTTTTGTGATTGAGCCTTTTTGAATACTTTCTTCAGTAGCTTGACGAACATTGTCCACCATTTCAGAGCGGCCGTACTGAACGTAAGAAAGAACTTCCGTTACCGTGTCGCCTGGTACGTAGTGATCAATTGTGTAGCCGACACCGTTCAAAGAAATATGAACTGCATCGGTGTCGCCGAACAAGTTATGAAGATCGCCCAGGATCTCTTGATAAGCGCCCGTTAGGAATACGCCCAAGTAGTATTGTTGGCCGTCTGTGAATTGGTGCAGACGAACGGTGTCCTTCGGGGTTCCTGATTCTGTGTCGATGAATTTTTCAATCACCCCGTCAGAGTCACAAGTCAAATCCGCAAGAGTTGTTTCACGAGAAGGCTCTTCGCCCAAACGGTGAATAGGGATCACTGGGAACAACTGACCTACTGCCCAAGAATCTGGAACCGATTGGAACACAGAGAAGTTCGAGAAGTAAGTGTCGCAAAGTTCTTTAGAAAGAGCCGCGATAATGTCTTCGGTATCTGAAACCGTTTTTGCAAGCTTCACCATCTTAGTGGCGATAGCGAAGTACATGCTTTCACACCAAGCACGTTGTTCTAAAGACAAGACGCCGTAAGTGAAGAGCTGCAAAGTTTCTTGCTTAGCTTGTTCTAAGTCATTGAAGCATTCGTTGATATTGTCCTTGTTCACCTTTTCAAAGATGTACTGCATGTCTTGCATGATCGAAGGATCTGCTTTTGTCGCCGGACGAGGCGGTTCGTGGCGGTGAAGATCGTTCACGCCCAAAACGTTGAAAACTAGAACCGAGTGATGGGCCACCAAGAAGCGACCAGACTCTGTCACGATGTTTGGATGTGGGATGCCTTTTTCATCACAAAGAGTTTGCAGAACGGACACGATGTCATTCGCGTACTCTTGTTCAGAATAGTTCACAGAGCTGTCAGAGTGGCCAGAGCCGTCGTAGTCGATACCAAGACCGCCACCGACGTCGATGTATTTAAGGCCCGCGCCCATTTTATAAAGCTCAGTATAGAAACGTGCGCCCTCTTTCAAAGAGGACTTGATAGATTGGATCGCTGGAACTTGAGAACCGATGTGGTAGTGAAGAAGCTCAAGGCAATCAAGCATGCCTTCGTTTTTCAAGTACTCAACGCCTTCAACGATTTCAACTGCCGTCAAACCGAACTTAGAACGAGCGCCTGAAGAATCAACCCATTTACCCGCACCTTGCGTGTTCAATTTTGCGCGGAAGCCGATTTTTGGACGAGCGTTGAACTTCTTCGCTGTGTCCACGATCATTTTCAATTCTTCTTTACGGTCGACGACGATGATCGTGTTGCGACCTAATTTTTGAGAAAGAATTGCGGTTTCGATGTATTCGAAGTCCTTAAAGCCGTTGCAGATGATCAACGCGTTTTCCGTGTTCATCAAAGCAAGAACGACAAGAAGCTCTGGCTTAGAGCCGCACTCAAGACCCATAGAAAAGCCACGGCCGTATTTCACCAGCTCTTGCACCAAGTGACGTTGTTGGTTCACCTTGATCGGGTAAACGCCACGGTATTGGCCTTTGTAACCATGATCGGCAAAAGCTTTTTGGAAACAACCGTTCAAAAGCTCTACGCGAGATTTAATAATTTCTGGAAAACGGATCATGATAGGAACGCGGATACCACGGTCCAAAAGATCCTGAGTAAGTTCGAACAAGTCTACAGAAGGTCCACTTGCTCCCATTGGAGTAACAGAGACATTGCCTGCTCCGTTAATTCTGAAATAACCGTTGCCCCAGTTGTTAATCCCATAAAGCTCAGCACTTTTTTCAGGACTCCAATTTGACATCTCTTTTGGCCCTCACTCTTCTTTCTTTTACGAAAGAGGTTATATTTTCTAGCGGGGCCGTAAAGATTTTTTTTGAAAATCTGGTCCTTTTCGGGCGCCCGCGAGGCACCCGCGAAGGTGCCAGTTTATTTCACGATCAAATTTAAAATTCTGCCGGCTTTATAAATCACTTTGTCAGGATTTTTTCCAGCTAAAACTGCAGACACTCCGGCTACGGCTTTCGCCGCCGCTAAAGCTTCGTCTTCTGAAGCCGTCGGGCTTACTTCGATCGTGCCGCGCATTTTTCCATTCACTTGCACGCCGATAGTCACAGTGTCGTCAGCGACGAGGGTACTATCATATTTTGGCCATGGAGCCAAAGAGCAAAGTCCTTCTCCGCCCATTTTTTCCCACAATTCTTCGGCCAAATGTGGAGCAAAAGGAGCCAAGATTTGCACCAGCGGTTTTAGAGCCTCTTCTGAGCGGCACTCGGCCTTATAAAGCTCGTTCACCAAGATCATCATCGCGCTGATCGCCGTGTTAAAGCTCATGCTTTCGATGTCTTCTGTGACTTTCTTGATCGTTTTATGAACTAATTTCTTAATGTCATCTGGAGCCGCGCCTTTTGTAGCCACATATTGGCCTTCGTCGCTGACCACCAAGCGGCTGATGCGATCCAAGAAACGCTTCACGCCGTCAATACCTGTTGGCGCCCACGGTTTATCCTTGTCGACAGGTCCCATGAAGCTGATAAATGTTCTCATTGCGTCGGCGCCGTGGCTTTTTGCAATGGTGTCAGGAGAAATCACGTTTCCACGAGATTTCGACATTTTTTCGCCATCAGGTCCCAAGATCATTCCTTGGTGAAGAAGCTTTTGGAAAGGCTCATCATGAGTGACAAGACCGCAGTCAAAAAGAACCTTCATCCAGAAGCGCGAGTAAAGAAGATGGCCGACCGTATGCTCGGGTCCACCGACGTAAAGATCCACTGGCATCCAGTATTTCTCGGCTTCCGCACTGAAAGGCGCTTGATCATTTTTTGGGTCGATGTAACGCAAGAAATACCAAGAAGAACCCGCCGCACCTGGCATAGTGTCGGTTTCGCGTCTTCCTTCTTTACCATCACGAGAATAATGAACCCATTCGGCATTGCGAGCTAGAGGGGCCTCGCCCGTGTCAGCAGGTTCGTAATCTGCCACCTCTGGAAGAATCACTGGAAGTTCGTTCACAGGAACTCCGCGAGAACCATCGGCAAAGTGAACAATTGGGAACGGTTCGCCCCAGTAGCGTTGACGACTGAAAAGCCAGTCACGCAATTTATATTGCACTTCGCGCACGCCCAGTTTTTTACTTTCAAGATGCGAAAGCATTTTCTTGATAGCGTCTGCTTTTGAGAGGCCATTTAGGAAGTCTGAATTCACCAAAGTGCCATCGCCTTCAAATGGCAATGTTTCGCCACCCTCAAGAACGCGCTTTACTGGTAAATTAAATTTTGTCGCGAATTCAAAATCGCGAGCATCATGACCTGGAACCGCCATAATAGCGCCGGTGCCGTAGTCTAAAAGAACGTAGTCCGCAATCCACACCGGAATCTTTTCACCCGTAATTGGATGAAGAGCATAAGCGCCGGTGAAAACTCCCGTCTTATCTGTTGTAGCTTTACGTTCCACTTCCGACTTGCGCGAAGTCGCTTCAACATAAGCTTCTACAGATGATTTTTCCGCAGCGGTCGTGATTTTTTTTACGAGCTCATGTTCTGGAGCCATGACCATGAAGCTGACACCGAACAATGTATCCGGGCGAGTCGTGAAAACCTCAAAAGATTCTGACGTGCCGTCTACTTTGAAAGTAATGCGTGCGCCTTCGCTTTTGCCGATCCAGTTGCGTTGCGCCTCTTTGGTTCTTTCTGGCCAGTCTACTTTGTCTAAATCGTTCAAAAGACGTTCAGCGTAGTCCGTGATTTTAAGCATCCACTGTTTCATCGGAACGCGGATAACGGGATGTCCACCACGTTCGGACTTGCCATCGATGACTTCGTCGTTCGCCAAAACTGTTTTCAAAGCCGGGCACCAGTTCACAGGAACTTCTTTTTGGTAAGCTAGGCCGCGTTCGTAAAGTTTTAAGAAAATAAATTGAGTCCACTTGTAGTAGCTTGGTTCGCACGTGGAGATCTCGCGGCTCCAATCAAAGCTAAATCCGTAAGACTGAAGTGTGTTGCGGAAGCTTTCAATCGCTTTTTGAGTTGTGATGGCCGGATGGATTCCAGTTTGGATGGCATACTGCTCTGCCGGTAATCCGAAGGCATCGTAGCCCATGGGATGAAGAACGTTAAAACCGTTCACACGTTTGTAGCGTGAAACGATATCACCGGGGGTGTAAGAAGCCATATGACCGATGTGCAATCCCGAGCCTGATGGGTAGGGGAACATGTCCAGAGCATAGTATTTAGGTTTCTTGCTATTTGACTCAGCTTGAAACGCTTTTTGCTCGGCCCATTTTTTTTGCCATTTCGATTCAATTTCAGAGAAGTTCAAACTCATAACGGACATCCTTACAAACGTTTAAGTACTCCGTTTAGTCCTATACAAAAACACCCTCAAATTCAACGTATATGCAGTCGCAAACAAGTCTGTTTTGCAAAACGCCGTTCCGCAATCTGGCCCAAGATTTAGGTCCAGCCCAGACCTCGTCGATGGATCAGAATTTTCCTTAATCAAATCTCGAAATTAACCGATGAGTGAGGCAGACGTTACACTGGTATGTAGATGAGTTTTGAAAACAGCTCCAAACAACCTAAAAGTCGCCGCATTCTAGTAATCGACGACGATAAAGACAGCTTAGAGATTCTTTTAGAACCTCTGAGATGGGAAGGCTATGACGCTCGTGGTGTCACCACTGAAAAAGAAGCGCACAACCTTATCGAGACTTGGATTCCTCAGGTTGTCATCCTGGACTGGATGGCTCCGTCCATGGCGGGCTTAAGAGTTCTAAAAACCATACGTGAAAGACTGAATCACGTTTCTTGTGTGTTCGTTTCTGAAAATTCCAGCACTGAAGCGATTATTGAAGCCCTGGATTCAGGTGCCGACGATTACATTGTAAAACCTTTTGTTCCTCTTGAATTATTAGCTCGCATCCGTACGCAATTGCGTATTCGTGACTTGCATGAGCAACTTCTTTACGCCAACGAAAAACTGAAAGAGCTTGTTGATACCGACGACTTAACGGGTCTGTACAATATGCGTTCGCTTTATCAGCGTTTGGATTTCGAGATGGAGCGTGGTCGCCGTTTCCACCGTGACGTCTGTGTTGTCATGATGGATATGGATTATTTCAAAACTGTGAATGATGGACACGATCACTTGTTCGGAAGTTACGTTCTTTCCGAAGTGGGTAAAATCATTCGCGCCAACACTCGCAATATCGACATCCCGGCTCGTTACGGTGGAGACGAATTCCTGGTTGTTTTGACGGAAACCAATCACGAAGGCGCTATGTACTTCTGTGAACGTTTGCGTGAGAACATTCAGAAGACGACTTTCCGTAATGGAGAGGACTCAATCAAATTAACGGCTTCTGTGGGTTTTGCCATCACCATCCCTGGTGAAAATATCAGTGCCCGCGAGCTGGTTCGCCGTGCCGACCATGCGCTTTATGATGCGAAACGTGGCGGTCGCAATATGGTTTGTTATTACAAGCCAGAACAGGCTCCTGTGGTGGAACTCAAGTCTGCCGCGCAAAAACGCCGAAAAGCAGCAGGTTAGTCATTGACGAACTAAGAGGGATCAACGAAAACCCTCTATATGGCGTCAGACATTCTTTCAGACTCAGCAAATAAAATTAGAAATCGAGCCGCATGGATTTCCGCCATCGCAAGTTTTTTGATATTTGCCTTAAAGATGGGCGCTTATCGTATTACCGGCTCGACCGCCGTTTTATCCGATGCTCTTGAAAGTATTGTGAACGTCGTGGCCTCTTTAGTAGCTTTGTATGTCGTTCGTTTTGCCGCTCAACCTGCCGATCATGAACATCCTTATGGACATGGTAAAGCAGAGTCTTTTAGTTCGGCCTTTGAAGGTGGTCTGATCTTCTTTGCGGCCTTGATGATTATTTACGAGAGTATCAAGGCCCTGATCTATCACGAGCCGACTCAACAACTCGAGATCGGTTTGTTAGTGGTCGCGGTTGCAGCTTTGTTAAATTTGGGTCTTGGGCTTTATTTAAAACACATCGGTAAAACTCATCATTCTGACGCTCTTAAAGCCAGTGGTGCTCATGTCATTTCGGATGTGCTTACGACTGCAGGCGTGATGGTGGGGCTGGGTTTGGTTCTGCTGACGGATCTTCAGTGGATAGATCCTGTTGTCGCTATCTTGGTCGGATTGCAGCTGGCATATTCCGGATACAAAATTGTACGTGAATCCCTAGGTATTTTGATGGACGAGCAGGATGAGGAAATCTTAGAGGATCTCACAGATGTTTTGGCGAAATGTCGCGAGCCCGGCGTGATTGATATTCATCATTTACGCATCATTCGTTCGGGACGTTTTCATCACGTTGATGCTCACATGGTCATTCCTGAATATTGGGATATCGTGAAAGCACATGATCTGATTCATCGCTATGAATCTTGTGTGGTGGCGGCTTATAAGTTTGATGGAGAGCTCGCTTTTCACTTAGACCCATGTAAAAAATCCTACTGCCGCGCTTGCGATGTCTTGACGTGCCCTATTCGACAGCAGCCCTATGAGAGTTTGCGTCCGTTCACAGTGAAAAGCTTGACCGACGGCCCTCGTCCGACTAATCAAGGGGCCTATGACAATCCCGGTTCCACGTAGACGAATCAATATCACTAAAGATTTACCAAACCAAAACGCCTATACCTTGGCGTTGAACGGTGAGTATGCTCACGTTGCCTTTGACGAGCTTCGTGCTCCTCTGAATAAAGGCAAATGGCGTTCGGATGTTTTTAAAGCCGATGCGGCTTTGCCAATGGACGTGGAAGTCGGAACGGGGAACGGAACTTACTTCGCTCATCATGCGAAGACTCACTCACAACGTCTGCTGGTGGGATTAGAGCTTAAGTATAAGCCTTTGATCCAAACTATTCGTCGCGCGGTGACCGATGGCTGCAAAAACGCGGCGATCGCTCGCTATCACGCCTTCAATATCGAAGAGCTTTTCACTGAAGGTGAGATTGACAATGTTTACATCCACTTTCCAGATCCTTGGACTTCGCCTAAGAAACCCAAGAATCGTTTTGTTTGTAAGCAAAACTTGGATATTCTGTATCGCTTGCAGAAGCCGGGTTCCTTCATCAATTTCAAAACAGACTCTTTGGTTTATTTCTTGTGGGCGATGGATGAAATCCGTCAGTCTTCTTACAAGATTATTTTTGAAACTCAGGATTTGCATAATTCTGAAATGAAAGACCAAAATTTCGAAACTGCATTCGAAAAGATCTTCTTGCGTGAAGGTATTAAAATTAATTTCGTGCGCCTGCAAAAAGTTTAATTACTTAAAGAATAGCGGAACCACTTCGATCGCGATCAGCACAATGATGATGATCTCTAAAAGTTGGTTCCGTTTTTCGTTAGCCTCACCCACGAACAGCCGGGACACTTGCGCCAGGTTTGAAAGTTTTTGGTCGACACTGTCTTTCCAGTCCTTAAAGCGCAGTCTTTGCGAGGCGGCGCGGAAGATCTTTGCCAAATAGAAATCCCCGACCACTTTCATGGTGTTCTCAACGCTTTCAACGGTGTCTGAGATGTCGAGATAAATTTGGGCTGCTTCTCTTGATAAACGCGAATAGTGATTCTGAAAAATACTGAAACGTTTTTTCTCTAAAGAAGAATACAAGTAAGTCAGTCTTTCATCCAAAAGATCGTCGTAATAGCGCATTTCCAGCAACTGACAAAGAGAGAACTCGATGACGTCAATGATGTCCGTCGATCCAGAAGGTTCAATAATTAAAGCCGAATTCCAGTCGATAACCGCCAGATCATCTTGGCTGTATTGAAATGTGCTGTCCAAAATCGTCTTTTTAATTTGTTCAGACAGAGTTTCGTTATTTTCGGACAGAATCAAACGAAAGACATCGTAACGATTAAAGACTTCCATCGCGTTTTTTTCGCAGCCTTCAAGGCTTTGAAAGAAATAGCACGCGTAGTCTTCATAAGTTTCCCAGTTCACCGTGGAAACCGGACGACCTAATCCTGTAACGATCTGCTCTACACGTTTTTTCGCTAAGTCATGAAGGTTTGAATCATTTTCTAGGAAGTTACCCAATGCAATTAGGCGCTCCCAAGTCAGTCCTTTAGGAAGAATGAAGGACATCGTTAAAGAGACTGCACCGAAATGCCAAATCTTGGCTGTCACTTCTAAATCCAGTGGGTGACCTAAAGCACTGTACTTTGAGTTTTCAATCACCAGTGAAAGAGGAGGCTGATTGATGATCATCGCTTTGGATGAGCGGTTTAAACGGAAACGTTGGGCAGACGACGACATCTCGAAGTGGCGTTGCACACCTTCAAGGTTCACGTCTTTTCCGATATCAAATACGCGATAAATATGAATACGTCCGTTCATATAAATAGGCTATCGCGGCCAAGAAGACGTGTCAGTTGTTCAATTTGTAACTCAAGGTCCTGCGTCAAACAGCAGTTTGATCATGTTGGGCAAAAATCCGTTTATAATATTTTATAACGACGGAGGTAGATATGAAGCTCCTACTAGGGCTGATCCTTTCGGCACTTGTGTTAACGGCCGTAGTTGACACCGTTTTCGCTGCGATTCCTCCCGAACGTGATTCTGCGCAATTCATCGCCCCAAGTGAATCAATGACAGTCCTTCGAGGGAATGTGTCCTTGTGTAATTCCGAACGACCTCATGGGGGAAAGAAAGGATTGTCTTATATCCAGCTTGGTAAGGGCCCGTGTGCGGCCCAAGTCGCTACACCAATTGGATGGGATCGACCTGAAGAAGAAGCGACTTCTCCTGGAATTCCATTTGAAGGAAAAGGTCTATAAGTTTCGTTACCTTTATCGAGAGCCGCTTCTGCACCCCAAATAAATCTGTTTTTACCAGTACGTTGCATCGACGGTGACGTCGCCAATCACTTGAGTTTGGCAGCTAATGCGAACATCTTTTGGCAGATCTTTAGACTCCCTTAAGAAGGCCTCGGTTTCGTTTTCCGGGGTCAAATTCTCTTTGCCTTCCACAATGGTGATCTTGCACTTGGCGCAAACACCATCACCATCGCAACTTGAAGCGACGGGGAGGCCGGCTTCAAGAAGAGATTTCATCAGGTTTGCCCCCGAAGGAACCTCGAAAGCGGGACGATTTTTTTTAAACGAAATCAAAGGCATGGCTCATTGTAGCTGACGCAGTCCAAAACGTGCAAAGAAGTAATGAAAACAAGCCTGTTTGTGGTAGCCTAGGGGCGTAAATTGGTCCCTATTTTGTGAGGTTTCTATGACTCAAGATACTAAAGTTGAAAACGTGATTATTATCGGCTCAGGCCCTGCAGGTTTGACAGCGGCTGTTTACACATCTCGCGCGAATTTAGAACCATTGATGATCGAGGGCGAAGAAGCCGGTGGTCAATTGATGACGACAACAGAAGTGGAAAACTTCCCTGGCTTTGAGCATGGAATCACGGGACCTGATCTTATCACAGTGATGAGAAAACAAGCCGAAAGATTTGGAACTCGCTTTATCACTCGCAACGTGACGAAAGTGGATTTCTCGCAACGTCCATTCAAAGTTTGGATTGGTGACAAACTTCATTTAGCAAAATCAATCATCATTTCAACAGGCGCCAGTGCGAAGTACTTGGGTCTTCCTTCAGAAAGACAGTATTCAAACCGTGGGGTATCCGCGTGTGCAACTTGTGACGGGGCTTTCTTCCGCAACCAAGAAATTGGTGTTGTCGGTGGTGGTGACACAGCGATGGAAGAGGCCACTTTCCTAACTCGTTTTGCTTCTAAAGTTTATGTGATCCATAGACGCGATCATTTCCGCGCTTCCAAAATCATGGCTGAACGTGTGATGAAAAATCCAAAGATCGAAGTTCTTTGGAACACGGAAGTCACCGAAGTTATGGGCGATGGCAAAAGCATGACAAGCGCTAAGATCAGAGACGTCAACACGGGTGAGGTGAAAGATCTTGGTATTACGGGTCTATTCCTAGCCATTGGCCATAAGCCAAATACAGACCTTTTCAAAGGTATGTTGGATATGAATGAGACAGGGTATTTGATTACACAGCCAAACACGACCTATACTAATATTCCAGGTGTCTTTGCGGCCGGAGACGTGCAAGATCACGTATACCGCCAAGCCATCACGGCAGCCGGTACAGGCTGTATGGCAGCTATTGATGCTGAAAGATGGTTAGAAGCTCAAGGTTCTCACTAAGGAATGTATGAAGGATAAAAGAATCAACACGAAGGATTTAGTCGATAAAATCGAGAAGATGACGAAGGCGCGCATCGCAAGCCAAGACGTTGTCTCTTTAGATCAATTTCGTGAGGCGAAGAAGAAACTTGATCCCAAAGTGATCTTGGTCATCGAAGATGACGAGACCATGCGTTTGGCGATGAAGAGAATTCTAGAAACTGAAGGTTATGTGACAAAGCTTGCCGCTGACGCCACGGAACTTTCTACGGCCTTGGATGACCATCCGGTTGATTTGATTCTGATGGATGTAGGTCTTCCGTGGGTGAACGGTTTTGAACTGGCTCAGCTTCTGAAAGACCACCGTGATCTTAAAAAGATTCCGTTGGTTTTCGTTTCTGGCAAAGCCACCGAAGACGACATGAAAAAAGCTTTCGAAATCGGCGCTGATGACTATATCAAAAAGCCTTTCGACGTCGAAAAGCTTAAGAAAACTGTTCAGACACTTCTTAAATTGAACGAGTAGTTCAAGGGCCTTAGACGAAGGTACTGTCTCAGTCCGAGACCCTAAGGCCAGCTCCACAATTTCTCAATAGTCCTAGCGGAAAATAATGAGCATCCTGTTAGTAAACAAGCTAAAATAGGAAGCTCATGGCACGTCGGTTATCCATAGTCATTTTATTGATCGTATTAGGGGGAGCGGCTCTTTATTTTTGGAATAAAGGGGCTTCTTCGTCAGTAATGACTGCAAACACTGATGCTTCTTCCATCTCATCATCAACAAAGGACAATGAGTCCACTTCTACTGCCACCGTGGCAGTGGAATCTGCTGAGAAAACTCAAACCACTGAAATTGCTTCGAACCAAGAGCCAGCGCAGATGGTGCCGCGCAAGTTAAGACTTCCGAAATCCGAGAGTGGAAAAGTTAAGTTGAATCTTCAGAATGCGGAATTTGTTGATTCACGCATATTTGAAGAAACGGACTGGAAAATTTGGAAAAATGTTAGAGCAATTCCCAAAGTTGCCGGAGAACCTCCTCAAGAGATTGTAGGAGACACATCTGCTTATTATCTCGTGAAAGATGAGGGCGCAGATCCAAATGCATTTGTGGCTGCAAACCCTGTGGTCGTCTATGATCCGCGGCTAGGAATTCCGGGGATAGTCACGGGACGATTCTCTGTAGTTTTAAAAAGCGGAATTTCTACAGATCTCTTAACTCAAAACTTGGGGTTAAAAATCCTAAGCGGCTTTCCAGATATACGAACATACTTTGTGACCTCGCCAACGGAACCATTCGATTTAAAAGAACTACAAGACGTTTTGAATAGTGACCCCGGTATTGAGAGTGTCGAAATGGAAATTTTAAGAAAACGATATGAAAAGAATTAGCCATAAAACACGCATTCTTATATCGCTTATATTGGCAGGTTCCGTCACCGCGCTCTTTTTTACGAATTGTGCAGAGAGTACCTTTTCTGCTGCCGAGCCAGATAAAACAGGCGCCGATCCTCTTTTGGAGCTTGCATGGCATATCAATAACACTGCTCAAAAAGTTTTTTCATCAAAGTCTGGCGAGCCTGGGAATGATCTTAATCTTCTTCAAACTTGGCAAAGCGGATATTCGGGAAAAGGAATTAAAATTCTTGTCTCTGATGATGGAGTTGAAGATACGCACGAAGATTTGAAAAAAAATTTCCTTAGCGGCGTGTCTCTTGACTTCACAGGTGCTTATCCGTGGGTCTCAGCGACCGCGTCTCCAAAGCATGCTGAAGATAATCATGGTACGTCGGTTGCTGGTTTGATCGCAGCCACTGCTTCCAATGGAGTAGGAACCAAAGGAGTGGCATATCAGGCCTCAATTGCGTCTGCTAATTACATCGCGTATGGGCAAGATCAAGATGATGATAAAACTATTGCGCAGGCTGCCGGGGATTTCGATATTTATAATATGAGTTGGGGTTTTGACCAAAATATACTTCACGTTCCTTTATCGTCTTTTCTAGCTCAAATGAAATTTAAGGTAATGAACGGACGCTCAGGTAGAGGTTCGGTTTATGTTAAAGCTGCAGGGAACTCGTTCTTTATTTTGTGTCGTGGCTCCGAAGAGGAATATTGTGTAGGCAACTCAGGCTTCGACTCTGACAACAGTACGCCGTACACTTTGATCGTAGCAGCCTTAAATGCTCAAGGGTACGCCGCAAGCTATTCATCTCCGGGTTCAAACATTTGGATCTCCTCTTTTGGTGGGGAATTCGGGGACGATTCTCCAGCAATGATAACGACTGATCGTATGGGGTGTTCGAAGGGATTTTCGGTTTCAAACATCAATAGTAAGGTTGCTTTTGAGCGTGGCGCGAACGGGAATTCGGCCTGTAACTATACAGCTACTTTTAATGGAACGTCCTCCGCGGCACCAATTCTTGCTGGTGTTGTCGCTTTGTTAATGGAAGCTAACCCAAATCTTTCATGGCGTGATATAAAATATATTCTCGCAAAGACAGCCGTTCCGGTGAACTACGTTACTTCGGGTGTAATATCACATCCTTTGGAAGTTACGCCTACGGGGTATGCTTGGGAGCAGCCATGGATTGTGAATGGTGCGGGTTTTAAATTTCACAATTGGTACGGCTTTGGAAAAGTGGATGTCGACGCTGCAGTGAAAATGGCGAAGCAATACGTTTCTCAGCTGGGAACCTATACCGAAACTGATTGGGCTCATACTTCGGGAAGTATTTCTGCGAGTATACCCGACAATAATGCCGCAGGTACAAGCAGTCTTATAGTTGTAAATGACGTCATCAAAATCGAATCCGTTCAAATTAAAGTGTCGGTCACACATCCCGACGTCTCGGAACTGGCTTTGGAATTGATATCTCCTTCTGGTAAAAAGAGCATTCTTGTGAATATGCGAAATTCCTTGTCAGGCCTAGCCAACTTTACCGAATCCAGTGCCGTTTTTCTGACAAATGCATTCTATCAAGAGAGTAGTCAAGGCGCGTGGACCTTGAAAGTAGTTGACGGTAAAAGCGGTAACACAGGAACGTTAACTCAATGGAAAATCAATTTCACGGGTGGTAGATAGAAGGCACCTTCCGGTGCCTTTTTTAATTCCCTACAAACATCGAACTTATACAATTCGTTTGCAGACTTGTCCCGGTGAAGGGCACGGTCCCAACGCGAGTCAGAGTCTTCGTCGTTGAATCATAAGTGAATTTTTCAATCACGTTCGCTAAAGATGTGGATCCATTCGCTACATATACAAAACCTGTTTCAGCATCATAGGTCATCGCTGAAGGGCCGTAAATCACACTGGTGTTGTTGTAGGCGACAGTCGGCGATCCAATCGTGACGGTCGAGGCGGTTTCGGTTATGGGATAGGAAATTATCATATTCGAAGCCGCAGTCGTACTTCCCGTTGCGATCAAAACATCATTCGACGAAGGAATGTAAACCATGGCTGTCGGCAAAGCCGTTGTCGGAGTGATCGATGTGCTTGCTAAACAATCTGCCGCTGAAACATAGCCCGTGCTTTTTATCGCGTTTAACTTGTTATTAGGAGCAGCGGCGGCATGGGTATAAAGGATGTGTCCATACGTCGGAGTCACGGCCACACTTGAAATCAAGGTTGTCGTTGTCGCACAAGCTCCACCCGGTGCGTTCACATAGGCCGCGGTCCCCACGCGACTTTTCGCTGCGAACTTTTCAATCGAGCTTGATTTGCTGATGAGAAGAGCCCCATCAGAGGCAACAATCATACTTCTCATCACCGCATTCAGAGCCGTCGAGTTCGTAAAATAGGTCTGATATTGATTTCCATTTGAAGACTTCGTCACTCGATCCACACGACGCCCACTGGTGTTCTCGACCAAAGAAAGAACGGTGTTGTCATCGTGATTGATAACGGTGATAGGCGCATCGCCCGGCGAAGCCGCGTTGTAGTCAACGATGATGTCATGGATATTTCCGGTCGCTAGATTCACACGGGAGATCGTGCGCGAAGGGGATGTCGGCGTAGGTCCCCCGGCATAACAACTTCCGCTAGCAATATAAAGAAAGCGTGTTGGATTTGTGGCTTGATCGTTTTCGCTCGAACCATCATCTTCAACCTGTTGCTCGCAAGCCGTTGCTAACATCAGAGTCACTACTAAGAGAACCAAGTACTTCACTGTACTCATATTGTTGTCTCCTTTACGTCCTACCTAAAAAATATCGGCGCGATGTTAAGGAGCCTTGACTAAAACACTCGCTTTCTAGACCAAAAATGTTTCATTGCGAGATGTTCATGTAACCGAATTTTTATTCAAGGAAAAACTATGCCGAGGTCTCGTTCATAATTGTGAAGAGAAGCCGATGAGTATTTTGAATTATATAAATAACTTTGCAGCCACCTTTGCACGTTTCGACAATCTGCAAATATTTTCCTAAATGGGTAGAAGAGAAATCTTCTACCCATTTTTTTTGAAAGTGCCTGCTTACTTTTTGGGTCTACGGCGCAGCAATTGATGCGCCGTAGACCCAAAAAAGAAGCAGGCACCTTTTAGCCGGCGCTTCGGCGGACTTGGTCTTGGTAGATGACGTAGGCTTTAAGAAGAGCGTCCAGACGCAAGGTCATGGCGACGTCTTGTTCGATGAACATCAAGCGGCGTGGGTCTGTCATGTCTCCGACGATTTTTGCGCGGAAAAGCAGACGGGCTTTTGATGGATCGGGTTCAAATGGATTTACGATAATAAGATCGAAGGGTTTATTCAAAAAGTCTCGCGGGATCTCATCTTCCAACATCGTACCGCTTAAAGAAATATTCTTTGAGTAAGTGCGGAATGAACGAATCTTAGAAACCAGAACGACTTCGATTTTAAAGTTATGACGAGGATCGCGACGACGATCGGCTCCACTTGGTTCTGCTTTTGGAGCTGGTGCTGGATCCGCTTTTTTCTTTGTGGATTCAGGTTTAATTTTCGCGATCTTTTTCAGATCTAACTCATCACCATTGAAGTCTTGATGATGATAGCCACCGAACTCTTGTTGCTTCAAGGGCGCTTCTCCTACAACCACTTGTGTGTAAGGGCTGTCAGACGAAGATTGTGTCGGCGGAGCGTTGTGAGTAGCCGTTAAAGTGTCATCAGGAACAGAGCCAGGTGATGTGAAAGCAGGTTCTGCCGGACGAGGAGGTTGCGCCATGACGAAGTATTTTTGATCCGACGTTAAGAACTCCTTAACGCTGATCCATTCTTCCCAACCGGGTGTCCAAAGAAAGTATTTATGATGTGATGTAGAGTCTAAAGACAGCAAAGTGACCTGCGCTTGAACAACAGACATCGGTTTTGTCTGTTTCTTAGTTTCAGCGTCGTAGATGATCCAAACTTTGCCTTGCGTTTTCATAGACTCCCCAGGTTACGCAACCTAGGGAGTTTATCGGAAAAAATAGGTAACTTCTTTATACGCGAATGCAGGCCGCGATATGATCCGGAGATTTTAGCTCCAAAGGCGGGACTATGGTCTTGCAATCCTCGATAGCCATAGGGCAGCGAGGGTGGAAATGACAGCCTGTAGGAGGGCTGATTGGCGACGGCACGTCCCCAGTCAAAATGATACGCTCGTCACGACGGCGAGGATCTGGAACTGGGATTGCTGACATCAGGGCTTTCGTATAGGGATGTTTCGGATTGCGGTAAAGCTCTTCAGCCTCTGCCATTTCAACGATTTTTCCCAAGTACATAACAGCCACACGTGTTGAAACGTGTTCAACCACCTTCAAGTCATGCGCAATAAAGATGTATGTAAGACCGAGCTTTTGTTGAAGCTCCATCAAAAGATTGATCACTTGTGCTTGGATCGAAACGTCCAAGGCTGAAACCGGCTCGTCACACACGATCAATTCAGGGTTCACCGCCAAAGCACGGGCAATACCCACACGCTGACGTTGACCGCCCGAGAATTCATGCGGGTAACGGTTCAAATGCTCACGACGAAGACCCACAAGGTCGATCAATTCGTGAATACGGTCCTGACGATCTTTCACCGAGCCATAAAGGTTGTGAATGATCAACGGCTCCTCAAGGATCGAACCGATCGTCATGCGCGGATTCAAAGAAGCAAACGGGTCTTGGAAGATGATTTGCATTTTTTTACGCATGTCACGCAACTCTTCACCTTGAATGTGCGTGATATCTTTACCGTTGTAAGAAATTTTTCCAGAAGTCGTGTCATGAAGACGAATCAAGCAACGACCCAAAGTAGATTTACCGCAACCGGATTCACCCACCAGGCCTAGCGTTTCGCCTTTTTTAAGTTCAAAGGAAATACCTTGAACCGCTTTTACCGAAGCCACTTCACGGCTGAAAAGTCCGCCATAGATCGGAAAGCTTTTAGTGACATTTTCAACTTTCAAAAGAGGAGTGCTCATTCTTATTTTACCTCTTCAGTCAAAGGGTGGTAGCAAGCCACTTTATGAATACCGCGAAGGTTTTCAAGTGACGGATAAGACTCGCGGCAATCGGCCTGAGCGTAAGGACAACGATCCGCAAAACGACAACCCTTAGGAAGATTGTACAAGCTAGGAACCATGCCTTTGATAGTTTTCAAGTGTTCAAGTTTGTGACCCGTTTCAAAGTGCGGGATGGAATCCAAAAGACCTTTTGTGTAAGGATGTTTTGGACGATAGAAAATATCTTCCACTGTTCCGAACTCAACCACGCGACCCGCGTACATCACGGCAACTTCTTGGCACATCTCTGCAACAACACCCAAGTCATGCGTGATAAGAATCATGCCGGCGTTAAAGTCTTTTTGAAGTTTGCGCATAAGATCCAAGATCTGAGCTTGGATCGTTACGTCCAATGCTGTCGTTGGTTCGTCGGCAATCAAAAGTTCGGGGTTGCAGCTGATCGCCATCGCGATCATCACACGTTGTCTCATACCGCCCGAAAGCTGGTGCGGAAATTCATGGAAACGTTTTTCAGGAGCTGGGATACCCACGATGCGAAGCATGTCGATCGCGCGCTCACGAGCTTGCTGTTTGTTCAGATCTTTTTGGTGCAGAAGAATGGCTTCTTCGATTTGATCACCGATTGTGTAGACCGGGTTCAAAGAAGTCATAGGCTCTTGGAAAATCATCGCGATTTCGTTACCACGAATCTCGCGCATTTTAGAGTCGGTCACGTCCAAAAGGTTCTTGCCTTTGAACATAATTTTTCCGGATTCAATCTGACCTGGCTTTTGAATCAAGCGCATGATTGAAAGAGATGTAACAGATTTGCCGCAGCCAGATTCCCCAACGATTCCAAGAGTTTGGCCCTTTTTCACATGAAAGCTGACATCGTCAACGGCGAAAAAAGAACCATCGTCGGTTTTAAAGCGCGTCTTAAGATTTTGAACCTCTAAAAGAATATCACTCACCGGAGATGACCCCCATTTAAGGTTTCATCTTATATAGGCCTGGGGGCTCCGACGCAAGCCTACAAAGGCCCTCTGGTCCTTTTTTCTAGCGAATATGCGTCATGCTCTGACAGAGAGCTTTTCGAGGAGGGAATGAAGGTCCTGATAATGCCCCAAAACTCCCATCGGCTCATATTTTTCCAAGAGAGAAATTGAGGTGTACCCAAATCCAATCGCGATGGAGGGAACGCCCGCGCGCAAAGCCGAAAGAACATCGGGGATGCCATCGCCAATCATAAAAGTGTCTTGGGGAGTTCGGCTCGCAAGCTTCATCATGGTCTGAAGGGGGAGAGGGCTCGGTTTGCGTTCTTCCAAAGTATCGGCTCCAAACACATTCACCCAAGGATAGCGGTCTAAGCCAAGGTGGCTCAGAATAGCCTTCGCGGGTTTTTCGTTCTTGTTTGTGATGATGGCCACGGGGCCTTGATAAGAAGAAAGAAAATTTTCTACGCCCGGAAAGATAGTGGTTCTATTAAACATCTCCTCTTCATAGATGCGTAAAAATTCCATTTCGAGTTCCACGATTTGTGAAGGCTCTAAATTGTCTTCAAGAAAAAGATCTGCGATCAGCTTTTTAAGACCTTCACCGATGTGAGAAATAATGACTTCATCAGAAAGCATGATTTTGCCGTGGTTTTTCAAAGTGCGATTTACGGCAACCACGATATCGGGAGCAGAATCAATCAAAGTACCATCAAGGTCGAAAGCAAGAAGTGGGTTCATGCCCACATCTTGCCGTTTTTCATTTTATTCCACAATCTCAAAATCCACGCGACGATCGCGCGCTTGTTGGGATTCGCTACCCATCATGTCCGATTGTACGGCGCCCATACCAATGGCTTCGATTTTTTCTTCAGGGATTCCTTTTTTTACTAAGTAATCCTGAACGGCCAGCGCTCTTTGTTCAGAGATATCCTGATTTTCACTGCTGTCACCGACAGCATCAGAAAAGCCGGTTACGCGAACGGTTTCAAAAGTGTTCAAAGATTTTTTCATTTCATCGGCAATGCCGTCCAAGGCGCGACGATTGGAAGCAGAAAGTGTGGCGCTCTTTGGTTCAAAACGAATGTTTTGTGAAAGTGCCGTGAACTTTGTACTGCGACTTAGATTTTCATCACCGGTTTTACCCAAGGCAGCTGCTGAAGACTTCGGAGCATTTGCGGACTGCGAGTTGGTCGCCGGGCGATAGTATTCTCTTGGAGGTTCTTCTTTAGTGGCGCAGGCGCTCAGGGTCCATACTGCCAAAACTGCGAGGGAGTTAACTTTTAAACGTGTCATATATTCCTCCTTGCTTGGAACTTTCGTCTGCAAAAACCTATTATTTCGAGATAAAGAAACGCCCGCAAATTAACTTCCTGTTAACTTCATCGGAAATCTGTGAGAAGATCCCCGCATGCGTGAGACGGTGTTAACTAGCAAAGAAAACTACATGAATTCCCTTCTGTTTGAAGAGAATGAGAATAAAAAATTATCGCGTCAGTATGCCGAAGAACTGGGCTTGGCGCGCATTAGTATTTCTCCTGCTGAAGCACAGCTTGTAAAAACTTTGGTGCGTCTTCACGGCACAAAAAAGTTCGTCGAGATTGGGACCCTAACAGGTCTATCCGCGCAGTATATTTTTGAAGCCTTGCCTGACGGAGGCGAGCTTTGGACCCTAGAAAAAGATCCCAAGCATGGCGAAAAATCTGCGGATGTTTTTGCAAGACTAGATCAGAGCAAAAAGAAAATTCATTTAGTGATGGGGGACGCCCGCGCAGAACTGGAAAAGATTTCTGTGTCAGGTCCTTTCGACGGTGTTTTCATCGACGGAAACAAAGCGGCTTACTTCGATTATCTTATGTGGGCCGAAAAGAATTTGCGTTCAGGTGGTTTGATCCTCGGGGACAATATTTTTCTGAGCGGTTCTGTTTGGGGTGATGCCACCACTCAAAAGTTTTCCGAAAAACAAATCAAGGTCATGCAAGATTTCAACAAGCGCCTTGCAGACCCAGCGCTCTATGAATCCGCGATCGTTCCATCCTACGAAGGCCTTTTTGTCGCCATCAAGAAATAGGTGCCTGCTTCTTTTTTGGGTCTACGCCGCAGCATTTTTGTAGGGCTTTTGCATTTCCGAAGAAATAGGTGCCTGCTTCTTTTTTGGGTCTACACCGCGGCATAGTTGTGGGTGTTATGTGCGAGAAATAAGATTTTACGATGGCTCAACAGATTTATAGGCTTCGATCTTCATTTCAATGGAATAGTCTTTCGATGCTTCCTTCAATGGCGCCAGCAACCAGCTCCACTCCTTCACTTTTTCGTATCCAGAAAAATTAACAGGATAGTGGCCTTTGTAAATCTCGTCGCCTTTGGGGTCGCGATAAGTGACTTCGCGGTCGGCATAGATAAGTTTTGTGCCTTTGCAGGCGCTTAAATTTTTAAGATGGATTTCCGCAAAGCCCGTACAAAGCACGTCTTTTTCTTCCAGAGTCAATGCGCGTTTGATTTTCTTTTCAATGGCTTCAATCGGAAGAAGGGCCAACTGTGAAAGAAGATTCCCTGACACAATGAGGTCGGCGTCGAAATTAAAAAGTGTTTCTTGAGCCAGTTTGTCTTTCAGCTCGTAAAGATCTTCAAGGCTTTGCAGGTTCTCTAAACTTGCTAAACTGCCAGATAGATCTTGTGTGATGAGCTTCACTCGTGAAGTTCTTTTAGCCAACAAATGATGACGGATCGGGTGAATCACATCCACCAAAGTGATCGATTCAAAGTTCTTTTCTAAAAGATGCATGGGGATTTCGTGTAGGTGGGCGCTTCCCAAAATCACGACGGACTTTTTTCTAGGCAAGGCCTTAACCGTAGCTAAAAACAAATCCTGACAATTCTTAAGATGCGGAAGCCAGGCTTTTTTGCAGCGGTGATAACGGGCTTGCAAAGCGATGGATTGATAAAGAAAGCCATATTTTTTGGCGATGGCAGACGTGGGTGTAAAAAGAAAAATAAAGGCTTCGCGAATCATTCTTAGGGGATACCAAAGATCTTCGGCAGGGTCATGGGTTTTTAGGCCCTGAATTTGCTCAATACCTCTTTATACGACATGAGTCTCAATTTAAGAGACTTTAGCCCACTATCTTTTAGACAGAGGGGCGCCATTTTTGCGCTCGTGGGGTTATGAGGAGTTTTTTCGTGTTGAAGTGGATGCAAACAGTGATTTTAGCTATGTCGATGGTTATGGGGTCTATGGCCCAAGCCTACCAATTGACGTGCAACTGGGTGTTTTCCGAAGAAGTGGAGATCTTTCTTAATCCCGATTCGCCACAAAGAATTCTAAAAGCTATCGAGCAGTATAAAGCGATCATGGGGCTGACAGAATTTAACCATAAGCCAGGCTCCTTGGATCAAGCAAAAATAAATCTACAACATCTTTCACCGGAAAAGAAAGCGGAGCTGCATAAGCTCATTTCTGAGTACTACAATGAAGTGAAGGCTTTAAAGTATAACAACGACGGTCCTTTTAAAACTTTCAAGCGTCATATTGATCTAGTTGTTGCTCGTGAAATCAATGCGGCGGAATTCTTCAAAGAGGCTATTTACAATAAAGGCCGTTCGCTGGAAGAAACATTAAGTGCTTATTACGAGCGCGTTCAGAAAATCACAAAGGTCCCTGTCGTACTTAAAGGAGAAGATGTTCTTTTAACGGCCATTCGCCTGCAAGATCGCTTCTTATCCGAGAGAGATAATACGATTGTTTTGTATGGCAGTTTTGTGAATGGAAAAGCCTATTCTAAATCAAGCGACCTGGATTTCGCCGTCATGAACCCAAGACTCGAAACGCAGATGCGTGAGACCGAGCTTCTTGGTTTATTAAAAGAGTTCCCTTTATCGGAAGCCCAGGCTCATACAATCACTCCTGCGCAAGTGCATGGACTCGGCTCGATGAACCCTTTAGTTCTTATTGTGCGCAAGAACTACATCGTCTTGCGTGTTTATGAAAACGGTCTGCATAAGGATTTCCAGAATAAAAATGTGAAGTTTCATGAGTTCTATTTCTAGCTCTGTGGCGATCTTGCTGAAAATTACTGAAGCGGCAACACCCGGGCGGCGCGAATATTAATCAATTCTCCGACTTTTTCGATTTGGCCATGAATTTCTAAAAGTGATCTTCCATAAATAGCTAAGCGATCTTTCTGATAAACATCCGGGTGAATCACGATATTCATAAAACCAAATTCATCTTCTAAGGTGATAAAGCACATGCCTTTCGCCGTTGGTGGTTTCTGCGTGACCGAAACCAATCCCGCCAAGCGCACTTTGGTTTTATTTTTCATGCGGGCAAGATCATCCGAAGAAAAATAGGGAACAAAACGTTTTGACACGAGTTCATTGTTTTTTTCTTTCAAGTAAGAACGCAGAACCGAAAGGGGATGAGAGTTCACTGAATACCCCTTCGTATCGTATTCGCGTCGCAAGCGATCCCAGTTCGACTCAAAAGGAATATTTTCTGTGTCGTCGTCATCTTCCTCGTCAACTTCGAATTGTTCTTTGGGAAGACCCCACAAAAAACTTTCTTGATCTAGGCTGAGACTTTCTAAGTGCCAAATCAGATCGCGCACATTTCCATTAAAGCACTCAAAAGCTCCGGCTGCGGCAAGCTTAAGTAAAGCACTGCGTGGAAGTTCGGTGCGGCGAATGAAGTCGGGAAGATCTTTGAAAGGGCCGTAAGCCTTGCGGGACTCTTCTACGCGACGAAGTAAAGCTTCAGGAAATCCAAAGATAGATCGCAGTCCCACACGCATGGGATGCAGTCCCGGTCCCATGCCCTCTAAAGTGTAATCATAGTTAGATCTTTGCACGCACAATGGAACAACCTGAACGCCATTTCTTTGCGCTTCGGCCACTAAAGTGCGGGGAGCATAAAATCCCATGGGCTGACTGTTTAAAAGCCCACACACGAAAACATCGGGGTGGTGTTTTTTAATGTAACAGCTTGCATAGGTTAAAAGAGCAAAGCTAGCCGCATGACTTTCAGGAAAACCATAGTTCGCAAAACCTTCAATAGTTTTATAAATCTGTTCTCCGTATTCTTGACTGATTCCATGAGCGGCAAAACCATCCAAAATTCTTTTACGAATGCTTTCCATGGTTGAACGCTTCCGCCAAGCTGAAGACATAATACGACGAAGCTCATCGGCCTCACCCGGAGTAAATCCAGCCGTTGCGATCACGATCTTCATCACTTGTTCTTGAAAAATGGGAACTCCGTGAGTCTTTTCCAAAATAGGGATCAGATCATCATGAGCATAAGTGACTTTTTCTAAACCCTGACGGCGTTTTAAAAATGGATGAACCATGCCCCCTTGCAAAGGACCAGGACGAACCAGCGCCACTTCAATGACCAAATCGTAAAATGTCTTAGGCTTCATGCGAGGTAACGTCTGCATTTGGGCTCGAGACTCGATCTGAAAAACACCGACGGTGTCGGCTTTGCCAATCATTTCATAAGTCGGGGCATCGTCTTCTTGAGAAAAAGAAGCTAAATTGAAATGCAGATTTTTATGATGTTTTAAAAGCTCAAAGCATTTACGTAAACATGTCAGCATGCCCAGACTTAGAACGTCGATTTTCATCAGCTTCAAGGTGGCGACATCGTCTTTATTCCACTGGATGACGTAACGTCCATCCATCGTCGCTTTTTCGACGGGCACCATTTCTGTGATGGGATCTTGAGTGATCAGAAAACCACCCGTATGAATTCCCAAGTGACGGGGAAAGCCACGCAGTTGTTGTGAAAGATGTAAAAACATTTTCCAGTGATTAGGATCCGTCACACCGAAGCGAGCGGCGGATTCAGGTTCTAACAAACGACTGATCCCGTCTCGACCCATAAATTTGGCCATCGCATTGACTTTATCTAAAGGAATACCAAAAACTTTCGCCGTTTCTCGAATCGCCATGCGAGAGCGATAACGAACGACAGTGCAGACCATAGCAGCATGGCGTTCATTGTACTTTTCATAGATATGCTGAATCACTTCTTCACGGCGACTGTGCTCAAAGTCGATATCAATATCCGGCGGTTCGCGACGTTCACGAGAAATAAATCGTTCAAAGAGCAAAGAGATTTTTATCGGGTCCACTGAAGTAAGACCGATGCAATAACAAACCACCGAGTTCGCTGCAGATCCGCGACCTTGATATAAAATCCCCCGGCTTTTTGCGAAGTCGCAGATTTCTTTCAAAGTCAGAAAATAGTCTTCGTATTCAAGCTCTTTAATCAGCGCGAGTTCATACTCGATCTGACTGATGATTTTCTGGGAGACTCCTTCAGGATAACGTTCCTTTGCGCCCAGCAAAGCCAGATTGCGCAAGTGTTCTGAAGGCGTGGTGTTTTCGGGCAAATTCGAATGCGGATAGCGATAGCGAATTTCGTCCAAAGAAAAATTCACACGTCCGGCGATCTCCACAGTTTTTTCCACAAGATCTAAGCGATCTTGCCATAATGAAGACAGATCTTCGATGCTGCGGTAAGCTCGCTCGGCATTCTGAATCAGCTTATCTTTAGCTTCAAACAAAGTAGTGTGATGTAAAATGCAGGTGATAACGTCAAACAAGGGCTTTCTGTCGGGCGTGTGCATGAACGGGCGCTGTGTGACAAAAAGCTGAGCTTGATATTTTTCTTCTAAAAGAAAAGCCTGACGGCAGAACTCTTGCGACTCCCAAGTCAGATCCCGCCAAATCGGCAGATAAAGACGATCACCGAAAATCTTTTCTAATTTTTCATAGCGCTCGGAACTCCAAGGAGGAATGGCCAAACATAAAAGACCTTTGTTGTGCTCGGCCACTTGCTCTAAAGAAAGTTTTGAAAAACCTTTCGCCGCTTGTCTTTTACCTAAAGTCAGAAGTTTGCAAAGATGAGAATAACCTTCTTTATTAATGGGAATCAGAGTGACGGACGTTTCATCGGTCAAAGTCAGCTCAGAACCTACGAGATATTTAAAGCCCTCTTTAGCTTGAACAGAAGCTTCAAACATCGAAGGGGATTTGACTGAAAGAAATCCGCGCACCACGCCGTAAAGACCATTTAGGTCACAAATGCCGACGCCGTCATAATCAAGCTTGATAGCTTCAATCACCATCTCTTCAGGTGAAGAAGCTCCTTGCAGAAAAGAAAAATTGCTGCGACCTAAAAGTTCAACAAAGCCTTTGGCGCGAGGCTTAGGTTTAGCCACGCTTTTCTGGGATTGCGACGATAAGGCGGGAAGCTTAACTTTGTGATTTCCACTAATCAAAATAGCCATGCAAGTACACCTGTAAATTTATGCGATCCTTGAAAACCCACAGAAGCTGACCTTGATGAGAGAGCGCAAAGTAATAATCTCTATTTTTTAAATCTTGAACGGATATCTGCCACCAGGACGATTCGATTCGTTCACTGGGTAAAGATGAAACAAAACGCAATTTCTGCGCTTCGGCCGTCGACAAAAGCTGCGGCTTATCTAAAAGCAAAGCGGGGCGAGGACTGGTCGCCAAAGACTTTGCATAAACCGATTTCACCTGGAGCGCTTCTTCTTGGCGTTCGACTAAATCCTGAGGCTTGAAATCTTCGGGCCAGTCAGTGACTAAACGAAAACTTTGTTCTGGAAAATGGCTGGCTTCCATTTGTAAAAAGCCCATATCGCACTGAGCTTGCTTGGCAAAACTGATGAGACGGCGCCAGCGGTCTTCGGTGTTGTCGCGCGGTTCAAAAAAATCCAGTTGTTGCACCTTTTCTGGCACATCAAAAACGGAAATTTCAAACTCACGAATCGGATTCTGTAAAACCAACGACGTCAGCTTCTTTTCCAAGAGATCTTCAAAAAGCTCCTGATCGCGAGTCGGGCTGACCGGCTCGATACTGACAGGATGTTTTTTATCTGAGTATTCGCAGTGCAGAATCAAATCCATGCGTTGGGCATAACGTGAAAGCCCCGCCAAACGCGCAAACAAAATATCCATGTGCGGTTTAATCCGCGCCATCAATAAAGGCACGGCCCCTAAGGGATCGTCAAAGTAACCATAGCCCACAAGAGGGTCGCGAGGCACAAGAGGTGATATGACCTGAGAGTCTTGAGAATGCAGACGATTCCAAAGTAAAACACCGAACTCTCCCCATCTTTCGCGCAATGAATTCATGCGAAAATTTAAAACATCTTCCAAACCATGCACACCCAGGGTGTGGAAGAATGAAATCATATGTTCAATCGGTCTTTTTTGGGGCCAAGGATGTAGACCTTCTAAGTCTTTCAAGGCATCTAAGCCCAAACCACGAAAACCCTCTTGTTCTTTCCCGCGAGGAGCCACATACGACGGGCGCCAACGTGAAAACATCTGCGCCGCCGGAGCCGTGTCAGCAATAGCCACTGCTGGATCGCCCGAAAACTTACGAGCGATCTCTAAAGCTTTTTCCATCGTACGATGTTCGCCGCCAAATAAGTGCTGCGTAGATTCGATCTCGACAAAAATAAATTGCGGAAAGCGAAACTGCACACGCGGACTTAAAAGCAGAAAGGCCTCAGCTGAGGAGCTTTCTTGTGGTGTTTTTAAATTGATGCATAAAGTTCGCATGGATCATACTCCCAGCAATATTAAAAGGTGTCGGACGGTGCAAGGCTCTTTGAATAGTGATGAAGTCGCGTTGAAAGTGCATAATCAGACTAAAAAGTGGATTGATGAACTTCACCGGCTTTTGATTTACAAAAACCAAAGCCACTTTGTGCAGGCGACAAAGACGTTTTAATTTTTGCAGCTGATGATTCTTTAAAAAGATCTCTTTTAGGTTGCAGCCGATCACTTCAAATAAAGAGCTAGTAATCAACTCTTGCAACAACCAGAAAAGCTGATCTTTTTCTTGCGGCTCTTTCACTACAAGCAGACGCTTTAAATTTATTTTTTGATGAGAAAGATGGGTTGGAAATAACTGCGCATCTCCATTGATCCAAGCGGCCCATTTATTTTGAGCATGAACTTGTTGAACGATGCGAATCCATAAAGAAGTGGCTCCGGTACCGGGCAGGCCTTGAAGCAGGCTTAAGTCTCCTTGAGGCACTCCCTTCCACAAAAGGAAGTTGTCCAAAACGGCAAGACCGGTGGACAAACCTGCAGGTGGTTGTAAGTGCTCTGCAGAGACAAAAGGAACGTTCTGTAATTCGGGAAGGGCGAGGGCACGCATAAAGCTCTCCGTTATTTACATATAATTTACATAGTAATTTATATGTAAGTCAAAGAGCTAAATGTGAATATAGACTAAGGTTTTAGTTTGAAAAAACTTACCAAAAATCAAGAGCTTACAAAGCGCCTTCAGAACTCAACAATTCTGCCTTTAGCTCCGGGCCCCAGTGATATTTGAGTTTATTCGCATTTTTACCCACAACACGGTGGCAAGGAATCCAATAACAAACCGGATTTTTCGCAACAGCTGAAGCAATAGCACGAACCGCAGAAGGCTTACGCAATTTTTTTGCAAGCTCTGAATAAGTCCAAGTTTTGCCATAAGGAATTTTTAGAAGTTCTAACCACACACGCACTTGGAATTCTGTGCCTTGAAGTTTGATTTTGTGTTTACCGTTCCAGAAATTGCCTTTGCTCCACTTCACCGGAGTAAAAGAGCCGACATGGAAGTGATAGTGTTCATGGAAAAAATCAGCCAGGTCGCCTTCGACCTTCTTTTTACCTAAAGCATAGCTACCTAAAAAGATCAGCTCAGAGCCATCAAAAGCGGCAAGCCACTCGCCAAATTCAGAAGCTACTTTATAAACGCGGAATTCTAGATCTCCCATAAATCACCTCGATGTATGAGAGACCTGTACCTTAGATTATGTCATCACACAACTTCTTCGATATAAAGAGGCGTGAAATAGCGGATGTCATAGCCTCCATAGCGTTTAAACGCGTCTATCACTTCCTCTTTTTCACTGTCGGAAGGCGTGGGAACGCAGATTAGAACATGACCATTTCTTATCTCTTGGTCGGCTTCGTTTAAAAAGCGCCACTCGGCAGAGTCCGAAAATTTAATAAATTTACGCATGTAGTTTTCTAAAAGAGTGTGATGGCTTCCTTCTAAATCGACGGCATCGATACCTTTGTCGCCTTCAAACACGTTGAAGTCTTCGTCGGTATATCCGTAATCCTCAAGTTCTTCGATGGCCTTCATTGCTTCGTCTGCGTTTTCAAAAAAAGCCGCCGTGTAGTGATTAGGATAAGGTAAATAATCTGGATGAGGCAGTTGTTCCAAACTCACCATAGAAAACCTCCGTTCTGTCTTGTCATTATAAAAGGTGCAGAGGTGAGAATTTTTTAAATCACACTGTCTAACACATTTGTAAAACTAGCTCGGACCAAAGCCCTTTATTCGAACATTCCATCCATCGTGATGTAACGTTGATTGTTAGGTGTCAGTCTGAGTGATTGATAGAAGGTCTGTTGACATTGACCCCGCAAAATCGCATCGATGCCGCCGATAGTAGCCGTGTAAACCTCATCGACATTCAGAACATCCAGTGAAGTGATCACACCCGTATTCGGAGCGGTCGCACGCACTTTTTTCAAGAAATGATCGCGAGAGTTGCATGCCATCAAACCTAAGATAGGTGTTTTTTTAGAACCTGATAAAGCGGTTAATAATTTCTTCAAGCCGGGACGTTGCACTTCATAGTATCCGTCGTAATTCACCTTGTTGCGACCACGAACAAACACGGGAGGAGAAAAATCAGGACCGCCGCCATTTCTCGCATGACCAAAGTAAAAAACCGCATCGGCGTTTTGCAAAGCTTTTGCGAAGTAAGCGTCCATGAAGTTTGTGCGATCTTGTTGTTCGCGGCTCATGCGCCCGATGTTGGTTTCAAGAAATTCGGTGGCAGAGGAAAAGTGTACTTCCACGCGCGCGGGATATTTAATCCCATGCACGATCACTTCGCGATTAAAGCGATACATATTATTTGGATCCTGCTTAAAGCCGCAAAAACGGGCGCGACCATAACAAGGGGTCGTTAGAAGTTTTCTTAAAGCAGCGAAAGCTCCTAAATCTAAGGAAGGACTTAGACCAAAGCTTCTTCCTTCCGCATAGACATTACTTCCTGTTGTCCAATCAAAATACCCCAAGGCAATGCGAATATCGATCAGGCCATCGTCAAGAACATCTTTGTAGCGTTGAACACAGATATTGCGTTTGGCGGGTGCTAAGGCACTCAAATTGTCAGTGGCTTTGTCGTCCAGACGATCCACGTAGTTTCTTCCCATCACATCAAAGCGCGATTCGTAAAGATAAGTTCCTCGCGCGAACGTGGAAGAAGTGAATAGCAGAAAAGAAAAAATCCCAAAGATGACTGACTTCATGAAGTCCTCCTTGGGATTTAAGATAGTCTGTAGAATGTCGCAGTCTAGTTACAGGCCTCTAATGGGATTATGATTTCCCACACAGAAACACTTCATGAACGCAGTCGCCGCGGTCGTCTTGATATTGATCTAAAACGTTAAAGATGGCCTCACGCAGTTTTTCTTTTATTTCTGGCAAAAAATGCGACTGAGTAGAAAACGCTGTATAGAAAATGTTGTTCTTATTTTCAGAAGCAATCTCGCTAGCATCAGAGCGTATTTGAGTGCACAGAGTTTTCGTCAGATCAGCAAGCTTTCCCGCATCCGAAAGATTTAAAAAGTCCATCTGACTCGAACGTACATAGAAACGGCCATTTTGTGAAACGACAGCGCCTTCTTGCATAAGAAAATTCAACGGATCCGACAAAGACTCTGGAGTCATGCGCGCGCGCTGAGAAATTTCGGTAAGGCTCGCCCCTTCCTCCTCAGTTCCTAAGGCCGCAAACACACGGAACAGAGTCGGCTTTGATAAAAGACGATGGGGATCTTTCACCTGTGAACGCGCGTCCATCTGTCTTTGTAAAGCGAGTTTGATATAGCTCACTTGTTGGCGAATTTCTTCGTGAGACATTTTATTGGTAAAAAGCTCTGGCTGGTCCTTTCTGACCAACAAGGAAAAAATGTCAGAGTAGGGCTTGGGAAGCTTCAGAGTGATCTTTAGTTGATTCACGCTGTCTCTGGAAAGCCCCTTTTTTCCGGCAAGGTATTCAGAAAGAAAGCTACGAGAAGAAAAGCCCGCGCGGCGGGAAAAGTCGGCCAAATTCACTTTGCCTTTTTTGCGATAACGAACTTCCAAGGCACGCTTTAAAAAAAGACGGGCATTTTCAATCTCAAGCAGCTCGTGATAAATGGAGTCAAACTGATTGGTCATGCTAGTTTCCTACAGAAATTCGAGGAAGGGGTTTCGTAGATCTATCGTAAGTGATGCTTCCGCCCGGCGAGCAAATCATGAAAGGAAAGAGGTTTTGATCCAGCTTCCTATTTTTAATTTCTAAATCGCCCAAGCCCATTCCAGGGTACAGAGTCAGAATGAAGTCTTCTTTCACACTTTCATAGAGCCATTCCGAATTCGTCCGGAACGAAGCCATGACATACATCTCGGTGATTGCGACGGTCTTCTTCGTGTTATCATTATGTTGAAGAATAACGGCAAAGTGGCCGCCCTGAAGAAGTGGCGCGATTCCCACTTCAATCCACGGATTTGCGTACTGCTGCTGACACAAAATATCCGTTTGCAGGCTGTAAGGTTTGATCTCTGCACGTGCAGAGAAGGATGACAGAACTAAAAGACACAAAGCGAACCAATTCATAAACGCCCCCGAAGCTCAGCTTTTTTGGTAACTTATATTTGGGGCTCTGCCCCAGGTAAACGAAATTACTTCATTTTGCGGTGGTCCACGATCACTTGGCGAACCTCTGAAAGCCGCTCTGGGGGCGGAAAAGCGGCTTGCGGTCGATTTTGTAAACCCATTTTGGACTTAAGAGCGATAAATAGAGAAATGCGTATAGTGGGAAGGCTCCTGAACTTCGGAAAGCCAAGGATGTTCTTTATGAATAAGAAAACGAGTCAACCGGCCTCGGCCAACAACTTGAATGCGGCGACTTCTGGCAACCTCTTGAAGATCCTGCAATGTTTTTCTGACGTTGGTTTCAGTGCCGTAGTCGAAAATGAAATAGACATCGGCACTCGGTAGATGAAAGTTTTCCGCCGCCAGATCGGCGGACTGAATAAGAATCAAGGCATCGGGAGATCCAAGGATTCTTTGAGCCTCTTCAACGCGCCTATTTTCTAGTTCGTAGCCCATAAACTGAAGATCAGGATAGTGGCGCTGAATAACAAGCGCCATGCGCGCGTAAGCGCAGCCCAAGTCCACAATAATGTCGCCAGCCTGAAGTGACAAAAGATCTAAAATATTGTGAATCTCGACATAAGGAGTTTGAAAAGCCTGAACGGAAAGATGCTCCCAATTTTGTTGCGTTAAGGAAGACTCTTTAGAGCTCGCGCGAATTTTCGCTTCGATACTTTCGCATTGAAATCCAAGATGCTCATCCACTTTCAAAGAATGCTCTTGGGCTTCTTGATACGTATAAGAATTTAAGTCTAAGAGAGGAAAGGGATTATTCGCGTCAAAAACGATCATAGCGGTGTCGCCACGCTATGAAGGAACTTTTCAAGAACCGGGGCATAGTCCGATTTAAAATCGCGAAGACCCGTTAAGTGTCCCGCTTCGGGGAGTGCAAGCTTCGTCCAATCCAAATTACTGTGCGGTTCAAAGACTTCGTCAATATGATCCGGTGGAATTAATAAATCCTTCCAACCACGAATAGAAAGAACTTTAAAACCTTCAGGAAAGGTCTTTAGGTCATCATGCAAATCTTTGTGTAAGAAAGGACTCCAAGCCATACTTAGAATCGGCGCTAAAGCCACACGTAAAGGCATCGGCTTTAATTTATATTCATGCGTGTACAAGTTGTAGGCTGAAGGAATAAAGCGCGCCGTAGGTCCACTATCACAAACCAGAGCCACGGTGTCTGAACAATGACGACGAGCCATCGCTTCAATCGCAGCACCGGAAGGGTTTGAAAAAGAAAAGACAATCTTTTTACCCGGAATCAAATTTAGAAGAGTTTCAATCTGATCGGCATACACGTGCTTAGTCCCAAACACACCGGCTTTACTGACGGGAGGACGAAATGAGATCAGATCTTTTAAAGTGCCCTGAAGTTGAAAGGCAAAAGCGTCAAAACCCAAAGAGTTTACAAGCTTAATATGACGAAGAAGTTGCTTCTTACTGCCTTCATAAAAGTGAACGAAGAAAATCAGCTCTTCGTACTTTTTGTTTCGAGGTAAAAAGAACTCCCCATCAAAGGGGAGTTCTTGCTTAGCTAATTCTGTATACATTCAATCCAGTTTCTGTCGCCGTTCAAGCGATCGACCCTGTGACTAGTGCTTGTGCACAGGGTTTTTAGCTGGCCACAAATCAGTCCAGTGTCCAGCGCGTCCTTCTGCTTGATGAGCTTCACCGAGAGCGCTTTCAGAAACAATGACTTTCTCAAGAGCTGTTTCAGCTAGCACTTTTCCGCAAGCTTCAACAACAGCTTCCGCGTCGATGTTGTGATAAGCGTAGATCTCTGAAGGGCGACCGCACTTCGAGTGCTTACGAACTGCCAAAGACTCCTGACGAACGCCGATGATAGAACCGATGTTGTCTAGCAAGCCAGCCTCACCATCCGCTACAGAAACCGCAGGGATGCGTTTACCAGCAACAGTCACTAGGTCACCCGTAGTCACTTCGTCAGCTTTTCTTAGGTACAAGTTCGAGTTCACACCCAAACCGTTTTTCAAGTAATCATAGTCATCTTCATGACCTTGGATGCCAACAAGTAGATCCGAAGAAGTCACAACGATCACGTTTCCGTAAATTCCGCGAGACAACAAGGCTTCAGAAGCTTTGATTGCTTCAGTCACCATAGAGCCCATCGCGAAGATGTTCACAACGTTATCACCTGGCTCGTAACCTGCGTAACCGCGGTAGTCGATCAAGTAGTAAGCGCCTTTAAGAACTTCTTCACGGATTGTCGCCATCATTTGCGCCTCATCCACAGTTCCTAGTTCTTCCTCGTTGAATGCGCCTGCAATAGGGAATTCAGAACGAGCCAAAGCACCCTCAAGACCGGCTTTGAAGCGAGCTTGTTTTTTCAAGTAGTGAAGCATGTCTTTTTGTTCTGCTCCACGAGTCACTAGGCGAAGAAGAGTTCCTGTTCTGCCAGCATTGTCGTTCAAGACGTGACGTTTGATTGTGTCACACAAGATCCAGTCAAGCTCTTGGCAGAAGAACGGTTCCCAAGTGATTTGATTTGGGATTTGGATGTCAGACTTCCAACCATGTTGCGCACCTTCTGGAGAAAGCGTCACACCTGATGGAGTTCCCACGCAGATGAAAGAAGATTTCCAGTAAAGGTTGTAGAAGTATTGATCCAATGCACGTTTGATGAAGAAATCGTAAACCGTCATCAATGGGATGATTGGAATACCCAAGAAGTCGCGCATTTTTCCGAACGCGCCCACGCAAGACATCACGTTTCCTTCAGCGATCTCAAAACGCAGGAAGCGGTCTGAAACGTCTTCGCCAGGAACGAGGTCAGGAAGTTTGTGGTCTTTAACGCCCAATTCAGTTTCCAAGTCTTGAACAACCGGTGCGCCGAAGATCTTACCATCCATCGCTGGATTCAAGTTCGTCGAAGTACCTACGTCCGGAGCCATAGAAATGAACAACTCACCTGGAAGCTTGAAAGGCTTTTCTGAATCTGTCAGAGGCTTTTGCTTTTCGCCCAATTTAGATTCATCAAGCGGAGTGTTCGCAATACGAGTCAACTTTGCCGTCAACTGACCTAGCATCCACTGTGTATGAGGATAGCTGGTCATTTTCGTGTTGATGTCCAAAGTTTGAGGGATATCGCCGAACTCAGTTAGTTTTCTTAGGAAGAAGTCTTGGTTCTTCGCTTTCAAAGCATGTTGCGCTTTGATTTCAGTAAGAAGTTTTTCTCCGCGAGCGGCCAAGAATTTGCCTTCCACAGAGTTTGCAGCAAAACGTTCATAAAGCTTGTCGCCTTTGATGCCTTGTTTTGCTTTTAGTTCCATCACTTCTTCTTCTTGTGGCAAAGAAGAGTGGTTGCCCGGTTGAGCTGCTGCTTTCAAGCCCCAACCTTTCAAAGTGTGGGCGATGATGATTGTTGGCTTACGAGTGGATTTTTTAGATTTTTCCATCGCTTCAGCCAAAGCGATCATGTCGTGACCGCCGAAATCGCGAATAGCATCGAAAAGCTCTTCATCAGAAATGCTTTCCAAGAACTTCTTCATGTTGGGATGTTCTTTTGCGATGCCTTTTTTCAAAGCTTTCATATCTTGAACAAGAAGAAGAGCTTGAAGTTCGTAGTCTTCAAGTTCTTTTTCTAGGAAGTTTTTGAAAGTGTCGCCGTCTTTCTTTTTGAACAAAGCTTGGCGTTTAGAACCGTGACGTACTTGAATCACTTCCCAACCGTTGGCCGCCATCGTGCGCTCAACACGGTCCGCATCAGTTCCGTTCATGATTTCTTTATTCGTGATACGGTGACCGTCCAAAGATTGACGGTTGTAATCTAGGATCCAAGTCAATGAACCCAACTCGCGCTCGGCAAAGTCAGGAACCGCTTCATACATAGAGCCTTCACGGAATTCAGAGTCACCGCAAACCGCCCAGAAGTGAGCATCTGGAACTTCATAGCCGTGTTCACGAGCATAGCGGTAAGCCAATGCAAGGTAACCGGCTTCAACTGGTGGAATACCCACTGTGCCTGACGGGAAGAAGTTGTGGTTATCAGGATCATAAGCAGAGTGATAAGATTGGAAAACGAATTCACTGCCATCAGTGAATTTACGAAGACCGTTCATCGCTTGATCGGCTTGCTCTTGAGTCAATTTTGAAAGGTCATTCTTCAACAACAAATCCAAAAGATAGTTGTAAGAGTGATCTGTTGGAGACGCATGCGGTTTATTCGCGATGTGATCGAATCCAGATTTCACAAGAAGGTGCAAAGCACCCATGATGTGCAACGAACTTGCGCTGGCAGCAGGGTGACCACCGATTTTCGGGTCGCCTTTTTCTTTGTCAGTGCGGTGATTGGCTTGCCAGATCATTTGTGTCGCAAGGTAATGCGCACGTCTAGCGATTGAGTCCAGAACCTCAGGTTTGGCATTTTTTAGAGTTGAGTTATCCAAGTGGATCTCCTTCAGATTTTGTACTTTTCTAGCGTCTGGCAACCTAGCACTGTACAGAGGAGGAGTCCACGCATTTAAGCCCCGCAGCAAGAGTTCTGGCTCTAATTTAGACGTAGGGGTGTGTCAGTGAAAATTTTAAGAAAGTTTGGGGGCTTTAGAAGGTCTTTTTCACTCGAAAAAGGCTTATGAGCCACCGTGCTATAAAGATAGCGCGGTGAGGCCAACAAAGTTTTGAAAAAAGTTTATGTCTCTAGAACGAAATCCCAGCGGATTTTAACCGTGCCATCGCCTTCGACGATGCCCTTAGGAGGGTTCGGGAATGGAGCGGCCGCACGGAAAGCTTCAATCGCAGCATCATCCAAATCACGTACGCCGGAATCGCTGATCACTTGAACGCGCACCAAAGTGCCTTTGTCATTCAAAACGATCATCAATTTTGTGATGCGATCTTGATTTGTCGCTGCAGGAGCACGACCTTCTTTAAACATTTTTGAAAGTTTGTCGCGAACACGGCCTTCCCAGTGTTGGGCAAGTTGTTTACGAATGCGGTTGTAGTAAGAATAATATTTAAACTCACGCGTATTCAAAACGGTTTCTAAGCCGACGTTGACGTCTTTCAGGTAATCATTCGTCTGACTTGTTTCAGCGCCTGTTCCCGTGTTCTGTTCACCAGAGCCACGACCTTCGCCCAGACCTGATTCTTTATCCGCAAGTTTTTGTCTTTCCAAAGCTTCGGTCGCATCGAAAGTTTTGAATAAATCTTTCGCGATCTGTTTTTTGGACTCTTCTGATTTCGCTAAATTCTTTTGTTTGCCGTCGCCTTTAGGTCCAGTTTTTTGTGGAGCGGCCTTCTTCAGATTTTGGAACTCACCACGGTTCGCGGCTTGAGTTTGCTTTTCCACTTTTTGGTTTTTAGCACTCAGGAAACGGGCATTTTCAGGGACTTCTTCGTTGGCGGAGGTTTCAGATTGCTCGACAATCTGATTGCGCGACAGGGCCTGCTTCTTCAAAGCGGCTTCCACTTGCTGCATTTTTTGAAGATCTTCCGGGCTCAGAAAGTTAATGTCTACGGTCTCTGTTTTCGGCGTTTCAGGCGTCAGGCTTTCCACAACAAGGAAGGTCCCAAGAACCAAAACGTGGAATACCAGTGATAGCAAAACATACATTCTGAAAGACGGTGATTTCATCATACGACCTCACCCCTTTCTATCGGTAGTATGACACCCGAACCTGAGAAGATGGTGAACCGGACCCGCGAAATGCGACTCTGGTCCAGGGCCAGACTTTGACTCCTTTGTCACTGTTGGGTGAAAATGAAACATCTATGAAATTTGACTCGTGGTATCTGACAGATAAAGGGCTTCGTCGTGATTCGAATCAAGACTCCTGTCTCATCAATAGGGAGCTTGGTCTCTTTATCGTGGCAGATGGTATGGGCGGACATTCCGGCGGGGAAGTGGCTTCCAGTATGGCTGTGGAGACGGTCGAAGAAATCATGCTTCAACCTGATGCGCACAAAAAATCTCCGCGCGAATTAATTTTGAATTGTTACGAAGAAGCTTCTCGCAGAATTTTTGATAAAGCTGCCAATGAGCGTCCTGAGCTTGCGGGCATGGGAACGACAATGGTGATGGCGTATATTCGCGGTAAGCACTTGTATGTGGGTAACGTCGGTGATTCGCGCTGCTATCTATTTAAACGTCCTTACTTGTGGCAAATCACGGAAGATCATTCACTTTTGAATGAACAATTGCGCGCAGGTGTGATGAGTGAAGAGCAAGTGCGCCAATTTGTGGGGCGAAATGTCATTACTCGCAGCGTAGGATATGAACGCGATGCTTATCCTGACATCATTGAGAGAGAGATTTTCCCTGGAGAAATTTTCTTAATGTGCTCGGATGGTCTTTCGGGCCTTGTTGAAGACGGCAGAATATCTGAAATTTTGAATCAAAATACACCTGACAAAGCAGTCAAAGCTTGTGTAGAACAAGCTCTTGCAAATGGTGGCGATGATAATGTGACAGTGATGCTGTTGCATTTCCACGAATAGAGTCGAGGTCAGGTTGGATAAGAAGAAGGTCACGCTGTTTATAGTGAGCAATCAGACGGGTAAAACCCGTAAGATCGTGCTCTCGGCTGCATGGCTGAAGGCTTTATCTTTTATTTCTGGCATCATCATCATTATTTTTGCTGCGGGACTTGTGGATTACTTCGGTTTGCTTTTGCAAGCGATGGAAAACAAACGTCTTAAAGCTGAAAATGCTCAACTCATTAAGCAATTCCAAGTGGTTGAAAGTAAAGTCAGTGCGTTGGAGAACTCCTTAGAGCGCGTAAAAACTTTCACGACAAAACTGAGCTTGATCACCAACGTCGATGCGGAAGACCGTATCACGAAGCTGACCATGGGGCCGAAACCTGCTGCAGGCCAACAAGTTGAAGAATACGAACCGATGGAGCAGCGTCAAGAGCCTGAAGAGTTGGTTGAACAGGATCAAGTTTTTGCGAACAAAAAACCTTTGAACGATCAAGTTGGCGAGCTTGCCAATGAAAACGCGGATAAAGATTACGCTTCTTTGGTGGTTCGAATTGATAAAGCCGTTAAAGAAACTCAGCTGAAAGAACAAAGCGTGATCGATTTGTGGGAAAGTTTGTCGGAAAGACAAAGCTTGCTAAACTCCACACCGAATATGAAACCAGCTAAGGGTTGGATTACCTCGCGTTTCGGTTACCGCGTTTCTCCTTTCACAGGAAAAACAGCTTTGCACGCGGGTCTGGATATCGCGGCAGCACCGGGTTCGCCGGTCTATGCACCAGCGGATGGTGTCGTTGTGTTTGCAAGTTATGATGAATCTTACGGGAAGTTGATTACCATTGATTACGGTTATGGCGTGACAACTCGTTTTGGTCACTTGTCGCAGATTTACGTTCAAGTCGGTCAGCGTGTCAGTAAGTGGGACGTCGTCGGTGCCGTAGGTAATACAGGCCGTTCGACGGGACCGCATCTTCACTATGAAGTTCGCATCAATGGAACTGCCGTAGATCCAATCAACTACATCCTTGACGAGTAACACATATAAAGACCTAGACGGACATTTTCATCTTCGCGAAAATAATAAAAGGCGAGGTGAAAATGAAAACGGTAATCTTCTCACTTTTAGTTTCTTTTTTTTCTTTATCTTCGTGGGCGGCATTGCCACCTCAGTTTTCTGAATGCTTACGCGAAAATAGTGCGACGAATATGTCTGTCGCTGATTTACGTGAAATCGCCCGAGTCTCTGCCGTTACTTATTGTCAGAACTCGGTGGGATTGGTGGGTAAAGCTGAAACCATGCAGCTTTTGCAAAGCCCGAATATTAACGTCGGTATCTCCGTTTCAAAAACAACTTATAGTGCCACCGATTTTGTCGACTTAGCGCGGGCGGGAAGTTTTGTTCTGTATGTGGATAGTGCGCGCCTGACAGTGCCTAATATTATCTCCATTGCTCAAGCGGGTGCTCAGGTCGTGGTGATGACGGCATCAGCGGGTATTTCAAAAACGGATCTTTTAACGATGGCTGCGGCAAAACCTTTTGTGCTCAACGTGAATTCAGCGACGAGCGCCACAGATTTGCGTGACTATGTGGCAGCCGGTATTCAAGTGGTGATTCGTTCTTCGCAGTCGGCATTAAGTCGCGCGGACATCATGACTGTCGCGGCGGCTAACTCGGCTCTGGTCACGGTGATGCCTTAAATAAAAAAGGCCCCGCAACTGCGAGGCCTTTTCCTTGAAGCGAAATTCTTTTAACAACTACTGATTCATAACTGAAACTGCTGGCATTGGACATTGAAGAGCATCAAGCTTTTGCTTGATCAGAGCCGCGTCGGCTTTATAGCCTTTTCTTACAAGAACGTCTTGAGCGTTAAGAACAGTGGATTTACGGAAAGTTGTTCCGTTCAACTGTTGGTTACCGCGGCAAGAAGTTAGAACCGCTGAATCCATTTTAACATCCAATACCGGGTCGATCATATCACAGAAGAATTGAATCGCGCCCAAGTGATCGATAGCCGCGGACCAATCCAACCATGCTGACTCCAAGTATTGACACATAAGTTCTTGTTCACGAGAACCTAGTGGAAGTTCAGTCAAATTCAGGTTGCTAAGTTGCTTAGCGATCTGTGCAGACTCAACTTGGATTTTCGGATCACGGTACATACCACCCGCTGGAGTCGACTTGATATCCTGATTACGGCCTGACTTCGTTAAGCTGTAAGAGCCATTACGAACCGCGCTCATGCTAGTGACGAAAGCAGAAATAGCTTGGTCATGCATAGTCTTCGTGTGATCGATCCAAGCTTGTACTGGAGGAGCACCGAAGCCCCAAGCACTGCGTGAACCGAAAAGACCGGATTTCAAATTCACCATACGTTGAGCAAGCTCCGAACGATCGATGATTGAAGTGTCTTTTGAAAGCTCTTGCATCGCTTTTTCAACACGTTTGATAGTGACTTTTTCAACTTCGATACGAGTGTATTGAGCTTTCCATTGCGTGTATTCTGCGTTTCTAGAAAGTTCAGACTCTAAAGACACCTTAGAGTTTGCAATGATAGAGCTCGTCAAGCTTACGGCCTGGCGAACCCCATTCATCCAAGAACGGCTGGCATTAGCACAGGCTTTCAAAGCGCCTTCGTCGTCATAAACTTTAGAAGCAGAGTCTGCGATTCTCTTCATAGAAGAGTTGTGCAAGTTTCTCATAGTTGATGCTTGAAGTTTTTGACCGCGATCGCCTTGAGCTGTGGCTGCTTCTAAGTTTAAGAAAGCAGAAGCCGGGAAGGTCTTACCGTCACGAGCCCAGTTCACAAGCTCATTACCTAAAGTACAAACCATCAAGTCGTCTGGATTTTGAGTGATTTGGTTATCAACTGTCATGATGTCAGCGCGATCGTTAGCGATTTGCGCTTCGATAGCTGACGTGTTTTTCATAACAGCTTCTCTGTAAGTCAAAAGCTGAGAAAGCTCACGAGTTGGCGTTGTGAATTTCTTCTTGTAAAGATCCACTTCTTTTTCAAGCTCTTGAGTGATCTTGCTGATCTTTCCACTTTGAGCCAATTGCATGAAGCGAACTTTTTTAGCCACTTTCGTGTACTGACATGTATTCTGAAGAACCGCTTTACGATGATCAGGATTAGTCATATCCAAAGTGTTGGCATCAATCATTTTCGCGATGGCAGAAATACCGCTTGTCGCCACCACACCACCAATAACAAATGGAAGTGCTGGAGCTAAAGCCGCATTCATAGAAACCGCGAACAAAGCGTACGGTGCAAGACCGTTGATCACGTCGTTCATCGCCAACAATACTTTACCTGTCGACATTGTTTGACGACCGCACTTTGAGTTCAGGAAGTTATTATTATTGATAATATCTCCAAGACTTCCTACCGCCGCCAAAGCCGCCGTCATGGACTGATCGATTTGCGCTGTATTTACCATCGCCGCGTCTTGAGCCGCCATGATTTGCTGCAAAGACGTGATGCTATTTTTAATTTGATCACCATTCTTTTCAATCGCTTGAGCAGAAGGAGAACCCGTACACTCGGGGGATGCTTTCACTTCTTTATTAAGTGAATCAATCGCCGCAATCAATTCGGCGTGAGGGCGGTTGTCGAAAAGAGGACAGCTATAAGCTTCTGCCACTCTTGCTGCACCCATTTTCGTGCCTGATGAAGTGGGGCGAGTGTTTGAAGAGGATGAACTTGGCGGACGAGTTGAAGATCCAGAACCACCATTACTGTTGCCGTTATTGTTGTTATTATTGGAGTTCTGATTCCCTTTAGGAACTGAAGGAGTTGTAGGGAAGAGGCCCGTATCACCCGCATCATCTTCAGGAAATAAATCCAAAGGAAATCCTGAGGATGAGGATGTCGTTGCACTAGCCGCCAGCACTGTTTGCGGTGCATGGGGGATAATGAAACTTGCGGAAATCGCAAAGGCCATCGCACTTCGCTTTACGTACTTCAGTTTCATAAAGTCTCCATTGTTAAACTTTTCGCCAAGTAACTTTTTTTGCGTGTCATTTTGAGGCACTCCGATCCACGTCGTGGTCCTAAGTTCTTGGAAACACAACACTTCACCTGGCACTTCAAAAAAGACGGACGCGTTCGCGGAATCGTAGTGCAAGCCCAATGCCCTGGCGCTTCGTTTTGAAACAAGTCCAAGGCCTGTTCGCGAAAGATTGTCACCCGTGACCTCTCTAGACGCTTTTTGACCCTGCCGTAATAGAACCGCTGTCATTTGCTTATTATCTTCAAAGTAATGGGACTTGGCCGCAGGGGAGTGGAACAATCTTTGAAGTAGAGGTGAGGTATGAAACTGATCATGTCATGTCTCTTAATATTAGGTTTTACTTGTCCCTGCCTGGGCAAGGTGGATTTGAAGTCCACTAAAAGACTTATTATTCCTAAAGACAATGTGACTCCGAAGATCACTAAGTCTGATGTGGCGAAAGTGATTCCTCTCGATCTTAAGGAAGGTGACAGCCAGGGAACTGTTCTTGGGCGTATTGCCGACCGTGGATTTTCATTGTGGTTCAATTCTCGTATGATGAAAGAAACGGCTTTAGGTCGCTTTGCTGAACAAACTCAAGAAAAGTTAAAAACCGATGTTGTCGTTCCTGCTTCTAGCAAGGAAGGCGTAAGTCACAAGTTCTCTTTCCGTGTAGAAGCTTTCCAAGCTCTAGCAAAGGTTGAGTATTCTGGGTGGTTGAAGGCCGCATTTAACTACGATGCGAAAGCCGCGGCGACGGATATCGTTTTAAAAGAAAAATACCGTAACAAAGATTTATTCGTTACCCACAAGGCTAATAAAGACGAAGACCTTTCGATGGTCGGCGTAGCTTGGTCGTGGTAATCAGCTAAATAACACTATTTCGTACGTTTCGCTTTCGGCTTTCAAGAGCGGAGGATGAAATGGCGCCAGATAAGAATTCCAATAAAGAAAAACAACCTTCTAAAAAAGAAAAATCCCCAGCGGGGACTGAAACCAATCCTGAAAAGCATCAAGAAGACGTCGATAAAGCCCGTCAGAATAATAATAGCGATAAAAGAATTTTCGATCTTTAGATCATAGACTCTAGGATTTCTTCCTAGACTTTCGTCCTCGTTATTTGACCGGGCAAGGATTGAAGCCTACCCTTAGTGCATGGAAAAAATCGTATTTATCTCTGGAAAAAGAACTCCTTTTGGTGGGTTTGGTGGCTCTCTTAAGGATGTATCGGCAACTGATTTGGGTGTGGCTGCTGCCAAAGCGACACTTGAGCAAGCGGGATTATCACCTGAAAAAATTGATCACGTTGTTTTTGGTAACGTTGTTCAATCTGGTGCAGACGCGGCTTATCTTCCTCGTCACATTGGTCTTAAAACCGGTGTTCCTGTGCACGTCGGCGCCTTCGCGGTGAACAGACTTTGTGGCAGTGGATTTCAGTCGTGGGTGAACGCGATGCAGATGATCCAGTGTGGGGAAGCAACGGCGGTCCTAGCTGGTGGTGTAGAGCAAATGTCTTTAATTCCTTATGTCGCTCGCAAAGTTCGCTTTGATGGAATGCGCATGGGGAACTTCGAACTTGAAGATCTTATGACTTCAGCATTAACAGACGCTTACGCAAAAATGCCGATGGCTATCACGGCGGAAAACTTGGGAGAGAAGTACGGCATCACGCGCGAGCAGTCTGATAAGTATTCGATCCAATCTCAACAGCGCTATAAAGCAGCCTTAGATAAAGGTTACTTTGCACAAGAGATCTGTCCCGTATCGGTGGAGAGTCGTAAAGGCACAGTGGTTGTTGATAAAGATGAACATCCAAAGCCTGATTCAACTTTAGAAAAAGTCTCTTCATTAAAATCTCTTTTCAAAAAAGATGGACTGGTCACGGCGGCTTCTGCTTCAGGAATCGTTGATGGTGCGGCTTGTTCTTTATTGATGAGTGAATCAAAAGCCAAAGAATTGGGAATGAAACCTATGGCTCGCATCGTAAGCTATGCATCGGTGGGATGTGATCCTACGATCATGGGGATTGGACCGGCTGCGGCGGCAAGACTTGCTTTGCAAAAAGCGGGGATGACTTTAGATCAAATGGATCTTGTCGAAGTGAATGAAGCTTTTGCAGCTCAGTACTTAGCCGTTGAAAAAGAATTGAAGCTTGATCCGGCAAAAACCAATGTCAATGGCGGTGCGATTGCTGTCGGGCATCCATTGGGTGCTTCGGGAACTCGTATCATGAATCACTTGGTTTACGAACTTCATCGCCGTAGTGCCAAGTACGCGTTGGGTTCAGCTTGTATCGGTGGCGGTCAAGGTATTGCCATCATCATCGAACGTATTTAGACAGAAAGAAGTCTATGGAAAACGGATTTAATCTGCGCGAAAGAACGGCCCTGATCGTCGGGCCTTTCACCACCACGGTGCAAAGTTTGATGATGGGTCTAACGCAAATGGGTTCGGACTGTGTGCTGCTTGACTTTGACAATGCCGGAAGCCAACGCTTCTGCAATCAAATCAACGATGCTCGCGAAATCAACCCGAAGTTTGGTCGCGCTTTAAGTATTAAATCCCCGATGAAAACTCCTGAAGATATCAAAGATGCGGTCGGTACGGCCGCTCAATCTTTTGGTTCCGTGGATCTTTTCATCGACGCGCAAGTTTATAATAAACCCAACCGCTTTAAGATCGGCGATCCGCTGACTCATTTAGATGATGAAGTGCTGCATGGTTTTAAAAGTTCGGTGATGTTAACTCATGCCGTTTTGAATTTTTTAAAGAATCGCAAACGCGGTCGTATTTTGTATCTTCTCAATGAATCTTATCCTGATCCAGTCATGGCAGGGGCTCGTGGAGCCTTAGTTCCTTTTGCTCAAACTTTGGCAAAACAGGTTTCAGAATTCAATATCACTGTGAACTGTTTGAAGCTGGGTTTGACGGAAGAATTTATTTTAGCTCAGCACCCTGAAGCTAAGTCCATCAAAGAGGCGGTTGAAAAGCTGAAAGAAAAAGAGCCGCATCTTAGAATTACTGAACCTGATAAGATCACCAACACGATCACTTACTTGGTCAGTCAGTACGGGGCCGCGGTGAACGGCCAAGTGATCTCGTTGACTTAGTCTTTCGAAGCTCTCTTAAGAGAGCTTCAGTCCTTTTAAAATAGAATCGGCTTTTTGAATCTGTTCTGGCGCGACATAGATGCGGTCGATAATACGTGCACCTTCGTAGCGTTGGAAGATTTCTGTCGTCTGATTTATAGGAGCTGTTTTTGCCCAGCGATCGTATTGATCAACCACGTAAATCTGTAAGGCTCGCTCTTCGGGTGAAGCTGTGTGATATTTTGACAAACGAGCTTTAGAGCTTGTGCGAATCACTTCCAGGCCTTCCGCTTCCAGCGCTTTTTTAATCATCTCTGGCTTTTCAGATTCCGAAGTATTGTGCTGCTCAATTAAAACCTTAAACGGCTTTCTTTGCGCAATTCTTTGTGCCCAAGGGTTGCTTACGCTGATCAAGTGCTCATGCAAGCGGTAATCGTTGTAACGAGTGTATTCATTGATATCGCCGGGAAGAACGAACGTACAATCTGGTGACGTCAAATAGCGATTCAACATTTCTTCATAGATGATGCTTTTATGGTGGCAGTACACCATCAAATGCATGTGATGACGAGAAATCAAAAAGTCATCGAACGAATAAAGAGCACGGCGATTTAAAGCTAAATACATTTTATTTTCACGACGATAGAACGTCATGTTTTGCATGATCCAGGATAAATCGATTTTTCCGTAGTTGGTTCCGCAGAAATAAGAATCACGCTCCAAGTAATCCATGCGATCCACATCTAGCTCGCTAGAAACAAGCTGACTTAAGATCGGACGGAAATCCACACCGCCATCCACGAAGAAATCGTCCGGGCAGTGAAGGGCCTTGTCGATAAGACATGCAACGTGAATGGGGGCGATGTCGGGGAATTGTTGGCGGATCGTTTCTGCGATTTTAGAGTCCGTGACATACTTAATCGTATAGTCTTCATGATTCGCACGGCGGTTGTGATTCATCACCGTGTGCGCTTCTTCGCCGTACTGTTCTTGTTCTTTGTACAGTTTGATATCCAGCTCAGAAAGATGAGGCATGACCTGTTCTGTTGTGTGCGACAGCGGACCGTGACCGACATCATGAAGAAGAGCTGCTAATCTTAGAACTTGGCGGAAGCGAGTTTTAACCGAAGGTTTAGTGAACGGATAAACGCGAAAGATCGCATCGAAAGTTTCACCCGCTAAGTGGCCGACTCCGACAGAGTGGATGTAGCGGTTATGGGTCGCTCCAGGAAAGCTGAACTCGGCGTAACCCAGTTGTTTGATTGCGCGAAGACGTTGGTATTCTGCGGTGTCGAGAACTGCGACCTCGGGGTCAGAGTAGTAAATCGAACCGTGAACGGGATCGCGAATCTCCATGTATTCCTCCTGGGGACCATTTCGGGTATGTATTTAACGTTTACAAAGAATAAGTCAATTGTCCAAGAATGGGGCTCCTAGGTCTAGGTGAAGCGACCGAACCCTTACCTATATATAGATTGCTTCGACGCGGGCCTTGCAAAAAATTCGTGATTCTAAGGGCTTAAGGTGGGGTGCTTCTTAAAATACTCACCGATCAGACGGGTGAAATGCTCTTCGCTGACGGCTTTATTAAAAGCGGCCATTTGTTCTTGAGTCTTTTCATTGTCCTTAAATGCAATTCCATACTCATCCAGGTTCACAATGCGAGGATTGAGTTGCAGATTTTTTTGGAATGGCTTCAGGCGAGGGCTGGTTTTCATAAGGTATTCAAACATGGCCGCTTCAATAAAAATTAGATCCACGCGTTTATTGGCGAGCTTTAAAAGATTAGCTTCATCGTTTGATGCTGATTCCACATGAAGTTTCTTTTTATCAACAAGCTCCTGCTGATCCTTATATAAGTCGTACCCCGCCACGTTCCCAATCTTATAAGGAATGAGGTCCGCCGTTTTTTCCCAGACAATGGGGCTCGACTTTCGTTCAGCGATCATCCAGGGAGTTCGGTAAAATACGCGAGACATTTTAAATCCTGGTGGCAAGTTCATCAGCGAAACAGGAAAAAATCCCGCGTAACCGTTTTTATTAACGATGTGTTTTGCTCTTAAAGGGGGAACGAAGGTCACTTTAAGGCTGTAAGTCGTTTTCTTAAGGATTTCCTTGAGAGCGTAGATTCCCGCGCCTTGTTCAGGAAGCTTTTCGCTGAGATAAGGGGGGGCTTCAAAGGTCACTAAATGAATCTCCTTTTTCTCAGAAGAAGCATTTGTCACTGAAACATTCCCGAAGATACAGATCAGCAAAAAAAATATTCGCATGAATCTCACGATACAGAGAATTGTTTATTTCGTCATGGAAAAATAAAAAATCTCTTCGACTTCAATGGCTTAAGCGTTTCGCAGAAAGACTGACGTGCTTTATTCGAACCTCGACTGTGGGCCAGATTTGTAAAAAATTGAGACGTATCACTTTAGGAATTTTCAGACACACCGATCAGTAAGGTAAGCGAATGAACTACCCATGGTACCAAGAATGGTGCCCTGAGTTTCAAGGATCGAAACTCAGCAAATCTTCAAGGAGGAGGAATTATGGGGTTACGTATTAACACGAACACTGCTTCGTTAAATGCACAGAGAGTTCTGTGGGGAACGAAGATTGGTCTTGATAAGAGCATGGAAAAGCTTGCATCAGGATTCAGAATTAACCGCGCCGGTGACGATGCCGCTGGTCTAGCGATCTCTGAGAACTTAAGAGCTCAGGTTCGCGGTTTAAAACAAGCATCACGAAATGCTCAAGATGGTATCTCTCTAGTCCAGGTGGCAGAGGGTTCGATGAATGAGATCTCTTCGATCTTGATTCGTTTGAGAGAGTTGGCTGTACAAGCCGCTTCTGATACTATCGGACCTGTAGAAAGACAATTCCTGAATGTGGAATACGATCAGTTGGTCTCTGAGATCGACCGTATCTCTGAAGGTACAGAGTTCAACGGAACTCAATTGTTGGCAGGTGTGGGCTCCATCTTGGACTTCCAAGTTGGTACTAGAAACAACCCTGAAATCGACCGTATCTCTTTCGATGCTTCTAAAGCCGATGCAAACTCTGCCGCTTTGGGAGTGAACCTGACATCAGTAGCCGATAAAGCTTCCGCACAGAATGCTTTGTCAGCGATTGATACAGCGATCGTGAGTGTTTCTGCGATGCGCGCAGACTTCGGTGCGATCCAAAATCGTCTGCAATCAACTGTTTCGAATATCCAAGTTTCAGTTGAGAACATGTCAGCCGCTAACTCTCGTATCAGAGATGTGGATGTAGCTGAAGAGACATCTGAAATGACTAGAAATAATATCTTGTTGCAAGCAGGTACTAGCGTACTAGCACAAGCGAACCAACAAGCTAACGTAGCACTTGGACTCTTGAACAAGTCGTTCTCTTAATCCAGATAAGCTCTAGCTTGCTAGAGCTCTGGTGACGAAATGACTTTGGTTCCCGATCTTATCTTCAATGATCAAGATCACCCTCAAGAGAACCGTCTGTGAATGACGGTTCCGAGTGTACAGCCCCCAAGCTCTGTTTAGAGCTGACAATTTGATCTGTTTCCTGCGACCGAGGCCGCCCTTACGGGCGGACCTCAATTTAATGGTCGGGTGGCGATTTAAATTAATGGGGAGATGAGTGAAATACTCGTCGATTGAAAACCGAATTTTGCGCCAAGATAAGTGCGCTGTTTTTTTGAGGCCCGGCCTCCATGCTCTCTTCTTAGAGAGAACTTTCTTACTCTTCTTTTTTCTCGTGCTAGTGCACGCGAAATCAAAAATAAAAAATTTCCTGAAAAATAAAAATAAAAGAAAAAATCTGGACTCGAGACATTGCTATTTTTTTCCGAAAAGTTTGGTGGAACCTTGTATCGCAAGTTCCGTTTATTAATTTAACAGGTGCACGGATCGCGCCTTATGCCAATGGATGGCACATTTTCACGGAGGAAGAACTATGAAGCACGGAGGATAGAATGGGATTAAGAATCGGTACCAATGTGGCAGCGTTGAATGCACAAAAAAACTTGTACATGACGCAAATTAACTCAAATCGTTCAATGGCAAGATTGGCTTCTGGAATGAGAATCAATCAAGCAGCGGACGATGCCGCAGGTCTTGCGATCAGTGAAAACCTCAAAGGACAAATCAGAGGTTTAAGACAAGCCAACAGAAATGCCAATGATGGTATCTCTCTTGTGCAGGTCGCAGAGGGCAGCTTGAACGAAGTTTCAAATATGCTCATTCGTTTAAGAGAATTGGGTGTACAAGCTTCATCTGACACTATTGGTGAAACAGAAAGAAAGTTTTTGGATGTTGAGTATCAACAGTTGAAATCCGAGATTCAGCGTATCACTGAAGCGACAGTTTTCAACGGTTACGAACTACTTAACGGCACAGGTGGAATGATTGATATTCAGGTCGGCGTAAACAACGACCCTTTCCGTGACAGAATCAGCTTTAACTCTGGTGCTGCCAACGCCTCAGTAGATGCCTTGGGATTGACGGCAGAATCTGTAGGCTCGAAGGAAGGAGCTCAACTGAGCTTGGATGTGATCGACCAGGCATTGACTTCGGTGAATGCGATTCGTGCGAACTTTGGTGCGCTACAAAATCGTCTGGTATCAACATCAAACAACTTGTTGATCGCAGATGAGAACTTGTCAGCAGCCAACTCGCGAATCAGAGACACTGACGTCGCAGCAGAAACTTCCGAAATGACAAGAAATAACATCTTGTTGCAGGCTGGGGTTTCCGTACTGGGCCAGGCGAATCAGTCGCAACAATTGGCACTAAAACTTTTGGGCTAATTGTCAAAATATATAAGTTCATAAAAGGCTGCTCCTTCGGGGCGGCCTTTTTTATTTTTATCTTACTTCACCATTGATCTCGAAGACTCTCAGTGCAAAAGTGAAATGCAGCAAGGAGAGCTTTATGAAATTCGCACTGGTATTGTCGATCCTGTTAGGGGCTTTTTCTTCTCAGGCTGAAGTGGGCTTTAAAAATGGAAATGAGCGCACGGCGGTTTTATCTCTAGGAAATATCTATGTTCATTGCCACGCTAGTGGTGGAGGTCCATCTTCAGGGGCTTTCCGTTGCAGTGAAGAGATTTTGCTATCGGGCGAGTATGACTATTTCGTAGGTCCCTCAGGTGTTGCTGGGGATGAAGTGATTTTAACAGCCCGTCATGAAGACGGTTCTCAGCGAACGAAAACTGTCGATTATGATTCCGGAAAAGGACAAAGTAAAAAGCAGATCAATCTTTGGATCGCGACGCTTTTACAACGCCCTCTTTTAGATCCAGGAAAAAACACGGTCAGCTTTAAGATCTCTAAGAATGGTAAAACCACGGCGTCGGGAGAGTTCATCGCCAACGTCAAAGATGGTGGCCGTAAGACTTGTTCGCACTCGGCAACTTATTGGTCTAACAACTCTAGAGATTGTCAAAATGGCGGGAGTTTTTGCCAACGATATTTCCGAGAAAACAACTATTGTCTTTAAAGTGCACGCCCCTTGGGAGAGGGGTTTCTTGGAACGCCGTGTAACGCAGTTTCAACGCCTTTTCAATTAGATGATTTAGCCCTGGGTGGAAGCGAATCTTGTTGAATTACTAAGAGCAGGAAGGCACCTAATGGGAATGAAATTCGTTTTAGCTTTTATTGCGACATGGGCCCTGCACGCGCAGGCGGCCTGGGACCTTAATGACGTTTCTTACCTGATGCCTTTACCGAAGGATGCTTCATCCGACGGTCTTTTAGGAACTCAAGACATGGGTAAAGGGGGAGCTCTCTTAACAGCTTCTATGCTTGAGCGCATGCCTCCGCTAGCTTTGCACATGAATCGTGAGCAAACGGCTCAAGCTATCAAGGTCGTTGCAGTTCGAATCGACCCTTGTTTTCCTTTGCCGACTCCACAATCCTGCCAAAAACAAATTCGCCTTGTGTGGCAACCTTTTGAAGTCACTCGTCGTGGCACTATTCAATCTGTCGATGCGGCTGTTCACACGTTCTATGTTTTGACGGACGATGAATTTAAATCTTTGTTGAAAGATCTAGCGGCATGGAAGAAAAAGCATCCCGCAAATACTCAGTACGTGCCTTTGCAAGTGCATCCTGCTTGGGCTGGTGAGGGCGATCAAAGTGCCTCTTTGCAAGACTTCAATGCCATTATTAAAAAATACGCGGGCCTGGGAAATATCTCACGCGCGACAGTGATGGTCTTGCGCGGAGCAGGTGACATGTGGGCCTTTGCTGGATTCTCTTATGAAAATGGTGCTATGGACATGTTTCCGGTACCTCGTTTAAATGGTCGCACTTCGCAAGCGTTTGTAAATACCGCGATTCCCTTTGATCACTTTTCAGGGGGAGGAATTTCTCCAGCACCTAAAGGCGCAGATACGTTTAATTATTTAGTAGCCGAATCCGCTCGTTTGGGTGAAGGCACAGAAGAAATGATTAGGAACGAAGTTCGTGCGGCTTTCCGTGTAGAAAATCCAAAGAACTTCAACCCAGAGAACTTAGATTGCGTCAGCTGTCACGTGGCTCAACCAGCGATTCGTTGGGTATTAGATAATCGTTCGAACTTAAAAGCAGATCAGTTGTGGAATTCAGAGATCTATAAAAATGTGAAGTATGATCTTAAGAATGTAACACCCGATATGTGGAACACCCGCATGATTCGTGGCTTTGGTTATTTCAATGACCATGTCTCCATCAGTCAGCGTGTGATCAATGAGTCTGCGGAAGTCGCAGATATGTTGAATCAAGACTACGCTCAAAAGAAAGGCCGTAAATAACGGCCTTTAGTCTTCAATCGCTTGCGTAAGATTTTCCCAAAGTACAGGGCTCAGAAGTTCTGAACCAATCATCATCACAGGTTCCGCGTCTTTCGCACGCCCTTTTTTTGCTTCTGTTGGTAAGTGACCTGTTCCGCCATGCTTATCAAACCAAGCTCGGCGCATGGCTAAAGAGTTTGAAACGAAGAGATGAGGATAAGCCTCAAGTTCCTTTTTATTTGCGCGGCCATATTCAAAAGAACTTAAAACGGCGAATTTTTTTGATGATTCAATTCTATCAAGTCTTTGGAATCCAAGCTCTGCCAGGTATTTAAACTTCTGACGTCCCGGGGTCTTTGACGTGAATATCAAATCCAAATTTCCCGAAAGGAAGTTGGCTTCAAGTTCATTTAAATCAAAAATATCCAATGTGATCTTTTTTACGCCCACTTCTTCAAAGCACAAACGAGACGTATTCAGAGCGAAATCCGAAAGTCCTTCTAAGGTTCCGATGTGCAGCTCGCCCACCATTTGATTATTGCTAATGCCTTGAAGTTCGGTTTCGAGGCGGCGAATGGACTTTTCAAAGATTTCAGAAAGCTGAAAAGCCACCGACGTCCAACCCGATTTTCGTTTTGCTGAACGATCTAGAAGAACGATTTTCAGCTCGTCTTCGATTTTTGCGATAATGCGGGAAAGCTGCGGTTGACTTAAACCCACGTGCAAAGCGGCAGCAGATAAGTTCTTAAAGTTGACGGCTTTGGCTAAGACACTAAGTTCGTAATACAACTGCTGCATTCTGGCCTCACACTAAGGTTTACGAATATAATTAAGAAATGAAATCATGCCTAAAAGGCCCGCGATGATATAACCCACGAAGCTCATCATCGGTATTCCTGCGATATGTCTTCCGGTATCGTGTACGAAGATATACGAAGAACTTAAGATCAGCGAGCCGATGATCACGCCTAAGAAAAGTAAATTCGAGGAGCTTTCTACCGAGCGTTTAAGCTCTTTAATTTCGCCCACCTTCAAGCTGAATGAGTGCTCAGGGCTGTTGATCTTTCTTAAAAAGAAATTCAACTGGCGCGGTAAAGAATTTAAAAATGCTTTGGATTCACGAGCCATCTGAGTCATGTCGTTCATAACTCGTTCAGGACCAAAGCGTGTTTTAGCGAGTTCTCCGGCAAATTCTAAAGAGTATTGGAGGAAATCAAAATCCTTATGAATTTTCCGGCCCATGCCCTCGATAGACACGATGGATTTAAAGAAGAGCATCAGGTCCGTGGGAACATGCAAATGGTGTGTCGCCGCGATTCCGGAAGACTTCATCAGGATTTTACCCAAATTGACGTTTTTTAAAGTCAAACCGAAGTAGGGGGCAATCAATTCTCGCAAGTCCTTGGCGAAAAGATCAATATTCACACGGTCGGTGAAAGGGGCTAAGTCCACGTACTCGTAAGCCAGGCGCTCATAGTCCTCTTTAGACAAAGCTAAAAGCATATTTGCGATAGCCGCTTGTGTGCGATTGTTAAGACGACCGACAACACCGAAATCAATCAAACCAATGTGATTGTCCGGCATGATAAAGAAGTTCCCGGCATGCAGATCGCCGTGAAAAAGCCCGTCTTCAAACACCATTTTTAGGTAAGCTCGAAGGCCTCTTCGAATAACTTCGTTAGGATCGATATTTGCTTGTTGTAAAGCGCCTTCTTGGCTTAATGGAATTCCGGCAAGGGCTTCCATGACCAGAACTCGTTCCGTCGTATAATCTAAATAAACTTTCGGGATTTTGATGTGTTCGCTACCCGCGAAATTTTCTTGAAAGCGACGGATGTTATTTGCCTCAACTACGAAGTTTGTTTCTAAATCGAGGGTGCGGAAGTATTCATCGACGATGCCCACCGGATTGTAAGGGCGAGTTTCTGGGATGTAGGTCACCAACAAGTCCGCTAGAAGATAAAGAACATTCAAATCATCGTTGATGGTTTGAATAATACCTGGCCGTTGCACTTTGATAACAACGTCTTCACCTGTGGCTAACCGCGCTTTATGAACCTGGGCGATACTGGCTGAACCCAGAGGTTCAGGATCGATGCTTGCAAACCTTTGATAAAGAGAACTTCCAAACTCTTCGCGAAGAACGGATTCAACCGTTTCAAATTTGAGGGGTTGAACGCGGTCGTGAAGCTTTTCAAATTCAGTGACGTATTCTTCGGGGACAAGATCGGGACGACTGGCTAAAAGCTGGCCTAGTTTGACAAAAGTGGGACCCAGTTCTTCAAAGCTGATTCTCATCCGCTCTGGCATCGAAAAGGCTTCGATGTCAGAGCTTGAGTTTAAGCGCTCGATAATGAACTTACCGAGTTTTACCTTTTCCGCGACCTGATGAAACCCGTGCTTTGCGAACACCCCGACGATCGTTCGAAGTCTCGCCGCGTTTTTTAGTGTTTTGCCGATCTGGCTTCCGGTCTTTAAGGCTGTCACTATTCATCTCCGAATAGTTGTCATTATCACGAAGTTTAGACTGTTCGGCAAACATCAATTTCTTACTGAGCTTGGGCTTGTCTTTAGCAGAGGTCTCTTCGCTTTGACCGCGATATCTCTCTGGACCAAGGATCATGTTCAATAGATCTTGATTCGGTCCGCGCTGTTCGTCGTCCTCGCGAGGCTGCGGTTTAAAACCGTGGGCTCTTTCGGCTTTTTCAATTTTGCGAGCTTGTCCGTCGCGTTCTTGTCGAGTATCCGCAAAGAATCGAGAAGATTGTTTCTTCTGATCTTTCTTAAAGCCTTCTTTTTTGAACGGCTTTTCATCGCGGTCGCGTTTGTGATCACGGTCGCGATCGCGTTCACCACGACCTCGTTCACCACGTTCGCCACCACGATCTTTACGAGCAGAAGTGGACTGCTTGGAGCGATTGTCTTCTCTTTTTCCCGGACGTTGTGGGCGATTTTGCTGGTGTAGTTTCTTAAGGAACTTGTCAGCAGACACTTCAGCGTCGGTCATTTCTTCGTCTTCATCCTCGAGCTCAACGCCTGCAGGAAGGAAGTTGATTTGACCTAGCTCAGGATCAGCGGCGGCCACTTGAATGCGAATCATATCGCCGATGCTATAACTAAAACCGGATTTTCTAGCAACAAGGCGCAGATTTTCCTCGTCATATTCGTAACGGTCTCCGCCAAGATCATCTAAACGAATCAGTCCATCGACATCGTATTCACGCAAAAGAACGAAGACGCCGAATTTTGCAACCGAGCTGATCATACCGTCGAATTCCTGTCCCACGAATTTTTCCATGAAACGGGCTTTTTTAATCGAGTGAATCTGTCTTTCCGCTTTCGTGGAACGTTGTTCAGCTGCAGAAAGAATTGTCGAAGCGGAAGAAAGATCGTCTTCGCTCATCAGGCGATAGCGTGATTGCGGCATCACCTGGTTTTTAATCAAGCGATGAACAATCAAGTCAGGATAACGGCGAATCGGTGAAGTGAAGTGAGTATAGAACTCAAAACCCAGACCGAAGTGGCCCACATTATTCATGCTGTACTTAGCTTGGCTCATCGATCTTAAAGTCAAAATATTCAGAATTTGAGCTTCAGGACGATTTTCAAACTCTTCTAAAGCTTTAGTAAGTCGCTTTTGCAGCTTACCTTGGTTCAATTTAACCTTACCGCCGAAGTTTGCTAGATATTTCTCTAAAAGGGCAATCGCCTGTTCGTTCGGTGGTTCGTGGATACGGTACATAGCCGGGATATTGCGACTTGATAGGAACTTAGCGACCGCCACGTTCGCTGCGAGCATCATTTCTTCAATCAGGCGATGTGAAAAGAGACGCTCTGAACGTTGGATGTCGACGGGAACTCCCGCGCCATCAATGACTAATTCTGTTTCTGGAATTTCTAGATCTAAAGAGCCTTCTTTAAATCTCTTGGCCATTAAGATCTTAGCTAAATCTGCTAAAAGAATGATGTTTCCTTTAACATGACTGAATTTTTCGATGTCGGCGCCATCGATGATTTCTTGCGCTTCACCGTAAGTAACACGCGCTTTACTTTCCATCACGGCTTCATAAAACTTCGAAGTCTTTAGTTCGCCCGTGAAATCAAAAAGCATTTCTGCCACTAGGCACAGACGGGGAACGTGTGGATTTAAAGAACAAAGCCCGTTACTTAGAACCTCTGGTAACATAGGGACGACGTAGTTCGGGAAGTAAACGGAAGTTCCGCGCTCATAAGCATCTTTATCAATAGCGCTGCCGATTTTAACGTAGTGACTGACATCAGCGATGGCGACATAAAGTAGAAAGCCTTCTTCGGTCGTTTCTACGTAAACAGCATCATCGAAGTCCTTCGCAGTTGCGCCGTCGATAGTGATGAGGTTCTTGTCGCGCAAGTCGACGCGGCCTTTGAAATCCTTTTCGTCAGGAAGTTCACTAAAGTGAGAGGCCTCTTCTAAAGTCGCTTTTGAAAACTCTAAAGGAATATTGTTCGAGCGGATAACGCGTTTAATATCTGTTAAAGGATCTAAGGCGTCACCGATGATCTCTGTCACTTTACCCGTGAAGGATTTTCCTTCATCAGGATAAGTAAGAATTTCTGCTGCCACCAATTCTTTATCTTTGGCGTTTAAGGAATCTTCAAGCTTGATCTTAAGGTCTTGCCCCCATCCTTTGCCCTCATCGCGGATGGCGCCCACTCTGTCGTTCATGCGATAGAAGCGGCCTACAACAGTTTTTGTTCCACGATTAAGAACACGGATGATTTCACCGCGGAAACGCTCAGTGCCCTTTTCAGGAAAGACTTCAACGGCCACTTTGTCGTTGGTCATGATTCCTTCCATCGAGTGGCGAGGAATATACACATCAGGATGTTCAGGGTCATCAGGAATAAAGAATCCGAATCCGTCGGGATGTCTTTTGATTGTGCCGTTGAGGAGTTTTTTCTTTTGCATTGTCTAGGCTTACTTCCTTTTCTTTAGGGTAGCACAAGTTCCCGATCGGAAAAGGAGTTTCTTGTTTGTCTTTCGTTCTTGTCGCAGGACCTTCCGAAGACGTTCAAGAGGGAAAGAAAGAATAAAAAAAGGGGCCTCTTGCGAGACCCTTTTTGTTGCAAAAGCTCTTTTAGAAGCTTGCAATCGCGCCCAGCGTGATCATGCTGGCGTCTTTTTTGCTGTTGGCGTTTCCGTCTTCATCAGCAAAAACATCTTCATCTGCTTGATCCATGCGATATTCCGCATAGACTTTAAAGTTTTCTGTCAAAGCGATCTTATCTGTCACTGTCAAAGAATTCACTTTGTCAGCATTTCCATAAGTGGCAAAAGTAACTGGATCTACAAGTTCATTGGCTCCACGAACCATTTCGTAACGTAATGCCAGGTTATGTTGATTCAAACCATAAGAAAGAACTGCACTTGTTGAATCCGCCCAGTGAGCATGTTCGCCATCTGGAGTGAATGTGCGTGAATCATAAGTAATAGCTAAAGAGAAATTGTCTGCGAACTTATAAGCGGCCCAAACGCTGGAAGCCGACTTTTCAACTTTCGCTGTCGCTCCAGAGTCTGTTCCCAAGTAGTAGCCACCGAACCAAGTAAGGTTGCCAAGAACACCTGTTGCTGAAAGCTCTGTCGTTTTAGTTGGCGTGTAATCATCACCCCAAGCGCTGTAAGTAGATTGGTTGTATGTAGAAAGAGTCGCCGTCAACCAGTCACCTGCGATATAGCGAAGACGCAATCCTTCACCGTATCCCGGAACGATGGATTGATATGCGATCGTATTATTATAAGTCGAGTTTTCAGACTTTAATAAGGACTCATAACCCATTGTAGTTAAGAAACGACCAAAACCGATGTGAAACTGAGAGGTCACTTTATAATAAGCTTCGATTTGATCCAAAGTGCCCAAGTTGTAAGTTGTTTTACCTTCAGCAGGAGTCGTTGTTGTAACTACCGCAGTTGGTACATAAGCAAGTCGAGCCAAGAAGTTGATTTGATCCGTTTCTTTTTTAAGAAGGATCTGAGCCGAGTTAAGACGGTAAGTTTCATTCGTTGCCGCACCCGTGTTTGGGATGCCGTTGTCCTTTGTAGACAAAAAGTTATAATCAAATGCCACTTCACCATTTACAGTGATTCCGGCAAGGTCTGCAGCGTGTGCATTTGCACTCGCAATTAAGCATCCCAACATGACGACTCTCAAAAGTTTCACATGAACTCCTTTATATAGGTTCTGAGTATTTCAGTGCTGAAAAGGATATGACCTAGGTCCAGTTTCTGTAACGTAAAAAGATATAAACTAGACCATGATCTAGTGCGCCAACTCTAAATTGAAATTTCGCGTCAAATGTCCAAATCCGGTATTTAAATTGGACCAAGAAACGGTAGCGAAATCGCATCACTAAAAATTTTTCGGGGAAATTTTCGAACACTCTTCCTTGCGATGAAATCCACAACTGTTGCGGATTTCATCGAAATAAAAAGTTCGAAAAAATCGTATCAAAAAAAAGAAAAAGGAAAGAGCACGACCTGTGGATTTGAAACCACAGGATGAAACTTATTGATGAGTTTTTCGGTGATGAGGAAAGGCTCGTAAAATTTTTGTTGTTGATCTTGGACTAGCTCATCATTAGCATTTTTTATGTAAACGGTTACAACTTTTAATGGATTTAAAAGAGTTCTAAGATTGCAACGAAACGAAAGGATGCAACAATGAAAAAACTTTTAGTAATGGCAGCTGTGACAGTTGCGGCTACTAACGCGTTCGCGGGTGTAAAACTCGTTGTACGTTCTGACTATGTTAACACTCCAGCTTACGACGCTGCTAACGGCGCCGAAACAGCTGGAACTTCTCTATTCAAGCCTGAAGTTGCTCGTCTATACCTAACTGGTATGGTTGGTGATGCTACAATCGACGCTGGTTTGAATCTTCGTCAATTCGTAGTTGAAGACGATACTTTGTCTGGTCCACAAAAAGTGATGACTGTTGATAAGTTCGTTGAACACTTGACTATCTCTAAGCCAATGGGTGATTTCACTTTCACTGCTGGTAAAATGTGGATGAATGTTGGTGGTTTCGAGCGTCGTGCATTCTACGATGGCGATACTTACCTTACTTCATTGGCTAACGGTGGCGAAGGCGGTCGTCTTCTTGGTGCGACTCCTGGTTCTGAGAATGAAGGTTCAGTTGTAACTCCTGAAAATATGTCTGGTGTTGCTGCTGCTTACACTATCACTCCAGATCATAAAGTTGAGTTCCAATTGGCTAACCAAACTAACTCAGACAGCGATCTTTTGACTTCTGTTAACAAGCGCCACACTATGGGCTTGGCATACTGGGGTTCATTTGCCGATAAAATGGTTCAAACATACTTGAGCTACACTATCGGTGCTGCTGATACAGTTGCTGCTGGTCACGAACAAACTTTCATTGGTGCTGGTTTCCGCTTGGCTCCAATGGAAAATTTGACTGTTGATCTTGAGTACCTTGCAAACTCTGATAAAGAGAACGTAGGTGACACTAAGTCTGAAACTACATCTACTTTCGTAGAAGCTCGTTACAAAATGGGTATGTGGGTTCCAGTTCTTAAGTACGAAATGTCTACAGACAAAGCTGCTGACGAAGACAACTTCAAGCGTGATGCTTGGGCAGTTGCTTTGGAAGTTGTTCCAAAAGCTGAAGATGCTTTCCGTTACCACGTAGCTTACACTTCTATCAAAGACAAAGACTTTGATGGCGCTCTTGCTGGTGCAGAAGATACAACTAAGAGCATGATCACTGTTGGTTTCAAATACGTTGGCGACATCGTTAAGTAATTGAAGCTTCACTCATGTGAAACTAAAAAGCCCAGGGAAACCTGGGCTTTTTTTATTCGTACATCTTTTATCTAGAACCCGTCGGTTGTTCCAACCTTAGCTCTGGGTTCATCCTCATTATCAAATGGAATCACCTCTGCGGCCTCCGTTGGCTTCGCTGCTTTTTGCGGTGGTTTGAACTTAATCACCTTTGAGCCTGCAGCTTGAGGAGCTGGCTTCTGTTTCTTCGCGTCCGCTTTGACTTCGGAAGGGCCCGTAACTTCTGTCTGACCCGTGACGTAGCCATTCAGGTCTTTCACTAATAACTGCATCTGATTGGATTGCGACGAAATTTCTTCTGCCGTCGATGCAATTTCTTCAGAGGAAGCTGCATTTGACTGTGAGCCCTGATCCAACTGGTTCATGGCTTTATTAATTTGCTGAATGCCGGTTGTTTGCTCAGAACTTGCTGCAGAGATCTCATTATTCAGGTCAGACACCTTCTTGATTGAAGTGACGATATTATTTAAGACGGCTCCCGAGCGATCAGCGATCTCGGTCCCGTTTTCAATTTTTTCGACCGAGTCCTTAATAAGACTTGTGATGTCTTTTGCTGCGGAAGCCGATCTTTGCGCCAAAGTACGAACGGCATCAGCTACTACGGCAAAGCCCTTACCTTGTTCTCCCGCGCGAGCCGCTTCGACAGCAGCGTTCAAAGCCAACAAGTTTGTTTGGAAGGCAATGTCGTCGATAACATTGATGATCTCTTCAATTTTTTTAGAAGATTGAGATATATCATGCATCGAAGTCACTAGATTTTTGATCTCACGCTCACCATCTTCGGCGGCGGTACGAGATGTTACTGCAAGGCTTGCAGCCTGTTTTGCATTGTCCGAATTCAACTTCACCATGGAAGTCATTTCTTCCAAAGAAGCAACGGTTTCTTCCAGTGAGGCGGCCGAAGATGTTGAAGCTTGTGATAGACTTTGTCCGGCAAGCGACAATTGATTAATAGCTTGGTTTACTTGAGTGCCTGCATCTGAAAGTTTGTTCACGACCATGCTTACGCGTTTGCTTAAGGCGTTGGCCACGAATAATAAGATACCAAACACCAACACCGCCGAGACGCAGCCGATAATTGCGAGCAAGGTTAAAGCCTTCTTCGTCTCAGCTTTTTGAAATTCGTTTTTTTCTTTGGCCATCTTTTCATAGAGGCTGATGATCTCGCCCGCCGTCTTTTTGATCGTAGTCGAATGAGCTAGATAAGGACCGCCCGTCATCATTTCGCGCGCTTTAAGAAGTTCTTCGTCGGTGCCCGTATCAAGAATCGCGATGAATTTATTAACTTCGGCGATATATTCCGCATTTAAATGCTTCATGTTGGCATAAATCTCTGCTTCGCCAGGTTGAAAACTATTTGCTTCGTATTCTGCGATGGCGTCTTCATATTCTTTTACGGCTATGCGGGCTTTCTTAACATAGTCTCCACGATGTTTTGGGACATCTTTATTAGCCATCGACCCCCAGAGATACTGGCCAATGCGCGCACGAGCTCCTTCAATATCATCCACTGCTTTAAGGTTTGGAATAATATTCACGTAGGCATCATTGAGCAGGCCCCCTAAAGAAGTGAAGCTTGCATAAGAGATGTAGCCAAGAGCGATGAATCCAAAAAGAGGAATCACTGCAGAGAAGAACAACTTACCTTTAATACCACGAAGCCACGATTTCATTTCAACCGACCTGTTTTTATGTAATGGGTTTGCTGAGGTGCCCAATTATCTCGGTTAAAAAATGGAAATTCTTAAGGATGTTGGTAGGGGAAATGAAGGAATGGATGTCTTAGAATGAGGCGTTCATATTCCGCCGCAGATATTAGCGAGCACCTGTGTAAGTAGAAGTTGTAGCAGTTTTAACAACTTGAGTTTGAGTTGCAGGAGGATTTGTGTGGCTGAAACGACCACCAAGATCTTTGTGGTCACATTTAGTACCTGCGAAAGAAGAAGCTGCTGACAAAGTGATGATTGCTGCTGTGATGATTTTTGTGATTGTCATTTTGAACTCCTTCGTAACAAGTTGTATATCTATCCCTAGTGCGAGGAATGTGCCAAAAATTGTGACTTGCTTTGAGAATGCTTGATCGACACTTCAATCACTTAGAAGTTTCGTTTCTCAGAGTGGGATCGCAGTGACAGTCGGTGACCGACATCGCGCGCCACTGTATAAGGAGTAGTCGATCTTGAACTCGCTGTATTCGTCTTTAGGTCTTCTTTTAATCGCCATGTTTTCGATTCAATTCGGAGCATCTTTCGCGAAGCAACTCTTCCCACTGGCGGGTGCGGCCGGAGCAACAGCTTTGCGCGTTTTCATCTCGGCCCTGATACTTTCTGTCGTCGCAAAAATTTGGAAACATAAGATTTCCAAAAAAGAGATTCTTCCCGTCGCCGCGTACGGAATCTCTTTAGGTGCGATGAATCTTCTATTTTATTTTTCGTTAGAACGAATCCCTCTTGGTATCGCTGTCGCCGTCGAGTTCGTGGGACCATTAAGTGTCGCATTGTTCGCTTCGAAAAAATCCTGGGATATTTTATGGGTGGCCTTAGCTGGGGTCGGTATCTATATGTTATTGCCAGTAGCCTCTTCTTCAGAAAGTCTTGATGGACTCGGAGTTTTCTTAGCACTTGCGGCTGGATTTTTCTGGGCACTTTATATTGTCTTCGGAAAAAAGATCTCCAAAGCGACAGGCAGCTTACAGACAACAAGCTGGGGAATGTGGTTCGCCGCCTTAGTCACAGTTCCCGCTGGCTTCATTTTCAACGGAGAACAGATTCTAGACCCCTCACTACTACCGATGGGCCTAGGAATCGCACTTCTTTCAAGCGCGATTCCTTATTCTTTGGAAATGAAAGCCATGACGAACATTCCCACGAAAACATTCGGGATTCTAATGAGCATGGAGCCCGTCGTTGCCATATTCGCTGGATTTGTGATGTTGAATGAGTCTTTAACGCTGACTCAATCTTTTGCTGTTGGCTGTATCATCATCGCATCAGCAGGGAGTACTGCCACGGCAAAATAACCCAAGTTATTATAACTAAGTTAACGTTTGCTCAAATCCTTTGAAAATGAGGCTTTCACGCACTTCCAGTTCAATCGGGATTCTTACTGTTTCAATCTGAGACCCGACTACCGATATAGGGCTCCTGTCGTTTTACTAAACACTGAGAGCCCTGCTATTTCATTTTAACGTGGGTACAGCCTTCGCAATTCTTCGAATTGGATAAAATCCACGAGGAGAGAATTTATGAAAAAGCGTGTTTTGTTGGCAATGGCTGTGATTATGGTTTTGGGTTCTGTTAAAGCGATGGCGGAAGAGGTGGATGACATCTCTTTGATGATCACAGAAGGCAAAATTGCGGCAGCTGAAGCGGCGGCGGCAAGTGACCGTTGTTTGGAATGTGAAATGAATATTCCAGGAAAATTGGATGCTGCCGAACTCAATATGAACTTAATCACGATTGAAACTCAAATCAAAGAAATGGAAAAAATGCAGGACGAAATCAGCGACATGGAGAATACCAACGGCCTGATGAGTGCATTGGGACAAACTATCACTACTGCTGAGGCGGTTCGTAAAGAGATCGATCGTTCAGCTGATTTGGATAAGTCTCGTCAGTTAGTTGGCGAACTTACGAAAACAATCAGAGAATTCAAGGCGCAACTTCCAAGCAACCAAATCCGTGGTTTGAAAGTTCATCACGAATTGTCTTACTAATTCACTTCCCTTCAAAAAAAGAAAAAACCCGGTCTTCTCGGCCGGGTTTTTTTCTTTGTCTTTCGGACTGCTTAAAATTTTCAAATCTTAGCTACTATCGCTACCGGTCACCTAGCAGAGTGAAAGGGCTTCGATTTCACCGAGAAATCTATTTCTTCTCTGTAGCAGCTTCCGGAGTGATGTAATCTGGCGCTACGAAGTCCACAGTGAATGGATACTTATACGATTTGTAAGCACCGATCTTCGGGCGACCGGCGCTGATATAGGCTTCGTCCCACAGGTTGGCTAGCAAAACAGCTCCACGGGCCATTTCAGTCACGATTAAAGGTTTCATTTTTTTGAAAGCGACAGAAGCAGGTTCCCTTTCGGCAGCGGTCTTCAGTTCCATGCCTTTTTCTTTTTTAAGCTCGGATTTCTTTTTGATTGGATCTAGTTTCAAGATTTTCGCGATCTCTTTATTGGAAATCACACTTAAAACCTTCATCTTTTCAATCGTGGTCTTTGGTTTCAAGAACTCTGGATTTTTCATTGCACGAGCTTCTTTTAGAACCAAAGCATCTAGGTCCCCATCGAATTCCCCAACCACAGAATCTTCGAAGTAAGCATGAATGCCACCGTGACCTGCGGCATATCCATCGTAGTCAGCGGAAGTATGGAACGGTTGAGAGTTATCACCCACAAAGTGTCCCATCAAACCCATTGATACGATCATTTGATAAGCCAACTTGTTGTAAGGAAGCTCGTTGTTCTGTTCTTCTTTGAAATTTGCAGGAGGAGTCGCTAACGCAAAATCTTTTTGCAGTCCTGCGATAATGCGCATGAACTGATCGGCTCTCCACCAAGAAGAACCAAATTCTTGAGGGATGGATTTAATTGTTGATCCATCATTTTTAAATTTGTTCGGCTTTCCCGTGAAATCGGCCTGCAATTTTTTGAAATCAACAGGGATGTCCTTCACATCAAGACCAATGACTTCAATGTCGATGAAGTGAGTCGGATTTCCAAGTTGATTGGCTTCGCCACCTAAGCTCTTCCAATAAAAGTCAGGCATGTTGCAAAGATGACCCATCATTTGCGGTTTGTTTTTTAAATACTCTTTTAGTCCTGGCTCTTTCACAAGGAAACTCGCCGCGCGACAGACAGCATCGTGACCACGGCCTCCCCAAGCCAAAGCTTGAGTCGATGTTGCCATCAATAAAACAAGAAGAAGACTTTTCATGGAAACCTCTCTTTTAAAAAACTAAAACCCTTCGCGACCCAAAGCCTTCGGAGCACGGCTTTTACCGATGAAACCCGCCAAAGCAATGATAGTCACAAGATAGGGAAGAATTTGAACAAACTGAACAGGAATTTCGCTTTCGCCGAAACGCACGCCCTGCAAACGGATCTGAACTGCGTCGGCAAAAGCAAAAAGTAAGCAGGCGGCCAAAGCGGGAAGTGGCTTCCACTTACCAAAGATCAAAGCTGCTAGCGCCATATAGCCGCGACCACTCGTCATCATGGGTGAGTAAGCTGAAGACAAGAATAAAGAAAGACTTGCGCCACCCCACGCGGCAAACATGCCGCTAAAACAAACCGCAGTCCAACGGACTTTACGTACACTTACGCCACTAGCGAGCAAAGCTTCGGGATGTTCGCCAGCAAACAAAAGCCAAAGACCTGAGCGAGATTTGTAAAGCCAAAACGCAACAAGCCCCACCAGAACGAAGGCCATAAGCAAAGGCTCAAAAGTAAAACGATCTTCCACCAACAAAGCTGGCGTCGTGCCCGTTGAGTTATAAAGAATCTTCGTCAGAAACGGAATTACACCCATCGCCAGTAAATTGAACGCCATACCAGTCACGATCTGGTCCGCCTTCAATTCAATAACGAACAATGCATAAAGAGCACCGACTATAAGACCTGCAATCAAGGCCGCGCCCCAACCCAGCCATGCCGAAGCAAAGTATTGTCCGGCAACGGCTCCCGCGAAAGCTCCAAAAAGCATGAAGCCTTCCAATGCGATGTTCACGATTCCAGAGCGTTCACTCATCAAACCACCGGTCGTTGCAAAGATAAGTGGTGTCGCTAATCTTAATGTCGCAAATACCAAAGCTAAAATAAGAGAGAGTGATTCCATTATGACTTCCTCTTACGGTTTTTCTTCAACCATTCCCAGTAAGCTTGTCCAGCTACGCCCAGAATGATGAAGGCTTGAATAATACGAGAAAAATCACGGGTGATCGTGGAGGTTTCTAAATCCAGATCCGAGGCCCCCTTGTGAAGGGCTCCCATCAAGAAAGCGGCCGCAATAATTCCTAAGGGATTGTTATTCGCAAGCAAAGCCACGGCGATTCCAATGAATCCATAGTCAGGAGAAAAACCAATACGATATTGGCCGGCACTGCCTAAAACCTCAGACAACGCAACACAGCCCGCCAAAGCGCCACCCAATGACATAGCGATCATCCGCATTTTCTTTTCAGAAATTCCCGCGCGATGAGCTGCTTCAGGATTGGAGCCGACCGCCCGCAATTCAAAGCCCCACGTGGTTTTCCAGAGAAATATCCACATCAAGATCGCAAACACAATCGCAAATCCCAAAGAGGCATTCGCTGGAGTATCTGGGAAAAGACGGGCAATCAAATCATAGTCTTTAAACATATAGTTCGCCGACACCATCGCCGTTTCTGGGCTTTGCGAGTTCGGATTCGGAATCACTTTCAATGTGAACCAACTCGCAAGACCAGCGGCGATAAAGTTCAGCATAATCGTAATAATAACTTCGTGACTGCCGCGAACGGCACGCAGCCACCCAGCAATCCAGCCCCAGAAACCTCCGACAAGAAGAGCGGCCATAAAAGCCAAGGCAGGAGCTAAGGGAAATGGAACTTGCGGCAGTAAAATACCGACAGCCGCCGCCGTCACCACGGCCATAGTTAACTGACCTTCAGCGCCGATGTTGAATAGTCCTGCATGAAAACAAATCGCAACGGAAAGCCCGCAGAAAATGAGCGGAGTCGTATAGGAAAGAGTCAGACCCAAATCATACATGGAGCCAAAGGCACTGCGCATGAGGATCATAAAGATGTTCCAAGGGTTCTCACCTGCGAAGAATGTCAAAAGCAGGGCGGCCACTAAGCCTATGGCAAATCCAATCAAACGTTTCAATTGCCACATCCCATCGCTTTACCCAAAGCGATTTCATCAAATTGCGCGCGCGTAAATTCTTTCACGAGGCGGCCTTTATAAAGAACGACGATGCGGTCTGAAAGCGCCATCAATTCATCCAACTCGGATGAAATTAAAAGAATTCCAGCCCCTTCATCTCGAGCTTTGCGAAGCTCATTGTGAATGAACTCAATAGCGCCGATGTCAACTCCACGAGTCGGTTGCGCCGCCACAATCACTTGAGGGTTTTGCAACAAAGCACGTGCGACCACGAGCTTTTGTTGATTTCCACCGGACATCTTTTCAAAGGGAAGATGAGCATTGTGCGGGCGGATATCATATTTACCCATGATGTCTTTGGTTCTTTGTAAGATCTCTTTTGTCTTAAGGAAAATTCCCTTAGCAAAAAGCGATGTCTTATGCTGGCCCAAAATGAAATTTTCGTACACGGGGCGCGAAGGCAAAACTCCAAAGCGCAAGCGATCTTCCGGGAAAGAGCCTACGGAACCCAAGGTCGTTACTTTTCCAGTGAAAGATTCCAAAGCGCGCTGATCTAAAAGAGCGCGAATAAGAACATCTTGTCCGTTTCCTTCAACACCGGCAACGCCGACAATTTCACGAGCGTGAACAGAAAGTTGGATGTCTTCAATTCCGTGAGTGCCCAGTCGACCCGAAACGGATTCGAAACGTAAAACCGTTTTAGCAGCTTCAATCACGCTGCTTCTTTCTTGTGGCTTCTGAATGCGGCGGCCGACCATCATTTCGGCAAGCTCTTCGGCATTGGTTTCGCGAGTCCACTTATGACCCACGATGTGGCCCGCGCGGAAAACTGTCACGGAATCAGTCAACGCCATCACTTCTTTGAGCTTGTGAGTGATAATAAGAATAGTTTTACCTTCTTCCCGCAGGCGAAGAAGATTGGCAAAAAGATCTTGGACTTCTTGAGGAGTAAGAACTGCCGTCGGCTCATCAAGGATTAAAATCTCGGAGTCTTGAGAAAGAATTTTTAGAATTTCCAGTCGCTGTTGCTCTCCGACAGAAAGATCTTCTACTTTCGCATCGAGGTTGATCTGAAAGCCATAACGATGTGCGATTTCTTCCAGACGATTTTTTTGTTCAGCTCTAGGAAGAAGTGAAAACGCGGAACCTTTTTGTTGTAGGAGAATATTGTCTAAGGCCGTGAAAGGCTCAGCCAACATAAAGTGCTGATGAACCATCCCGATTTTTGCAGCCATGGCATCAATAGGAGACTGAAAGTGAACTTGCTGTCCGTTCACAAAAATATCGCCCTCATCAGGGCGATACATGCCAAAGAGGATTTTCATGGCTGTTGATTTGCCAGCGCCATTTTCGCCAACGATGGCATGGATGGCACCGCGTTCGACAAAGAAAGAGATATCCGTATTGGCGCGGACTTCGCCGAAGGATTTAGAGACTCTTTTAAACTCGAGGGCTGGAACTGACATCACTATTTCTTTTTATAGTAGTCAGGAACAGAAATTTGTCCCGCGATGATTTTCTTTTTGATCTCTTCTACTTTCTTTTTCATATCAGGCGTGATCAGTTTTTCATTGTATTGATCGAGCGTGTAGTCGACACCTTTGTTTTTCAGACCATAACGAATGATTCCGGGAGTAAACTTTCCTTCGTTCGTTTCCTTGATCGTGTCATACACGGCCACGTCGACCGCTTTCATCATACTTGTCAAAATCACGCCCGGCTTGATCCAGTTCTGATTTGAATCAACTCCGATCGCCAACTTCTTCTTTTCTTCCGCAGCATCAAAGACACCCGTATTTGATGCCCCCGCAGCCACGAAGATCACATCCGTGCCGGAAGCCATTTGTGAAAGCGCAAGTTCTTTGGCCTTCGCAGGATTGTTCCAAGCTTCGCCCGTAACACCGATATAGTTTTCTGTGATTTTAATTTTTGGATTTACGTATTTCGCGCCCGCAGCGTAACCCATGGCGAATCGACGAATTAAAGGAATATCCATTCCTCCCACATATCCAACCGCCCCGCTTTTTGATGCCATCGCAGCAAGAGCGCCGACAAGAAACGACCCTTCGTGTTCTTCAAATAACAAAGAGCGCACGTTAGGAAGACTGACTTCAGAATCAACGACAGCAAACTTTACTTGTGGAAATTGGGGAGCCACTTTTTTAACAGGCTCTTTTTGACCGAATCCAATTCCGATCACTAGATCAAAATTTTTACGAGCAAATGAGCGAAGAAGATTTTCAATGGCGTTGGTGTCGGTGGCTTCGACATATTTCAATTCAATTTTAAAATCTTTTTCCGCTTTTGTAGCTCCGATGTAAGCAGCAGAGTTAAAAGATTTGTCGTCTTTACCGCCCTTATCTAACACCAAACCGACTTTAAGCGTTTTAGCATGGGAAACTATGTTAAAAGACAAGATTAACAGGGTGGTAAGGATCGTTTTTAACATCATCTGAGCCCCTCAGAATCATCTAACTTGGCTGCGTTTTGGCAGCGATTAAGCGATTGATATCACAAAAAAATCTTAAAATTTATGTGAGGCAGAAGTTAGGAGAGGTGGCAATGTGAGTCAAGTCAAAAGCTTGTTAGCCCCTTAACAGGAGCCCGTTACAAGTAAGTTATGTCGAAATTTCAATTAGGCACTTGTTTAAAGCCAGTTTAGGATCGACCTAAACATTTAACCCAAAGAAGAAAGTGCGGAGGAAATAGAGTATGGAATCTCAGACAATACTCAACGGCGGAGTAAACTCCCTTGGTTTTATGGGCAATCAAAACTTAAACATTCCAAATACTTCAAGCGTTCCATATGAAGTGATTCACTTGAAGGAAGAAGAAATGATTTATAAAGAAGGGGAGCCGGCGAAGGGTCTGTACTATGTGCAATCTGGCTGTGTCAAAGTTGTAGTGAACCGCTCGCATGCACGCGGACGCACAACTACGAACGAGTACGTCACTAAGCTTGTTTCACCAGGCGAATATTTTGGCTACAAAGCACTGGTTAAAGGAGCTCCTGTTCAATCTCATGCGAAGGCTGTTAAATCGACAGTATTGTGGTTGTATCCACGCGAATTGATTCAAGTCGCAATGGCTCAAGCAAGCCCATTGATTAAACTTCTTTTGAATCAAGCAGTGAATGACCTTGAGTCTTTCGAAACAACAAGCCAATTGCATTATTTGGCGTCAGTTCAAGAGCGTATCGCTTACCAGCTTGTGTTGCTTTCTGACAAATTTGGTGTGCAAACGCCAAACGGTATCTCTTTGAATCTTAAACTGACTCGCAATGAATTCGCTCAACTTGCTAGTACAATCAACGAATCATTGTCTCGTCACCTGACTGAGTTTAAAAACGAAGGTCTAATCGATTTGAACGGTAAAGAGATCATCATCAAGAATAAAGAAGGCTTGATGAGAAGATCTGGCAATTTCTAATTTGCCGATTCAGCAAAACCACAGCAGCAAAAAGCCCTTGTCTCTAAGACACGGGCTTTTTGTTTTCTGACCCTGTGCTCAGAGTGAAAGTCCTTGACGCAAGGCGATTCGAAAAGTTACTGCCTACTCCACATGATGGAACCTATTGGCTATTTAGAATCCTGTTTTCGAGATAAATTCGGCACTCCCAGACAACCCGGTTTGGTGAAGAAGGCGTGGGCGCGTTTGAAGATTCGCGCGGACTTACAGCCCGAGGAGTCGTTGCAAGGCCTTGAAGGCTTCAGTCATGTTTGGCTCGTGTGGGTTTTTCATCAAAATAAAACGGCTCGTTATCATGCGAAAGTTCATCCTCCTCGCTTGGGAGGAAAAACCATGGGGCTTTTCGCAACCCGCAGTCCTCATCGTCCCAACCCCATTGGCCTTTCACTGGTAGAGTTGATCGCAGTGGAAAAAGACGGCATCGTCGTTTCCGGAGCGGACCTTGTTGATGGCACTCCGATTTTAGATATCAAGCCGTACCTTCCCGAAGTCGAAGCGATCCCAGAGGCACGCACGGGATGGCCCGCAGAAGTGGCCAAAGAAGAGATCCATGTAGAATTTACCGAGCACGCAGAAAACGTCATGCGTGAATGGGAAAGTCGCAATCCTGACAAAGCTCTTCGTGAAATTGTCGTGGGTACGCTGCAATTGGACCCGCGTCCTGTGATTTACCGCGGTTACGAGGAAAAAGAGTCCCCGTATCGCAGTGAACATGCGGTCCGTTTATTCGATGGAGACATTCATTTTAAATTCGAAACCCCCACCCTCGTTCGAGTATTAGATATTCTTTTTACGCATAATTAGTTGCTGTTGCCTTTTATTTGCGCACCTTGCTAGATTCGCTGTGAACCTAACAACGGAGGAATATCGTGAGAACAATGGAAACGGCTTCTCATTCTGAACAAAGCACTCTTCGTAAAGTTCCGACACTGAGCCTTGCAAGTTATACTAAGGGCACAGATGCAGACCGCGCGAAGTTTATCGACAGTCTTTTTACAGGTCTAAAAGAATATGGCTTCATCATTCTTAAAGATCACAACGTGAAAGCTGAAGACCTTCACAAAGCTTACGATATCCTAAAAAGATTCTACTCTCTTCCTACAGACGTAAAAAAATCTTACATCTCTCCGAAAGCGGGCTTCCAACGTGGTTACACGCCATTTGGTCAAGAACACGCTAAAGATTCTCCCGTGATGGATCTTAAAGAATTCTGGCACGTGGGCCGTGTTCTTGAAGAAGGCAATGCTTTAAAATCTGTTTATCCAGAAAATGTATGGCCTACAGAAATTCCTGAATTCAAAACTCACTTCACAGCACTTTATAATGCGCTTGAAGAAGCAGGTAACGTGATGCTTGAAGCATTGACGATGCCTTTGGAAGTTGAAAAAGACTTCTTCGCAAAAATGACGAAAGATGGAAACTCGATCTTACGTCTTCTTCACTATCCACCAATTCCAGAAGGTGTTGATCCTCGTTGCGTAAGAGCAGCAGCTCATGAGGACATCAACTTCATCACGATTCTTCCAGCAGCCACAGCTTCTGGTTTGCAATTGAAAGACCGCGATGGTCAGTGGTTGGATATTGATTCTGAACCAGACACTTTGATTGTCGACGTGGGTGATATGTTGGCGCGTTTGACGAACGATGTTCTTCCGTCCACAACTCACCGAGTGATCAATCCTCAAGACGGTACAAACCAAAGCCGTTACTCAATGCCGTTCTTTATGCATCCACACCCTGAAGCTATGTTGAGCTGCTTGCCATCTTGTAAAGGGACAGGTGCAAAATACGCTGATATCACTGGTCATGACTTCTTGATGCAGCGTTTGCGCGAGATCGGTCTTATTAAGTAAGACATTTCTTGTCACCAAAACTGAAATCACTTCAAGAAGGGGATCTGTAAAGATCCCTTTCTTGCATTTTAAGGGTCACATTTACTATTAAGAACATGTCTATCACGAAGATCCATGCAGGGGGATGTCATGAGATATTTTGTGTTTTTGATGATGGTTTTGGTCAGCTTGTGGTCCGTGCACTCTCAAGCCGTCGACAATCAAATGAGTTTTCGTATTCGTGAGCTGGCTCCGAATCAGTACGAATACTCTTCACTCTGGAATCCGGTCACGCAGGAAGCTCTTTTAAGAGTGGGACTGGTGGTTGACCAAATTGATCCGGTATTAATTGGTAGAGACATTTCGTTTTCTTCTGCCCGCAAGGCCGAATTCATCGCAAAAGATTGGCCCGAGCTGGGCGAGGACTGCAAAGTCGTTTCCGATTGGCATTTTGATTATTCGCCCGGCTTACCACATTATTTGATGTATATGACATTGCAAGGTCCAGGTTGTGAACGTGTGGCACATCTGTTTGACTATCTACACGTTCGATTGCGCTTCATCGGTGTTTCGCTTCTGAATTTTGAACCCGTTGACGTTGCCGTCGAGATCAGTCGATAGTTAAGGAATGCACAAACGAAATATTGCCATTCTTATCGTCGCTATTATTATCGGGCTTCTGATTTTCTTTTACCTGAAGCCCGCGAACACTCCCGAAGAGCCTTCGGTGAACCCTGAAAGTATGGGAACAATTCCTCCGGAAGCCTCGCGTGCGAATAAGGCGACACCACCGCCACCTGTGGATGTGGCCGTGCCGACAGGAACCGCTGCTGGATTTCTTCCAACAAATATGGAAGATCCAAAAAAGTTCGAGGCCTACCAAAAGCATATTCAAGAGATGGCGGTTTGCTTGAATATGAAAGTGCAGCCTTTGGATTCACAAGCTGAAATTAATTTCGACAATCTTAACAAAGCAATTTCCGCAGATCTGGGTGATATCGTCGCGCAAAGTGATGAGTGGTTCACGACGGATATTCGTACACCTGCGGGCGAAGTTCGCCGCATCTATGTTGAAAATACAAACACGGCCAGTGGGGAGCCCACTCGCACTTTGAAATATTCCGTGATGGAAGCAGGGGGCACCCAAAGAGAAATTCCCTTAGCGGCAGAGCAAACCAACAATCCTACTGATACATTGATCGCGACGTTAGAATCCGATGGAAGCATTGTCGGTAAAGCAAACTCACGTCGTATCTTTTATCAAAATGGTGACGATTTATTGTTGGTGGAAAGAGACGGAAAGATCTATTCTTTTGAACTTCCTCACGACGGAAAGATCTTTAACTGCACGGGAGCTGATTCCGCAGTCACTATGTCATGCACGTGTAAGTAATTTTGAGAATTTAAAAATAAAAAGGCGAGGTCA